>CALMZV010000001.1 GCA_937870755.1 uncultured Methylocystaceae bacterium
TTTGCGCCCGGCAGGATTCCCGGCAGGAGGGGCAGAAAAGACAGAAAGGGCGGAGTGCCGGCGTAATCGGGGCACGTCGGCGCGGAGGCGTTTCGGCGGTTCAAACCCTGTCCGGCGGCGATGAAGAAGGCGGTATTGTTCCGGTTGTGAAGAACAGCCGGAGGAAACGTGTGATGGAATATTTTGCAGGACTGGATGTGTCGGTGGACGAAACCGCGATCTGCATTGTGAGCGACAAGGGTGCGGTCGAAATGACTTCCTCGGTGGCGACCGATCCCGAGTCGATCGCGGCGGCGCTGGCGCCGTATCTGTCGCGTTTGCGCCGTGTCGGACACGAGGCCGGCGCGTTGTCGCCCTGGTTGCAGCCCGGTCTCAAAGACCTCGGCATCCCCGCGATCTGTCTGGAAACGCGCCATGTTCGCGCCGCGATGGCCGCCCAGCGTAACAAGACCGATGCGGCCGACGCGCTCGGTATCGCCCATATCGTGCGCACGGGCTGGTTCCGGACCGCGCATGTGAAGACCGAAACCAGCTACCGGATGCGCCTGCTCTTGGTCCATCGGCGCAATCTGAAACGCAAGTTCCTCGACCTCGAAAACGCCATCCGCCACTCGCTGAAGGCGTTCGGCATCCGGCTGAGCAAGGTCGGTCGGGGTGGTTTCGAGCATGCCGTTCGCGAGGCGGTCGAGAGCGATGCGATGACCGCCGGGCTGATGGACTGCATGCTGCGCGCACGCGCCGCGCTGTGGGCGGAATATCTCAAGCTGCACAAGCTGGTAGTGCAGATCACGCTCTCCGACGAGCTGTGCCGGCGGTTCATGGCGATCCCCGGCGTCGGCCCGATCACCGCGCTGACCTACAGCACCGCGATCGACAATCCGGCGCGCTTCAAACGCTCGCGCGACGTCGCCGCCTACTTCGGTCTGACATCCCGGCGATGGCAGTCAGGCACGTCGATCGACACGCAGGGCCGCATCAGCAAGGCCGGCGATCCCGATGTGCGCCACGCGCTTTACGAAGCAGCGTCCTCGATGATGACGCGGTTCAAGGGCAAGGACGCGCTCAAGAGCTGGGGCACGAAGCTGTCGAAATCGAAGTGCCATCGCAAGGCGGTGACCGCCGTCGCGCGCAAACTCGCCGTCATCATGCACGCGATGTGGCGCGACGGCACTTTCTACGAGGGTGATCCGACTGCAACCAAGGAGGACGCGGCCAGGTGGATCGCCGCCAAGGAAAAGCGCGTCGCGCGGGCCGATTCATGACCGCCGGCGACATGACAATAGCGCCCTGATGGCGCGCTGAACACGAGGAGATCCGCAAGCGAGCGGATGAGGACTGATGCAGACCATGGAATACGGGAAGCACGATATCTTGCCTGTGGCCGACACCCTTCGGGGCACGCCGGACCACGCCCGAGTGCCTGTGATGCTGCCCCGCCAATCCGATGCCGACATGTGCCGCGACGGTTCGAATGCTGCCGACGTGCAGATAGCAAACCCCGTCGATGAGCCCGGAAGAGTGCACGGCGCATCAGGACTCGAACGCTCAAGCGGAGATCGTCGTGCAGCGTGGATCAGTGTGTCCGGAAGTAGTATGGAGGAGAAACGGCGATGCCGACGAAGAAGAAAAGCAAGACCCCGATTAAGAGGGCAAGATTAAAGAAGACGGCACCATGTCGGGCCGCTTCTGGAAATTGTTATTGTCTGCACACTGGTTAGGCGACCGATTCCGGCACCATGGTTTTGAGGGGCCGCGTGCCGCGATTTCGCACAAAGCCTTGGCTTTGCTGGGTTTCGAGCGGCACCATAGGCGCAGATTGGCCGTATTTCGACGGTTTTGGCTGGAGTCGCGCCCTTGAGCGCCGACGACGAAAATCGCTTCCGACCAAAGCCCGGCCGCATCCGATCCGACACGCCGAAGGCCGGTAAGACCAAGAGCTTTTTCACGCAGGTCAGGAAGATCACCCGGCAGCATCAGGCGGCAGCCTCCCGCGATCCTTCCATGCCGTCATCCGCCCGCCCGTCATCGCCGGGCCGTTCCCGCGCCGTGGTCGCCAGCGGCAAGGGCGTGAAGCGCGGCCGGGGCGCGAGCTTCGTGCGCGCCCGCAACATCTCCGGCCATTGGCATCATCGCCAGCCGGGCAGCCGCCGCGTCATCGTCAAGCAGCGCAGCGTCCGGGCCGCATGGGAGGGCGGCCGTGCCCGCGCGCATCTGCGCTATGTCCAGCGTGACGGCACCTCGCGCGACGGCGAGCGCGGCCGGCTCTATTCGGCGACCGAGGACCGCGCCGATGGCGACGCCTTCCTTGATCGCGGCAAGGACGACCGCCACCAATTCAGATTCATCGTCTCGCCCGAGGACGGCGCGGAGCTGTCGGACCTCACGGCCTACACCCGCGATTTCATGAAACAGGTGGAAGCCGACCTCGGCACGAAACTGGATTGGGTCGCCGTCAACCACTACAACACCGGCCATCCCCATGTGCATGTCATCGTCAACGGCCGCGACGATATGGGCGGGGATCTGGTCATCAACGGCGACTACCTTTCCGCCGGCCTGCGCGAGCGCGCCAGCGAGCTTGCCAGTCTGGAACTCGGCCCCGTCACCGAGATCGAGCAGACCCGCAAGCTGTCGGCCGAGATCGACCAAGACCGTTTCACCCGCATCGACCGCGCCATGGTCGAGGAAGCCGATGCCCGTTTCCTCGACCTGCGCCATGAACCGGCAGAGCCGAGGCGGCAGTTCGAGCGAACGCTGCGCCTGCGCAGGCTCGGCAAGCTGGAGAAGATGGGGCTGGCGACCGAGCACGCGCCCGCCGTTTGGGAATTGAGCAAGGACATGGAACCGGCCCTGCGCGAGCTGGGCGAGCGTGGTGACATTATCCGCACCATGCAGAAGGCGCTCGGCCCGCAGGGTGGCGAACGCGATCCCATGAGCTTCCAAATCCATGACGGAGCACCCGAGACGCCCATCGTCGGGCGCGTCGTGGACAAGCACCTGTCCGACGAGCTGGGGGAGAACCTGACCGTTGTGGTGGACGGGATCGACGGCCGCACCCACCACATCGCCGGCATCGCGCCCGAGCGGCTGGAGGACGCCCGCATCGGCAGCGTCGTCCAGATCGGCCCGGCCGAGGTGACGGCCCGGCCGTCCGACCGCACCATCACGGCCATTGCCGAGGACGGCATCTATCGGCCGAGCCGCCATCTGGAGCAGGCGAAGTTCGAGGGCCGCGTTCCCGGCGGCGACTATGAGGGCTATGTCGATGCGCATGTGCGCCGGCTGGAGGCGCTGCGCCGGGCCGGTATCGTCGAGCGGATCGACGCCGACCAATGGCGCATCCCCGATGATCTGGTCAGCCGCGCCGCCGCCTATGACGCCGGCCGCGACCGGCAAGCCAGTGTGCGCGTCCTTTCCCCGGTCGATCTGCAAAGGCAGATCGGATCGGATGGCGCGACCTGGCTGGACCGGAGATTGATCCATGGCGAGACGGCCGACCTTGCGCCGACCGGCTTCGGCCAACAGGTGCGCGACGCCATGGACCAACGCCGCGAGCACCACATTGCACAGGCCGACGCCACCCGAGCGCGGGACGGCCGCATCTTCTATCGGCGCAACCTTCTCGCCACGCTGCGCGAGCGGGAGGTTGTCCGCGTTGGCGCGGAGATGGCCGAGGGCAAAGGGCTGCCGTTCCGCGCCGCCACGGACGGCGAGAACGTGAGCGGCAAGTTCACCGGCACCGTTCAGCTATCTAGCGGCAAGTTCGCCGTGGTCGAAAAGAGCCATGAGTTCACGCTTGTCCCGTGGCGACCTGTCATCGACCGTCAGCTCGGCCGCGAGGTCATGGGCGTCGTGCAGGGCGGATCGGTGTCGTGGCAGTTCGGGCGAAGGCACGACCTTGGGCTTTAGCACGTCCGCGTGTTTTATACGGCATCTATCATGCCCCGTGTATCTCACGCTGGATGACGGCTATTGTAGAGCCTTCGTTGAAGCGTTCAGTAGAAAAGAAGATATGCCGAGACCGAAACTTCACAGCGACGAGTTCATTCTGGATACCGCGCTAGGCATCCTTCTTCAGAAAGGTCCATCGGCCTTCACCCTCTCCGATGTTGCGGAAGCTGTCGGCATCTCGCGGGCTGCGCTGATCCAGCGGTTCAAGGACAAGGCGACGCTGCATCGAAAGGTCATGGAGCGCACCACACAGGAGGTGCGCGACTATTTCGCGGGCGCGAGTCCCGAAAAGGGCCTCGATCCGCTATGGGCGATGCTCAAGGACCTCATCGCCGGTATGGGTGCCGGTGTCGGAACGGAAGGCTACCTCCTTCTATTGTGGGGAGACATTCAGGAGCCGTCGCTTCGCACCCTTGCGGCGGAGCGGAACAGGCTGGTCCTGAAAGCTATCGAGGCACGACTGCCCGCCGGGCCGCGCCCCCCCGAGCATACCGCTGGCCTGATTCAGACGGTCATTCAGGGGTCTTGCATGCAGTGGCTTGTTGAGCCGGAAGGCGAGCTAGCGGCTTTCATGACCAAGCGCACCCACATGCTTC
>CALMZV010000002.1 GCA_937870755.1 uncultured Methylocystaceae bacterium
CGGGGATCGACAGACCTTCCCCTTGCGGGGTTGATTAAAAGAGCCGGATTTTGGGTCGATTCAACAAGGATTCAGTGTCGTAGTAACGTAGCGTGCAAATACAGGAGAACGGCGGTCTCGACTGGATCTTGCAGGCGGTCTGACCATGATTATCCGCCGCGCGCGCGACTATCCTGATGCTCCGAGTCGTTCATATCCTCGCTTATCTCCTGCCGCAGCTTTGGCCCCTTGGCGAGGCGACGCCCGAGCGCCGTGACGAACTGGTCATAGCGTTCCCCCGCCTTCGCGCGGGCAGCTTGCGCAGCGGGCTCCGGCAGTGTTGGCGTCGTAGAGACCCAGTATTTGATGAACACCGCGAGGCTTTCCACGGCGATACCGACATCGCGCTCCAGCCTCGTCATGCGACGATCGAGCTGGTCGAGCCGTTTGGTGATCGCCGCTTCCTGTCTTTCGGCGGCATCGGGCGAGAGGAAGGATTCGATCGCCGCTTCCGCCACCAGCGATCGCGAATGATCGCGCCGCGCGGCGTGCTCGGCCAGTCGGTTCATGACGGCCGGAGCGAGATAGACGGACAGGCGCTGCTTACGGGATGATTTCGTCATCGCCGTCTCACAGGTCCATGCCGTCGCCCGGATCGAGCGATACCTGACGCGCTACGCCCTGCATGAGCCTGTTCATCCGGCTGTTGCGCGCGGCATCATCCTCGGCCTCGTCTCGGTCTGCGTCGATCTCGAACGGATTGTCGATCGGCATCGGCTTCTCGACCGGCTTCACCCGGTTGAGTTCCGGCTGCTGACGGCGCTCGGATTCGGTCGGATCGTCATCGGCAGTCGATGCCGCCTGGCTGGCCTCGGCGATCTGAGGCCGCGGCGGTAACGGCAGCGTGGTCCAGTCATCCGGCCGAACTTGCTTCGGAGTGGTGAGCGAAGGCTGTGGCAGGATGCGCTCCTTGAAGCGTGCGTCCTCGTAGTAGCGCGCCTTCTTCGCTCGAATCGGCGGGGTGCCGGCGACCATGACGATTTCGTCGGAGGGCGGAAGCTGCATGACCTCGCCAGGCGTGAGCAGCGGCCGGGCGGTCTCCGATCGCGAAACCATCAGATGGCCGAGCCAGGGCGAAAGCCGATGCCCGGCATAGTTCTTCATCGCCTTCATCTCGGTGGCGGTGCCTAGGGCATCCGACACGCGCTTGGCCGTTCGCTCGTCGTTGGTCGCGAAGCTGACGCGCACGTGGCAATTGTCGAGGATCGAGTTGTTTGCTCCATACGCCTTCTCGATCTGGTTCAGCGACTGCGCGATCAGGAAGCTCTTGAGGCCATAGCCCGCCATGAAGGCGAGCGCGCTCTCGAAGAAATCGAGCCGTCCGAGCGCGGGAAACTCGTCGAGCATCAGGAGAAGCCGATGACGGCCGGCTTTCGCCTGGAGATCCTCGGTCAGGCGGCGGCCGACCTGGTTGAGGATCAGGCGGATCAGCGGCTTAGTGCGGTTGATGTCGGACGGCGGCACGACGAGGTAGAGGGTCGTCGGATACTTGCCGCCCACGATGTCGCCGATCCGCCAGTCGCAGCGGCGCGTCACCTCGGCGACCACGGGATCGCGGTAGAGGCCAAGGAACGACATGGCCGTGGACAGCACGCCCGAGCGCTCGTTGTCCGACTTGTTGAGCAGTTCGCGCGCCGCCGAGGCGATCACCGGATGCGGCCCGGCTTCGCCGAGATGCGCCGTCGTCATCATCGCCGCGAGCGTGGATTCGATTGGGCGCTTCGGGTCGGACAGGAAGGCCGCAACGCCGGCGAGCGTCTTGTCCGCTTCGGCATAGAGGACGTGCAAAATCGCGCCGACCAGCAGCGCATGGCTGGTTTTCTCCCAATGATTTCGCTTCTCGAGGCTGCCTTCGGGATCGACCAGGATGTCTGCGATGTTCTGGACGTCGCGGACTTCCCATTCGCCGCGTCGTACTTCGAGCAGCGGATTATAGGCTGAGGATTTCGCGTTGGTCGGATCGAACAGCAGCACGCGGCCATGCCGGGCGCGGAATCCGGCGGTGAGCTGCCAGTTCTCGCCCTTGATGTCATGGACGATCGCCGAACCCGGCCAGGTCAGCAGCGACGGCACCACTAGGCCGACGCCCTTGCCCGAGCGGGTCGGCGCGAAACACAGCACATGCTCCGGTCCGTCATGGCGAAGATAGTGACTGTCATAGCAGCCGAGCACCACGCCGTCCGGGCCGAGCAGACCGGCTCCCTTCACTTCCTCCGTCTCGGCCCAGCGGGCTGAACCGTAGGTCTCGACCTTCTTCGCCTCCCGCGCGCGCCACACCGACATGAGAATCGCGACGGCCACGGCAATGAAGCCTCCGGACGCCGCGATATAGGCGCCTTCAACGAAGACCTGTGGCGCATAGGCGTCATAGCCATACCACCACCAGAAGAAGGAGGGCGGCAGGTAGATCGGGAAGCCGAACAGCCGGAACCATGGCGCGCCCAATTCAGGCTGAAACGCGAGTCGCCAGGCCACCCATTCGGTCGCGCCCCAGATGCAGGTGAGGACGATGGAGAGGACGGTGATGATCTGGCCCCACAGAATCTTGGTGGCGGGCATGGGCAATTCCTTTTGGGCAATGGGTGTTCAAAGGCCGAGGCCGCGTTTGCGGCCAAAGCTCCAGTCGATGCCGCGATCGTCGCGAGCGACGCCGGAGACATGGCGGCCGAGTTGCTTTTCGAGGGAGGGCGTCCAGGGCACGAGCTGAAAGCCGAGGCCGTCATCAATCATGGCGAAGCGACCGGAGGCGAGCGTGAAGCGCTGGCGATAGGCACCGGCGACATATTCGCCAGAGCCTGCGCGATTGAAGGGCTGACCGGTCTCGGCGGCGAGCTTCTCGCCCAGCGCTTCCAGTTCGCGGGCGCGTAGCGTGTCGATCAGGTTGCGGGCGAAGGTGACGCGCTGACCGTTGCGGTCGGCCAGACCCTGTTCGATGAGATGCTCGGCGCGACGGTCGAGCGCATGGCGAACCTCCGCGCCGAAGCCGCCGTCCGAAAGGGCGACCGGTTCGCGGGCGATGTTCTGCCGATCGAGCCAGGTGGCGCCCGACGCTGTGACCTGCCGGTCGATGTCGAGATCGGAGCGGACGGCGATGGCCACGCGGCGTTCGCCCTTGGCATCATCGAACCGCCGCAGCTCGACGATGGAGCCCGGTGCGCTGTCACCGGCGGCGTCGAGGTCGGGCAGCTTGATGTGATGCGTGCGGCCATCGACGCCATCGACCACGGCATAGGCCGAGCCTTTAAGCTCATCGTCGAGACCACGATCGACAAGGCGGCCGACAATCGGTGTATCGAGACACTCGGCGGCAAGCACATAGCTCGCCGATCCGCGCTCGATGCCGCGCTCCGTCAATGCGCGGTGCATGCGCTTGATGATGTCGCCACGCTCGCCGAGTTCGCGCAAGGTTGCTTCGGCGCTTGCGTCGATCACCCATTGGCCGGGACCGATCTGGTCGGAGAGGCCGAGGGATTCCAGCTTGCGAAGACGACCGACCTTTTGGGCGTGATAGACGTCGGGTTGTTCGCCCGGCCATGGCGCGAGGTCGATAACGCCGGTATCGCGCGCATCGCGGACAAGCTGGCGATCGAGCTGGGTCCAGCGTTCGGCATCGACCTGGCGGTCCAGTGTGCGGCGGATGTCGAGATCGGTGCGGGGGCCGAGTTCCTGGGTGATGAGATCGCGCGCGCGGTCGCGCATTCCGTCTTTGATGTAGTCGCGGGAGATGACGAGATCCTGCCCGTCGTCACGGACGCCCCGCACGATCAGGTGAACATGCGGGTGCTCGGTGTTCCAGTGATCGACCGCCACCCAGTCCAGGCGTGTGTCCAGATCCTTTGCCATCTGGCTGACCAGATCGCGTGTGAAAGACTTGAGGTCCGCCATCTCCGCCGCGTCGTCGGGCGAGACGATGAACCGGAAGTGATGACGATCTCCCTCACATCGCTCCGCGAAGGCTTTCGGATCGGCGTCGTCTCCGCCGGGGCCGAACAGCCTTGCCTTTTCTCCGTCTCGGGTGACGCCCTCGCGGCGCAGGTAATTGAGATGGGTCGCGAGCGGCGCGGAACGGGCGTTGTGGCGCACCACGCGCGCCTTGATGACGGCGCCGCGCGAGCGCGCGGTGATGAAACGATTGGCCTGGATGCTGGCGCGCTGGCCGCGCCCGAAGCGTGAGCGGTTGCCGGCAACGATCCGGCCCGAGCGTGAAACGCCGGCGCCGGCCTTCTTCGCGGCGGCGAGCGCCTGCGCGATGAAGGGTCGCGCGCGCTGTGCGCCGGAGGAGCGAACGCGGCCGGGCCGGATGCGAAACTCGGTGTCGTCGGTCATGGCCGAGACCCCGCACATCGCGCCAAGTGCGCGAAATCATATGGAAATCGGCATGGCTGCGAGGTGCGGGAAACCCGCACACCTCGCGAAAATGCGCCATAACCCCTTGAAACAACACGACCGCCACAAGCCGCACCTCGCGGCCTTTTATCCTGCCATCCTTCGGTCGTGTTGCCTGTGCCCCACCTCTGCGCTCTCTGGAATACGCCAGCGCCCGCTATCGTGCGATCGGGAACCACGGCGCTCATCGCATCGTCCCCGTATCAGCGCGGGCGACGAACAGGCCGCCGGATTGCGGCACGATGGCGGAAACATCGCGCACCGTCGGCGTCTGTCCCGCATCGGTCGAGGAGCGCTCGGCCTGCACAGGATCGGCAGCGGGGCGGCGATCCGGCTGTCCGATGAACAGCGGCGCACGGGTCCACGCCAGCGGATCGACTGCCGCCACGACGGTAGGTCTGGTCGCTCCGTTGCCGTCCAGCGCTGGTGCTACATTGGCGACATAGGCGCGGGTTTCGGATGGCAGCGGACGGCCACTCAGCGACGCCTCATAGCGACCGGGACCGGCATTGTAGGCGGCGATCCAGCCAGGCGAGCCGTAGCGGTCGAACAGCTCGCGGATATAGGCCGCGCCGGCGATGATGTTGTCGTGCGGGTCGTATGGGTCCGCACCGAGACGGTGACGGTCGCGCAGACCCGCCCAGGTCTGTGGCATGATCTGCATCAGGCCGATCGCGCCCTTGGGCGAGACGGCGCGCGGATCGCCATTGCTTTCCGCGCGCAGCACCGCCTTGATCCATGCCGCCGGAAGCTCGAAGCGCTGTGCCGCTTCCGCGATGTGATCGGCGTAAGGATCGCGCGGCGTTGGCCGAGCGGTCGCGACGGGATCGGCGAGCGACGGCACGGATTGAGCGCAAGCGAGCGCGAGGCCGGAAAGGAGAAGGAGGATGGTGCTGCGCATGGCGTCAGTCCTTCGCGTCGCGCTTGGCGGGACGGCTCCAGTGCAATGACCAGTCCTTGCCCGCATCGTCGTTGCGGAACAGGTTGGCGCGGATCGGCTGCGGCAGCGCCGGATCGTCCATCACCACGGCAATGTATTCGCCCGCGCGTTCGCCGGTGCGCTTCCAGCCGGCGCCGATTTCCGCGCCCGCTTCTCCGGTCTCGCCATCGACGATATGAACGCGATACTGGGGCGCGTTCTCGGCGTCGGACGGCTCTGCCGCGGCGATGAGAATGTCCTGAGCCAGCATCAGCGTTGTCAGATGTCCGACGAAGCCAATGCCCTCGTCGTCGTGCGTGAATGTACCGATCTGTGGCATGATGGTTTCCTTGGCGGTGGTGTTGGAAGACCCATCGGCGAGCACCGCTCCCGCCGATGGGAAGCGGGTCAGTGGCTGGTCGTTGATGTTTGGGCGCGCCAAACGAAACGGCCATCGCCGGCCTCGTCGGTGTAGATCGGCGTCGCCTTGCCGATGACGGTGCGTGCCGGGATCGGGCCGAAATAGCGGCCATCAAGGCTGTCGGGGACGGACGGGTTCATCAGGAAGATGTCGCCATCCGCGATGCGGCGGCAGCCCTGCCAGACCGGCAGCGGACGGCCACGTCTGTCGCGGTCGAGCGCGCCGCCGATCGGCACGGTATCAACTGTAACGGCATCGCCGGTGCGGCAGACCTGTTGACCGGGAAGTGCGGCGACACGCTTCATCAGCGGCACGCCGCGCCCGATATAGCCGCGCTCGACCATGAAATCGGCGAGCGGCTTGTCCGGCATGACAGCGACCAGATCGCCGACCGCCAGATGGCGGGGCGGATCGAGGTCATAGAGGCCGATTGGCACGCTGGCCGAGGCGTTCCACACGAGGCGTAGCGGCGTCGGAACGAACGACGCGATGGCGACGCCCATGATCGAGAAATACGTCACCATGACATAGCCGAAGCGGGTCATCCCTCGATCTCCCGCCGCTTGAGCCACGCCTGATGGCGCTCGGCCGTGTAGGGACGCGGCTCATGTCCGGCGCTCAGACGGTTGGCGACATGGCGCCAGTGATCGGCAGCGACCTCGCAAGGGTCGATCCCGGCGGCTTCCACCGCATCGATATGGCGGAGCACCTGCTGAACCTTCGGCCAGCCTTCGATCTTGAGGAGAATGTCACCGCCGGGGCGCACGAAGGGCAGCGTCTGATAGGCTTCACCCGGCCTGACGGCGCGCACGATGTCGATGCGCGAGATGATCGTGCCGAAGTCGTTGGACGCCCAACGGACGAGGGCGAAGGTGCTGCCGGGCCGGAACGACAGCGCACGGCGGCGGCGATCAAGGATGGTTTCGCGCGCTTCGCGGCCGAACCTGATCCAGTTCTCGATTCTTTTTTCCACCCAGGTCAGTTCGACATGGGTGAGGTTGTCGGATGCCTGCGCGATCGGCACCGGGCCGCCGCGCACGCGGGGAACCGCGTTGCCGGTCATGGGTGGTCTCCTTCGATAGTCGGGGGAAATTCGCGCGCGAGCAGATCGCGCAGCATGTCGGCGACGGTGATGCCGCGCCCGAACGCGGCGATCTTGATCCGGCCGCGCAGCTTCGGCGTCACGTCGATGGTGAGCCGCGCGGTGAAACCGTCGGCATTGCTGTCGCGCGCCGCGCTATCTGCGGCCTTGATCCAGCGCTCTGGATCGGCCGGGCGTGAAGCGAAGCCGCGACGGGTCGGGCGTTCGCTCATGGCGTCGTCCTTCCGGTGTCGACTGCATCGATCGCCGCTGCCAACACCGCGATCTCACGCGCGGCGGGCGTGTCGTCGTCCAGTTCGGACACCAGCCGGCCCGACTGCGCGGCAACCGCAAAGGCGACGCGCTGGCCGATGGTGGCGGTGAGCACGGGCGGATCGTGATCGGCCAGCGTCTCGGCCGTTTCGCGGGCGAGCACGGTGCGCGCGCCGCATCGGTTCAGCACGAAGCGGGCGGCGAGGTCCGGCCGGTAGATGCGCGCTTCCGCAAGAAGCGCCAGCATCTCGGCCGAAGCCCAGCCATCGAGCGGTGACGGTTGCACGGGGATCAGCACCAGGTCGGCGGCGAGCAGCGCCGAGCGCATCAGCGCGGCGACACGCGGAGGCCCGTCGATCACGATCACGTCGGCAGTGCGCGCCAGTTCCGGCGCTTCCCGGTGTAACGTGTCGCGCGCCAGGCCGACGACGCCGAACAGGCGTGGCAAGCCCTCGCGGGCACGTTGCTGCGACCAGTCGAGCGCGGAGCCTTGCGGGTCTGCGTCGATCAGCGTGACGCGCTTGCCCTGCCGCGCCCAAACACCTGCGAGGTTCAGCGCCAGCGTCGTCTTGCCGACGCCGCCCTTCTGGTTGAGGAGCGCGACGATCATGGCTTCCTCCCCGGCAACAGGAGGGGGAGCAACGGCGCGATCTGGGCGTCGGAAGTTGGCGCTGTTGGCCGCTTGCGAGCACCGCGAAGGGCCTTTGCGGCGCCGCGGATGAGGTTTTCCACCTCGCGTGTGCGCTCTACAGAGTTAGATTCTGTGTTAGACTCTAAGTTAGGGGAGCGAATTTCGTTTTTCGTGCCGAGGGTTACATTCGGTTTTGGTTCCCGATGGCACGAGGGGATGGTTCCCGATAGCACGCGCCTGCCGGTTCCCGATGGCACGACGCTATCCACAGCCTGTCCACAGACCGGAACCGGCTCGAAGGCGAGCAGCATCCGTCCGCCGAACTCAACCTCGAGAAACAGCGTGTAGCCGGGCAGAGGCTGGCGTCGAATGATGTCGCGCAGCTCGAAGGCGAAGCGTTTGAAGGGCGATAATGCGCCGGACTTCTGGTGGAGGTGACGGAAGTCGAAACGCCAACCATTGCGCTGTCGGCCGCCATGCTTGCGCACGATGCGGTAGAGCCAGCGATCGAGGCCGCCGGTGAGATCGAAATATGCGCGGTCGATGGTCAGCACGAGCGCGTCGTCGAGCACGGCCTGGTAGAACCAGTCGGGCACGATCAGTTCGATCCCGTCGGGCCGACCGTTGCGGTCGGTGCGCTCCTTCCACTCGTTGATCCACGAGAAGCGATGCCGACGGCCCTCGGTGGGCTGGCGGATCGTGGTCGAAATCGTGGTGGACTGGAGCCGATCGAGCGCCGCCTTCAGGCGCTGATAATCGCGCAAGCTCGTGCCGCGGCCGATGAACCGGAGGATTTCATACGGGGTGGCCGCCATCAGGCGCGACGTGCGAAGCCCGGCGTCGCGGGCCTCGACGATCTGGCTCGCGGCCCAGATCAGGATGTCGGCGTCCCAGATGGTCGCCATGCCGTGATCGGGGACGGCCTCGACCCGGATCGCGATCTTGCCGGCGCAAAAGTCGATCGGCGCGACGC
>CALMZV010000003.1 GCA_937870755.1 uncultured Methylocystaceae bacterium
GGCACCATTGCCTGCGGGACCAGCATCATTTCCAGCCCAAGCGCCCTGGCAATGTTGATCAATGTCGTGGTGCGCGCAGCCGCTGCTCCCGTCTCGATGTCGCGGTAGCGCGGGCGCGAAATGCCCGCAAGATCGGCCACCTGCTCCTGGGTCAGCCCCGCTGCAAGACGCGCGCGGCGAAAATGGTCGCCGATCAGCCCCAGTGTTTCTGCTTCCGCCTTCATGTGATGCCTTTACGGATCATTTTTTCTGCATTGATCTGGATGGGTATCATATCCAGCGCAAAACGCAAAGAAAATGATCTCCAAACATATCGAAATCATTTCCTATGAATCGTTTGAGGATCATCTTGCGCTGATCGGCGTTGCGGCCAGCACAAGTGCTGCAATTGCGGCATACAGGCGAATCAGTCGGGCTGCATGCTCAGCCGTGCAGATAACGCCCTGGCCAGATTCGACGATTTCGTATGGCGTATCGGGCGAAGGCGACTAAAATAGCCGTAGTTCTGGAATGCGCGCCGGTCGCGATGGGAGGTGATCATGCATGATCACCGCTCGACAGTCGCGGGCCGCACGCGCGTTGCTGGGTTGGACGCAGGAGACGCTCGCTGACAAGGCCCGAATATCGCTGACTGCCCTGAAACGCCTTGAGTCCGAGAACCGGCTCGAGGTGTATGAGACAACGCGGGATCAGGTGCGCCGGGCGCTTGAAGCAGCAGGGATTGTTCTCCTGTCCACGGATCGCGGGCAAGGAGTATTGCTGGTTCATGGGGAAGACGAGAAGAGACACCGACAGATCCATGACGCCTGACGGGCGCGGGCGGCATCATCGATCCGCTGCGGCGGCCTGTGCTCTGTGGCGACCCGCGACATGACATCTCCGCTTCCCCCCTTCGACGATATTGCACCTGTTAGCGGCGAGCTGACCGAATATGATCGCGCACATATCAAGCTCTATATGCGGCTGCTCGATGCCGCCGATGATGGGGCGGAATGGGCCGAAGCCGTCAATGTGCTGTTCGGAATTGACCCTGTTCGGGAACCTGAACGCGCCCGGCAGGTCCATGACAGCCATCTGGCACGCGCGCGCTGGATGACACAGAGCGGCTATCGTCAGCTGCTGCGTCATCCGACAGATCGGACCTGACCTCGCCGCCGTCGCACCAGTGATGCCCTGAGAGCATCACCCCATGTCTTCGTTCCGGCTTCCATCTCGGTAGAGGCGCCGCAATTCTTTCACGCTCCACCTGTGCAGTTTCAACCAGGAGCGGAGCAATGAAGCCGGATACATCCCGCTGGCGAGACCAGGACCAGTATGAATTCTACGATGCGCTGCCCGTTGAGGGCGTCGCCTGGGAATGCCTGCGCCGTAACGCCTCCTATCAGGCCAGTTTCGATGATCTTGTAGCGCAAGGCGCCGGGCATCTTCCCTTTGCGGATGACGTCCAAAATCGCTGGGGGTTGCGATTTCCCGGCAGACCCCGGCTTTTCCGCGCTCGACCAACCGGTCATCTGGTCGCCTGTTGCCAATCCGGACATGCTGATGCTCGGGGCAGCGCCCGATTTTCTTCCGCCTTCTCCGTCCGCCTTATCGGTCGATTTTGCTGATGCCATCTGCGGACCAGAGGGGACATATGGTGTCTGTGACGCCAGCGACGGCGTTCAATATCTGATCCTCGCCGACACCGATGCCAATTCGCAGCCGGCGATCATCCTGCCACTTGACGAAAATCTGCCGGATCGGCTCGAAGCCATTCTCAGGCTCTGGCACATGCTGGCCGGGAAACCCGCGCGCCGCGACCCCAGGATGACGCCGTATCAGCGCCGGCGGTTCCGCCTGATGATGCAAGCCGCCGACGGAAACGCCAACCACGCGACCTATCGTGAGATTGCCATCGCCATCTACGGAGAGGCGCGCGTTCGGGCCGAACCGTGGAAGACATCGGCTTTGCGCGCCTCTGTCATCGCCCTTGTCCGATCTGCCGCCGCGCTGATCGACGGCGGTTATCAGGACCTTTTGCGCCATCGTCGCAAACCCTGACGCTGACGTCTGATCGAGGGTGAGGATTTTACCCCTTCGATCTTCCTCATCCCCCATGCCGCCGCGCCTTCGCCACCGTGCGCATGTCATGCCGTTGATCGTCAGCGGCATCCTGCACAACCACGGAGGCCACCCCATGCGACCTGATCTCGCCGCCTTGCCGCCACGCTACCTGCGCACCAAGGAAGCCGCCGATTTCCTCAGTCTGTCCGCGCGCACGCTGGAAAAGCACAGAACCTACGGAACGGGACCTGCCTATCACAAGCTCGGCGGCCGCGTTGTCTATTCGGTCGAGGATCTCGCAGCCTGGGTTGCGCGCGGATCGGTCACCTCCACGTCGGACCCGCGTGGACAGGTTCTCCCGGCGAAACCTCTGCCGCCGACCGCATTCACCTCGCCCAAGCGCATCACGCGCTGAACGTGGTTGTCACCCCCTGATGGCACCCCCGCATCCATCCGCCTCGGAACGCGGACAACTCGATCTGTTTCGGGCGCTTCCCGGTGAATTCGCTCCACGAGACGCGCAGGATCTCATGGCCTATCCTTTCTTTTCCCTTTCCAAATCGCACCGTATCCGCCCGATTGACTTTGCCCTGGGTGACGTCTCGATCCGTGTCGAAGCTGTTCCCGATCACGGTATGGCGACGATCTGGGATGCCGATATTCTGATCTGGGCGGCCAGTCAGATTGTTGAAGCGCGGGACGCCGGTCTGCGCACTTCGCGCCTGATGGCGGCAACGCCCTATGAGATCCTGACATTCACGGGGCGTGGAACATCGTTGCGTGACTATCAGCGCCTGAAGGCGGCGCTGGACCGGCTGCAATCGACCACGGTTGCGACCTCGATCCGCCAGCGCGCGAATGGACGGCGACATCGTTTTTCGTGGATCAACGAATGGCATGAGCGGACCGATGCCAATGGCCGCCCGGACGGCATCGAGATGATCGTGCCCGACTGGTTCTACAGTGCGGTTCTGGATGACGCCCTGATCCTCACCATCGACCGGGCCTATTTCAATCTGACCGGCGGGCTGGATCGCTGGCTCTATCGCCTGGTGCGCAAGCATGGTGGGCGGCAGAAAAACGGTTGGCGGTTCGACTTCCGTCACCTGCACCAGAAATCGGGAAGTCTGTCGCCGTTCAAGCGCTTCGCCTTCGAGCTGCGCGACATTATCCGCCGCCAGCCACTGCCCGGCTACACCCTGTTCGCCGAGGTCGAAACCGGCGGCCGGATGCTGCTCGCTTTCGAGCCTGTTTCGGCCTGTGGAAAACCTGTGGATAGCCTCGTGCTATCGGGAACCCGGACTATCGTGCCATCAGGAACCGGCGGCTCGTGCTATCGGGAACCCAAACACCGCTTATCCTTCGGTAACAAAAGCGAAAATCGCGCCCTTAACTTAGAGTCTAACACAGAATCTAACTTTGAAGAGCG
>CALMZV010000004.1 GCA_937870755.1 uncultured Methylocystaceae bacterium
GTCCGGTAGCTCTGCTTCAGGCTATCGGCAGCACGACCAGCGGCGCGCTTCAGCGGCGAGATGGCGGCCTTCGTGCCCGTGCTGGCGACATTGCCGAGACCAGAGGCGACGGCGGACGCGCCGGATTGCCCGGCCGCGCCAAGGCTATAGGCGCTGGTCGCGCCGCCTGCGAGTGTCGCCCCGCCACGGGCGGCGGCGGCCGCGCCGCCCGCAAGGGCAGTGCCACCGGAGACGACGGCGCCAGCGGTCGCCGCGCCGGCCGCGACCATGCCGCCTGCGGCAAGGCCGGTTCCGATGGCGGCGCCCGCACCGAGTTGCGGGCCACCCGAGACGAGGCCGTTGGCGATGCCGGGGCCGAAGATGCCCAGGCCAAGAAGAGAAAGCGCGGCGAGCACGATCGCCATCGCGTCGTCGATCGACGGCGTGGCGCCGCCGAAGCCCGCGGTGAACTCGGAGAAGAGCGTTGAGCCGATGCCGATGATGACGGCGAGGACGAGAACCTTGATGCCGCTGGAAATGACATTGCCCAGCACCCGCTCGGCCATGAACGCCGATTTGCCGAACAGGCCGAACGGGATCAGCACGAAGCCGGCGAGCGTCGTCAGCTTGAACTCGATCAGGGTGACGAAAAGCTGGATCGCGAGGACGAAGAAGGCGAGCAGCACCAGCGCCCAGGCGAAGAACATGCAGGCGATCTGGATGAAGTTCTCGAAGAACGACCAGTAGCCCATCAGGTTCGAGATCGAGTCGAGCAGCGGCCGGCCGGCGTCGAGGCCGGTCTGCGCCACCTTGCCGGGCCGCATCAGATCGCTGACCGCGAAGCCCGTGCCGGAGGCTTTCAGGCCGAGGCCGGCGAAGCTCTCGAAGACGATACGGGCGAGATTGTTCCAGTTGGAGATCAGGTAGGCGAAGATGCCGACGAACAGCGTCTTCTTCACCAGCCTGGCGATGATGTTGTCATCGGCGCCCCACGACCAGAACAGCGCGGCGAGCGTCACGTCGATGACGATCAGCGTCGTGGCGATGAATCCGACTTCGCCGCCGAGCAGACCGAAGCCGCCGTCGATGTAGCGGGTGAAGACCTCGAGGAAATGGTCGATGACGCCGGTGCCGCCCACGATCAGCGAGCCTCTGGCCGGGAGGGCTCTGCCTGGATGGTGGGCGGAATCTTTCCCGGGGGCTCATCGGCGGGAGCACTCGGAAACATTGTCGCTGGCGCGGTCGGGGCCGGCGTCGGGGCCGGTTCACCGAGGAAGCGCCGCCGGTTCTCGGCCCAGGTCTTCAGGCAGGACGGATCACGCGCTCCGGCTTCGCCCATCCCGCTGCACCGGGCGAGTTCCGCGCCGAGCGGATCTTGCTCCGGGAGGGAGTGAGCTTGCGTCACCGGGCTGTTCTGCCGGTCGCCCTTGCGGGTCATCTCGATCGCGGTCGCCGTAACCGCGATCGCGACGAACACGACGGCGCCGATGCGCGCGAGGGTCTTGCCGTCCATCGCGTCGCCCTCACTTGTTTCCGTAGAACATCTGCGCGTTGCCGGGCTGGTAGCCCGCGCCCGGCGTCAGAAAGCGGCGGCGCTGTTCGCGGCCTTGTTCGGCGGCGGCGGCTTGTTCCGCCGATTGCAAAGCCTGAGCCCGGCCGTTGGCGGTGACGACGGCGGTGAGGTCGGCGAGTTGCTGCGCCTGGAGCGCGAGAAGCTGGTTGCCGGCCTGCGTCGCCTGAAGCGCGCCGGTCGCCGACTGGCTGGCGCCGACCAGCGCCGACATCTGGGCGCGGTTGGTGTCGATATTCCCGACGACACCAGCCTGGACGCGCATGGCATCCTGCAATCCGCCCACGGTGTTCTGCCAGCGCGAGCGCGCATCGGCGACGAGCTGCTGGTCCGGCGCCGACATCGAGACATTGGCGTATTTGCTCTGGAACGCCTGGTCGATCTGCTGGACGCTGTACGCAATGTTCTGCGCCTGGTTGAGCAATTGCTGCGTGCGCTGCACCGACTGCTGGAGCTGTTGCAGCGACGAGTAGGGCAGGCTCGCCAGATTGCGGGCCTGGTTGATGAGTCCCTGAGCCTCGTTCTGGAGCGAGGTGATCTGATTGTTGATCTGCTGGAGCGTGCGGGCCGCCGTCAGCACGTTCTGCGCATAGTTGGACGGGTCGAACACGGTCCATTGCGCGTGGGCTGGCGTCGCCAGCATCGGGGCGAACGCAACAGGGGCGACGAGCAGCGCGGCACAGAGCCGGGCCGCGCGAAAGCGAGGCAAGGTCATGGCAGTTTCTCCGTTTTGGTGAGCGTCGGAATGAGGTCGGCCGCCCAGCCGACGTCGCGGTGGTGGAGCCAGGCGGCGAGGAAGCCGGCCCGCCCGTGCTCGGCGAACAGCCGCGAGATCGCGGATTGGTCGGTTTTCGAGGAAGCGGCGCAGAGCGCGAGGGCGACGTCCGACAGCCCCAGCTCGAACAGGCGATTGCCGCGCCGGGACTGGCAGTAATAGTCGCGCTTGGGCATGGCGCGCGCGATGATCTCGATCTGGCGATCGTTGAGGCCGAAGCGCCGATAGATCGCCGTGATCTGCGGTTCGATGGCGCGCTCGTTCGGGAGCAGAAGGCGGGTCTGGCAGCTTTCGATGATGGCGGGCGCGATGGCTGAGCCATCGATGTCTGACAGGCTCTGCGTGGCGAAGATGACGCTGGCGTTCTTCTTGCGCAGCGTCTTCAGCCATTCGCGGAGCTGACCGGCAAAGCCGTCGTCGTCCAGCGCGAGCCACCCCTCGTCGATGATGAGAAGGGCCGGCGATCCGTCGAAGCGGTCCTCGATGCGGTGAAAGAGATAGGAGAGAACTGCGGGCGCCGCGCCGGTGCCGATCAGCCCTTCCGTCTCGAACGCCTGGACCGTCGCCGTGCCGAGATGTTCCCGTTCGGCGTCGAGCAGCCGCCCATAGGGGCCGCCGATGCAATAGGAGCGCAGCGCCTGCTTCAGGTCGTTGGACTGGAGCAGAACGGTGAGGCCGGTGACGGTGCGTTCCTCGACCGGCGCCGAGGCCAGCGAGGTCAGCGCCGTCCAGATGTGCTCCTTCACTTCTGGCGTGATGGCGACCGCCTCGCGCGTCAGGATGGCGCCGATCCAATCGGCGGCCCAGGCGCGCTCGGAGACGTCGTGGATATGAGCCAGTGGCTGAAGACTGACGCTCGTTGTGGCGCCATCGCTGAGATCCCCGCCGAGGTCGTGCCAGTCGCCGCCCATGGCGAGGGCCGCCGCCCGGATTGAACCGCCAAAATCGAAGGCGAAGACCTGGGCGTCGGCATAGCGGCGAAACTGGAGCGCCATGAGCGCCAGCAGCACGGACTTGCCCGCGCCGGTCGGGCCGACGATCAGCGTATGGCCGACGTCGCCGACGTGAAGGGAAAACCGGAACGGGGTCGAGCCTTCGGTCTTGCCGAACAGCAGCGGGGGCGCTGCGAAATGCTCGTCCCGTTCCGGCCCCGCCCACACGGCGCTCAGGGGGATCATGTGGGCGAGATTGAGGGTGGAGATCGGCGGTTGCCGCACATTGGCGTAAACATGCCCGGGAAGACTGCCGAGCCAGGCGTCCACCGCGTTGATGGTTTCCGCCATCGCGGTGAAGTCGCGGCCCTGGATGACCTTCTCGACCAGCCGCAGTTTCTCGTCGGCAACGCGCGGATCAGCGTCCCACACTGTCACCGTCGCAGTGACATAGGCGATGCCGGCATAGTCGGCGCCCAGCTCCTGAAGCGCGAGATCGGCGTCCGCCGCCTTGTTCGATGCGTCCGTGTCGACAAGGACGGACGCTTCGTTGGTCATCACCTCCTTGAGGATCGCGGCGA
>CALMZV010000005.1 GCA_937870755.1 uncultured Methylocystaceae bacterium
CGCATCCAGAGTTGGCTGCCGCCATGTTCGGGCTGGATCGACAGAAGGAAGCCTTCTGAAGGCGGCTCCTCCGATACGCCGTCCTCCGACAGGCTGTTGTAGAGGTCGAGCGCGCGGGCTGCATTGTCGGGCGTGCCGACATCGAGCAGACACGAGAAATGTGTGAAATAATCGGCCATGACAAGCTCCTGGAACGAAAACGCCCGGCACGATGGCCGGGCTGATTTGGGTGAATGGCGGTGATCAGGCCGCCGTCGGATCGAGGGCGGCTTGCGGTGGAGGGCTTGGGTCGGGCTCAGGCGGCGCCGCGAAGGGATCGACCAGCTTGTGAATGGGCTGGGCGCGACCCATCCAGGGCTGAGGCCGGATGCAGCGTACCCAATCGGCAAAGCTCGGGATGAAGCCGAGATCCTCCAGCACATGCTGCTCGCCGATCAGCCGGACCGGCACGACGCGACCGGTCGAGATGGTGATGGCAGCGCCGAAGGTCCGCTCCAGCTCGAATATGCCCTGCGCATGGTGGCGCAGCGCGCGGTGCCGGAAGTCCGCCGTGATTTCCTTCGACTCGTCGAACCATTGGTGCAGCGGCAGATAGTCTTCCGCTGTGCCACCCCATTTGCGCGCCGAGGACAGCGCGTGGTGATAGCAATGCCCCATCGCGGCCTCCTCAAAAGCTGTGCGTGTAGTTTTCGGACGCAGTGTAACGCTCGTTGTAGTCGAGCGTGATCGAGTAGTCCGCGACGTCGAAGATGATAGCGCCATAGGCGCCGTCGTTGTTCTCCCAGCCGCCGTGCGTACGTTCGAGAGCGTCATAGGTCAGGCTTTCGACGGCAGTGGCGACGGTGACGGAAGATCGCTCCGGCTCAGGCTGGCCCCAGACCGTTGTTGCAAACTCGATCATGGCGTTGGGCATGGTGATGTCGTCGTCGCCGGCCTTGGCCTGGACATCCTCGATCTGGCCGGAATCGCCATAGCCATCGAACGTGATGACGATCTTTGTGACGCCCGCGCGTTCCAAGGCGCTGAACAATGTCACCTTGTTGGTCTGGAAAATCTCTACCTCAAGTTGGATTCGCAAGGCGGACAGCATTTCCCACTCCGAGAGCGGCGGGATGGGTTTTGCATCGGTATCGGAAGTTTCGGACATGACGGCCTCCTGACACGAAAGCGCCCGGCGCGTTGGCCGGGCTGAGGAACGGATTGGGAAGGACAGCGCGAGACGACTGAAGCCGCCCCGCGCCGATGCGCTATTCGGCGGCGACAACGTGCAGAACTTCGTCCTCGTCGTCGGAGGGTTCGTCATCGTCGGCGAGGAAGGCTGGCAGCGCCTCGTCGCCTTCGCCGTTCGTCGCCGGCTCGTCCTGCTCGACCAGGCGCAGCGGTTCGGGCAGCCAGCCGCTATCGGCGAGCAGACGTTCGGCCTCCTTCGCCATGTCGCCTTTCTTCAGATGGTCGATGAGTTGAGCGGCGCGTTCGCCCGCACCTTCGCGCACCGCGGCGAGGATGCGCGGCTTCGTTACGCGGCCGAGATAGTTCTCAACGGTCGGGCGGAAACCCACCTCCACCATGTCGAGGCCCGTCGCGCGCGCCAGCCGATCCGCCTCGGCCATGCGGCGGTCGAGGCCCGATTGCGAGACGCCGCTGCCGCTATAGGGATTGAGCCGCTCATAGAGCGCGTTGACGCCATAGCTGACGCAATGGGCGAGCAGCGCCAGGCGACTGGCATCGTCGAGAGTGGCGAGCCAATCCCACAACGCATCCTCGTCCACAGGCAGATCCGCCGTCCAATCCTCGTGCCGTTGGGCGATAGACTTGGCATAGGATGTCTCGCCAAGATCCTTGCCCTGTTCGCGGAAGAAGACGTGATTGACCGACGCCTGCAAACTCGCGCCGGACGTGCCGGTGCGCTGGAAGGTGTCGCGCACCAGCTTGTGCAGCAGCGCCGTCAGCGCGACCTGCGGATTGGCGCCGACCGCATCGCGAAGCGCGAGCGTGCGGTGCGCAGTCAGCTCGGTGACAAGCCGTTCGGGCAGCGGCTTGATGACATCTTCCTCGTCATCCTCCTCTGGCTCGGCCGACTGGCCGCCGATCGTGATGATGGCGCGTTGGACGCTGCCGTTGTTTTCGGCGTCGGCGGGATCAGTGACGCCATCGACCTCATGGCCCTCGGCGTCGATCGGCGCCTCGTCCTCCGGCCGGACATAGCCACGACGAACGACAAGCTCGCCTTCGCGATCGACGCTGACGAACACGCCGGCGCGCACGATCTCAGCTGGATCGTAGATAGCCGGGCGTTGCTCGAATGCTTCGAGCGCAGCTTCGATTTCGTCCATGCGCTGGTCGATCTCGTCGGGCAGTTCGTCGGCTTCGGAATATTCCGCCTCGAGCCGGTCGTACTCCTCGCGCAGCGCCTCGCGAGCGGCGCGCTCGTCGTCGGTGAGATCGACGGGGGTACCGGTCAGGGCACGAAGACCATGATCATGGCCGTAAGGCAGGTCGGTATCGACGCTGATCCACTTCCAGCCTTCGGCCGCGATCTCGTCGGCGTTCGCTTTCAGCTTGTCAGAGACTAATCGGTCGAGCAGCGCCGGCTCCTGAAGCCAGCCACCGTCATCGGCCTCGAACAGATCGCGAAGGATTTCGCCACCCGCCGCCTGATAGGCTTCGACACCGACGAACTGCGCCCGCTTGTCGGAGGCGGGAATGGAAGTTTCGGTGAGGAGCTGGCGAATGTGCCAGGGTTGGCGGTTATAGGAATGCTGGATCGACTCCCAGACCTGTTCCTGCCGGACAGGATCGGGGTTGACGGTGAATGCCATCAGCATCTCCAGCGTCATGCCATCCTCGGCATAAATGTCGCACAGCACAGGCGAGACGGCCGCGAGGCGCAGGCGCTGCTTCACGATCTGGACGGTGGTGAAGAAGGCGGCGGCGATCTCCTCCTCGGTCATGCCCTTGGTCCGCATGTCGAGGAACGCGCGGAACTGATCAAGAGGATGGAGCGCGACGCGCTGCGTGTTTTCAGCCAGGCTGTCGTCCGCGGCGAGGATCGACGTCGCTGGATCACGCACGACGCAGGGCACCGGCGAGGTCTTGGTCAGGCGCTTCTGCTTCACCAGCAGCGCGAGCGCCTGGTAGCGCCGGCCGCCGGCGGGCACCTCGAACATGCCGGTCTCGCTGCCATCGGCATCGAGGACGGGGCGGACATTGAGGCTCTGGAGGAGCGTGCCGCGGCGGGCAATGTCCTCGGCCAATTCCTCGACCGAGACGCCGGACTTCACGCGCCGGACGTTGGACTGGCTGAGGACCAGCTTGTTGAAGGGGATATCGCGCGAGGGCGAGAGGGTGAGTTTCTGAACGGCAGGAGCCATCGTGGTTGTCTCCGCGACGGGCGCCGAGAGCCTCTCTCTCGACCCTGAACCCGTCACGAAGCGAAGCGCCGCCCTCTTCCTCTAAAGAGAGCAGCGCCATGGACACTGAACGGTGCAAAGCCAGAAAATCCGTGTCTCCGCCTTTCCGGTTTTCAGAGGATCAGGCCGCCTCCCGCTCATCGTCGGTCATGCCGAGATTGGTGTCCGGTGCGAAGCCAAGCAGCCAATCGGCAGCCTTGCTTGCCTGCGAGGCCGCGCGGACGATGGCGCGATTGTCTTCGCGCAGCACGTCCAGCCAGGAGCCGATATAGTCGGCATG
>CALMZV010000006.1 GCA_937870755.1 uncultured Methylocystaceae bacterium
CCATGCCATCGCGCGCTGAAACCATAAGCGGGTATGTGCAGGCCATGCACGCAAACTGGCTGACGCAGAAGGCCCGGGAGCTTTACGGGAGTGCTGCAACATCGGGCAGCTTCCAGATCCAGCTCCGCTATCGATACAATCCTAACGTCAAGAGTTTGGTGGCCATGGTGCCCGCCGTGATTCCGCTCCTCCTCCTGATGATACCGACGATGCTCGCCGTACTCAGCGTTGTTCGCGAAAAGGAGCTTGGATCCATCATCAACTTCTATACGACGCCGGTCACGCGACTGGAATTCCTGATCGGCAAGCAAATTCCTTATGTCGCGCTTGCGATGCTGAACTTCTTTCTGCTGGTGATCTTTGCAATCTTTATTTTCCACGTACCGTTTACCGGAAGCTTCATAACCCTTACCGGTGCGGCACTCCTCTATGTTGTGGCTGCGACCGGCATGGGACTTGTCATCTCGGCTTTCATCACCAGTCAAATCGCAGCAATCTTTGGAACGGCCCTGCTGACGATGATTCCTGCGATGCAGTATTCGGGGCTTATCGATCCGGTGTCTTCACTTCAGGGGGTCGGCGCGTTCATCGGGAAGATTTATCCGACCACTTATTTTGTCACGATTTCGCGCGGTACCTTCTCGAAGGGACTGGAATTCTCCGACTTAGCCGGCTCGTTCGTGCCTCTATTCATCGCGATCCCGGTCTTGTTGGGACTCGGCGCCGTTCTTCTCAAGAAGCAGGCGAATTGACCATGCCTCTGACCAATATCATTCAATTGGGCATCAAGGAATTGCGGGGGTTGCTTCGCGATCCCATGATGCTGGCGCTGATCATCTACGCTTTCACCCTTTCGATCTACACCGCGTCGAAAGCAATGCCGGAGACACTCAATCGAGCAGCCATTGCAGTGGTTGACGAGGATCAGTCACCAATATCATCCCGGATCATCACGGCGTTCAATCCACCTTATTTTTCGATTCCGAAGCTGATTAATCAATCGGAGATGGATCGCCGCATGGACGCAGGCCTCGATACTTTCGCGCTCGATATCCCGCCGAATTTTCAGCGTGACCTCCTGGCCAACAAATCGCCTACGATTCAGCTCAACGTTGATGCGACACGCATGTCGCAGGCTTTCTCGGGCAGTGGATACATTCAGTCGATCGTCACCAGCGAGATCAACGAATTTCTACAGCACTATCGGGCGGCAAGTACCCTGCCCATCGAGCTTGCGCAACGTGCTCGCTTCAATCCGACGCTCAACAAGAGTTGGTTTAGCGCCATCAATAACGTCATCAATTCCATCACTATGCTGTCGATCGTCTTGACCGGTGCCGCCCTTATCCGCGAGCGCGAGCACGGCACGATCGAGCATCTGCTTGTCATGCCGGTCACGCCATTCGAGATCATGGCAAGCAAGATCTGGTCGATGGGCCTTGTGGTTTTGATTGCGTCCGCCTTTTCCCTTGTCGTCGTCATTCAAGGATGGCTTGCGGTTCCCGTGCAAGGATCGCTTACACTTTTCCTGTTCGGCGCAACGCTGCATCTCTTCGCCACCACCTGTATGGGCATCTTTCTCGCCACAATGGCGGGCACGATGCCGCAGTTCGGTTTGCTGCTGATGCTCGTTCTTCTTCCGCTTCAGGCATTGTCCGGCAGCATGACCCCACGCGAAAGCATGCCCGAGATAATCCAGAACATTATGCTGGCAGCGCCGAACACGCATTTTGTGATGCTGGCGCAGTCCATCCTGTTTCGAGGCGCCGGTCTTGATGTGGTTTGGCCGCAGCTCTTGGCGCTTATCGTGATTGGATCAGTTCTTTTTTTCCTGTCGTTGAGGCGCTTCAGACAGTTTCTGAGATAGAATTAGAAAGAGGTTTACGGTTGTAGAAGCCGCGCTAAAGCGGAATGGGGTAAGGTTGAATCAGTTTTGGATTGAACGAAGTCGCTGGCGCGGTAATTGAGGGAAGAGTCGCAACAGAAGGCTTCTGTTTGAGAGGATGGCGGGTTTTCGAAATCCAACTCTTCAGACAGAAGTTCTTGCAATGGCTGAGATTTGCTCTTTTCGCCGCCGCATGATTGAGGACGGACGGTTTGGAGGATATCGGCGCCTTCCAAGTCCACTTGGTCGCGATCGGGATATTTCTGGCTGGCACTCAATCAGATCGTGATTGCGGGGTCCTTGTAGTTGTTGCGACAGCGTTCCGCAGTTGGGTCGACGCACCGGCCAGCGCTTTGTCGTCGTGCCCCCGTTCAATTGACTCCCGATCAGCCATGGATCGCCTCGTATTGCAGATAGGATCGTTCAGCAGTCTCAGACCATTAAGAACGACAAGGACGGTACCGCCTTCATGGCCCAGTACGGCCAGCGGCAGCGGCAATTCAAGGAAGGCTGCTCCAGTGACTAGCAGGAGCATCGCTCCGAGGGCCAAGATTAGGTTCTGATGGATGATCGAC
>CALMZV010000007.1 GCA_937870755.1 uncultured Methylocystaceae bacterium
CTGTGTTTCGGCGTGCAATTTTGGCTCTGACTCAAATTTGATGCAGTTGCGGCGTCGACTGGCGTTGGTTTCATGGAGGAATCAGCGCCATGACGACGAATCTGCGGCCTTCCGCCATCGTTCCACTGGGGTTCCGTGTCGAGGGCATCTCGACCGACGGCACGGCGACGACCATCGCGGCGCGGGCAGCGACCGCCGTGGGACGATGCCCGGATTGCGGTTCTATTTCGGCGCGTGTTCACAGCCATTACCAGAGGCAGCTTGCGGATTTGCCGCTTGCCGGGCGCGTGGTCCGCATTTCCCTGGTGGCGAGACGCTTCCGTTGCATGTCGCTGTCGTGTCGCCGAAGCATTTTCACCGAACGGTTCGGCGATGACGTTCTTGCGCCTCACGCGCGTCGAACGGCCCGCCTTGACGGTCTCGTCCATCATCTCGCCCTCGCGCTTGGCGGCCGGCCGGCGGCGGGACTGGCCCGGCGCCTCATGATGCCGGTCAGCAACGACACGCTGCTCCGGGTCGTACGTCGGAAAGGTCCACGGCCAGCGCCGGCGCCAACGGTCATCGGCATCGACGACTGGGCCTGGAAACGCAACCAGCGTTACGGGGCGATCATTTGTGACCTTGAGCGCCGTCGCCCAATCAAGCTTCTTCCGGACCGCGAACCTGCGACAGCCCAGGCATGGCTCGCCGAACAGCCACAGATCCTCATTGTTGCAAGAGACCGGGGCGGCGGCTTTGCGCTTGCCGCCAGCAAGGCGCTCCCCCGCGCTCTCCAGGTTGCCGATCGCTGGCATCTGATGGAGAACGCGAGCGCCGCGTTCCTTGGCGCCGTGCGCAAATCGATGCGCCAGATACGATCGGCGCTCGGCGCGGCGTTCATCGATCCAGCGGTGCTCACCGCCGCGGAGCGGCTTCAATACGAGGGCTATCTGCGCCGCGAAGAAATCAACGCCAATATTGTCGCCCGTTCCAGGCGCGGCGCAACCATCAAGGAGATTGTGCGCGAGACAGGGCTCAGTCGCGGCCTGGTACGGAAAATCCTGCGAGGCCAACGCTCGGATATCTTCTGCACCCGGGAGAGTTCACTCGAGCCGCATCTCCCCTGGCTCGACGCGCAATGGGGCGCCGGCAACCGCAACGGCGCTGACTTGTGGCGGCGTCTGCGGGCCTCCGGCTTTCGTGGATCGTTACGCGTCGTTTCCGAATGGGCCTGCCGGCGAAGACGCGCCGAAAGGATGGATGAAGCGGGCTTGCGTCGCACGCCCTCGGCCAGAACCATCGCGCGCTTGATGACGACGGGCCGCGACGCGCTATCGAAGGCGGAGGCCCTGACAATTGCCACCATCGAGGACAGCATCCCCGCGCTCGTCGAAGCGCGCGCTGCGGTCGCCGAATTCCAGTGCATGATCCGGAAGAAAGCCGGGGACGAACTCGACAGCTGGATCGACCGCGCGAGGGCCGGCCTCGTGACCTCCTTCGCGAACGGCGTCATCAAAGACCGTGCGGCGGTCGCAGCGGCGATCTCCAATATCTGGTCGAATGGCCAGACAGAGGGCCAGATCACCAGGCTGAAGCTGATCAAGCGTCAGATGTATGGGCGCGCGAAACTCGACCTTCTTGAAGCCCGACTTGTCGGAGCCGACTGACACAA
>CALMZV010000008.1 GCA_937870755.1 uncultured Methylocystaceae bacterium
CGCGGTCAAAGCCTCGCGCACCCGATCTATGGCTCGAAACTTTTCCTCGCTGAGACGCCCCTCAGGCAACGGCAGCTTTGGCAGTTTCGGTTTCGTCGTCGCAACACCTGTCTTGGCATCCATAACTAAGACCTCTCTATATGATCGCTCGATCATTCCGATCTGGACGAATATTACGCGGCTATGATGTCGCTGATGGTTTGAGTAATGAGTTTTTCAAGTTCGCCACCTTCGACCTCGGTCAGCGGGTCGATGCGGAGCACGTTTCTAAGTATTCCTATCCCCGCCAACAGCGCAGTAATCACCGCCGCTCTGGTATCGGCCTCTTGGCCAATCTTTTCCGCAAGCGGACGGATGATGTCGTCGCGAGTGAACTCTCGCAACACGCGGGATGCTTCGGAGCTTGAAAGCGAGCGAATAATGATATCCAGCGGTCCAACGGTGTTGCGCCCGCGTCCTCCATCTCGTGCAAAGATCTGTTTTGCAAGAAAGCCCGCAATATCTCCTGCAGGTCCGGCAAAGAGCTTTGCTGGCTCCATGGTAGCTTCAAGGGATTCGGCAAAGAGCCGTTCTTTTGAACCGAAGCAACGATGCACATAAGCGACATCGACGCGCGCATCTGCTGCGATGTCCCTCAATCCGACTGTTTCATATGAGCTTCGCGCAAACCGCAAGATCGCCGCATTCAGTATGCGGTCTCGCGTGGCACCGCCCGTTCTTGCCGCCACGTTATGTGTCATCCGCGTCTCGCAAAAATTCCGGTTGTCATATGGCACCGCTATCATACTATCAGGACTAGTCAACAGCGGTTGACATAGATCAACAGGACGCTCTGTCACCTTCGCTAGAATAGCTGGAGGTTAGACAGAGAATGAAGGCGGAAATGACGATCGAAAACAGCAGAACTGAA
The DNA here is from genome assembly GCA_937870755.1 of uncultured Methylocystaceae bacterium. Taxonomy (GTDB): domain Bacteria; phylum Pseudomonadota; class Alphaproteobacteria; order Rhizobiales; family Beijerinckiaceae; genus JAJXWB01. The sequence goes on from CALMZV010000008.1 coordinate 911, forward strand.
GCGTATGCATCTGCGACCGGCTCAAAAATACCCTTCAACGCCTTGAAGAACAGGCGACTACGCCAAAACGCTGTCGGAACGCATGGATCTTGTCGGAGCGTTAAGCAAGCGCGGCGCGAATTCCAGAAACATCGGGCGCAACGATCCGCAGCATCAGCGGCAACATTACGAGCGCGCGAGCAGCGCGTCATCTCATCCGTTGCCAATACACCTTGGCGGTCGCAACACGAGGCAGCCAGCACTCGCTCTCAATCCTTTCACAAGGCGCCATTCGAATTGTCTTGTTAACGATGGTTCGGGGTTGAGCGGAGCATCAGGATCGCAGGGCGCCGAGGCCGAGCGACGTAATTTTGCCCTCTGTCAACCGCTCGTAGGAGAATTATCATGTACGTCAAAAAATGTGCGAAGCTCCTCATCCGGCTAATTTTGGCGATTGCGCCCATCCAGGCCTTTGGCCACGAGCCTGCCAATCCTGTTACGCAACCTTCATTCCGGCAATTCGACGAGTCCGAAGCCGCAGCGATCTCGCAGGAAATTAAGGCATTCGGAAACGTTCGGGTTTCTGCCCGGCGTGCAATTGCCATAGCCGAGAGACGTGGCGCAGGTGCCAAGGTTGTCGACCTGAGTTTCGACGGAACTACCGATCGCCCTGTCTACAGAGTGAAGGTTTTTTGGAACGAGGAACTGTGGGAAGGGAAGGTCGATGCTTCGACCGGCGTGCCCGTCGACGACGGGTCAACAACGCATGCGTCCAAGCTGGGAGAGGAGGATAAGACTGCGCTCGCAGCCTTCGCCGCTGCCGCCTTGGATCTTTCTGAGGCTGTCGCAATCGCCGAAAAATACGGCTCCGGCAAAGCCGTAAGCGCAGGACTGCAGTTCGACGGCGCGAAGCTTGCCTTGCTGGTAGTGATCGTCAGTAAGGGCTCACTGAAAGAAATCTCGGTCGAGCCGGGCGAGGGGCGGAGTCGCCCGCGCAAGACATCTGTCCGCAGAGAGAAGTAGACGCGGTCCGGAATGAGTTTGTCATCATTCCGGTTATGGGTATGGGTGCATCGTTTCTGGCGGCGAGTTTGTTTCTACTCTGGAGATCTATTGCAAACTGATGGCCTGCCGCTGAAGATTCATCCAGCGGCGTTTAGGGAAGCGCATTGTCGTCGCCATCTGGGCGCCGCACACGCAACCTACCGCTCGCATAGCTCGGAAAGACGGTTGCAGCGCACAAGAGGCGCTCGTTCTGCCGCAGGATGGCCTTTCCCTGTTCAATGTCGGCTCGCGATAGCTGTTGTCCGAAGCGGACCGGGCGCAAGGTCGATGCTTGGCCATTCGTTATGTCGCGGCAATTACTCTCCTAGTTGAATAACAGGCCCGATCGTAGTTAAGAATTCTGCGGCGTAAGAGAGTTCGCTTGCCACGGCAGCGTGAATTTCAAACAAAGTGTCTCCCGCTGTTACAAGGTCCGCCAGTCGCACCTTCAAGGAAACACCGGAGACGGCTGATCGAGGTGCACCCGCAAGCTTGGCAACTCGCGACAGATTTCGATTGTCAATGGATCTGACCACTCCATCTCGCTCCGCGCGGACGGCCAAAACTTGGGTCGCGACGCCGGGGGTTCGCATCCCGCCCTGCGCAATGCAAATCCGTCTGAATTTCTCCCAGGCAGCACCGCTCTCCAAAGTCGCGAGAGCAAGAGCAAGGCCACCACCCGCGCTCGCGACACCTCCGATCTCAAGCGCAGCTCCGGAAAGTGCGGCCGCACGGTCGCGCAAATCCATTGGAGCAGCAGGAGAGTTCTGTAGGACCGCCAGAACATCATGCGCTTCAAGAGCTGGTCCGATGCCCCTACCAACAGGCTGGCTACCGTCGGTTTGCAAGCAAGTGACGGCGAGTCCGAAATGTTGCCCGACCGCGATCAGTTTAGCCGCCAAGCTTTCAGCCGCCTCTTTTGTTCGAATCTTGGCAGTAGACCCAACCGGAATATCGACGACCACATGAGTTGAGCCGGCAGCGATCTTCTTGGACAAGACCGAGGCAACGAGTTGCCCTTCCGTATCAATGTCCAAGTCTCTTTCGACTCGGATAAAAATATCGTCGGCAGGACTGAGCTGCACCGCCCCACCCCAAACGATGCATCCTCCCTCCGTGTTCACGACACGTCGCATACTGGAGATATCCAGGTTGACGGGAGCAAGAGTCTCCATTGTGTCTGCAGTGCCAGCTGGTGACGTTATCGCCCGGGATGATGTTTTCGGCACAACCAAGCCGTTTGCCGCGGCAATAGCGACAACAATCGGAGTTGTGCGATTTCCTGCCAAACCTCCGATACAGTGTTTGTCGATGACGATCTGTCGATCCCAACTCAATTTCTCGCCAACTGCGATCATTGCAGCGGTGAGATCGATAGTTTCCTCGAGATTCAGCGGTGGCACCGCACTTGCGGTCAGAAACGCTGCAAGATGCACGTCGGTATACCGCCGTGCAACAACATCTTTGATTATCGCATCAAGACCGGCGCGCTCAAATCGGCCGCCGTAAATGCGCCTGCGAACATGGCTAAGAGAATTGAGAGGTGGAGGGTGACTGACTAAAACCTGGTCGCCTTCGTTGACGTCGAGCAATTCCCACGCAGCTTGCGACAAGCCGATATCGCCGATTGGCAACAAGTCTGTGTCAACCTGGAATAGTTCCGCCTGGATGGATTTTTCGCCGGCGCGGACCAGAACGTGGGAACGCGCCGTCAGACCCTCCGACTGGCAGGCAGGGCAGTCGGTGCGCATCACGGCGATGGCCTGGTGCTGCGCGTGCAACCCCATGCGCCGCACGCGTACCGGCGGGTGCAATCGAGGTCCACCGTTCACAGAACAAACTCCTGTTCTTGCCGGGGCACGACGGCCAGCCAGCTCAGCTCGCGCTCGATCCGCACTCGCAGCGCTTCCGAGGCATCGGGCTCTCCGTGCACGATGAACACGCGCTTCGGCTGGTTGAAGCCCGAAAGCCAACGCATGAGCTCGTTGCTGTCTGCATGGGCCGAAAGCATATCGATCTGGGCGACTTCGGCATTGATCGGCACCCACATCCCGTGAATCTTCAGGTCCTTCGCTCCTTGTTGCAGAGAATGGCCTCGCGTGCCTACCGCCTGAAATCCAGCGAGCAATACAGTGTTCTTCGGGTCAGGCCCAAACGCCTTAAGGTGATGCAGCACGCGACCGCCAGTCGCCATGCCCGACGCGGAAATGACGATCTTTGGAAATCGATTGGCGGAAATCGCTTTCGACGCCTCGACGTCATCAGTGCAGCGCGCGATGCTGAACGCCTTGCGACAGGTTTCGCGATCGAGTCGATGGTCGCCCGCATGACGACCCATCAGATCCGTCGCGTCGATCGCCATCGGGCTGTCGAGGAAGATCGGCACAGAATCGAGACGTCCCGCCTCCTTCAACGTCCAGAGGTAATAGAGCAGTTCCTGCGCTCGCCCCACGGCGAAGGCTGGAATGATGAGCGTACCGCCACGTTTTATCGTTCGTTCAATAACGGCTGCGAGCGCCTCGGCGGGATCACCTTCTGGGTGAACGCGATTTCCATAAGTCGACTCAACCATGATGTAATCGGGATTCTTCTCACTTGTCGAAACCGGATCTGGAAACAATGGGTCGCCATAACGTCCTACGTCTCCCGAAAAAACGATGCGCCGGCCACCCCAATGCACCTCAGCGTGGGCAGCGCCGAGGATGTGGCCAGCATTGTGGAACCGCAGTGAGGCACCGTTAGGCAGCCGGATCGTCTTATCGAAACCGACTGTGGAAAAATGCTCGATCGCGCGTTGTGCATCCCGGACGCCGTAGAGCGGCAGAGCCGGGCTATGCTTCGACAGGTGATGCCGGTTGAGGAACTCAGCGTCCTTTTCCTGAAGATGACCGCTGTCTTTCAGAATTAGTTCCGCAACATCTTTCGTCGCTTCCGTTGCATAGATCTTGCCCTTGAACCCGTCACGTACGAGGCGAGGCAGATATCCGGAATGATCGAGATGAGCATGGGTAAGGATAACGGCGTCAATGTCGCGCGGCGAAATGGGCAGCGGCTCCCAGTTTAGCTCGCGCAAGTTTTTCAAGCCCTGAAACAGTCCGCAATCGATGAGAAGGCGGCTACCGTCGCATTCAAGCAGATGTTTCGATCCGGTGACGGTGCCGGCAGCACCGAG
>CALMZV010000009.1 GCA_937870755.1 uncultured Methylocystaceae bacterium
CGCCCGCCTCGACCATCTCGCGGCAGATCAGCGTCTGCAGACCGTAGAAGTCGAGCTGGCCGTCGGCATCGCACTCCGCCGTCCAGCGTTCGAACAGCGCGTCGACCTTGCGGTCGAGCTTCTCATCGCCGCTGGCGGCGCGCGGCATGATACCTGCGCCGATGATGTTGTTCACCAGCACCGCCACGGCCTTGGCCGCATGCGGGTTGTTGCGCACGAGGTCCCGCATCCGGTCGCGCAGCAGCGCGCCGGCCACGCCAATCTCGGTGTCAGCCGAGGATCCCGGTGCGCGCCACCCGTCCGTCCGCCGCCCCTTTGACGCCCCGTCATAGCCGCGCGTCAGCGTCTCGAAGGCCTGCCGTGCCAGCACGCGCCGGGCCGCCATGCGGGGTGCGACCGAGGCGATGGCATAGTCCATCCAGTTCGCGGACATCAGCGATCCCCACGGGAGAAGCCCGCCAACCCGGCCACAGGCAGCGGCCGCGCAGTCCCCGCGATGGCGCGTTCGATGGTCCGGATGCGGCCCAGCAGATCCTCGGCAGAGCCGTAGTCGACGGATTTACCGTCATAGCTGACCCGGGTCGTGCCGCTGGCATAAGCCCGGCGCAGGGCCGCAAGTTCGGTTTCCGTCCAATCGGTCATCAGAACCATCCTCCGCGTCGGCCAAGCCAATCCGACTGCCGTTTTCCCTGGGGTGCGGCTTGCGGCCGGTTGACCCGCCCCGCACCATCGATCTCCGTTGGCGCCGCCCCGAGTTGATCCTCGAGATCGCGCCATTTCTCGTCGTGCCATCGATCCGCGCCCGCGATCCAGGCGGCGGCGCGGGCATAGACCCGGCAATCCAGCGCCTCGTTGCGTTCGCGCAGCTTCTGCCATTCCAGCCGGGCAAAGCCGCGCTTCGTGCGCACCGTCACCAGCTGTTCGGCCACGAACTGCTTCAGCCATTCGTTCTCGACCCAGTGCGGCAGATGCACCGAGCCGGGCGGGAACGCCGCCCCGTCGGCCATCTCCTCCTCGGTCGGCCGCGCCAGCCGCAGGAAGCGGTAGGTCTCGGCCTTGAAGGTCGACACCGCCACGGTCCAGAGCCGCGCCCCGCGCCGCAGGCGTTTGCCGCCCTCGGTCGCGTCGACGAAGGTCGGCCCCGACACCGGGCTCGAGCGGTTGAACCCCTCGACGCCCTTCACCGGCGATACCTGCCCAAACCCCTGCGCCCGCGACCAGGAATAGACCGCCGGGGCCTCGTAGCCGGTGTCGATGGCGAGCCGCGCGATCCTGAGATGCGCGCCGCGTTCATGCGGCCAGGACCGGCCCAGAAGCGCGGTCAGCTCCGACCACGCGTCGTGCCGGTCTGGCCCACCCTCGATCACGACGTGATCGACCAGCCAGCTTTCCAGCCCGCGACCCCAGGCCCAGACATCGACCTCGATCCGGTCCTTCTGCACGTCGGCCCCGGCGGTCAGGAACAACCCGCCTGCAGGCACCGTGCCGGATTTCCAGCGCTCGCGCCGGTCGTAGAGGCGCTGCCAGTCTGGAGCTTCCCCGGTTTCGACCCAAGTTTCGCCAAGGATCGTGTTGCGGAACGCCTTGATCGCCTCGTCCGACCCTTGGGCCGCTTCCCATGACCGCACGATCCGCTCCCAACTCAGCCAGCCGATAGGCGAATACAGCGCTGAGAGGTGATACCCGACCGTTGTTGGATCGGCGGTAACGGCGGTCGCCCGCCATTCGCCCGCTTCCAGCATCGCCGTCTTGTGATGCTCGCCGATGGGCTGGTCACAGCCCTCGCAGTGATATTCTGCCGTCTCCGGCCGCCCCTTCTGCCAGCGCAGCCGGTCGAACTTCAGCCACTGCATCGCGCCGCAATGCGGACACGGCACGAAGAACCGCCGCTGGTCGGACGCCTCGTACTCGCGCTCGATCCGCGACAGCCCCCGGATTGTCGGGGTCGAGACCAGCAGCACCTTGCGCCGATGGGCGAAGGTCAGCGACCGTGCCTCGGCCAGCGTCACCGGATCGCCTTCTTCGTCTGCCGATGCGGGATAGGCATCGACCTCGTCGAGGAAGATGTAGCGCGCCGGGGTCGAGCGCAGCCCGACCGCCGAATTGGCCCCGGTCATGATCAGGATGCCGCCCGCGAATTCCTTCGACAGCATCGTGTTGCCCGCGTCGCGCGACCGAGCCGGTTTGACCCGCTCCCGGAGGTCCGGGCTTTCATCGATCAGTGGGTCTATCCGCTGGCGCGAGTTGCGCTTGGCCAGTTCCACCGTCGGCTGGACCGCGAGCATCGGACCCGGTGCCTGGTGGATGGCAAAGCCGATCCAGTTGTTCCCCGCCTCGGTCGCGCCGACCTGCGCGGCCTTCATGAACACGATGCGCTGCATCACATCGCCGGGCGACAGGCGATCCATGATCTCGCGCATGTAGGGCGTGCGCGCCGACCGATAGCGCCCCGGTTCGGCGGAAGCCCGGCCTGACAGAATCCTGTGCTTGTCTGCCCATTGCGACACCGTCAGGTCGGGATCCGGCGTCAGCCCCGCGCCCCAGGTGCGCAGGATTTCCGCCGCGCCATCGAAGTCGGTCAGGCCATCTTCCCGCCCTGCGCTTGCGCTCCGGGCATTCGTCCCTCGCAAGGGTCCACTGGACCCTTGCGTTTCGCTGTCGCGAAACCGGTCTTCATCACCGGAAGTCGGGCCGGACCTCGGCAAGCTCGTCGAGGTGGGCACGGACATGTTTCTCAAGGACCTTCTGCATCGCGGCTGGCTCGACGCCCAGATCGGCCGCCATCAGCGCCGCCGCGCGCGCAGGCCAGTTCACCCACGCGTCCCGCACTTCGCGCGCCAGCCGGAACACCAGCGACAGCGCCCGGGCCCGCTCGATCAACTCCCCCTTCAGCTTTTGCAGCCGGATCCGCCGTTCCTGCGCCTTCAGCACCTCGTTCGCGGTCTTCGCCTGCAGGAAGGTCGTGCCGCCGCCGACGG
>CALMZV010000010.1 GCA_937870755.1 uncultured Methylocystaceae bacterium
GCGCTGACGCTGGAGGCTTCGAACGCCTATACGAGGCAGGTTCGGATGCTGGGCGGCGACGGCGCGGATGTGATCCGGGCGGGCGTGGGCGCGGGCCGGTATGTGGGGTCGCTTTACGTCGACGGCGGGTCGGGGTCGGACCTGATCGAGGTCGGGCATGTGGAAGGCGCGACGGCCGCCGGCAGCGGGATCGACGGCGGGGCGGGCGACGACGTGATCCGTGTGCTCGACACGTTCAACGGCGTGGGCGTTTTCGGCAACACGCGGTTTGCGATCGCGGCCGGCGAGGGCGCCGACCGGGTGGAGCTGCAGGGGACGCAATACAATCTTCTGGGCGACGCGCTGAACGTGGTGGACGGCGGCGCGGGGTTCGACACCTTCGTGTGGAATGCGCGCTACGACCTCAACCGCAACACCGACCAGGTCGGCGTCGATGCGACGAACCCCGTTTTTGCGAAGGAGATCGGGGTTCGCAACTTCGAATATCTGGACATCGCGGGATCGGGGGCGTCGGGCCGCACGGTGACGCTGGGGGCCGACGACGTGGCGGCGATCACGCAAGGCTCGGACTTCGACCGGTCGCTGCTGCCGGACCTCGGCCTGTCGGGGGTCGGGCATACGCTGTTCGTCAATGTGGGGGCGGGCAACAGCCTCGCGCTCTCGGGCGCGTGGACCGACCTCGGCGCCACGCTCTACAACGGCGTCAGTTACGCCGCCTATCAGCAGGCGGGCGAAGTGCTGCTCGTAACCTGAACGGCCGGCGCGCTTGAATCCCGCGGCGGAACTTTCTAGGTTCCGCCAACTCTGGAGCCTGTCTTGCGCATTCTGATCACCGGCGGCGCCGGCTTTATCGGTTCGGCCGTCGTGCGCCGGTTGATGGCCGAAGGCGGGCACGACGTGCTCGTGTTCGACAAGCTGACTTACGCCGGCAATCTGGATTCGCTCGCGCCGGTCGCGGGCAAGCCGGGATACGCGTTCCGGCGCGCCGATATCTGCGACAGGACCGCGGTCGCGCGGGCGTTGGCGGAGTTCGAGCCCGACACGGTCATGCATCTGGCCGCCGAAAGCCATGTCGACCGTTCGATCGACGGGCCGGCGGCCTTCATCGAGACGAATCTCGTCGGAACCTTCGTCATGCTGGAGGCGGCGCTCGCCTATTGGCGTGCGCTCGACGCCGCCGCGGCCGCGCGGTTCCGCTTCATGCATATTTCGACCGACGAGGTGTTCGGATCGCTCGGCGCGGACGGCTTCTTTCGCGAAGATACGCCCTATGCGCCGAACTCGCCCTACTCCGCCTCCAAGGCGGGGTCCGACCATCTCGTGCGCGCATGGCGCGAGACCTACGGGCTGCCGACCATCGTCACCAACTGCTCCAACAATTACGGCCCCTATCACTTCCCCGAGAAATTGATTCCGCTGACCATTCTCAACGCGCTCGAAGGCAGGCCGCTGCCGGTCTACGGGCGGGGAGAAAACGTGCGCGACTGGCTTTATGTCGACGATCATGCGGCGGCGCTGGCGCTGGTCGCGCGCAACGGCGTCGTCGGCCAGTCCTACAATGTCGGCGGCCGCAACGAGAAACGGAACATCGAGGTCGTGCAGGCGATCTGCGGCATTCTCGACGACATCCGCCCCCGCGACGAGGGGCCGCACAGCGATCTCATCGCTTTCGTGAAGGATCGGCCCGGTCACGATCTGCGCTACGCCATCGACTGCACGAAAATCGAACGCGACCTCGGCTGGCGCCCGCGCGAGACGTTCGAGACCGGCTTGCGCAAGACCGTGCAATGGTACATCGACAACCCCGCCTGGTGGCAGGCGATCCGCTCGGGCGCATATCGCGGCGAACGCCTCGGCCAGATCGCCTGAACGCGCAAACGGGGACGCTGAACGATGCTGTTCGAAGACACGTCCATTCCCGAGGTCAGGATCGTCACGCCGAAAAAGCACGGCGACGCGCGCGGCTTCTTTTCCGAGGTCTACAAGCAGTCCGAATGGCGCGCGGCGGGTCTGAACCACACGTTCGTGCAGGACAACCATTCGTATTCGGCGCCGGCCGGCACATTGCGCGGCCTGCATTTCCAGACCGCGCCCTTCGCGCAGGACAAGCTGGTGCGCGTGGTGCGCGGCCGCATTCTCGACGTCGCCGTCGACATCCGGCGCTCCTCGCCCACCTTCGGCAAACATGTCGCGGTCGAACTGTCCGCCGACAACTGGAAGCAATTGTTCGTGCCGGTCGGCTTCGCCCACGCGTTCGTCACGCTCGAACCCGACACGGAGGTGCTCTACAAGGTGACGGCGCTCTATTCGCCCGCGCACGACCGGGGTCTCGCTTTCGACGATCCCGATCTCGGCATCGCCTGGCCTGCGCCGCCGGGCGGGCTGGTGCTGTCCGACAAGGACCGGAAATGGCCGCGCCTGCGCGATCTTCCGGACGCATTCGCGTGAGTTCGCTGCGCGTCGCCGTCACCGGCCTCGTCGGCCAGGTCGTCTCCTCGCTGATCGAGCGCGCGCCGCCCGATGTCGAGATGATCGCGCTCGGCAGGCCGCAGCTCGATCTGGCGGTGCGCGACGCCGTGCTCTCCACACTGCGCGCGGCGCGCTGCGACGTCATCGTGAACGCGGCCGCCTATACCGCCGTCGACAAGGCCGAGAGCGAGCCGGACGTGGCCATGCGCGTCAACGGCGACGGTGCGTTCTATGTCGCCGAGGTGGCGGCCGAACTGCGCGTGCCGCTCGTGCATCTGTCGACCGACTATGTGTTCGACGGCGCGCTCGACCGTCCCTATCGCGAGGACGACGCGCCCAACCCCACGGGCGCCTACGGCCGGTCGAAACTCGCCGGCGAGCGCAGGATAGCGGCGACCCACGACAACCACGCCATCCTGCGCACGGCCTGGGTCTACAGCCCGTTCGGGACGAATTTCGTGCGCACCATGCTGCGCCTCGCCGAAACGCGCGATGAGATCGGCGTCGTCGCCGATCAGCGCGGCAACCCGACCGCCGCTTTCGATATCGCGGACGCGGTGCTGGCGATCGCGCGTCGCCTGCGCGCGGATTCCTCGCCCGCCCTGCGTGGCGTCTTCCATGTGAGCGGCGCCGGCGAGGCGACCTGGGCCGGTTTCGCTGAGGCCGTCTTCGCCGAATCCGCCCGGCGCGGCGGACCCGTCGCGCGCGTGCGGCCGATCGCGACCGCCGATTATCCGACCGCCGCCGCGCGGCCGGCCAATTCGAGGCTCGACAACGCGAAACTCGACGCCTGCTACGGACTGGTTCTGCCCCACTGGCGCGTTTCGCTCGGCCGCTGTCTCGACCGATTGATCTCCTGACACCAAGGATCGACATGCGCGGAATCGTTCTGGCCGGAGGCTCCGGCACCCGTCTGCATCCCATGACTTTGGCGATGTCCAAGCAATTGCTGCCGGTCTACGACAAGCCGATGATCTATTATCCGGTGTCGGTGCTCATGCTCGCCGGCGCGCGCGAAATCCTCATCATCTCCACGCCGGAGGATCTGCCGGCGTTTCGTCGCCTGCTTGGGAGCGGCGCGCAATGGGGCGTCGCGTTTTCCTATGCCGAACAGCCGCGGCCGGAGGGGCTGGCGCAGGCCTATACGATCGGCGCCGCGTTCGTCGAAGGTCGCAATTCCGCGCTCGTGCTCGGCGACAACATCTTCTACGGGCATGGCCTCACCGCATCGCTGCGCGCGGCGCGCGAAAGGCGGGACGGAGCGACCGTCTTCGCCTATCGCGTGCGCGATCCCGAGCGCTACGGCGTCGTCGAGTTCGACCGGGAAGGGCGCGCGCGCTCGATCGAGGAGAAACCGCTTGCGCCGAAGTCCGACTGGGCGGTGACGGGACTTTACTTCTATGACGCCCGCGCGCCCGAATACGCGGCCGCGCTCGAACCTTCCGCGCGCGGCGAACTGGAGATCACCGATCTCAACCGAATCTATCTCGAAAGCGGCGCGCTCAATGTCGAGCGGCTGGGGCGCGGCTTCGCCTGGCTCGACACCGGCACGCCCGGCTCGCTGCTGGAAGCAGCGCAATATGTCCAGGCGATCGAGCAGCGGCAGGGGCAGCGCATCGCATGTCTGGAGGAGATCGCGTTCCACCAGGGCTGGATCGACGAAGCGGCCGTGCGCGAGGCCGCCGCGCGCCTGGCCAAGAGCGGCTATGGGGATTATCTGCTGAAGGTGCTGAAGGACGCCTGAGTCCTACAGGCGCCAGAGCGTCACGCCGTCGGGCGTCTGGTCGCGCGCCAGCACGCCCTTCACGTCGAGCACCACGCTGCCGGACGGCGCGAGCAACCTTTGCACCAGCGCCCAGCCCTGCGCGCGATAGGCGTCGTGCGGCACCGCGAGCACGATCGCCTGCGCGGGTTTGAGCGCATCCGGCGGCGTCAGCCGCAAGCCGTATTCGTGTTCGACCTCGGCGGGGACGGCGAGCGGGTCGGTCACCTGCACGTCGATATTGTGCTCCTTGAGCGTTTCGATGATGTCGACGACGCGCGAATTGCGGATGTCGGGCACGTTTTCCTTGAACGTCAATCCGAGCACGGTGACTGTGCGGCCGTTCGCGCCGCTTCTGGCGAGCAGGCGCAGGCATTCCTGCGCGACGCGCGCGCCGACGCCGTCGTTGATGCGCCGACCGGACAGGATCACCTGCGGGTGATAGCCCGCCACTTCCGCGCGATGGGTGAGATAATACGGATCGACGCCGATGCAGTGGCCGCCGACGAGGCCCGGCGAGAACGGCAGGAAATTCCATTTCGTGCCGGCGGCGGCAAGCACATCGCCGGTGTCGATGCCGAGCATGTGGAACACCGCGGAAAGCTCGTTCATGAAGGCGATATTGATGTCGCGCTGCGTGTTCTCGATGACCTTCGCGGCCTCCGCGACGCGGATGCTGGGCGCGCGATAGACGCCGGCCTTCACGACCGATCCGTAGACGGCGGCCACGATGTCGAGCGTCGCCGCGTCCTGACCGGACACGATCTTGGTGATCGTCTCGAACCGATGCGTCGTGTCGCCCGGATTGATGCGCTCCGGGCTGTAGCCGACATGAAAATCGCGCCCGCAGACCAGGCCCGAGGCCTTTTCGAGCACGGGCGCGCAGTCTTCCTCGGTCGCGCCGGGATAGACGGTCGATTCGTAGACGACGATCGCGCCCCGCCGCAGCGCCGCCCCAACGGTGCGCGAGGCCGCCAGCACCATCGACAGATCGGGCCGGCGCGCGGCGTCCACCGGCGTCGGCACGGTCACGATGAAGAAATCGGCGGGCGCCAGATCGTGCGCGTCGCTGGTGAAACGGATCGGCGCCTGGAGAAGCGCGGCCGCGTCGATCTCGCGCGTGCGGTCGTGGCCGCGTCGCAGTTCGGCGATGCGCGCCGAGTCGATGTCGAATCCGATGGTTTCTGCGCCGCTTGCGGCGAAGGCGGCCGCCACCGGCAGCCCCACATAACCGAGGCCGATGACGGCGATCTTGCGCGTGGTGGGCGCGCTGGAGGCGGGGTGCGTCACGCTCTGGAAAACCTTCTCGCTGCGGTGCGGGCGGTTCTATCGCAGCCGCAACCGCCGAACAAGCAATCACGCACGAAGCGCCGCGCGCGCGTCACTTGTCCTTGATTCGATCGAGGCCGAATTCCGGCATCGTCGCCTCGCCCTCCGCGCTGATGCCGTGGCGCTGGAACACGCGCCGGATCGTCAGGAGGATGATCTTCACGTCCAGCCAGAACGTGCGATTGTCGACATACCACACGTCGAGCGCGAATTTTTCCGGCCAGGAAATGGCGTTGCGTCCGTTCACCTGCGCCCAGCCGGTCAGGCCCGGCGGCACTTCGTGCCGGCGCGCTTCCTGCGGCGTGTAGCGCGGCAGGTAGCGCATCAGCAGCGGTCGCGGGCCGACCAGCGACATTTCGCCCTTCAGCACGTTCCACAGTTCCGGCAGTTCGTCGAGCGTGGTCGCGCGCAGAAAGCGCCCCAGCCGTGTCAACCGCTCGCTGTCGGGCAACGGCGCGCCGGCGGCGTCCGCCGCGTCGCGCATGGTGCGGAACTTGACGAGCGTGAACGGCGCGCCGTTCCTGCCCGGCCGCTGCTGGCGAAACAGCACGGGCGAACCCATGTCGAAGCGGATCGCGACCGCGACGGCCGCCAGCACGGGCGCGAACAGAATCAGCCCCACCGACGAGCCGACGATATCGAGCGCGCGCTTGAAGAAAAGACTCATGTTCCCTGTGCAACCGGCCCGCCCGTGGTCGCGGGCGCGGCGCAACATAGGCCAATTGCGCGCAATGTCACGCCGGTGAACCCTACTCCTCGAACAGCGCCGCCGGCGCCCCGTATTTCTCGGGCCAGTCCGCCCAGGCGACGTCGCTCGGGCACAGGGCGTGGTCGACGAGCGTCCAGCCCGCGCCGCTCCGCTGCATCAGGCCGCCGGCCAGATGGCTCGTGTCGCCGGCGCACACCGTGCCCGCCCAGCGCGGCGCGCCGCCGCCCGGCCTTTGCGGCCGTGCGATGACGAACGCCCAGTCGCCGCAAACTCGCGCGCGCTGCACCACGAATTCGACCGTCGTGCGCAGCGCCGAGGAGACCGGCGCGCGCAACGCGTTCATGACGGCGATGCGATCCTCGCCGACGAGTCGGTCGCACGCGCCATCCCGCGGCGCGCGCTCAACCGCCGCCTGCGCATCGGAGGCCGGCGGCGGCGCGGCGATGCGCGCGATCGCGCCGTCAGCGCATCGGGCGGCTTGCGGGTCGTAACAGCCGCCCTCGCCCCCGGCGCCCGGCGGACAGATCGACTCCCGCTGCTCGCAGATCATGCCGGACACGCATTGCGCCGCGCCGGGCATGAAACAGCCGCCGAAACCGAACGGACCCTGCGCGCAGGCCTGCGCCGGCGGCGGGCATGTCTGCGCGGCGACCGGAGCGAACGGCGCCAGCGCGAGGAAACCGGCGAGAGCGACAGGCAGACCTTTCATGACCGTCCCCGAACGAGCGAAATTTGCGCCCTGCACAACGCGCGCGTTCGCCCGCCCGCGCCATGACGCCGATCAATCGCGGCCCTGGCTTGTGAGGCACGTCAATGCGACGGCGTGGGCGCGTGGTTCAATAAACATGCTGAGCGGCAGGGGGAATTGGCATGTTTCAATCCGCATCGTCGCGCGCGATCATGGTCGCCGCATTCTCCGTCGCCGCATTCTCCGGGCCGGGCGCTGTCCCGGCGGCCGCGCAAGGCGGCCAGGCTGGCGTTCCGCCGCCCGTTCCCCGCAACGCGCCCGTGGAGAGTTGCACGGTCGGCGTCAACTGCTGCTACATCGGCATGCGCCACAACCCGGACGCCTATTCGATGGCGTGGGACCAGACGGTCGGCGGCATGGTGGTGCTCGGCATGTCCGGTTTCGGCGACCGCGTGCACGGTCCCACCTCCGGCGCCAATTGCCTCGCCTACTGGGCGCAATATATCGCGCCGCTGCCGGGCTATTCGCCGTGGCGTGTGGGCGCGGCGAGCGCGATGACGGACGGGGCGCCGCAACCGCAACCCGTAGCCGGCGCGGCGCAAGGCGGCGCCAATCCGCCGCCCCCCGCCAGACCGGACGACGGCGCCAACGCGCCGCCGCCCGCCACCGGCCACTGGCGGTTCGTAGCCGCGCAGGCGCTCAAACACCGCCGGCCGAGCGACGCCCGCACCATGACCAACGAGACGAGCGTGCAGGACGGCGCGATGTCGGCGACCTTCACCGAGAACATGATCAACGACGAGGGGCCTGCGACCTGGGGCGGCAAGGCGAACTGGACATGGTCGGCGCCGTCCGGCGTGAGCGTGCTCGTCCCCGGCGAAAAAATTCAGGCGCAACTCGCTGTCTCCGACCATAGCGTGCCGGAGAAGAAGAGCGGCTGGCGACACGGCGCGACCGGCGTGTCCTGCGCCATCCGGTTCGACAACCCCGCGCATGGCGTCGGCGCGAGCGACCAGCGCGCGACCGACATCGTGAACGTCGCGGTCGGCGAGCAGAAATCGGCGACCCGGTCGGGCGCGGCCGCGATTCCGAACGCCGGCTGGGAGGGCAGGCTCGCGCTCGTCGCCTCCTGCGCCCAGATCGGAAAGTTCCAGCGCGTCTATCAATGGGTTCCGCCGGGCGCAGCGGCCCCAACCGGCGCCGCGCCGGCCGGCGATGCGCCGGCAAACGCCGCGGCCGCGTCGCAGGGCGGCGGCGCGCAGCCCTGGCCGACGACGAGCGGCTCGCCCGTCCTGCCGCCGGCGGCCGGCGATGCGACCCCTGCCGCGCCGGCGGTCGACGCCGGGCAAGCCGCGCCCGGCCGCGCGGCGACTTCCGGCGCGATCGCGCAGGGCGCCCCCGATGCGCCGCCGCGCGACGAGCGGCCGCCGCCGATCCGGCGCGTGACGAAGCTGTTCGACAACTGGAACAGCGCCGCCTGCGCGTTCACCGACCGCGCCGATTTCGCGCTCGAGGCGCCGGCGCAGATCACCCATGTCGAACTCTGGTACAATTGGCGGGCAGGCGAGCGCACGCTGCCGTTCGTGCTCGCCGACGCCGGCGGCGCGCTCGCTGAGGGCGAACTGACGCGCGGCGCGTGCGATCCCAATCAGGCCTCCTGGTGCGTGGCGACGGCGTCGCTGGCGGTCGCGGCCCAACCGGGCGCGCATGTGGTGCAGGTGGGACAGGCCAGGCTCTGCCAGAACGCGCAGAGCGGCGGGCGCGGCTTCGTCCGCGTGCGGGGCATGCGATGAGCGCGCGCATGTCATGGGCGGCGGCGTTTGCGACGCTGGCCGCCGTCGCCTGCGCGCACGCCAACGATTCCACCGCGAAACTGGACGCCGGCGGTCTGGCGCTCACCTACAATCCGGCCATTCGCATGGAGGAGGAGGATCTTTATCTGAGCGAGCGCGAAGTGCGCGTGCGCTACCGCTTTCTCAACACGTCGAACGCCGACATCGAAACTCTGGTCGCGTTTCCGTTGCCGGAGATCGAAACCGGCGAGGGCGGCAATTACGCGATCGAATCGTCGGATCCGATCAATTTCATCGGCTTTCGGGTGACGGTGGACGGGCGCCCGCTCACGCCCTCGGTGCAGGCGAAGGCGACGAGCCTGGGCGTCGACATCACCTCGCTGCTGGAGAAATACGGGTTGCCGATCACCACGATCGTGGGGACGGACCGCGAGCGCGCGGCGCTGAACGACAAGCTGACCGGGTTGCCCGAACATGCGCTGCGCGAGCTCGAAAAATACGGCGCGATCGATCGGCTCTCCTCCTCGCGCGCGGGCGTGGCCGACGTCAACCCGCGCTGGAGCGCGCATATCGCCTTCTACTGGTTTCAGACGTTCCCGTCCCGGCGCCCCATCGAGGTCACGCATCGCTACAAGCCCGTGCCGCGCAATTTCTTCACCGGGCTTGAGGAACTCGGCGGGGCGCGCATGCGCAAGGACTACTGCGTCGACGAGCCGTTTCTGGCGGCTGCCAGAAAACGCGCCGATAGCGCAACGCTCACCGGCCTCGAACTGCGCTACATCCTGTCGACCGCGCGCAATTGGGCGGGGCCGATCGGGTCGTTCCGCCTGACCCTCGACAAGGGCTCGCCCGCGCGCGTGGCGTCCACCTGCTTTTCCGGCTTGAAACAGTCGGGTCCTACGACCTTTGTCGCCGAGAAAAAGGATTTCATGGCGGACGAAGATCTGGGCGTGCTCCTGTTGTGGCGCACGCCCAACGAGTGATCGCCGTCTATTTCTGGTCGATATGAATGCCGGTCAGCGTATCGGCGATGGCGTCGACGATCGTGCGTCCGTCCTTCAGCGGATGGGCCTTCGCGCACGCCGCCCACGCATTCGGGTTGAACCCCGCCCAGCTCGGCCCGCCGAGCGGGCCGATCCGCCGGCATGGACCGGTGGCGCCCGGTCCGCTGAAATAGTGGAAACCATTGGGGCACAGGCAGTTCATGAATTCTCCCGGCGCCGAAACGCCCGCCCGGTCGAGCACCGCCTTCAGTTTGGAATCATTGAGGGTCGGCAGGCGGTCGAGCACCCGCGTCGTCGCATCCTTGCGGTCCCGGGTGTAGTTGAGCAGGCCGCATTGTTCGAGATACTTGCCGAGCGATTTTTTGTAGGCGTCCTCGCCGTATTCCAGAAGCTGGCACACCAGAAAGCCGGTCTCGCCGTCGATGCCCGCCGGACTGTTGCAGGCGTTGCCCTTCTGCATCCAGCTCTGGATGCGCCCGCGCACCTGCGCGTCGAGGTCCGCGTAGCGTTTGAAAAGCGCGAGTTCCTTCTCGCAGGCCGCTCCCTTGGGTTGAACCTCGCGCTCGAGCGCCGCGCGGCATTTCATGTTGGCGAACGCCGCGTTCGCCTTGGCCAGCCCGTCGGCCTGTTTGGCGGCCGCCTGATCGGCCTTGAACCAGTTGTCGAACTGCCGGAACAGGAACGCTTCGGCCTGCTCGTTGCTCACATTCTTCTTGTCGCCGTCCGCGGTCTTGGCGCGGAGCATCGCCTTGGCCATTTCGAGCGCCGGGAAATAGCCCATGGTCGTGCGCGCGTCATAGAAGGCGCGCGATTCCTGCCCGCCGTTCTTCGCGATCTCCTCCTTCCACACGCTGTAGAGCTGGCGCACGCTCTCGTTGACCGCGAAATTCCTGGCGGCCTTCCCCGTTTCGACAATCGTGGCGGCGACCTCCTTGCCGATGGCGTATTGGGGCAGGAAGGCCGCGAGCGCGGTATTGCTCAGCGTCCACAACATCGCCTTGCCTTCGCCTTCCGCGCCCTGGCCGAACGCCGCGCCGAAATCGATGTCGCGGCCCTTGTCCATAATTTCCTTGTAGAGATCGTGATTGGGCGTGCCGGTCTTGATCGTCGCGCTCATTTCCGCGATCAGCGCGCGCGCGCGGTCTTCGGGCAGTTTCCGGATGGCGTTGTACCAGACGTCCTTCACATGCATCCGCGCCTGACGGAAGCCGCGTTCGTCGCCGAGCATGTCCGACGTCAGGCCGATCTTCAGCGCCGCCTGCATGAAATGCGACACCATGTCCTGCGTGCGGTCTTCCTTCCAGTCCTCGCCGATCGCCTGACCGTCCTGCCAGGCGTTGACCATCTTGTCGGCCGTGTTGCGCAACGTTTCGCGCACCGTGCCGTCCTCGAATTTCGCCTTGCCGAGCAGCGTCAGTCCGAGATTGAGGAGTTGTCCTCCGACATCGGCCTGCTCGCCGAGGGTGATCTCGATACGCCGCGCGGAATCGATATGGTCGCCGATCGCTTTCGCGCAGTCGGGCGCGGGCGTCTGCGCGTGCGCGCGGCCGATCGGCCGCAAGAGATCGATGAGCGAACCGCTGCGCTCCTTGGCCGGCGCGTCGGCGGGTTGCGGCGCGCGCACGGCGGGCGCGTCGAGATAGCCCGCGGCCTCCTCCGCGCCGATCGCGGCCGCGCCCTTGGGCGCGCGCGTCGCGCCTGCGGCAAGCTCCTTCAGGAACGCGTCGGCGTCGAACGCGTCGTTGTCGATCAACTCCCAGCGCCCGGCGGCCGCCGCCTCCGGTGCGGCGAGCCATTGGCTGGCGACGCCGAGCAGCGCGAGTTTCGCCGTCTCGTGCTCGCGCGCGCGCTGCGACAGGATCGACACGTGCAGCTTCTGGAAAAACTCGAACCCGGTCGGCGCGCGCACCGCCGGCCCGTCCTCGCCGAGCCGCACGCGCGTCCAGTTGGGACCGAAGTCGAGCGACATCCGCCCGTCCCACCGTTCGATGAAGGCGCGCGACACCGGGCGCGACCATGTCAGCGCGCGCGAGCGCTCGAGCGAAAGCAGGTAATGCGCGCCAGTGTCGACCAGGCTCGCCCGGATGCGGTTGGTGGATGACGTTTCGGCCGTCTTTTCCGGGCCCGCCGCGACCTCGAACCCGCTCGTCGCTTTCGGGTCCACCTGCACGATCAGCCGGTGGATCGCGCGCGCGAGCCTCAGGTCGAGATCGAGGACCGGTTGCGTCGACAACAGGCCCGCTCCGGCCCACGACGTCTTCTCCGGCGTCTCGACGACCAGCCGGTTCGCGCCCCATGTCGCGAACCTGGCGAAATCGCCGCCCGCGACCCCGACCGGCGTCCACGCCGGACTTTCGCCGCCGTTGAACAGGACGACGGGCGGCGACGCCTCCGTGCGCGCGACCGGCGCGTCGGCGCGGCCCGGCTTGAGGTCGAGCGCGATCGAGCGCAACGCCATTCGCACCGGCTGCCCGTTCTGGTCCGGGTGCGCATAGGTCCACACGCGCAGTCCCTGACCTTCCTGCAGCACATCCCAGGGCCGCGACCTGTCGGGCCAACCTTCGGCGATGACGCGCGCGCCGTCCGGCGAGAGAACGATCCGCACTTCCTCCGGCGCGGGGTCGAGCAATTGGGCGTCGAACGCCGGTTCGCGCGCGGGCGAGAGATACATGGTCGCGCGCGCGCCGGCGCCGTTGGCGTTGCGCCGCCAATGCAGGGTGAGCGCGGGAGCGTCCGGCTCCCCGCCGGGCGGCGCGCCCGGCGCCGTCAGCGCGATGACGAATCCGGTCGTGCGCGCGGGATCGAATTTGAACACGAGTTCGGCCGATGCGCCTTCGCTCCACCGGTCGAGAAAGAACAAGGCGCCGGGCGAACGCACGCCCACTTTCGCCCAGCCAGAATCCTTCGGCGCCTCCACTGTCAGCCCGTCGCGGCCGAGCCGCGCGTGTTTCACGAAATCGCCGCCGTGCGCCTGATGCGTCGCGAACCGCGCGCCGAGCGCGCCGTCGAATAGTACAATGCGCGCACCGCCGTCCGCTTGCGGCGCGGGCGTCGCGAGCGGCGCCATGGCGAGCGTAACGCCGCGCAGAACCATCCCCGCCGGCTTGTGCGCAACGGGCGCCTGCGCGAGCGCGTAGACATACAGCCCGCTGTCGATGGCGTCCTGCGGAATCAACCCTTCGATGCGCGTTCCCTCCGGCGTTTCGACGCTGATGGCGCCGTCCGGGGCGATCGCGACCTTCAGCGTCTCCGGCGCCTGCGGTGCGAGTTTCGTCGACATCACGACCACGGTGCGTATCCACAAGGTGAGCGTCGCCGAGCCGCCGTCCTCCGCGCGCGTCCACGCCAGCCGCGCGTCGTGCCCGTTCCATTCCTCGGGATCGCTGCGCGCGCCAAACGCGACGACGAACGAAGTGGTGCGCGCCGGATCGAACCGGAACACGACGTCGGCGCGCGACGGCGTGCGGCGGTCGAACCGCACCATCGGCGCTTTCGAGCGCATGCCGGTCTTGCCCAGGTTCCTGCCTTCCGGAACCGAAACCGCGAGCGCGCCGTTTTCGAGCCGCGCGAAGGCCTTGAAATCCCCGCCGCCGGTCGCCAGCGGCTCCCAAGGCGTCATGTCGCCCCAGAACAACGCGCGCGCGCCGTCCTGCGGCGCGGGCGTGGCGATCGGCTGCGTGGCGTTCGGCGCGGGCGCCTGCGCGGTCTGCGGCGTTGGCTGCGGCGCCGGCTGCTGTGCGCCGGCGCCCGGCGCGTCGGGCAGAACCTGATAATCCATCGTGTAGAAACCGCGCCAGCGCACGCCTTCGTTGGTCGCCCATGTCTCGTTGCGCGACGTGTCGAGGCGATACGAACCGGGTTCGAGCCGGCGATTGACGTTCGCGACCCAGTAGGCGTTGGGAACGCCGCCCTGTCCGGGCTCCCCGCGCGCCGGCCAGGGGCCGAGCGTGCGGCCGGAGGGATCGACGAGCGAGAGCGCGCCCGGCCGCGCGCCGCGCCCGTCGTTCCAGTGATATGTGCGCAGCGTGCGCACGAAGATCGGCCGTTTGACATTGATGGAGGTGGCCGCGCGCGGTCCGTTCGTCACGGCCAGCGTGTTGCCGAGATCGAGCCGTTCGACAGGGCCGGCCGCCGGCGCCGATTGCGCGCTCCTGAACGCGATCGAATTCACGATTTCCCAGATCTCGCCGTTGCGGCGCGGCCAATCGGCGCGCGGCGTCCAGCCGATGACCATCACGCTCCTGCCCGGCAGCACGTCGTCGAACACGACGGTGACGCCCTGACTGTCCTCCTCCTCCGACAGCCACTGGCGCACACGCGCGCTGCGCCCGCCGATCGTCGCGCGCTCGCGTTTGAGGATGGTCACGCCGTCCGCGTCCGTCTCGGGCTGGGCGTCCTCGATGGCGATGGCGACGCTGGGGCCGAGGCCCCGGTTCGGGCCCGGCGCGTCGTAGTGCGGGTTGTCGGGCGCCGGTCCCTTGCGCTTGATCCAGTTCGCCGGGACGCTGATCGAAATCGGACCGACCGCAACCTGTCGTCGCGCCGCCGCCGCATCGGGCGCCTGCGCGCCGCCCTGCGCGATCGCCGCGCCGGGCGCCATCGCGCCCGCGAGCGCCGCAAAAACGAGACCGCGCGCCACGCGCGCCAGTGTCGGCCGCATCATGCCCCGCTCCTTCGCGACGCGCGCGGACGAACGCGCCCGTGCCTCGCGCTTGTAGAATGTGCGCCCAGCTCTGGCCTGGCCATGACCGGGATCAAGGCGCAAATCCGTGGCGATCTGTCTATTCGGGATCAATTCGCAGAGGAGTCGGCCCATGTCGTCTGCGCCCGCCGCCGAAAGTCCGGCGCGTTCGTTGCGTTGGGAGATCGACGTTCCCATCCTCACCCACCCGCTGATGATCGCCGGTTTCCTGAAAGCGTTCGCGCTCGCCGGCCTGCTGATGTGGGCGCTGGTGTCCTTCGTATTCGTCATGCAGGGCGAATATCGTCTCGTCGGCCAGATGGCGCTGCTGACGGGCGTCGTTCTGACCGGCGTCGTAATCATCGGCGCATTGGGGACATTGGTCGTCTACCGCAACCGCATCCACATGCGCTTCACGCTGGACGAGGAGGCCGCGACCTCCGAAACGCTCGATGCGCGCGTGCGGCGCGTCAACCGGCTGGCGATCTGGCTCGGCCTGCTCGCGGGCAAGCCCGGCGCGGTCGGCGCGGGGCTGATCGGACAGTCGACCGCCACCACGCGCGTCGCGTGGTCGTCGGTCGCCTTCATGCGCGCTTATCCGCGCTGGAGCGTGATCGCGCTTGGCAACAACTGGCGCACCACCATGCTCGTGTTCTGCCCGCCGCGCCAATATGCGGCGGCGCTGGCGCATGTGGCGGCGGCGCGGCGGGCCCATCCCGCGCGCGCGCGGCGCAATCCCGTGCCGGGCCTGCTCGCGCGCACGGCGCTGATCGTGCTCGCCTGCGTTCCGCTGTTCAATCTGCCGGTGAAGATCGACCTGTTCACGCCGTTCTTCGTATTGTGTTTCGCGCTCGCTGCGCTCTGGCTCATTCCGGTGCTCGCGTGGGCGGTGTTCGGCGGACTTGCGTGGATCGCCGGCGAGGCGTGGATGGCGTCGGTCGCGCCGTTCCGTTCGATCTTCACGCGCCAGATGACGCCGCGCTACGAAGTATTTTCCGGCGACGATTACGCGATGTTCGCGCTCGCGCTCGCAGGCGCCGCGTTTCTCGTCTGGCTGAGCGTGGGCCTTATCGCCGGACGCGTGCCGACCGCGCTCGCCGGCGACCTCAACGAAATGGACGAGGGCTGAAACTAGAGTTCCTTCCAGTACTCGGCGAAATAGCCCTCGGCGTCGACCTCTTGCGCAGGGCCTTCCGCGCGCGCCGTGCGTCCCACGCAACGCCACGCGTAGACCGTGTCGTGGCCGGTGACGGCCATGGGAATGCCGATGGCGTCGGGATTGCCCGCGCAGAAAGTGGTGGCCGCCGGCAAGCTGCGGGCGACGTTGGCCTTGCCGCACGGCAGGTTCGCCCCGACCGCGCAGACCAGCAGGCGCCCGCCGGCGCAGCGGTAGAAGCTGCCGGCCTTCGCCAGCGCGGCGTCGATCTCGAACGCCCTGGCGACGGGCGCGACCAGCGCCGAAGGAACCGGCCGCGGCGCGGAGACGCGCGCGGGATCTGGGCAGTACTTGCGCGCGAGGCCGGAGGCGTGCGCCCCCGTCGCCATGAACGCAACCAGACCGGCCGCGGCGGCGCGCGTCCATACGGGCGTCCTCATGCCGATATCCTCCCGATGCGGGGCGAAAGGCGCCCGCGCCAGACGGTTCGCCGTCGAACCGCATCCTCAAAACATGCCCGAAAGCCGGCGCGCGCCGTTGGCCTGAATCAAGGAGCGCGCCGCGCCCGACTGATAGTTTAGCTGCAAACGGATGATCGCGCGACGCGCCGTCGCCGCGCGCTACGGTTTCGTGCGCCAGGGGAGAGCCGATTGCCGTTTCGTCTTCGACTGAAATCCTTCGCGCGGACGGCCGCATGGGCGTTTGCGCTGGTCGCCGGCGGGCTTTGCATGGCCGCCGCGCAGGAGGGCGCGCTGCGCGATCCGGCGCGGCTCGAAGCGGTGCGCGCCGCGGTCGAGGCGGCCGCGGACGGCGATGTCGGCGGGCTGTTCCGCGCCGTGCGCGCCGCCAATCCGGGCCAGGGCGCCATCGTCTCGATGCGCGAACTGAAGAAGGCGATGTCGGAAGGCGCCCTGAAGGTCGACACGGCGACCGCCAACGCGCTGAACGCGAAAATGAGCGCGGCGCAGAAGCGCGTGAAACAGATCATCCTGTCCACGCGCGTGGATGCGCACCGCGCGTTCGCGCGCGAGCAGCCACATGCCGCCCGCACGCTCTCGGCGGACGGCGACGTCGGGTCCTGGCGCACCTCTGACGACCTCAATTCCGACGTCGACTGGACGGCGTTCGGGACCGACCACGCGGCGACCAGGCAATTCGTCGACGACTACTACAATCCCATGTTGCTCAAGGCGCTCGCCGGTGAGACGTCGGGCCTGGCGCTGAAGGACGATTTCGACATCGTCGTGACGCCGGAAGGCGGCGAGCGGGCGGCCGGCGTGTTCGAGACGCGCGGCGGCAAGAAGCTAGCGATGACGGTCATGACCGTCGTCACCCCCGTCGACGCCGACGGCGGGCTCGGCGCGGAGTTTCGCAGCGACATCGGCGCGGAGCTGGAGAACGCGGCGACACAGGCGCGGCTGCGCCAGCTTGCGACCAAGCTCGGCGTCTACGAGCAGATGTTCGACGCCAAAGGTCGGTTCGATTTCGCAAACGCCGGACGCAAGCCAGCCGATCCCGAGCGCGAGCGCGCCTGGCGCCAGTTCATCGAAGCCGCCGACGACGAAGGTCTGCTGCCGTTCGACTTCAAGCTGACCAAGACCGAAACGCTGGCCGGCACATGCGTCGACATGGCCAAACACCTCCACCACGAGGCGATCGAGCAACTCCACACGCTCGACAGGAAGGGACAGATCAAGCGCATCATGAAATATCCCGGCCGCTCGGAATGGGCCTACGGGAATTCGCATGTGTCCGGTCAACTGGTCGAGGATTACGTGGCGATGGGCGACGAACGCATGCGCCGTCTCATCCGGCGTTCGGCCGAGTTCCACCGCACGAAGGAATCGAAGGGCAGGGACGCGAAAGAAGCGCTGGCGCGACTGATCGACGAGCTGGCCGCTGAATACCCGGATTCGCACGAACTCGGCCAGCTCGCGCTCGAAATGGTGGTGCGCCAGAGTCATCTGGCGATGCAGATCGAACTCGACCGCATCGCCAAAATGGACGATGCCGGCGAGCGCGGTCGCCGCCTGCAGGATCTCATCGCCGATTTCGCGATCGCCGCCGACGGCGGCGCCCTCGACGCCTACGCGCGGGCCCAGATCGGCGCGTTGACCGCCTTCAAGGCCGCAAGCGACGACCCTGCGGCCTTCAAGGCGATGCGCGCCGCCCGCCGCAGCCTCGAAGACCTGAGCGCGCCGGCCAACCGTTCGCATCTCGAACGCGCGCGCGCCTTCATGCAGGAGACCGAACTCGGCCGAAAGATTCTCGACTCGCACGAGAAAGCGCTCGCGCTCGTCGACCGCGCGAAGACGACGGGCGCGAAGGCCGTTCATCAGATCGGACAGATTCGCGTGGAGGTGGACGTCGCCTACGAACGGCTCAAGGACGGCTCGCAGTTGCTGCAATTCGTCGAAACGGCGCGCGAGAGCTGGGGCGACTATGCGCAGCAGGTCGGCGGGCCTGCGAAAGCATTCGTTTCGACCGCCGACATGCTCGGCACGTTCGTCGACGCCATCGAGGCGGTGCGCGGCGCGAAGACCGACGCCGATCTCGCCTTCGGTCTGGGCCGGCTGCTATGGGACAATTCCTCGGTCGGCGGGCTCGTCAATACGCTCTATGCGTTCGCCGTCGGCGGCGACAACGAGGCGCTGGCGAAATTCATCATGTTCGCCATGTGCCCGGAGGCCGCCGTGCCGGAACTGGTGGTCAAGATCGGCGGTTTCGTGGCGCGCGAGGGCGCCCAGCGCCTGTTCGACGCCCAGCTCGACGCGCTCTACGATGCGAGCGGCTTTGCGGGCGATCCCCCGTTCGCGGCGCTGCCGCAGTGGAAGGACAAGGACCCGTGGCTCATCGCCGATTTCGCCGGCTACGGTCCGGGCGCGCCGGCGGTCGAAACCTTTCTCGACGATCTCCTGACGCCTGGCGGTTACCGCGCCGCCGTCGACATGATCGCCAGGAAGGGGGCGAGCGACATCGAGCGCGGCAACGAGGCGATCGCCAGGACGGCGGTCGTCAAGACGGTCTGGATGACGCTGGCGCTCGGCGACCATCTCGTGCTGAAGGACGACGGCGCGCTGGGCGAGGCGACGCAGCGCGTCAAATTGCTGACGGACGAGATCGTCGCGCTCGCCCGGCACATGGGCAAGGAGGTCGCGCGCGCGCCGGAAAATTTCGCCATGCCGGACGGCGCCTCGCCCGGCGAACAGGCCGCGCTCAACAAGCTCGTCAAGGAGCGCGACGCCTGGGTCGCAAAAGCGAAAGCCGCGATGGCGCAGGCGATCGTGCGCACGTTCGAGGAGCGCCGGCGCGCGGCCAGCGACCTGTCCGACACGGCGATGCAGGAGCGGCTGCGCGACCTGCGCGCATTGCTCGCGCGCCTTTCGATCGAGGAGCAGGGGCTCGCGCATCTGAGCGACGAGGGCAACTACAACTTTCTCCAGCGCAACGATGCGCGCAAATACGATTTCGCGCCGTTCAGCCCCAGTCTCATTCTCGACAAGACGATCGCCGTCTCGCAGAAGGAACAGATCCGAAAGATGGTGACGGCGATCAACCGTTACCACGACGCCTATGCGCAGGTGCTTTCGCTGCGCGATGCGCTTGCGCAGCTCATTCAGGTCCAGACCGGCGCGCCGCCTGACAGACAACCGCTTACTGGCGCGCCGCCGCTGTGCGGCGAGCGCGCGATCGACCAGCAGAACGCGCAGGCGTTCTTCGAGAAGACGCGCACGGCCAACGAGGAGACCGCGCGCAGCCTCGCCGGGCTGAAAGGCCAGCCGCTCGCCGGCGCCTTCGACGACCGCATCCGGCGCGGCGTCAACGCCGCCATCATCGCGATGGCCGACGCCGACATGAACGCGACGATCGCGCGCGCCTGCCGCGATCTTCTGTGGCGCGTGCGCGTGTTCGACCGGCAGGCTTTCACCGACCACGCCGCGCAATCGATGCAGCGCTTCGAGGAGGCGCGGCTGAAACGCGATGCGCTATACGAGGAGTTCAAGGCCTACTACGCCGCCATCAAGGCGCTCGCCGCGCGCATCGACATCGCGCCGCGGGCGCCGATGCAGGGCGACGACGTGCAGGCGACGCTGCGCGTCGCGGCCGCGATTCCGGCGGAGGCGATCTGGCGCTGGACGCTGGAGGACGACGGCCGCGCGGCCGCCGCCGGCGAAGGCGAAACGTTCCGCTTCAAGGCGCCCGCGCGCGGCGCCTATGTGGTGAAAGCCGCGCTGGTCGTCGCCGGCGTTCCGTTGAAGACGTTCGCCGCCAATCTTGCCGTCGGCGCGCGCGCGGTCGTTGCGGTGTCGCTGGCGCCGGCGGCGCCGGCGCCCGGCGCGACGCTCGCCGCCGTCGCGCGGCTCTCGCCCCCGGCCGGCGATGTCGATTACGAATGGCGCTGCGACGGATGCGCGGTCGTCAGCGCTCAGGGCGCCAACGCAACCTTGCGCGCGCCGGCGGCCGGCGGTGCGACCGCGCGCGTCGCCGTGCGCGTCGGCCCCGCGCGGTCGCTGTTGGCGCAGGGCGCGGCGTCCTTTTCGGTCACGCCGCTGAAACCCCAACCGGGCGCCGACCGGGCGCAGCCGGCGCCGCCGTCCGTCGCGCCGCAGACGCTGCTGACGCCGCCGACGCCGAGCGCGCCCCCGACAGCTGCGCAGGGCGCGCCGTCGCCGAGCGCCGCGCCAAGCGCCGTGCAAAATGCGCCCGCGACGCCGCCGCAAGCCGCGCCGCCCGCGGCCGACGCCGCCAAACAGCCGGCCGCGACGCCCGCGCCCGACCTGCCGCTTGGAACATGGAGCCAGGCGCTCGCCGCGCGCGACAGCCATCGCAAGACCGGCGCCGCCGAGCGGCTCGCGGCGGCGCAGGCGCGCATGCGCGCGCTGTGGCAGGACGCGCACGACGACGTGATCGGCCTGCCCGCTTTCGTCGAGCGCTACATCGCCGAATTCGAACGCATCTATCGCGAGTTCCGCGCCAGGGCGCCGGCCAAACCCGACGGCGCCCCGCCCAAGGGCGCGGACGGTTCGGCCACGCTCACCGATCTCGAAGGCGAAACGCCGTGGTCGCGCTACGCCTGCGTCGAACGCATGGACAAGGACCTCGCGGACGGCAGGAAAGCGTTGACCGCGTATCTCGCGAGCGCGCGCTCCGTCGAGCGGCTGTTCGCCACCTACGACGACGAGGCGGGATACGCCCCGGCGATGCAGGCGTTCGATGCGTTGTGGCGCGACCGGACCATCGCGCGCAGCTGGCGCACGAAGGGCGTCGACACATCCATTCGCAATCCGTGCGACGATTCGGGCAAGCCGGCTTCGCTGAAGATTCCCGGCGCGCCCGCATCGACGTCCTCACCGGCGCCCGCTGCGACCGTGCAACAAGAACCGCCGACCGTCGCTTTGTCGCTCGACGCCGCAAACGCGCGCGCGGGCGAAACGCAGGTCGTCGCCAGAGCGGCCGGCGGCGCGCCGCCCTACCGGTATAAATGGACCGGCGCGCTGCGCGAGAGCGCCGAACGCGCGACCTACGCGACGCCGCTTGCGGCGGGCGCCGAGGCGCGCGCGCGTGTGACGCTGACGGACGCGCGCGGCGCAACGGCCTCCGCCGAACTTGCGCTGCCTGCGCCAAAACTGGTCGTGGAGTTGACGAAATCCGCGCCATCGGGCGCAAGCCTGCCGGTCGGCGCGAAGGCGTCGTTCGCCGTGCGGCTGACGGCCGACGGCAGGCCGGTGGACGCGGCCTCCTACGTGTTGCGCTGGGAGCCGTCGACCGAGGCGCGGTTCGAGCGTGCGGAAGGCGCAGGCGTCGTCGCCAACGCCGCGACTTTCGCGCGGCCCGGCAAGACGAAAGTGTGGGTCGTGGCGCTGGCGCGCGTCGGCGGGCGGCTTGCGACCGTCGGCGAATCTCCGCAGATCGAACTCGACGTGACCGGCGCCGAAATCGCGCTGAAGGTCGACCCGGCCCAGCCGCGCGTCGGGCAGGAGGTGCGCGTGACGGCGACCGAGACGCCGGCGATCTCCGATCGCGACGCATCCTGGTGGTGGGAGGCGCGCGGGCGGACGGCGAACGCCGGCGCGACCGCCGACAGCCGCGTCTATGCGTTCGTACCCAGGGACGACAGGCCCGTCACGGTCGCGGCGCATCTGAAGGAGAAGACGCGCGGCGCCGAACTCGCGACCAAGAGCGTGACGGTCACGGCGGCGCCCTACGCGGTTTCGATCGTCAATGCGGGACCGGCGTGGGACAATTCCACCACGCGGCCCGTCGTCTGGCGACCCGGCAAGGGGCTGGTCGCGCTGGACAGGGAGATCGCGGCCGGACGGGATGTCGCGCTGCGCGCCGAGATAACGCCCGCGCCCGCCACCGCGCAGGCGCGCTACCGCTGGACGGTGGGACAGGGCGCGACCGTAACAGGCAATCCGGCGGCGCGCGAGACGCGCGTGCAACGCGCGAGCGTCGGTCCGATCGAGGCGCGCGTGGAGGTGCGCGACGCCAACGACATCCTGCTCGGCGCCGGCGCCCTGTCCGTATCGGTCACGGTCAGCGACGCCGACATGGCGACCGGCAGGGCCAAGGCGGCGGAACTCGCAAGACTGAAGGAAGAGTCGTCCAGGGCGTGGGTCGACGGCGAGATCGACATCGCCTGCGACAAGGGCCGCGCCGCCACCGCGATCGATCCGGCCTTCGCGCTGGCCGCGACCTGGTGCGGCGGACGCGACCGCATTCGCGCTCTCGCCGGCGAGAGCGAGGCGGCGCTGTCGCGCGCGCGGGCCGACAGGACGCAGATCGATCGTGCGCAAACGCTGCTCGATCAGGCGCGCGCCATCAACTCAAGGGCACGACCGCTGACCGATCTTGCACGCAAGATCGCCGACGCGCGCGCGGCGGCGGCGTCCCAGAAGCAGGACCAGATTCAGAAATCGGTGGAGGCGACGCCGGCTGAATCGCGCAGGCAATGCCGCGATCTGGCGATGACCGCCATCGGCAAACAGCAGGCCGGCGATCTCAAAGGCGCCGTTCCGCTCTACCAGCAATCGCTTGCCTTGTGTCCTGACCTCTGTCCCGTCATGAGCAATCTCGGAATCGCCTACAACGGGCTGGGCGAGGGCGCGGCGGCGCGCAAATGGACGAGCGCGGCCGTGCGGTGCGATCCCGACAACGCGACCTACAAGAAGAATGACGCGGTGGTGGAAGCCGCCAACAAGACGCGCGCCGACGCCGATACGACGACCAGATGCCGCGATCTCGCCTCCAAAGGCATCGCCCGCCAGCAGGCGAAGGATCACGCCGGCGCCATCGCGCTCTACAGGCAATCGCTGGCGCTCTGTCCGAAACTCTGCCCGGCGATGAACAACATCGGAACCGCGCACGAGGCGCTCGGCGACCGCGCGGGAGCGAAACCCTGGTTCGAGGCCGCAGCGAAATGCGCTCCGGACAATCCGGTCTTCAAGAAGAATCTGGCCGCCTACCAGACGGCTGCGCCCACCGCGCCCGCCCCGCAACCGACGCAGTCCCGACTCGACGGCGTCTACATCGGCGCCATCGACGGCCAGCAGAAGAGCGCGGAACTCAAATTCGTCGTTTCGAACGGCCGCCTTTCGTTTTCGTGGAACACCGATCCCAAGAAACGGCGATTCGTCGGCGAGATCAGGCCGGGCGGTGATTTCGTCGTGCATTTCCGCCATGTCGAGAAGGGCGCCTTCATCGAGTTCAGCGAGACGACATACACCGGCCGGATCGTCGGCGACCGCCTGTCGGGGTCGTGGCGCAACCGCCATCAGTTCACGATGGGCAAGGGCGAGATGCGCGAACGAACGGGAACGTTCAGCGGACGACGCGCGGGCGGGTGAGCCGCGCGACAGGAGGGGAATGCGATGCGCATCGGATGGGGCGGGCGCGCCGGCGCGGCGCTGATGTTCGTCGCGGCGCTGGCGTCGGCCGGCGCGGCGTTCGCGCAGTCGAAATGGACGCGCTGGGTCGGCTGGAAATTCGGAACGACCATCGCTTATCCCGCCGACCTCTTCTCGCCTCTGCCGGAGCCGGACGCGCACGACGGCCGCACGTTCGTCGCCCGCGACGGCGCGCGCATCGCAGCTTTCGGCGAGTTCGCCGGCTTCCGCACGATCGGCCAGATCCACGCCGCGCGCGTGAGCGGCCCGGACTATGGCCAGGTCACATATCGCGCACGCGGAAAAACATGGTCGGTCGCCTCCGGTCTGCGCGATCGCGAGGGCGGGCGGGAGGTGTTTTACGAACGCTCGGTCGTTCAGCCGGACGGGCAGGCGATCCACACCGTCGTCATCGCTTATCCGGAAAGCGCGCACGCCATCTACGACAGGCTCGTCGCGCGCATCGTCGCGCCGCTCGACGCCAGCCGCTATGCGCCGCCGCGTTGACCTCGCGCGGAACGCACGACGCTTCAGGTCAGCGTCGGAAAGACGTGCACGATCTGGCTGTCGTCTTCCGCGCCGTGTCCCGCGGCCGAGGCCTTCCGGAACAATCCGTGCGCGACGCGCGCGAGCGGCGTGGCCGCGCCGGCCTGTTCGCCCGCCGTCAGGACGATGCCGAGGTCCTTGACGAAAATGTCGATCGCGCTGGTCACGTCCGGATTGTCGCGGATCATGCGCGGACCGCGATCCTTCAGCATCCAGCTCGTCGCCGCCGAACCGCTCATGATGTCGAGCACGATGGCGGGGTCGACGCCCATGGTCCTTGCGAGCGCGAGCGCCTCGCCCGCGGCCGCAATGTGCACGCCGCACAGAAGCTGGTTGATCGTTTTCACGGTCGCGCCCTGTCCGGCGCTCTCGCCCACATGTCGCAACCGCGACCCCATCGCCGCCAGCAGCGGCTGGAACCGGTCGAACGTGGCCTGCGGCGCAGCCGCCATGATGGTGAGCGTTCCCTCGCGCGCGCCGACCACGCCGCCGGACACCGGCGCATCGACGAAGGCGCGGCCGGTGGCCTCGATCCGTCTGGCGAGATCGGCCACCGCCTGCGGCGGACAGGTCGCCATCAGGATCACGCCGGCGTCGGGCGCGAGCGCTTCGAGCGCGCCGTTCTCGAACAGGATCGTTTCGGCCTGCGCGATGGCGACCACCATCAGAACGAGCGCGTCGGCGCCGCGCGCGGCCTCGGCCGCGCTCGCGGCGCCGCGACCGCCGGCGGCCGCGAACGCCGTCGCCGCCTCGGCGCGCACGTCGTAGCCCGCGACCGGGAAACCGGCCTTCACGAGATTGATCGCCATCGGCGCGCCCATGGAGCCGAGGCCGACGAAACCAGCTTTCATGGTCCTGCCCCTCGCTGCAGCGTGAGTGCGCGAACGTAGGCGAACATCGCAACAATGGCGAGCGTGGCCGGGTGGAACGGCGCGCGCGAACCACTCGACGTTTCATGCCGCGCGCGGCGCCGTGCGTCAGTCGGAAGGATTGCGCCGGGGACGACGCTGGAAATCAGGCGGGCGGAATTTTGGTGGAGCCAGACGGAATCGAACCGACGACCTCTTCAATGCCATTGAAGCGCTCTCCCAACTGAGCTATGGCCCCACGCATTCGCCGGCCTTGGGGCGCCGGCGGCTGGCGGCTGTATAGTGCAAAGCACCGGCCGCCACAAGCCTCTACGTTCAGCCTTCCTCGTCGTCTTCCAGATCGCTGTCGATCAGGTCCGACACGTCGTCGCTGTCTTCTTCTTCCTCTTCGAGGAACGTGTCGTCCTCGGCCGATTCGTCGTCCTCGATCTCGATGTCGACATCCGCCGCGGCGGTCTTGTCGCTTTCGGCGTCGGCGTCTTCGAGCGTGACCATGTCGGCGCCGGCTTCGGCTTCCGTATCCTCCTCGTCGTCGGCTACGGCGGCGCGCTGGGCGGCGCGCGTGGGCTGGGCGGCCTGGAACACGGCGCCGCACTTCGGGCAGAGAATCGGATCCTTGTTCAGGTCGAAGAATTTCGTGCCGCAGCTGAGGCACTGCCGCTTGTTTCCGAGCTCGGGTTTGGCCACGTTCGGTCCCCTCGCGCCTTCGTCTCGTTTTGTGATCGGGGCTCCGGTTAGTGGCCCGCGCGGCGCCTGTCAAATGGGAAATCGCACGTCCCCCACATTGGCGCGGTCGGGATGGCGCGCCCGCGACATGACAGACGCCGGCCGGTCGTGGTAGAGCCGCCGACCATTCGAAAAGAGCCGATCCGCCGCGTGTCGTCCAGCCCTTCCGCCCCACATCCGCTCGCCGCGCGCCGGAGCGGCGCGCTCGCCGGCCGCGTGCGCGCGCCGGGCGACAAGTCCATTTCCCACCGCGCTTTCATCTTCGGCCTGCTGGCGATCGGCGAGACGGCGATCGAGGGCGTGCTGGAGGGCGAGGACGTTCTGCGCACGGCCGCGGCGGTGCGCGCGCTCGGCGCGCGCGTGGAGCGGCTGGCGCCGGGGCGCTGGCGCGTGGCGGGCGCGGGGCTGGGTTCGCTGATGGCGCCGCGGGCGCCGCTCGATTTCGGCAACGCCGGCACCGGCTCGCGCCTCATGATGGGGGTGGTCGGCGGCCACGCCGTGACGGCCCTGTTCGACGGCGACGCCTCGCTGCGCAAGCGGCCCATGCGGCGCATTCTCGACCCGCTGGTGCTGATGGGCGCGCGCGTGCGCGAGGAGGCCGAGGGCGGCCGCTGCCCCATCCTGCTGCAGGGCACGGCGGAGCCCGCGCCCATCGAATACCGCACCCCCGTCGCCTCCGCGCAAATCAAGTCGGCCGTGCTGCTGGCCGGCCTCAACTCGCCCGGCCGCACGACCGTCATCGAGACGGAGGCGAGCCGCGACCATACGGAAAAGATGCTCGCCCATTTCGGCGCCGCCGTGCAGGTGGAGCCGTTCGGCGCGGACGGCCGGCGCGTTGTGCTGGAAGGGCGTCCGCGCCTGCGCCCGGCCCGCGTCGTGGTGCCGGCCGACCCGTCCTCCGCCGCCTTTCCCATCGTCGCGGCGCTGATTGCGCCGGGCTCGGACATCGTCGTGGAAGGCGTCATGACCAATCCGCTGCGCTCGGGCCTGTTGACGACGCTGCTCGAAATGGGCGCGCGCATCGAGGTTCTCGACGAGCGCAACGAAGGCGGCGAGACGGTCGCGGACCTGCGGGTGCGCGCGAGCGACCTGAAGGGCGTCGACGTCCCCGCCGCCCGCGCGCCCTCGATGATCGACGAATATCCGGCGCTGGCCGTGGCGGCGTCGTTCGCGCACGGAACGACGCGCATGCGCGGCCTGCACGAATTGCGGGTGAAGGAATCCGACCGGCTGTCGGCGGTTGCGGCGGGGCTGGCGGCCAACGGCGTCGCCGCGCGGATCGAGGGCGACGACCTGATCGTGGAAGGGACGGGCGCGCCGCCGCCGGGCGGCGGCCTGGTGGCGACGCATCTCGATCACCGCATCGCCATGAGCTTCCTGGTGATGGGGCTCGCCGCCGAGCGCGCCGTGACGGTCGACGACGACACGATGATCGCGACATCGTTTCCCACGTTCAGGCCGCTGATGGCCGCGCTCGGAGCGGATTTGCGATGATCGTCGCCATCGACGGGCCTGCGGCCTCCGGCAAGGGCACGATCGCGCGCCGGTTGGCCGCCCATTTCGGCCTGCCGCATCTCGACACCGGTCTGCTCTATCGCGCGACCGCGCGCGCGCTCATTGACGACGGCGGCCGGTTGGACGATCCGCAGGCCGCGCAGGCGGCCGCGCGCGGGCTGTCGCTGACGGAGTTCGACGAGGCGCGGCTGCGCGGCCGCGAGATGGGCGAGGCCGCCTCCGTCGTCGCCGCGCTGAGCGAGGTGCGCGCCGCGCTCGTCGGCCTGCAACGCGATTTCGCGCACCGTCTCGGCGGCGCGGTGCTCGACGGACGCGACATCGGGACGATCATCGCGCCGGATGCCGATGTGAAGATTTTCGTCACCGCGAGCCCCGAAACCCGCGCCCAGCGCCGTGCGCTGGAACTGCGCGCGCGCGGCGAGAGCGTCGACTACGCCGCCGTTCTCGACGACATCCGCAAACGCGACGCCCGCGATTCAGGCCGCGCCACCGCCCCGCTCAAAGCGGCGCCCGACGCCCATGTTCTCGACACCACCGACCTCGACATCGACGGCGCGTTCGCCGCCGCGCTCGCTGTCGTGGAGCGCAAGGTGCGCGGCGCGGCCGGGCGCGACTGATTTCCCGCAGCCTACGGCTGGCGCGGTTCGGCGCGCGTGGCGTGCGCCTTCATCAGATCGCCGGTGAGCGCGTCGGCGATCAGCTTGCGCGTGTTCTCGACGCCGTAGAGCGCGACGAACGAACCGAAGCGCGGCCCGCGCTCCTCGCCGAGCAGCGTCTGGTAGAGCATGTTGAAGAAATCGTTCGACACGCCGGGGCGTTCCGGCGTCGCGCCCTTGGCTTTCAGGTCCTGATAGCGCGGCACGGCGCGCGCAACGTCGTAGAGCGCCGTCTGGATGTCTTCCGCGCTCGCATGCGCGCCGAGCCGTGCGAGCATGTCCGAAATCCGCGCGAGCGTGTCGCGCTCCGCGTCGTCGGCCGCGCGATAGCGTTTGGCTGGCCGCACGAAATCGCGAAAATAGGCGACCGCATAGCCCACCAGCGCATCGAGACGCGGGTGGTTTTGTGGCGACACGCCTGGCGAGTAGCGCCGCAGAAAGCCCCACAGCACGGCCGGGTCCTCGCTGTTGGCGACGGCTGCGAGATTGAGCAGCATGCCGAACGAGATGGATGTCGCCGCGCCTTCGTGCGCGAGTTTCTCGGCCGGCGGCGGCGCGCCGTTGTGGATGTGCCAGACGGGATTGCCGAGCCGCTCCTTCCACGCCTGGCGCGGATAGGCGTCGAGGAATGCGAGATAATCGTCGACATTGCGCGGGATCACGTCGAAATAGAGCCGCTTGGCCGCGCTCGGCTTCTGATACATGAACTGCGCGAGGCTCTCGGGGCTGGCGTAGGTCAGCCATTCCTCGATCGAAAGGCCGTTGCCTTTCGATTTCGAAATCTTCTGTCCCTTCTCGTCGAGGAACAGTTCGTAGTTGAACCCCTCCGGCGCCACGCCGCCGAGCGCGCGCACGATCTGGCCCGACAGTTTGACGGATTCGATGAGGTCCTTTCCCGCCATTTCGTAGTCGACCTTCAGCGCATACCAGCGCATCGCCCAGTCGGGCTTCCATTGCAGCTTGCAATGGCCGCCGGTCACCGGCGTTTCGTGGAGAGCGCCGGTGTCTGGATCTTTCCACGAGATCGTGCCTTTGGCCGCGTCGTGGCCCTCGAGCGCAACCTGCATGACCACGCCGGTGCGCGGATGCACGGGCAGGAACGGCGAATAACTGGCGGCCCGCTCGGCGCGAAACGACGGCAGCATGATCTTCATCACCGCGTCGTAGCGCGCCAGCATGTGCAGGAGCGCGGCGTCGAACCGGCCGCTCCTGTAATATTCAGTCGAGGACGCGAATTCGTAGTCGAAGCCGAAGGCGTCGAGAAAGGCGCGCAGCCGCGCGTTGTTGTGCGCGCCGAAAGAGTCGTGCGTGCCGAACGGATCGGGCACCTGCGTCAGCGGCTTGCCGAGATGGGCGGCCACCAGCTCCTTGTTCGGAATGTTGTCGGGAACCTTTCGCAGCCCGTCCATGTCGTCGGAAAAGGCGATGAGCCGCGTGCGCGTCTTTCCTTCGGTCAGAACCTCGAACGCGCGCCGCACCATGGTCGTGCGCGCCACCTCGCCGAATGTGCCGATATGCGGCAGGCCGGACGGGCCGTAGCCCGTTTCGAACAGAATTTCGTCCTTGGGATGTTTCTCGAGCCGGGCGACCAGTTTGCGCGCCTCCTCGAACGGCCAGGCCTGCGAGACGCGGGCGGCTTCGAGAAGTTCGGGCGAAAAGACGGCGGACATGACATTTCCCGGCAGGAGAGGGCCGGAAACTAGAAAGGCCGCGCGCGCGCGTCAACGCGCCGGCCTACCGCCCGCGGAATCGTGGCTTTCGCCGCTCCAGAAACGCCGCGACGCCTTCCGCGAAATCCTCCGACAGGTTCGTCAGCGCGAACTGGTCGCGATCCATGTGGCTGGCGAGGTCGTCGAGCGCGCCGGCGAGCCGGTCGACGGTGGTCTTGGTCATCATGACGGGCATCGGCGGCTCGGCCGCGATCCGTTCGGCCAGATTCATGGCGGCCTCGAGCGCGCGCCCGTCGTCGACCACCTCCTCGGCCAGCCCCCATTGCAGCGCGCGTTCGGCCTCGATCCGTTCGGAGGCGAGAATGACCGCCAGTTTCGTGCGCGCCGGTCCCATCAGTTGCAGCATGCGCGGGATCGAACCCCAGCTCATGTTCATGCCGAGCGCCACTTCCGGAATGCGGACATGCGCGCCGCGCCCCAGAATGCGGAAATCGGTCGAGACCGCGAGCGCCGCCCCGCCGCCGATGCAATGGCCTTCGATGGCGCAGATCGTCACCTGCTCCATGGCGCGCCAGGCCGCGCACATGCGCGGGCCGACCTGCAACGCCGCGCGCCGTTCGCCCAGCCCCAGTTCCGTCCGCGCGCGCCCTTCCGCGTCCTTCAGGTCGAAGCCGGCCGAGAACGCCTTCGCCGCGCCCGTCAGCACGACGACCGAAACGCCGGCGTCGTCCTCGAACGATTGCGCCGCCGCGCGCAATTCGCGCATCAGCGCCGGCGAGAGCGCGTTGACGCCGTCGCCGCGGTCGAACCGCACGACCGCCACGCGCCCCTCCGGTCCCAGCCCGCGCTCGATCGTCACGGCCCCCATGCGTCTCTCCTATTGTTTCAGCGCACGCACGAGATCGGGCGTGAGAAACCCGTCGGCCGGAGCCATGCCGCTCGCGATCTGGAAGGCGTGCACCGCCACGCGCGTCTTGCGGCCGATCTTGCCGTCGCTCGTTCCGTCATAGAAGCCCCTGGCCGCAAGCCCGCGCTGCGCGGCGATGCGGTCCGAAAGCGACAGCGAGGCGGCGTCCCCGGGAAACGGTCTCGCAAGCCCGCCGCCGGCGATGCGCGCGGCGATCAGCGCGACGGAGAGCGCATAGGCGTCGGACGTGTTGTACTGGCGGATGACTTCCCAGTTATCGGTGATGAGAAAGGCCGGGCCGCGCGCGCCTTCCGGCAGATAGAGGCTGGCCGCGCCCGTCGCCGGCAGCGCGCCGCCGTCGGCGCGCCGGAAGCCGAGCGCCCGCCAGCGCGCGAAATCGAGATCGATCGGCTTCCAGTCGAAATCGTCCGGGATCGTCGTCTCCACGATCGCCGGCGATCCCGCGCGCCAGCCCGATTGCTGCATGAAATTGCCGATCGAGGCGATCGTGTCGGGCGCCGAATTCCAGATGTCGGCCGCTTCGTCGCCGGAAAAGGCGACGGCGTGTTTCAGATAGGAGGAGGGCATGAACTGCGGCTGGCCCATCGCGCCGGCCCACGAGCCGCGCAGCTGGTCGCGCCGCACGTAGCCCTTCTCGATCATGACCAGCGCCGCGACGAACTCGTCGCGGAACAAATCGGGGCGATGCTGGCGCACCGCGTGCGTGGCGAGCGCGCGCAACACGTCGGTCGAGCCCTGATGCGCGCCGAAATTCGTCTCCACCGCCCACAGCGCCAGGATGATCTCCGCGGGAACGCCGGTGCGCCGCTCGACGGCGGCGAGCGCCGCCCCGTGCGCGGCGCGCGCGCGCCTTGCCGCCTCCACCCGCGCGCCCGTCACGCTCCGGGCGACATAGTCGCTGATCTTCATCGAGAACTCGCCCTGCCGGACCGGGCGCGCGAGAATGGCGGGGTCGGGCGCAAGGCCCGCCGTCGCGCTCTCGAACGTCCGGCGCGAGACGCCGGCTTCGCGCGCGAGCGGCCATGTGGAAGCGAGAAAGGCGCGAAATTCGCCGAGCGCGCCGCCCTCGTCGGCCGGCTGGGCGCGCGCGGGCGCAAGCGCCAGAAGACAGAGGGCCAAAATCGCCAATAGCCGCATGGATCACCGGGCGCTTTGAAAAATCGCATCCTGCACGAGCCGCCCGTGCGCGCCAAATCGCGGGCCTGTCCGCTCTTTCCCTTTGCGCGCCAATCCAATTATGGTCCCGTGAACGACAAAGAGGGCGCAATGGCGGGGAAAAAGGAACTTTCGGCCGAAGTCGGCTATGCGGGCAACGATCTCGACCGGCAGTCGGACCGGCGCGACGACGCCGATTACGTCGCCGCCCTGATGAAAGACAGCGAGGCGCGCACCTTCGTCATCGCCGGCGACAACGTGGTTCTGGAGCGCGATTCAGACGGCCACCGCTCGCTTTACACATTCGCCGAAGCCGCCCTCATGGGCGCGCCGCGCGAGACGGTTTTTCTCGGCCACGACGGGGTCGGCGGCGTATTCGCCACGCTGCTCTCCGACGGCCCGCAGGATCTCGGACCCGATCCCGAACAACTGTCCCGCGCGTATCGCGGCGCGCCGGGGCAGGGGTTCGGCCAGCAGCGGATCGACCTGCGCACCATCGCCACGCAGGGACTGGTTTCGGGCAAGCAGGCCGGCCGGCTCGCGGAGGCCAAGAGCCTGCTCTACTGGCATTCGCGCCATCGCTTCTGCTCCAATTGCGGCGCGCCGACGCGCATCGAGGCGGCGGGGTGGAAGCGCGTCTGCGACGGCTGCAAGGGCGAGCATTTTCCGCGCACCGATCCCGTCGTCATCATGCTCGCGGTCGACGGCGACCAGTGCCTGCTCGGACGCCAGCCGCGCTTTCCCAGGAACATGTATTCCGCGCTCGCCGGGTTCGTCGAAGGCGGCGAGACGCTGGAGGCCGCCGTGCGACGCGAAATCCGGGAGGAGGCGGGCATCGAGACCGGGCGCGTCACCTACATGGCCTCGCAACCGTGGCCCTTTCCCTGCTCGCTGATGATCGGCTGCCTGGCGCAGGCCGAGACGCGCAAGATCAAGATCGACGAGACCGAGCTGGAAGACGCGCGCTGGTTCGCGCGCGACGAGACGCTGGCGATGGTCGACGGCCGGCATCCCGATTTCTTCTGCCCGCCGAAGCTGGCGATCGCCCATCATCTTCTGGCGGCCTGGGCGCGAGGCGAAACATGACCCTGCGCGACGACGGCGCCCTCGTTCTGTTCTCCGGCGGACAGGATTCGACCGTCTGTCTCGCCTGGGCGCTGGAACGTTTCGCCGTCGTCGAGACCGTCGGTTTCGACTACGGGCAGCGCCATCGCGTGGAGCTCGGGCAGCGCGCGGTGGTGCGTGGCGCGCTGGCGCAACTGAAGGAGACGTGGGGCGAACGGCTCGCCGACGATCACGTCGTCGCGCTCGACGCGCTGGGCGCCATGTCGGATACGGCGATGACGCGCGACATCGCCATCGCGCTCGACGAGAAGGGCCTGCCCAACACGTTCGTGCCGGGCCGCAATCTCGTGTTTCTCGCCTTCGCCGCCGCGCTCGCCTTCCGGCGCGGGCTTCGCCATATCGTCGCGGGCATGTGCGAGACGGATTTTTCCGGCTACCCCGATTGCCGCGACGACACGATGAAGGCGATGCAGGTCGCGCTCAATCTCGGCATGGACCAGCGCTTCGTGATCGACACGCCGCTGATGTGGATCGACAAGGCGGGCGTCTGGGCGATGTCGGAGGCGATCGGCGGCGCGCCGCTGCAAAAGATCGTCGTGGAGGAGACCCACACCTGCTATCTCGGCGTGCGCGGCGAGCCGCATGTGTGGGGCCACGGCTGCGGCGAATGTCCGGCCTGCCGGCTGCGCGCCGAGGGGTTCTTCAAATGGCGCGGGTCGAAGCCGGTCGACGACGCCTGATTACTCTTCCGCGCGCGCCTGCGCCTCGATCCGGTAGGGATGGGCCGGATAGACGCCCAGGATCGTCACCTCGCGCGAGAAGAACCGCAGTTCCTCCAGCGCGCGCGCGAGCGGCGGGTCGTCGGGATGGGCTTCCACGTCGGCGAGGAACTGGGTGGCGGTGAACTCGCCCTCCACCATGTAGCTTTCGAGCTTGGTCATGTTCACGCCGTTGGTGGCGAAGCCGCCGAGCGCCTTGTAGAGCGCCGCCGGCACGTTGCGCACGCGGAAGATGAACGAGGTGACGACAGGTCCGTTGTTGGGCGCCGCCCAGTCCGGCGCGCGCGACAGAACGACGAACCGCGTGGTGTTGTGGTCCTCGTCCTCCACGTTCTCTGCGAGAATGTCGAGGCCGTAGATGCCGGCCGCGAGTTTCGGCGCGAGGGCGGCTCTGGCGGGATCGTTCCATTCCGACACCTGGCGCGCGGCGCCGGCGGTGTCGGCCGACACAT
Organism: uncultured Methylocystaceae bacterium; assembly: GCA_937870755.1. Taxonomy (GTDB): domain Bacteria; phylum Pseudomonadota; class Alphaproteobacteria; order Rhizobiales; family Beijerinckiaceae; genus JAJXWB01. The sequence continues at coordinate 33,839 of CALMZV010000010.1, forward strand.
GCGTCTTCAGCCCGTGCGCGCGGATGATCTTGCGGCACTGGCCGAGCGCATGGACATGGCTGTAGACGTCCTTCAACCCGTCGATCCGCGCGCCTTTCGGCGCCATGAGTTGGAAATGGATCGGCAGGAAATATTCGCCCACGATATGCAGGCCCGAAGTGGGCAGGAAATGGTGGATGTCGGCGACGCGGCCGGCGAGCGAATTTTCGATCGGGATCATGCCGAGGTCGGCCGTGCCGTCGGAAATGGCGGCGAGCGCGTCCTCGAACGTCGCGCAGGCGAGCGGCGCCATCTCCGGATAGACGTTGGCGCAGGCGATATGGGAATTGGCGCCCGGCTCGCCCTGGTAGGCGATGTTCTTCTGGGTCATAGGCTGTTCTCGATCTGCTGCCGCACGCGCGCGAGGTCTTCGACCGTGTCTACACCGCGCGGGGCGTCGGCGACCAGCGCCGCGTCGATCCGCATGAAGGCCTCCAGCGCGCGCAATTGTTCGAGTCGCTCGCGGATTTCGAGCGGCGAGGGGGCGAGCGTCACATAGCGTTCGAGCGCCGCGCGCCGGTAGGCGTAAAGACCGATGTGGCGGAAATCCTCGCCCGCGCCAAAGGGCGCGGCGCTGCGCGTGAAATAGAGCGCGCGCAGCCGGCCGGGCGCGATGCGCGTGGCCACGACCTTGACCGCGTTCGGATCGTCGCGCAGCGCGGGATCGGTCAGCGGGGCGGCGAGCGTGCCGATGTCGACGTCCGGGTCCGCCATCAGCGCGGCGGCCGCCCGGATCGCCGCCGGCGCCATGAGCGGCTCGTCGCCCTGAAGATTCACCGCCACGTCGTGGCGCCGGTCCGGATCGATCCGCGCGAGCGCGTCCGCGATCCGGTCGGAGCCCGATGGGCAGTCGGTCCCGGTCATGACGGCCGAACCGCCCGCGGCCCGCACGGCTGCGGCGATTTCCGGCGCGTCCGTCGCCACATGCACGGGGCCGATGTCCGCCTCCCGCGCGCGCCGCCACACATGCACGATCATCGGCGCCCCGGCGATGTCGGCGAGCGGCTTGCCCGGCAGGCGCTGCGAGCCGAGCCGGGCCGGAATGAGGACGATGGGGTTCTGGGCCATGGCGTGGACTGGTGGAAGGCGCGCGCCGGGTTATAAATGTTGCCAAGTCGCAGGCAAAGCGGCTAATCACGGGCCGGAACACGGACACATCCGGCGACATGCGGGGAGCGCCAGCGGCATGAATATGGAACTGAACAAGATCGCGGGCGGCGTGCTGGGAACGCTGCTGTTCGCCATGGGTCTCGGCGCCGTCTCCAATCTCATCTATGCCGCCCCCCGGCCTGAAAAGCCCGGCTACGATCTGCCCGTGGGCGAGGAGAAGCCGGCCGCCGGCGCGGCCGCCGCCGCAGCGCCCGCCGTGCCGCTGCCGCAGTTGCTCGCCAAGGCCGACGCCGCCAAGGGGCAGGACGTTTTCAAGGCCTGCGCGGCCTGCCACACCGCCGACAAGGGCGGGGCCAACAAGGTCGGACCGAACCTTTACGGCGTCGTCGGCCGCGCAAAGGGCGCGATCGCGGGCTTTGGCTACTCCGACCCGATGAAGGCCAAGGGCGGCGACTGGTCGTTCAAGGAACTGGACGCCTTCATCGCCAACCCCAAGGCCGACATTCCCGGCACGAAGATGGCTTACGGCGGCGAGAAGGACGCGGCCAAGCGCGCCAATCTCCTGGCCTATCTGCGCAGCCTCGCCGACAGCCCGGCGCCGCTGCCGCAATAAGCGCGGGCGCCGATCGTTCGAAACAGGAGCCGGGCGCGCCCGGCTCTTTTCTTTTGCGCCGCACGCGCCGCGCAGGGCGCGCGTTGGGTATGGGTGCTCTGGACCCGAAAAAGCGACATAATCCGCGCGAATCATGGAGGCTCTCCGCACGGACGGCCGGCGCGGCGTCGATCGAGGAACCGGGTGACGAAAAAATCGCATGCAGCCCCTGGGCTCGACCGGCGCCAATTCATCGCGGCGACGGGCGCGGCGCTGGCGTCGCCCATTCTGCCATCGCGCGCCCATGCGGTGGTGCCGTGGGGCGAATGGGCGACGCCGCACGGATTGTCGATGTTCGGCGACCTGGCCGAGAAGCCGGGCTTTAAGGCGTTCGGCTACGTGCGCGCCGACGCGCCGAAGGGCGGCGCGATCTCGCAGGAGAGCTATGGCGCGTTCAACTCGCTCAATCCCTTCATCCTGAAAGGCGACTCGCCGTCCGCCATGTGGCTGACGTTCGACTCGCTGATGTCCGGCAGTCTCGACGAGCGCGACGCGATGTATCCGCTCGTGGCGGAGTCCGTCGCGATCGCGCCCGACAAGGGCGCCTTGCGCTTCAAGCTGCGCAAGACCGCGCGCTTCAACGACGGCTCGCCGCTGACCGCCAAAGACGTTGTCTTCTCGCTCAATGTTCTGAAGGAGAAGGGTCACCCCATCATCCGCCAGTCGCTGCGCGACATGGAGAGCGCGACGGCCGAGGACGTCGCCACCGTGCTCGTCAGGCTCGGCCCCAACCGCAGCCGCGACCTGCCGCTGATCGTCGCGCGTCAGCCGATCTTCTCGGCGGTCTATTACGCCAGCCGTCCGTTCGACGAATCCTCGCTCGAACCGCCGCTCGGCTCCGGTCCCTATCGCGTCGGCAGGTTCGAGAGCGGCCGTTTCGTCACGTTCGAGCGCGTGCCCGACTACTGGGGCCGCGACCTGCCGGTGAATGTCGGCCAGAACAATTTCGATCTCATCCGCTACGATTATTTCAACGATCGCCCCGTGGCGTTCGAGGCGTTCAAGGCGGCCGCCTTCACCGTGCGCGAGGATTTCACCGCCGCCAACTGGGCGACGGGCTACGATTTTCCCGCCTTCCGCGAAAAGCGCGTCGTGCGGCGGGAGATTCCCGACCACAACATTTCCGGCGTGCAGGGCTGGTTTTTCAACACGCGCCGCAAGCTGCTCAAGGATATCGCGCTGCGCGAGGCGATCGGCCTCGCCTTCGACTTCAAATGGACCAACGCTAATCTCATGTATGGCGCGTACATGCGCACGCAGTCCTATTTCGAGAATTCCGACATGAAGGCGAAGGGCGTCGCCGAAGGCAAGGAGCGCGCGCTGCTCGAACATTATCGCGGGCGCGTTCCCGACGAAGTGTTCGCAGAGCCTTACATTCCGCCGGAATCCGACGGCTCCGGCCAGGACCGCGCGCTGCTGCGCAAGGCGATGGATCTGCTCATGCGCGCGGGCTACGTGCGCGACGGCGCCCAGTTGAAGGATCGCGACGGCAAGCCGGTCGAACTGGAGTTTCTGGACTTTTCCTCCGCGCTCGAACGCCATACGCAGCCCTTCATCAAGAATCTCAAGCTGCTCGGCATCGACGCGCGCATGCGCATCGTGGACGCCGCCCAGTACCGCCGGCGGCTGGACGATTTCGATTTCGACATCATCACCCAGCGCCTGACGATGGCCTATTCGCCGGGCGAGGAATTGCGAAACCTGTTCGGCTCGGAGTCGGCCGGCATTCGCGGCTCGCGCAACATGGTCGGCCTTGCGGACCCGGTCGTGGACGATCTCATTTCGAAAGCGCTGGTGGCCACGACGCGCGAGGACCTCATCGTCATCTGCCGCGCGCTCGACCGGGTGCTGCGCGCCGGCCGCTACTGGACGCCGCACTGGTACAAGGCGACGCACTGGATCGCCCATTGGGATTGTTACGGCTGGCCGTCGCGGACGCCGAAATACGATCCCGGCATCCTCACCACCTGGTGGTGGGACGACGCGCGGGCGAAAGCCATCGCGTTCCAGGGGCGCTGACGATGGCCGCCTACATCGCGCGCCGGCTTCTGCTCATGATCCCGACCATCCTCGGCATCATGCTCATCTCCTTCGCGGTGGTGCAGTTTGCGCCCGGCGGGCCCGTCGAGCGCGTGATCGCGCAATTGCAGGGGCAGGATTCGGGCGCCACCTCGCGGTTCGGCGGCGGCGGCGAGATCGGCGCCTCCGGCGGCGCGCAGCAATCGGCTTCCTCCGGCGACATGTCCAAATATCGCGGCGCGCAGGGGCTCGATCCGAAATTCATCGCGGAACTGGAGAAACAGTTCGGGTTCGACAAGCCCGCATGGGAGCGCTTCCTCATCATGATGCGCAACTATGCGACGTTCGATTTCGGCCGTTCCTATTTCCGCGACACGCCGGTGCTCACCCTCATCGCGCAGAAACTGCCGGTGTCGATCACCCTCGGCCTGTGGATGACGCTCCTTTCCTATTCGATCTCCATTCCGCTGGGCATCGCCAAGGCGGTGCGCGACGGATCGCGGTTCGACATGTGGACATCCGCCATCATCATCGTCGGCTACGCGATCCCGAGCTTTCTCTTCGCGATTCTGCTGATCGTGCTGTTCGCGGGCGGCTCGTTCCCCTACATCGGGCAGTTGTTTCCGTTGCGCGGGCTGACGTCGGAGAACTTCGCCGAACTGTCGCTCATCGGCAAGGCGAAGGATTATCTCTGGCATATCGCGCTGCCGATCACCGCCATGGCGCTCGGCTCCTTCGCCACATCCACCTTCCTCACCAAGAATTCGTTTCTCGACGAAATCAAGAAGCAATACGTGCAGACCGCCCGCATGAAAGGGCTGAGCGAGCGCCAGGTCCTCTACGGGCACGTCTTCCGCAACGCCATGCTCATCGTCGTCTCGGGCTTTCCGGGCGCCTTCGTCCACGCCTTCTTCACCGGCGCGTTGCTGATCGAGACGATCTTCTCGCTGGACGGGCTGGGCCTGCTATCGTTCGAATCCATCGTCAATCGCGATTATCCGGTCGTCTTCGCGAATCTTTACATTTTCGCACTGCTCGGACTGATCGTGAATCTGCTGTCGGACCTTACCTATATGTGGATCGATCCGCGCATCGATTTCGAGACGCGGGAGGTCTGATTGGACGCCTCCGTGCCACAGGCTGCGGTTGCGCTGGCGCCGAAGGCGAGCGCTGGCGGCTTTTTGCGGCTGACGCCGATCAACCGCCGCCGCCTCGACAATTTCAAGCGCAACCGGCGCGGCTACTGGTCGTTCTGGTTTTTTTCGGTTCTGTTCGTCCTCTCGCTGTTCGCCGAATTCATCGCCAACGATCGCCCCATCCTGGCGTCCTACAAGGGCGAATTGCTCGCGCCCGTGCTGTTCGACTATCCGGAGGAGAAATTCGGCGGGTTTCTCGCCAAGACCGACTATCGCGACCCTTTCATCCAGAAGGAGATCGCGAGCCACGGCTGGGCGATCTGGCCGCCCATCCGCTATTCCTACAACACGCACAATCTCGAACTGCCCAGACCCGCGCCATCGCCGCCGACCTGGATGCTCGACAAGGAAACCTGCGCCAGAGCCGCCGAACGGCTTGTCGGCGCGGGCAGGCCCAATCGCGGTTGCGCGGACATCGAATGGAACTGGCTGGGCACCGACGATCAGGGCCGCGATGTTGTGGCGCGTCTCATCTACGGTTTTCGCATCTCCATCCTGTTCGGCCTCACGCTCGCGATCATCTCGTCCATCATCGGCGTCGCCGCCGGCGCCGTGCAGGGCTACTTCGGCGGCAAGATCGATCTCGTCATGCAGCGGTTCATCGAAATCTGGTCGTCGCTGCCTCATCTCTATCTTCTGATCATCGTGTCATCGATCATCACGCCGAGCTTCTTCGTGCTGTTGTTCATCCTGCTTCTTTTCTCGTGGGTGTCGCTCGTCCACGTGGTGCGCGCCGAGTTCCTGCGGGCGCGCAATTTCGAGTATGTCAACGCGGCGCGCGCGCTCGGCCTGTCGAACGCCAAGATCATCGCGCGCCATGTGCTGCCGAACGCGATGGTGGCGACGCTCACCTTCCTGCCCTTCGTGCTCAATTCCTCCATCACCACGCTCACCTCGCTCGATTTTCTCGGTTTCGGCCTGCCGCCCGGCTCTCCTTCGCTCGGCGAATTGCTGTTGCAGGGCAAGTCCAACCTCCAGGCGCCATGGCTCGGCCTGACGGGCTTCATCGTCATCGCGCTCATGCTGTCGCTGCTCGTCTTCATCGGCGAGGCGGTGCGCGACGCGTTCGATCCGCGAAAGGCGTTCCGATGAGCGAGCAACCGTTGCTGGAGGTTCGCAATCTCTCCATCGCCTTCCGGCAGGGCGGGCGCGAGACGGTCGCGGTGGAGAACGTGTCGTTCTCGCTGGCGCGCGGGCGCACGCTGGCGCTGGTGGGCGAATCGGGATCGGGCAAGTCCATCACGGCTTTGTCGCTCGTGCGGCTTCTGCCGGCGAGCGCGCATCATCCCAGCGGCGAAATCCTGTTCGAGGGGCGTGATGTCCTGAAATGCGACGAGGATGAATTGCGCGCCATGCGCGGCGCCAAGGTCACCATGGTGTTTCAGGAGCCGATGACCTCGCTCAATCCGCTGCACACGATCGAGAAACAGGTCGCCGAAGTGCTGGAGCAGCACGGCGAGAGCGATGCGGCGACCGTGCGCGCGCGCACGCTGGAATCGCTTCAGGAAGTGGGCATCCGCAATGCGCAGGAACGGCTCGGCGCCTATCCGCATCAGTTGTCCGGCGGTCAGCGCCAGCGCGTGATGATCGCGATGGCGCTCGCCAATTGCCCGAACCTGTTCATCGCCGACGAACCGACGACAGCGCTGGACGTGACGGTGCAGGCGCAGATTCTTAAACTGTTGCGCGACCTGCAAAGCCGCCGCAACATGGCGATGCTGTTCATCACCCACGATCTCGGCATCGTGCGCAAGATCGCCGACGATGTCTGCGTCATGCAGCATGGCCGCATCGTGGAGGCGGGGCCGGTCGCCGAGATTTTCCGCAATCCCCGGCATCCCTACACCAAGGCGCTGCTGGCGGCCGAGCCGAAAGGCTCCGCGCCGCCGCCCGACCCGCGCGCGCAAACCATTGTCAAGACGAACGACCTGCGCGTGTGGTTTCCCATCAGGAGCGGGTTCTTCCGTCGCACCACCGGTTACGTGAAGGCGGTCGACGGCGTGAGCGTTGAGGTGCGCGAGGGCCAGACGCTCGGCGTGGTCGGGGAATCGGGCTCCGGCAAGACCACGCTGGGTCTGGCCATACTGCGGCTCATCCGCTCCGACGGGCCCATTCTCTATCTCGGCCGCAACATCGACGGGCTGGGCGCGCGGCGGATGCGCCCGCTGCGTCACGACATGCAGATCGTGTTTCAGGATCCCTACGGTTCGCTGTCGCCGCGCATGTCGGTCGCCGAGATCGTCGAGGAAGGCCTGCTGGTGCAGGATCGCGGCCTCGCCTACGAGCAGCGGCGCGAGATCGTGGCGCGCGCGCTCGCCGACACCGGGCTCGATCCGGCGAATATGGATCGCTATCCGCACGAGTTTTCCGGCGGACAGCGTCAGCGCATCGCGATTGCGCGCGCCATGGCGCTGGAGCCGAAATTCGTCGTGCTGGACGAGCCGACCTCGGCGCTCGACATGTCGGTGCAGGCGCAGATCGTCGATCTGTTGCGCGATCTGCAGAGAAAGCGCGGCCTGGCCTACATGTTCATCAGCCACGATCTGAAAGTGGTGAAGGCGTTGGCGACCGAAGTTCTGGTCATGCGCCACGGCGTGGTGGTGGAGCAGGGGCCGGCGACGGAAATCTTCGCCGCGCCGAAGACCGACTACACGCGCGCGCTGTTCGCCGCGGCGTTCGACATCGAGGCGGTCGAGCCGGCGGCCGTGGCGCAATAGGCGATGGCGCGCGCGCTTCTGATCGTTCTGGATTCGGTCGGCTGCGGCGGCGCGCCCGACGCGGCGGCCTTCGGCGACGAGGGCGCCGACACGCTCGGCAATCTCGCGCGCGCCTGTGCGAGGGGCGCCGGCGACAACGCCGCGCGCCGCGGCCCGCTGCGCCTGCCCAACCTCGATGCGCTCGGCCTCGGCCGCGCCTGCGAAATCTCCACTGGCGCGCTGCCGCCCGGCCTCACGCGCGCCATGCGCGCCGAGGCCGTTTTCGGCTGCGCGATCGAAACCGCGCCCGGCAAGGACACGCCGTCGGGCCATTGGGAGATGGCGGGCGCGCCCGCGCGCGCGCCGTTTGGCCTGTTCCCCGACACGGTTCCCGCGTTCCCGCGCGAACTGACGGATGCGCTGATTGCGCGCGCGCGCCTGCCGGGCCTTCTGGGCCTGCGCCACGCAGCCGGCGTGCCGATCGTGGAGGAACTGGGCGAGGCGCATGTCGCGACCGGCAAGCCCATCGTCTACACCTCGGTCGACTCCGTCCTGCAGATCGCCGCGCACGAAACCGCGTTCGGCCTCGAGCGTCTCTACGAAACCTGCAGCATCGCGCGCGAGATCGCCGACCGCTGGAACGTCGGGCGCGTCATCGCGCGCCCGTTCGTGGGCGCCTCGCGCGCCGACTTTTGCCGCACGCCGCACCGCCGGGATTTTCCGCTGCCGCCGCCGCCGGGCAACCTGTTCGATCGCGTCGCGCAGGCCGGCCGGGCCGCCTATGCGCTCGGCAAGATCGGCGACATTTTCGGTCATCGCGCGACGGGCCGCGAGATCAAGGCGGCGAACAACGACGGCGTCGTCGACGCCATTCTGGCAGCGCTCGACGAGGCGCCCGACGGCGCGCTGGTGTTCGCCAATCTCGTCGATTTCGACACCGACTACGGCCACCGCCGCGATGTGGCGGGCTATGCGGCCGCGCTCGAATCTTTCGATCGTCGCCTGCCGCAGATCGAGGCGCGCTTGCGCTCCGGCGATCTGATGATCATTGCCGCCGACCATGGCAACGATCCGACGTTTCGCGGAACCGACCACACGCGCGAGAACGCGCCGATCGCCGGCCTGCTCAAGGGCGGGCGCGGCGCGGATGTCGGACGGCGCGCGAGTTTCGCCGACATCGGCCAGACGGTCGCACGCCATCTCGGGCTTGCGCCCGTCGCGCAGGGCGCCGCGTTCGACCTGGCCTGACGACGTGGGCTGACGACCTGGGCTGACGGTCGCGTCAGCCGACGACGATCTCCACCCTGCCCAGCGGCCCGAAATCGGCGACCGCCGCCTGGCCCGCGCCCATCGGCGCCGGCGCGATGACCGTGCCGGTCGTCACGAATTCGCCGGCCTTCAGGCCGCGCCCGAGCGCGACGAGCGCGTTGGCGAGCCACGCCGTCGCGCCGAACGGTCCGCCCTCCACATTCGCGCCCTTGCCCGTGGCCACGCGCGCGCCGTTCACGATCAGCGCGATCTCCGCCTCCGTCAGATCGAGCGCGGCGAAATCCGTCCGCCAGGCGCCGACGATCCACTGCGCATGGCCGGCGAGGTCGGCGATCAGCCCGGCGCCGCCGGAAGGCCCGCCCGGCGCGATGGTCGAGCCCACGAGTTCGATGGCCGGCGCCACGGCGCGCGTCGACGCGCGGATCGCGGCGGCGTCGTAGGGGCCGTCGCGGCCGTCGAGATCGCGGCCGATTTCCAGCGCGATCTCGGCTTCGTAGGCGCGGTGAAAGCCCGGCCGGAAGGTCGCGCGCGCAGGCGAGAGGGATGTCATCTGCCGGTAGAGGCGCCCGAGAAACGGCTCGCAAAGCCCGAGCGCGGCGCGCGCGGGCGGGTTGGTCGCGCCGATCTTCCAGCCGATGGGCTGAAAACCGCGTTCGGCGGCCAGCAGCCGTTCGGTCTCGAACTGCACGCGATAGGCCCCCGCAGCGTCCAGCCCCGCCAGGTCCGCCGGCGCGGCGCTCTCGCCCGCGCGCGCCGATACGATCGCCCGGGCCGCTGCTTGATCGTTCATTTCATTCCCCCTTCCGCCCGCCTGCGGCCTGCGGCCGCGCGTCCGCTTGCGCTTGCGGGCGTGCGGCGCCACAACACCGGCCATGACAGCGCAGAATCTGCCCGCGTGGCTTCCCTTGTCGGTCGCCGTCTGGCTTATCCAGATGATCGCTTATCACGGCATCGGCCTCTGGTTCGAGTGGCTCGACCGCACGGGTCGGCTGTCGGCCTACAAGACCCGGCCGGTCGATCGCGTCACCTATTTCGACGTGCTGCCGCGCGTGCTCGTCAATCAGGTCTTCATCCTGCTGCCGGCGATGATGGCGGCGCAATGGCTCGGGCTGGCCTATGTCGGCGCCGACCATATCGGGCTCGTCATGTTCCTTGTCGGCCTGATCGGCCTGACAGTCGGGCACGATCTGGTGCAATACGTGTCGCACGCCTGGATTTTGCATCGCCCCGCGCTCATGCGGAAACTGGGGCATTCCGTCCATCATTCCACTACCGCCAGTCGCGCCATCAGCGCCTGTTACATGAGCGCGGCCGATTTCTTTCTGGAGATCGTCTGCCCCTATCTGCTGCCCCTGATCGTCGTCAGCGCCATCGGCAGCGGCGGCTCGGATTTGCTGTTCCACGCCTTCACGGTCAGCGCCGGCGCCTTCGGCGGACTCTACGAACATTCGGGTTACGATTTCGGCACGAAACTGGCCAGGAGCGCCAATCCGCTCGCCCGTTTCGTGGCCGCGCGCATCTCCTCGCGGGCGCACGCCGAGCATCATTCGCGCGGCAACGTCTCTTACAGCGACGGGTTCGGCTCCTCCAACATCTGCGACACCGTGTTCAAGACGCGCTGGGACCTCGTCGCGCCGCGCGAACGCCGCCGCCGCTCGCAGGAAACGCAGGCCTGATCCGCCTCTCTGGCTTTTCTTTGCGGGCGACGTAGACTGTTTCCGGATGTGGCCTTCGGGAGAGGGCGCCATGGAACAGTTCGATTTCCTTATTCTCGGCGGCGGCTCCGCCGGCTGCGCGCTCGCCGGCCGCCTGAGCGAGGATACGCGCACCACCGTCGCCCTGTTCGAAGCCGGCGACGACGGCGCGAACTGGATGGTGCGCACGCCGATGGCGGCGGCGGCGATGATCCCGCGCGCCATCCGCAACTGGGTCTACGAGACGGTTCCGCAAAAGGGCCTCAACGGCCGCAAAGGCTATCAGCCGCGCGGCAAGACGCTCGGCGGCTGCTCCGCCATCAACGCGATGGTCTACATTCGCGGCCACCGCTGGGACTACGACCATTGGGCCGCGCTCGGCAACGCCGGGTGGGGCTGGCAGGACGTGCTGCCCTATTTCAAGCGGGCGGAGAACAACGAGGACTTCCACGACGACCTGCACGGACAGGGCGGCCCGCTCAACGTGGCGCGGCTGCGCACCGACAACCCCTTGCAGCAGGTCTATCTCGACGCCGCGCGCGAGGCGCAGCTGCCGATCGTGGAGGATTTCAACGGGCCGAGCCAGGAAGGCTGCGGCCTGTATCAGGTGACGCAGATCAACGGCGAGCGCTGTTCGGCCGCGCGCGCCTATGTCCATCCGCACATGCAGACGCGCCCCAATCTTGCGGTGCGCACCGGCGCGCGCGTGCGCCGCATCCTGTTCGAGGGGTTGCGCGCCGTCGGCGCGGAGATCGACATCGGCGGCCGGACGCAGACGTTCCGCGCACGGCGCGAGGTCGTCCTGTCGGGCGGCGCCTTCGGCTCGCCGCAGATCCTCATGCTGTCGGGCGTCGGGGATGCGGCGGCCCTGAAGCAGGTCGGCGTCGCCCCGCTCCACCATCTGCCGGGCGTGGGCGCCAACCTTCAGGACCATCCCGATTTCATCTTCGGCTACGAGACGAAATCGCTCGATACCGTCGGCTATTCGCTGGCCGGCGCGCGGCGTCTTCTGTCGGAAATCGGCCGCTACCGCCGCGAGCGCCGCGGCATGGCCACCACCAACTACGCGGAGGGCGGCGCCTTCCTGCGCACCCGCGCCGATCTCGCCATTCCCGACGTGCAGCTGCATTTCGTCATCGCGCTGGTGGAGGACCACGCACGCAAGCAGCGGCTCGGCCACGGCCTGTCGTGCCATGTCTGCGTGTTGCGTCCCTACAGCCGCGGAACGGTTGCGCTCGCCTCCTCCGACCCGATGGCCGCGCCGCTGATCGACCCCGATTTCCTCGGCGACGAGCGCGACGTCGACACGCTGGTCGCGGGCTACAGGCTCACGCGCCGCATCATGGACGCGCCGTCCATGATGAAGCTGCGCGGTCGCGACCTGTTCACCGAAGGCGTGGAGACCGACGACCAGATCCGCGACGTGCTGCGTGCGCGCACCGATACGGTCTACCACCCCGTGGGAACCTGCGCGATGGGTCCGGATGCGGCGACGGCTGTCGTCGACGCCGAGCTGCGCGTGCACGGCCTGCAGGGGCTGCGCGTGGTCGACGCCTCCATCATGCCGACGCTGGTCGGCGGCAACACCAACGCGCCGACCATCATGATCGCGGAAAAAGCGGCCGATATGATCCGAAAGTCGGCATGAAAACGCGCGCGCGTCGCAGCGCGGTCATGAATGTGTCGCGCCGCTGCAATCGCGCCGTGTTGCAACGCGCCGCCGGACAGGCAGGAAAGTCGACAGGGAGAATGCACATGCGATCGATTCTCGCGCTGGCCGTGTCCGCGCTCGCTTTGGCGCAGGCCAGGGCGGCGACCGAAATCCAGTGGTGGCACGCCATGACCGGCGCCAACAACGACGTGATCGTGAAACTGGCGGAGGAGTTCAACGCCGCGCAGCCGGACTACAAGGTCGTGCCGTCCTACAAGGGCGGTTATGCGGACACGATGAACGCCGGCATCGCGGCGTTTCGCGCCGGACAGGCGCCGCATATCCTCCAGGTGTTCGAGGTCGGCACCGCGACGATGATGTCGGCCAAGGGCGCGATCAAACCGGTCTATCGGCTGATGCAGGAAGCCGGCGAGAAATTCGATCCTTCCGCCTATCTGCCCGCGGTCGCCGGTTATTATTCGACATCGAAAGGCGAAATGCTGTCGATGCCGTTCAATTCCTCCTCGATGGTGCTGTGGGTCAACAAGGACGCGCTGGCGAAGGCGGGGCTCGACCCGGAAAAGCCGCCGAAAACCTGGCCCGAAACGTTCGAGGCGGCGAAAAAACTGCGCGCGACCGTTTCACCCACCTGCGGCATGTCGTCGGCCTGGATCAGCTGGGCGCTGATCGAGCAGTTCTCGGCCTGGCACAACGCGCCCATCGGCACGAAGGCCAACGGCCTCGACGGGTTCGACACGGAGCTGAAATTCAACTCGCCGCTGCACGTGAAACTGCTCGCTTCGCTCGCCGAGCTTCAAAAGGACAAGAGCTTCGACTATTCCGGCCGCACCAATACGGGCGAAGGCCGCTTCACCTCGGGCGAGTGTCCGCTCTTTCTCACTTCGTCTGCCTTTTTCGGCAACGTGCGCGCGAACGCGAAATTCGCGTATACGAACGCGGCCATGCCCTATTACGCGGATGTGGCCGGCGCGCCCCAGAACTCGATCATCGGCGGCGCGTCGCTGTGGGTGATGGGCGGCAAGCCGGACGGCGATTACAAGGGCGTCGCGAAATTCCTGACCTTCCTGTCGGACACAGACCGCCAGGCGCAGCTGCATCAGGTGTCGGGCTATCTGCCGATCACCAAGGCGGCCTATGAGAAAACCAGGGCGTCGGGCTTCTACGAGAAGAATCCGATTCTCGAAACGCCGCTGAAGGAGTTGACGAACAAGCCTCCGACGGACAATTCGCGCGGATTGCGGTTCGGAAACATGGTGCAGATGCGCGACGTGTGGGCCGAGGAGATCGAACAGGCGCTCGCCGGCAAGAAGGGCGCGCAGGAAGCGCTCGACGCCGCCGTCCAGCGCGGCAACCAGATGTTGCGGCAGTTCGAGCGCACGGCCGGGCGGTAGCGCGCGCCGGCGAGGGAAGTGGATGGACAAGCGCGCCTTCTTCTCGGGCAAGCTCCTGCCCTATCTGCTCGTCGCGCCGCAGGCGGCGGTCGTTTTCGTTTTCTTCTACTGGCCGGCGAGCCAGGCGATCCGCCAGAGCCTGTTCATCGAGGATGCGTTCGGAACGAGCCGGCAATTCGTGGGCCTCGAGAACTACCGCACGCTGCTGTCCGATCCGTTTTACTACAAGGCGATGGGCGTGACGGTCGTGTTCGCCATCGCCGTCGCAACGCTGGCGCTGTCGATCGCGCTGCTGCTGGCGGTGCAGGCCGATCGCGTCGTGCGCGGGGCGACCGCCTATCGCACGCTGCTCATCTGGCCCTATGCGGTGGCGCCGGCGGTGGCGGGCGTGCTGTTCACGTTTCTGTTTCAGCCGGCGCTCGGCGTCGTCGCGCGCTGGCTGACGGCGGCGGGCGTCGACTGGAACCCGCTGCTCAACGGCGGGCAGGCGTTGACGCTGGTCGTCATCGCCTCCACGTGGAAACAGATCAGCTACAATTTCCTGTTTTTTCTCGCCGGCCTTCAGGCTATCCCGAAATCGCTGATCGAGGCCGCCGCCATCGACGGCGCGCGACCCATGCGGCGGTTCTGGACCATCGTGTTTCCGCTGCTGTCGCCGACGACGTTTTTTCTCGTCGTCGTCAACATCGTCTACGTCTTCTTCGACACGTTCGGGGTGATCGACGCGGTGACGGGCGGCGGCCCGGCGAAAGCGACCGAGACGCTGGTCTACAAGGTGTTCTCGGATGGGCGACTCGGCGGCGATCTCGGCGGTTCGGCCGCGCAATCGGTCATCCTGCTCGTCATTGTCGTGGCGCTCACGAGCATCCAGTTCCGCTATGTCGAGCGCAAGGTGACCTACTGATGGTCGAGAACAGGCCGTTCGGCGATCTGTTGGCGCATTTCGTGTTGTTGTGCGGCGTGGCGATCGTCGCGTTTCCGGTCTATGTCGCGATCGTCGCCTCCACGCTCGACGCCGGCACGATCGCCAACGGCAAGATGGGCCTCCTGCCGGGCGATCAGGCCTTCGAGAACTATCGCCGCATTCTGCTGGAGGGCACGAACTACACGACGCGCGCGCCCGTCGCCGTCATGTTGTTCAACTCGCTCGTCTCCGCGCTCGTCATCGCCTTCGGAAAGATCGCGATCTCGCTCCTCTCCGCCTACGCCATCGTCTATTTCCGCTTTCCGTTCCGCAAGACGGCGTTCTGGCTCATCTTCCTCACGCTCATGTTGCCGGTCGAGGTGCGCATCTATCCGACCTACAAGGTCGTCGCCGATCTCAAACTGCTCGACACCTACGCCGGCCTCACCGTGCCGCTGATCGCGTCCGCCACCGCCACGCTGCTGTTCCGCCAGTTTTTCATGACCGTGCCGGACGAATTGCTGGAGGCCGCCAAGATCGACGCCGCCGGCCCCATGCGCTTCTTTCGCGACATTCTGCTGCCGCTCTCGCGCACCAATATCGCGGCGCTGTTCGTCATTCTCTTCATCTACGGCTGGAACCAGTATCTCTGGCCGCTGCTGATCACCACGCGCGACGACATGCAGACCATCGTCATCGGCA
>CALMZV010000011.1 GCA_937870755.1 uncultured Methylocystaceae bacterium
TTGAGCAGCGCAGGCGCGCGGAAGAAGAAGCTGCCCGAACGAGCCGCGTCTTCTTTCAGACGGAGGCGCGCGCCGCAGCTCCGATTGCGACAGCTGGCGGACCAGGCAGCCCGAGCCTCTCTGGGCTAGGTCTTCCGGGCCAGCCGGGGGCAGCGACGGCGCAGGATCGCCAGCTCGCATTCCTGAATGCGGGCGTGGACCGCCGCACGGTCTCGCCAGATCGCGTGATGGGTCCGGCGTCGCCCTATGTGCTTCAGACCGGCGCCGTCATCGCCGCGGCCCTCATCACCGGCATCCGATCCGACCTGCCGGGCCAGATCACTGCGCAGGTCACGGAGCATGTCTACGACAGCCCGACCGGGCGCATCCTGCTCGTCCCACAGGGCACGCGGCTGATCGGCGAGTACAGCAACGATGTCGGCTTCGGTCAGCGCCGGGTGCTGCTCGTCTGGAAGCGGCTCATCCTCCCGAACGGCCGTTCGATCGTCCTGGAACGTCAACCCGGAGCCGACGCGCAAGGCTATGCGGGTCTCCAGGATGGCGTCGACTATCACTGGTGGGATCTCGCCAAGGCTGCCGGCCTGTCGACACTGCTGTCGGTCGGTGCCGAACTCGCCGTTGACGATCAGGATCGGCTGCTCCGGGCGATCCGCAACGGCGGGCAGGACACCATCAACGACGCAGGCCAGCAGATCATCCGTCGGCAACTGAATGTCGCGCCGACCCTGACGATCAGACCGGGGTTCCCCGTGCGCGTCATCGTCACCCGCGACCTCGTGCTCGAACCTTATGGAGGGTTGTGATGACCAAGCTGAAGCTCGGCCCGATCATCGACGACAAGCCGGTCAAGGTGACGATTGAACTCCCTGCGCCGCTGCATCGGGACCTCGTCGCCTACGCCGCAGCACTCGGCCGCGAACAAGGCCAGACCATCGGCGACCCGACGAAGCTGATTGTGCCCATGCTCGAACGCTTCATTGCAACCGATCGGGGGTTCGCCCGCGCGCGCCGCGATGGCAGTCAACGTGCGGCACGCGCCGATGCTCAGGGCGCATGAGCCGTTGCCGGGCGAACCAAGCGTCATCTCGCTCCGAGAAAGACTTTGCCAGCGCCAGCAGGCGCTCGAGGTTCCGATGGAGCGCCCCTCGCGGGTGGACAGCACCATAGCGGAGAACTGCATCCTCGATCCGGCGAAAAGCAATACCTGGCAGTCCGTGACGGACATGCGCGCTGCCTGCGATGGTGACGCCGTCCCCATGCGCGACGATCTGCATCAGAGATTCCCGAGTGACGGACAATTGCTCGATCTGGAGGTCTCCGGGCGAAGTCTGGAGGTTTCGCATTAGGTAACCCTTCGCGAAATCGCCGGTCGGTAAATCAGTCACCACAAAGTGCCGATCACGCAGCTCATCCCACCGGAGCGCCTTCTGATCGGCGAGTGGGTCGCCGTGCGGCAATGCCACGTACACGGGCTCAGCCCACAAATGCGTCACGTCAAAGCCCTTCCCGGGCGATGCTTCGGCGACGACACCGACATCAAGCTGCCCCCGCCGCACGGCCGCGATGAGTTCGGGACAGCTGCCCTCGCTGAACCGCAGCTTGACCCCCGGGCGGTCACCCCGAAAGGCCCCGAAGAGCTCAGACAGAAAGCCCATGGTCAGAGGCCCGAACACGCCGATCCGAAGATGCCGTCCTCTGTTCGCCACCGTTCTTGCGCCGTCGAGCGCCGATCCGATCTGGCGCGCCCCAGGGGCGGCCTGATTCAGAAATTGTTTGCCGATGTCTGTCAGGTCGACGCCGGCAGGATGACGGCGGAACAGCTGTGCGCCGATCTCATCCTCGACATCCCGGATGCGGCGGCTGATCGCCGACTGCTCGACGCCGAGATCTTGCGCCGCGCGCCGGAAGCTGCCGCTTTCCGCAGCAGCGATGATGTAACGCACATGGCGCAGCTCGATCTTCGATCTCGGCACGATGGTTCCCCATGATGCAAAGGTCTTTGCAAACGTAGCCCCGTCAGCCCCCGAGAACTGTTCCGATCAGATTATGGGTCTTCTCCGTCTCCTCGCTACCGCCGCCCACGAAATCCTTAAGTGTCACACCTTCGACTGTTGCTACGTCGCTAGCGGACTTCCGGATCGCATCTCGCCGGTGCAAGCAGTAAATGGTGCGTGATCTGAACAGCGCAATTACGGCGCGGAACGCGTGCGGCGAGTCGTGCAGATTCTGTGGGCTGACGGATGTCCGGGCGCGCTGTCAGGACTGAAAATGACCCGCCGATTTCTACGCCAGAGCCCGAAATTGCCGCACGCCACTCCGGAGGGACTTCCGGCATCGGCACCTATCGTTCTCAATCGCCAGCGACAGCCGCTAAGGAGATTGGGTATGGGTCAGAGCGAGCCTTTGGAGATCAGGAAGACCATCCGGCGGCACCAACTGCGCGAGATGGTGCCCCTGGCCGACAGCACAATCTACGAGATGGAGCAGCGCGGCGAATTCCCACGCCGCTTCGCGCTGTCGCCGCGCTGCATCGTCTGGGACCTCGCCGAGGTCCACGCCTGGTTGCTGGCGCGGCGCGCGAAGCCGATCCCTCGCGCACAGCATCCCGACGTCACCAAGCGCAAGTCCCGCCCGGTCAAAGGGCAGGATCGAGCGCGATAGACGGCATGACTGTCGGCAGCAGCGTCGGAACATACTTCCGCCCCTCGACCCAGGCATCGACGGTGTCGGCCCATTCCTGCATCATGTGGCGACGCTGAACCTCGTATTCGGCCTTGTTGTAGACGCCGCGTGATGAACGCCCGTCCTCGTGCGCCAGGCACTTTTCGATCCAGTCGCGGTTGAAGCCCAGCTCATTGAGCAGCGTCGAGCCCGTGCGGCGTAGGTCATGCACGGTGAACGGCTCCAGCGGCAGCCCCTCCTTCTTGGCCTGTTCGACGACAGCGTAAGTGACCCGGTTGAAGGTCGCCCGCGACATCGGCGCATCCGCATCGTACCGGGAAGGCAGCAGATACCGGGAATTACCGGCGCAGGTCTTGAGCGCGATCATGATGTCGAGGGTCTGCCGGCACAGGTAGACATTGTGCGGCTTCGATCGCTTCATGCGCTCCTTCGGGATCGTCCAGACGGCGTTTTCGAAATCGACTTCATCCCAGACCGCGTCCTGTAGTTCGCTCTTCCGGACCATGGTGAGGAGGTAGAGCTTCATGCCGAGCCGGATCGTCGGCAGCGTCGCGACATGCTCGAGTTGCTTGAGCATGATGCGGATCTCGGTCGGCGAAAGCGCCCTGTCCTTGGGCGTGAACGTGGCAATCGAAGCCGGGCCAACGTCATCGGCCGGGTTCGCGACCTTCTCGCCGTGGAGGATGGCGAAGGCGTAGATCTGCTTCAGGATATCCCGCACATGGATGGCCGTCGCGGGCGCGCCCCGTTCCACGATCTTGGCGCAGTGGGCGCGCAGGTCATCAGGCGTGATTTCGGTCAGCAAACGGTTCTGCCAGACCGGCTTAAGTTCACGCTCGAATATGGCGCGGCGCATGGCGCGCGTGCTGTCCGCCATGGGCGCGCCCGTCAGCCACTTCTCGCCGAACTCGCCGAAGCTCTTGGCCTCCTTGATCCGGCGCTTCTCCCGCTGCTTCTCGATGGCGGGGGACCGCCCCTCGGCGATCATGCGTTTCGCGTCCAGGCACAATTCCCGCGCCCGGGCGAGCGAGATCCCATCTCGGGCGTACTTGCCGAGATGGACAGTCTCCCGCCTGCCGTTCAGCCGATAGTCGAGCCTGAACGAGATGCCGCCTGTCGGCGCGACACGCACATACATGCCGTCACGATCGGTCACCTTGTACATTTTGGCTTTTGGTTTCAGGCACTTGAGTGCCGCATCCGTCAACATTCTGGGCCTCCTCGCGGAAAAGTACCGTCACGCGTATTTTGGAGGCTTTTGACGGGAATATCTGTTTATGTTCAGCATGTTAAACTGAAAAAAGTACCGTCAATAGCCTCGGTCGCTATGACGGTACTTTCGATTTTCCGGATGATCAACGGGGGCAGGGTCCGTCAGCAGGCACGACAGACGCGTTTGCTGCCCACCGATAGCTATCGATAGGTCTCGGCTGAAATATTTTTGTTTTTCAGGTGGTTACGTCGTATTCTGGCGTAGTTTGGGATACCCTCGGATGGGCAAAAATTATTCCCACTCGATCGTGCCCGGCGGCTTGCTCGTGACGTCGTAGACCACGCGGTTCACGCCCTTCACCTCGTTGATGATGCGCGTGGCCGTGCGGCCCAGAAAGGCCATGTCGTAGGGGAAGAAATCCGCCGTCATGCCGTCCACGCTCGTCACCGCGCGCAGCGCGCAGACGTGGTCGTAGGTGCGCCCGTCGCCCATCACGCCCACCGTGCGCACCGGCAGCAGCACCGCGAAGGCCTGCCAGATCCTGTCGTAGAGGCCTGCCTTGCGGATTTCGTCGAGGTAGATCGCGTCCGCCTTGCGCAGAATGTCCAGCTTCTCGCGGCTGACAGCGCCGGGGATGCGGATGGCCAGCCCCGGCCCCGGAAACGGATGGCGGCCGACGAAGGCTTCCGGCAGGCCGAGTTCGCGGCCGAGCGCACGCACCTCGTCCTTGAACAGTTCGCGCAGCGGCTCCACCAACTTCATGTTCATGCGTTCGGGCAGGCCGCCGACATTGTGGTGGCTCTTGATCGTCACCGACGGCCCGCCGGTGAAGGACACGCTCTCGATCACGTCCGGATAGAGGGTGCCCTGCGCCAGAAACTCAGGCGCGCCCTTGCCGTCGGCGGCGATCTTCTTCGCCTCCGCCTCGAACACCTCGATGAACAGCCGGCCGATGGTCTTGCGCTTGTGCTCGGGGTCGACCACGCCGTCGAGCTCGTTCAGGAACAGGTCCTCGGCGTCCACATGCACGAGCGGGATATTGTAATGGTCGCGGAACAGGCGCACCACTTCGTCCGCCTCGCCCTGGCGCATCAGCCCATGGTCCACGAACACGCAGGTCAGCCGGTCGCCGATCGCCTCGTGGATCAGCACGGCGGCGACGCTTGAATCCACGCCGCCGGACAGGCCGCAGAGCACCCGGCCCTGCCCGACCTGGTGGCGGATGGCGGCGATGGCCTCGGCCCGGAAGGCGGCCATCGTCCAGTCGCGCTTCAGGCCCGCCACCTCGTGCACGAAATTCGACAGAAGTTTCGCGCCGTCGGGCGTGTGGACCACTTCCGGGTGGAACATGGTGGTGTAGATGCGGCGCTTTTCGTCGGTGGCCACCGCAAACGGCGCGTTTTCGCTGACCGCCTTGACGGAGAACCCCTCCGGCAGTCGCGTCACGCGGTCGCCGTGGCTCATCCAGACCGGGTATTTACGGCCCTTTTCCCATACGCCGCGAAACAACGCCGAATCCTCCACGATCTCCACCTCGGCGCGGCCGAATTCCGCGGCGTGGCCGCCCTCCACCGTTCCGCCCAGTTGCACCGCCGTCGTCTGCTGGCCGTAGCAGATCGACAGGACCGGCACGCCGGCCTCGAAAATGGCCTGCGGGGCGCGGGGCGAGCCTTCGTCCGTCACCGAAGCCGGCCCGCCGGAGAGGATGACAGCCTTTGGGCGGAGGTCCGCGAATGCCCGCCCGGCGCTCTGAAACGGGTGGATTTCGCAGTAAACGCCGGCCTCGCGCACGCGGCGGGCGATGAGCTGGGTGACCTGCGAGCCGAAATCGACGATCAGCACCTTGTCGTGGCGTTCGACGATTTCGCGGTGGGCGTCGATCGGGGAGTGGGCCGCCATTTCGTCCTCTCTGGCAAAGGAGCGGATTAGGCGAAGCGGCCGGCGGGCGCAACATTCCGTCCATCTTTCCTAACGGGTTTATACGGGTTTTCGAGCAATCGGTTTGAAGCGGCCGCAAGGCGGCGGCCGTAGCGTCAGGCCCAGTTCACTGGAAATCGCCCGATCGGGCCGGACAAAGCCATGACCGCACCGCGCACCGCCGCCCAAATCCTCGCCGCCCGCCCCTCCAACGGCGCGCTGGCCAGCCTGTTCTCCGCCGGCGTCGAACAGCCGCTTGTCCATTCCAACGCGGCGCTGCGTGCGTTGCGCAAGGCGCGGTTTTCCGAAACGCCGATGCAGAAGGCGCTGCGCGTGGCGCGCGCCGCTCACGCCGCACTCGCCCGCGATGGTCTGGCCGGGTGCCTGGCCGCCCTCGACATGATGGCGCGCGAGAAGTCGATCGCGGCCGACGGATTGCCGGATCCGGACGGCGCGCTCGCCACGCCCGACGGATTGTGCGGCATGGTCAGCGACCTTTCGGTCGACGCGCTGATGGCCGCCTTCGGCCGCGGCCTCTACCCCTCCTCCCATTTCGGCCCGCTGCGCTGGTGGGCGCCCGCCATGCGCGCGGTGGTGCGCACGGCGGACGTGCTGGAGCGCGACGAGAGGGCCGACGACGAACTGGCCCTGGTGTTCGACAGCGCGTTCGAGGACCACCTGGCCGCCGACATCGACGACGCGCCGCTCACGCCGCGTCTCAAATGGGCCTATTCGGCGTTGTTCGACGCCGGCTTCGCGCATTGCTTCGAGGCGTTCGCGCGCGACGGCGCGCGCGTCGGCTCGGGCTTCGGCGTGGCGGTCGGCGATGTGTTCGTGCTCGGCGCGCTGCGCATTCCGTCCGAAGGGCACGCGCGCGCTTTCCTGCATGCTCTCGCCCGCCGGCTCTCCGAACTCGGCTACGAGATGATCGACGCGCGCCGGCCGACATGGCGCGCCATGGCGCTCGGCTTCGCGCCCATGCCGCGCTCGGTCTACAACGCGCGCATTCTGCTCGGTCTCGCGCACGAGCGGATCGGCAAGTGGAGCGAGACCGCGAAAGCGGCTTAGTTTTTGCGCGCCACAAGGCGCGCCGCGCGGACCTCGCATAGGCCCGGCGTCGCAGTCGCGCCTAAACCGGGAGCGCCTGCCCCGCGCGCTCAGCCCGCGCGCTTCAGCGTGCAGACGTAGAACCCGTCCGTGCCGGTTCGCGCCGGCGTCAGCAACAGGCCCAGTCCGTTTTCGCCGTCGCGCGCGGGCAGGTTTTCAAGGCCCGCCGCGCGCGCGACGTCGCGCATGTCGGCGGGCGCGAAATCCTCGCGCCCCGCAAGGAACGCGCGCACGCGATCCTCGTTTTCCTCGCACAGCAGCGAACAGGTGATGTAGACGATGCGCCCGCCCGGCTTCACGCAGCCGGCCGCGCGCGCAAGGGTTTCGTCCTGATCCTTGATGCGCTGTTCGAGCGCGCCCGGCCGCATGCGCCACTTGGCGTCCGGGTTGCGGCGCCATGCGCCGACGCCGGTGCAGGGCGCGTCCACCAGCACCAGATCGCACCGCGCGGCGAGATCGGCGAGCACGTCCTGCGCGCCCTTCGGAGCGCGCACCTGCGCGTTGCGCACGCCCGCGCGCTCCAGCCGGTCGTAGATCGGCATGAGGCGACGCCCGTCCGCATCGGTCGCGTAGATCTGGCCGCGATTGTCCATGTCGGCGGCCATGGCCAGCGTCTTGCCGCCGCCGCCGGCGCACAGGTCGAGAACCTGTTCGCCGGGCCGCGCGCACGCCAGGCGCGCGACGAGTTGCGATCCCTCGTCCTGGATTTCGACCAGCCCCTTCACATATGCGGGTTCGGCCGCGAGCGCCGGCCCGCGCCCGTCCTCGCCGATGGCGATGCGCAGGCCGAGCGGCGCGTGCGGCGTGGGCGCGGGATGAAGATGGGCGAGCGCGGCGAGCGCTTTCTCGCGCGTGGCCTTCAGCGCGTTGACGCGCAGGTCGACTGGCGCGCGCGCGGCCAGCGCCTGCGTCTCGCCGACCGCATCCGCGCCGAATGCGCGCGCGAAATGCGGGGCGAGCCATTCGGGAAAATCGCCCGCGACATGCGCCGGCGCCGCCGACAGATCGGCGTTCGCCAGCGCGCCGCGCTCGTCCTCGGTCAAAGGCGCCGGCGCATGGCGCTCGCCGGAAAACAGCGCCGCGATCTCGGCGTCCGCGAGACCGCGCGTCTGGCGCAGCGCGCCGAGCATGCGCGCGCGGGGCGTGTCGGCCCCCATGAAAAAAGCCGAGGACGCGCGCTTGCGCAGCGCGTCGTAGACAAGGCTGGCGATGGCGGCGCGATCCCTGGCGCCGGCGAAGCGGTTGGCCCTGCCCCAGTCGCGCAGCGCATCGCCCGCCGGGCGACGGTCGGTCTCGATCGTCGCCAGAACGTCGATGGCGGCGCTGATGCGCGCTGCGGGGGTCATGGCGCCTTCCTCTACTGCGGGGAGCGCTCTGTCCCACGCCGGCGCGACGGATGCAACCGGAGCGACCGTAACGGCTTCGCAACGCGCGGCGGCTAAGGTCGCCCGCATGACTTCGCTCGATGTCCCGCACGCTTCCGCGCGCCCGACCGCGCGCCGCATTCCGGGCGGGCCGCTGGTCGTCACGCTGGCGCTGGCGCTGGGCGCGGCCATCACCGCGCGCCATGCGCTCGATGTTTGGCGAACGGGCGTGTTCCTCGACACCGACGACGCCATGCGCATGACGCAGGTGCGCGACTGGCTGGCCGGCCAGGCGTATTTCGACATGGTCGCGCATCGCATGGACCCGCCCGACGGCGTGCTGATGCACTGGTCGCGCATCGTCGACCTGCCGCTCGCGGCGCTGCTGAAACTGTTCGGCCTGTTTCTGCCGGCCGCGGACGCGGAGGCCGCCACGCGCATCGCCTTCCCGCTCCTCATGCTCGGCGCGCTCTACGGCGCCGTCGCGGCGGCGGCGCGCGCCGTGGGCGAGCGGGCGACGCCGTTCTTCGCCGTGGCGCTGGCGTTTCTCGGCGCGCCCTATCTCGTGCAGTTCAAGGCGGGCCGTATCGACCATCACGCGCCGCAGATCGTTCTGCTGACGCTTGCCACCGCCGCGACGATGGCCGCGTTCGAACCGGCGCGCGCGCGGCTGGCGGCGCTCGCCGGCGCGCTCGCCGCCCTCTCGCTGTCGATCAGCCTGGAAAACGCGCCGTTCCTGGCGCTGCTGGCGGCGGCGCCCGCCGCGGCGTGGATCGTCGAGGGCGCGCGGCAGCGCGCCGCGCTCGTCGCCTATGCGCTGGGGCTGGTCGGCGGGCTGATCGCATTCTTCGGCGTCACCGTGCCGCCTGCGCGCTATTTCGAGACAGCGTGCGACGCCTATTCGTTCGCGCATGTGGCGGCTGGCCTGGCGGGCGGCGCGGGCCTGCTGGCGCTCGCGGCGCTGACGACGCGCCTGCCGACAATGCCTGCGCGCGCGCTGGCGGCCGCGCTGCTCGGCCTTGCGCCGCTCGTCGCGCTGAACGTCGTCGCGCCGGCGTGCATGGGCGATCCGTTCGTCGGACTCGATCCGCTCGTGCGCGCGTTGTGGCTCGACAAGGTGGCCGAAGTGCGCAGCCTGAAACAACTGTTCGCGGATGCGCCAGATTCCGCGGTCATGCAGGCTGCGCCGACCGTTCTGGCCGCATTCGCCGCGTTCGTGCTGGCGTTCCTGTCGCATGGCGCAAAACGCGGTCGCCTGCTGCTGCTCGCCGCGCTGATCGCAACCGGCTTCGTCATGACGTTCTGGGGCGTGCGCGTATTTTCGTCCGTCGCGCCCCTTGTGGCGGTCGCGGGCGCGGCTGCGAGCGCGGCGGCGCTGGCGCGCCTTTCGGTGCGCGGTCCCGCCCGCATCGCGCTCGCGACCTTGACGCTCACGCCCTTCGCGCCGCTGGCCTGGGCCGTGCTGTGGCCGCCGGGAGCGGATGCGAAGCCCGTCGACGCCGGCTCGTCCGCCTGCCTGCGCCCGGAAACCATGCGTTCGCTCGACCGCGCGCCTGCCGGCCTCGTGCTCGCGCCGGTGACCGCCGGCGCGCATCTTCTCGCGTTCACGCATCATGCGACGATCGCCGCGCCCTACCATCGCAACAACCGCGGCGACAGACTGTCGCTCGATGCGTTCCGCGCGGAGCCCGCGGCGGCGCAGGCGATCGTGCGCGCGTCCGGCGCGCGCTATGTGCTCGCCTGCCCGAACTTTTCCGAAATGCGCATGAACGCCCAACAGCGCCCGCAATCGCTCGCCGCCGCGCTGGTCGGGGAACGCGCGCCCGACTGGCTCGAAAAGATCGACGGCGTCCAGGGGCCGAACGTTCTCTACCGCGTGCGCAACTAGCAAGATCGCGCTCCGCCGGGCGCGCCGCGACCAGATTCGCCCAGTGGCGCATCGCGGCGCACGCCGCGACCGGCTTCGTCTAGTCGCGGGTCGCGGCGCACGCCGCGACCGCATGGAGCTGGACGCGCTGGAATACGCCCTTGCCGGCCGCATCCGCGATCTCGACGCGCGCGGCCGGCGCGGTCCATTGGCGCGCGTTCAGCGCGGGATCGAGCGCCGCCGTGGCCGCCATCGGCCACACGACATAGGCCGGCGCATCCGTGCGCGCGCAGATGGCGCGCAGGCCGTCCACCGTCACGTTCGGAAAATAACTCTCCGTGCTGCCGCGCGCGGCGCCGATGAGTTCGCGCCCGCCGAAGCCCGCCTCGATCTGCGCGGCCACGCGGTCGCGATAGAGCATGGCGAGCGTGCGCGAGAACACCGCGCCCGCCCCCTGCACTTCCGATCCCCAGTTGGCGCGACCGGCCCACAACCACGCCTCGGGCCGTCCTTTCAGCCACAACACTTCGCCGGGCGCGGTCATCAATGCGTCAAGCGCGGCGTGTTTGCGCGCGCCATAGAGCGCGCGGTCGTAGTCCGGCGCGCTGTCCCACACGAGCGCGACCCAGACGGCCAGCGTCGCCGCGCCCGCCTGCGCGACGACGCGCGGCGCATGTCGCAGGAAGCCGAGGCCGAACATGCCGAGCGCCAGCATGCCCAGCAACAGAATGTCGCTGAACACGAGCCCGACGATCTCGCGCAGCGTCGGCGCGGCGCCGGCGGCGACCATCGCCTCGATCAGAGGCGCCGCCTTGAAGGCGGTGATCGCGCTCGTGACGAGGACATAAGCCGCGACCGCGAGGAACGCCGGGCGCGCGAGCGCGTGCGATATTTGAACGCGCGGCGCGAAAGTCAGCGACAGCGCGCCGACGGCCGCCGCCATCGCCTCCAGCGGCGCTCCGCGCGCCAGCAGCCACGCCAGCGCCAGCAGGGTGAAGGCGAGACGTTCGCGCGCGTCCGCCTCGCCATAGCGCGTCGCGCAAAGTCCGAGCGCCGCCGCGCCGAGCACGGCCGTCAGCCACCACGCGCGCCAGGGCTGCGCCTGCATGACGAGCAGGTTCGGGACATACAGTCCCGCGACCAGTGACACCGCAACACCGGCGACGCCGATGCCGAGCGCGCCAAGAAAGAGCGTGCGCAGCGACGGAGCGACGCGCGCGGCGACGATCAACGACGTCGCCTGCACGGCCTGAAGGCTCCAGGTGTCGAGCGACCACGTATCGGGAAACAGGAACGCATTGCGTCCGCGCATCAGCGAGAGCCATTCCGCATCGATCATCGTCGCCAGGCGCGCGAACGGCGGCACGCCGGCCAGCGCGGCAAGCCCGACCGCGAGAGCGCAGAGCGCCGCGCCATACACCACGCGCCGGTCTTCCATCGCCCACATCAACCCGACGAGCGCGAAACCGGCGAGCGCCATGATGGGATGAAACACCGCGCTCACGCACAGCCACAACAACGCCCAGGCGCGCCGGCGCGCGAGCGCGGCGGCCATCGCCAGCAGTACGAACGCCTCGCTGAACGGGCGCGGCAGCGGCAACGACTCGCCATACGACAGGAAGCTGTATGTCGCCGGAGCGGCGGCCACCGCGAGCGCGACCGCCCATGGACGAACGCGCGTCAGGCGCATGCAGAAAGCGACCAGCGCGACGAACCACAGCGCCATCGCCGCCAGCGAGATCGCGCGCGCGGCGGCGAACGGCCCGAGCGCATCGACCAGCGTCGGTGCGATGCGCGTGAACAGGCTCAGCGCAGATTGTCCGTCGTGGACGAACATCGCATCGGCGCCGACGCCGGCGGGATCGAGATCCGCGATGGCGCGGCCGATATAGATCTGGCCGTCGGCGCGCACGCCCGGAAAGAGTCGGAAAAAGAAAAACGCCGCGCCCAGCGCGAGCAGGCCGAACGGACCGCCGAAAGCAGCCAACCTTGCGCGGGCGATGTTCAGCGCGGACAAGGCGGCGCCTGCGGGCTCACGCGCGCGCGGGCGAGAACAGGAAGAAGCGACGCGCGAGGAAGTTGAACGTAAACACGAACACGGCGGCCGGCGCCTTGGCGAATTCGACAGGCGCATGGACGTATTCGACGAACGCGTAGATCGCGAGCGCGTTCAGCGCAAGACCCACGAGGCCGGTGACGAGGAAACCGGCGAATTCGGCGCCCGCGCCGTAACGGCGCCGGTCGCGGAACACGAAAGCGACGGTGAGCAGATAGGCGACCACCAGTCCCGCCGAAAAGGCGAGGGTCGCGGCGGCCATGTAGTGCACGCCGAACACGCGCGCGAGAACCACGAGCGCGCCGAAGTCGACGGCAAGCGCCACCACGCTCACCATGCCGTAGCGCACCGCATCGCGCGCCAGCGCGATCAGGCCCGGACGGATGGGGAGCGTCGCGCCGGAGGGCGCGACGGCGGGCGTGGCGTCGAAGACAGACATCAGGCGACCTTACGCGGCACGAGCCGCTCGCTTTTCAACGCTTCCATCGCGCCGGAAACGCCCGCCTCGCCGTATTCGGCGTCTTCGTTCACCTGCCAGGTGTCGTAGACCTGCGCGCCCTCGCAGATGTTGAGCGCGGTCAGCATGCCGGTCATCATCGCGTGGTCCTGGTTGTTGTATTTGTGCATGCCGTTGCGGCCGACCAGATGCAGCGAAGGGAAGCGCGTCGACAGTTCGAGGCGGATGACCTCCACATTGCGCGCATAGGAGTCGTCGTAGACCGGATAGGCTTTCGGCTGGCGCACAACGGAGGCGTCCACCACGTCCGACGCCTTCATCAGGCCGACCTTTTCGATCTCCTTCTTGGCGAGCTCGACGAGATCCCTGTCGTCGGCCGCCCACAGGCCGTCGCCTTCGAAACAGAAATATTCGAGACCGAGGCAGGTCGAATGATCGTCCGGGATCATTTCCGGCGACCACGAGCGGAAGTTCTGCACGCGGCCGACCTGCACGGACGGATCGTGGATGTAGACCCAGTTGTCGGGCAGCTGGACGCTCGACTGGCCGATCAGCACGACCGTGAGGAAGTCGCGATATTTCAGATCGCGCGCATGGAACAGGCTCAGCGGGGCCGGCGTGATGGACGCCATCAGCTCGTTGATCGGCGCCGACGAAATGACGTTGCGGGCGGCGTAGGATTCCTTCCCGCCGTCGGCGCGTGCGACATGCACGGTCCACATCTTGCCCGTCTCGTCGTATTCAAGCCGCTCGACCTTGCGGCCCATCATCACGCGGCCGCCCTGCTTGTTGATCTTGCGCGCGCATTCCTCCCACATCATGCCCGGGCCCTTGCGCGGGTAGCGGAAAGATTCGATCAGCGACTTGGCGCCCTCGCCCTTCTTGCGCAGGCCGAGCGAACGGCGCATGCCGTCGACGATGGCGGCGCCAAGGTTGAGGCCCTTGATGCGCTGGGCGGCCCAGTCGGACGAAATCTCGTCGCAGCCCATGCCCCACACCTTCTCGGTGTAGGTCTTGAAGAAGATGGAGAACAGGCGCTCGCCGAACTGGTTGCGCACCCACTGGTGGAAGGTCTTGGGCTCACGCACCGGGAACGCCTTGGCGTAGGCGAAGGACGCCATGCACTTGGTCGACTCCCAGAAGCCGAGGTTGAACAGGGCCTCGAACGCCTTCAGCGGATAGGCATAGAACTTGTTGTTGTAATAGATGCGCGACAGGCGTGGGCGGTCGATGAAATCGTCCGGCAGGATCTCGTTCCAGAGATCGACGATCTCCTTGGATTTCGAGAAGAAGCGATGGCCGCCGATGTCGAACAGGAAGTTCTTGTAGTTCACGGTGCGGCTGATGCCGCCCACATAGACCGGGTCCGCTTCGAACACGACGACGTCGCGACCATGTTTGGACAGCGTGTAGGCCGCAGTCAGGCCAGCGGGCCCACCGCCGATCACTGCCGTTTCGACGAATTCCATCCTGACGACTCCGGGATTTCGATATTCCCGGATCATCGCGGGCGCGGGTTAAATTGGACTTAACCAACGCCGGCCGCGGCGCCGCACGGATGCGCATTTCCGCTACGAACGGTGGTTCGCAAAGTAAGTCAATGACAGGCCGCAAGCGATTGTGATCGAAGACGAAAGCGTATTCACGCGAGATATTCTCGCAGGCCCCGCGCGCCTTGGATGCGCCGCATGAAAGCGTGGTTCAGGAACGGTTACCGCGTTCTGCCCTTCTGGAGCGACGTCTCAACGCCCAAGGAGTAGCGCGACATGCCGAAACAGAACACGAAATAGAACAGGGCGGCGAATACATAGCCGGTGGTGGCGATGGTCGGTCCCGCCCATTCGGGGTCGAGCCGCGCGGTCTCCACCGTGCGCAGAAAGTCGAAAATGCCGACGATGGCGACGAGCGTCGTGTCCTTGAACAGGCCGATGAAGGTGTTGACGATGCCGGGAATGACGATGGTCAGCACCTGCGGCAGGATGACGAGCCGCATGCGCTGGGGATAGGTGAGGCCGAGCGCCATCGCGCCTTCGAACTGGCCTTTCGGCATCGCCTGGAGGCCGCCGCGAATCACTTCCGCCATGTAGGCCGATGCGAACAGCGCGACGCCGACCAGCGGCCGCAGCAGCCGGTCGGGCGAGAGCGCCGGCGGCACGAACAGCGGCAGCATGAGATTGGCCATGAACAGCACCGTGATCATCGGCACGCCGCGCATGATCTCGATGAAGCCGACCGAGAAGGCGCGCACCACCGGCAGGCGCGAGCGCCGGCCGAGCGCAAGCAGCACGCCGAACGGCAGCGAGAACACGATGCCCGCAAGCGCCATGATGAGCGTGACCAGCACGCCGCCCCACAGGTCCGTCGAGACGACCGGCAGGCCGAGAAATTCCGCGCCGCGCAGCAGGAAAAACGCCGCGACAGGATAAACCGCGAAAAACAGGAACGCGGCCAGCCCCTTGCGCGGCGCCCCGCGCCACAGCAGCCACACGATCAGCGCCGCGCCCGCCAGCAGCGTCACATCGACCCGCCATCGGTGCTCCACCGGATAGGAGCCGTACATGAAGAACGGGAACTTGCGCCAGACATAGGCCCAGCACGCCCCTGCCCCCGGCGCCGCGCAGGCCTTGCCGTCCGGCGCGGTCCAGACCGCATCGAGGATCAGGAACCGGAACAGGATCGGGGCCGCCCACACGATGAGCGCAAGCCCCAGGACGGTCAGGACGCCCGTCGTCGCATCCGCGAACAGACGCGCCCGCCACAGCGCGAAAAACCCCGTCGCGCCCGGCGGGGGCGGCAGGGTCGGCTCGGGCGCCGTGCGCAGGAAGGCGCGCGGGTCCATCACCGCTCCTTTAACGCCATGCGGGCGTTGTAGGCGTTCATGATCGCCGACGTCGCCAGCGAGAAGGCGAGGTAGACGCCCATGGTCATGAACATGATCTGCACCGCCGCGCCCGTGTTGTTGAGCACCGTGCCGGCGAAGACGTTGAACAGGTCCGGGTAGCCGATGGCGACGGCGAGCGTCGAGTTCTTGGTGAGGTTGAGATACTGGTTGATGAGCGGCGGGATGATCACGCGCATCGCCTGCGGCATGGTGACGAGCTTGCGGATGGGCGCGGCGCGCAGGCCTAGGGCGGCCGCCGCCTCGTGCTGGCCTTTCGGCACCGACATGACGCCCGCGCGCACGATCTCCGCGATGAAGGCCGCCGTATAGGTCACCAGCCCGACCGTCAGCGCCACGAGTTCGGGCGTCAGGCGGAAGCCGCCGGCGAAATTGAACCCCTTCAACTGCGGCATGTCGAAAGCGAGCGGCGCGCCGGCCAGAATATGGGCCGCCACCGGCAGGCCCACGATCAGCGCCGCGGAAACGGCGCCGACCGGCGCCTGCGCGCCCGTCTCGCGCTGGCGCAGGCGCGCCCACCATGCGAAGGCCGCCGCCAGCGCCACGCCGAGGCCGAGCGCGAGCGGCAGCGCCACAAAGCCTTCCTTCGGCACGGGCGCGGGCAGAAACAGGCCGCGATTGTTGAGGAAGGCGAGGTCGAAGAGCGCGATCGACTGGCGCGGATTGGGCAGCGGTTTGAGGACCGCGTTGTACCAGAACAGCAGTTGCACCAGCAGCGGCACGTTGCGCACCGCCTCGATATAGACGGTCGCGATTTTCGCGATGAGCCAGTTGCGCGACAGCCGCGCGACGCCGAGCGCGAAGCCGAGCATGGTGGCGAACACGAGGCCGACGCCCGCCACCACCAGCGTGTTCAGGAGCCCGACCCAGAATACGCGGCTGTTGGGCGAGGTCGCCGAATAGGGGATGAGCGTCTGGTTGATGTCGAACCGCGCCGGATCGTCCCAGAAACCGAAGCCGGTCGGAATGCCGCGCGCCTGCATGTTGGCGCGCGCATTCAGGATGGCGCCGACGATCAGCACGCCGACGACGACCGCCAACGCGACCTGATAGGCCAGCCCCCGCCAGAACGGATCGTTCCAGGGCCGCACTTTGGGCGGGGCGCCGGCGATGGTCGCCACGGGCGTCAGTCCTCGCGCACGGGCGCGCCCGTCAGCGGATGGGCGGCGCGTATTGCAATCCGTTCTTGGTCCACAGCGCGTTGATGCCGCGCTTGATCTTGAGCCGCGATCCCTCGCCGAGATTCTTCTCGAAAATCTCGCCGTAGTTGCCCACGTGCTTGACGATGCGATAGGCCCAGTCCGCCGTCAGCCCCAGACCCTCGCCGAAATTGCCTTCGGTGCCGAGCAGGCGTTTTGTTTCCGGGTTCGGCGCCTTCAGCTTGTCGTCGACGTTCTTCTGCGTCACGCCCAGTTCCTCGGCCGTGACCATGGCGTAGTGAGTCCATTTGACCAGGTTGAACCACTGGTCGTCGCCCTGGCGCACGACCGGGCCGAGCGGCTCCTTGGAGATCACCTCCGGCAGGATCACGTGGTCGTCCGGCTGGCCGAGCTTGGTGCGTTCCGCGTAGAGCTGGGACATGTCGCTGGTGAAGGCGTCGCAGCGGCCGGTGTCGTAGCTCTTGATGCCCTCGTCGGCGGTGGCGAATACGACCGGCTCGTATTTCATGTCGTGCGAGCGAAAATAGTCGGCGAGGTTGAGTTCGGTCGTCGTGCCCTGCTGCACGCAGACCGAGGCGCCGCTCAGTTCGAGCGCCGAGCCGACGTTCAGCTTCTTGCGCACCATAAATCCCTGACCGTCGTAATAGGTGACGGCGCCGAACAGGAACCCCTGCCCCACCTCGCGCGACTGCGTCCACGTCGTGTTGCGCGACAGAACGTCGATCTCGCCCGATTGCAGCGCGGTGAAACGGTCCTTGGCGCTGAGCGCGACGTAGCGCACCTTGGTCGGATCGTTGAAAACGGCGGCCGCGATGGCGCGGCAGAAGTCCACGTCGAACCCCGTATACTGCCCCTTGTCGTCCGGCAGGCCAAAGCCGGCGACGCCCGGATTGACGCCGCAGACGAGCTGCCCGCGTTTCTTCACCGCGTCGATCGTGGGTCCGGCGGCGGCGGAGGACACGGAAAGGCCAAGGGCGGCGAAAGCGGCGAGCGCGGCGCGTTTGGTCATGGATCGTCACCTGAAGAAAAGCGATTGTCCGCCGGCCGGAGCGCCGCTACGGGACATGGGCGAATAACATGTCGTTTTCGTTCAGGGGTCAACCGGCAAAGGCGCCCGCAGGCCGACAAGTTGGAGACGCGCTCGATGACCAAGTCCACGCCCGACAGCCGCGCCGCGATGGGCGCGCGCACCCGCCTCGTTCATGCTGGGCGCGCGCCGTTCGACAATCACGGATTCGTCAACACGGCCATCTGGCGCGGCTCGACCGTGCTCTACCCCAACACCGAGGAACTGTACGCCCGCCGCCAGCGGTTCATCTACGGCACCAAGGGCACGCCGACGACCGAATCGCTGGAAACGGCCTGGAGCGAGATTTCCGGCGCGGCCGGAACCGTGCTCGCGCCCTCGGGGCTGGCCGCCATCACGCTGGCGATGATGACAGCGACGAAGGCGGGCGACCATGTTCTGGTGGTCGACAGCGCCTATCGGCCCACGCGCGTTTTCTGCGACACGGTGCTCAAGAAATTCGGCGTCGAAACGGAATACTACGATCCGCTGGCCGGCGCCGGCGTCGCGCGGCTCATGCGGCCCAACACCAGCCTCGTGCTGGTCGAGGCGCCGGGCTCGCAATCGTTCGAGATGCAGGACATTCCCGCCATCGCCGAGGTGGCGCATGCGCGCGGCGCCTGCGTGGCCATGGACAACACGTGGGCGACGCCGCTGTTCTTCCCGCCGCACGCGCGCGGAGTCGATCTCGCGATCGAGGCCGGCACGAAATATCTGTCCGGCCATTCGGATCTGCTGCTCGGCCTGGTGTCCGCCAACGCCGACTGGTATCCGCGCCTGCGCGAAACCTACGACACGTTCGCCAACTGCCCCGGCCCGGAGGACGTGTTTCTGGCGCTGCGCGGTTTGCGCACGATGGAGCTGCGGCTGCGCGAGGCCGAGAAACAGGCGCTCGATTTCGCGCGCTGGCTGCAAACGCGCCCGGAAGTGTCGCGCGTGCTGCATCCCGCGCTGCCGGACGATCCCGGCCACGCCATTTTCAAACGCGACTTTCTCGGCTCCTCGGGCCTGTTCTCGGTCGTTCTCAAGCCGGCCTCGCGCGCGGCGGTCGCCGCGCTGCTCGACGGGCTGGAGCTGTTCGGCCTCGGCTATTCGTGGGGCGGTTTCGAAAGCCTCGTCATTCCGTTCGACTGCAAGACCTATCGCACCGCCACCGAATGGAAACCCGAAGGCCCCGCGCTGCGGTTCTCGATCGGCCTCGAAGACCTCGACGACCTGAAAGCCGATGTGGAGCGCGGTTTCGCGCGACTGAAAAAGCTCGCCTGACGGCCGGCGATTCCGTCCTCGCCTGAGACCGGCGCCGGTTCGCTCCCGCTGGCCTAAAGCCCGTTGGCGCTCGGCGCACTGGCGTCGAGTCGCACGGGCGCGCGGCCGAACAGGCGGCGCATGGCGCTGGACACGAGGCCCTCGCCGCGTCGCACGAGACGACCGCCCTCCAGCCGAAATACGAGGTGCAGCCGCGCGCAAAGTCGCGCCACGCCGAAGGTGAGCGCGACGCCCAGCACCATGCCGCCCAGCACGTCGCTCGGGTAATGCGCGCCGACCGCCACGCGCGCGACCGCGATCGCCAGCGCGGCGAGGAAGAAGACCATGCCCCAGCGCGGAACGAACAGCGCGAGCGCGGTCGCGAAAGCGAAGGCCGTCGTCGCGTGGCCGGAGGGGAAGCTGGCCGCGAACGAGCCTTGCGAGAACAGCGCGAAATGGAAAGCGCCGTATTCGGACAGCATGTTCGGCTGCGCGCGGCCGAGCGCGAATTTCAGGCCCTGCACGACCAGCACCGAGAGCGCGACGGCCAGAAAGGCGAAACCAGCGCGCTGCGCCAGCACGAAGAACGCCGCGCGTTGACGCCGGCTGCGCTGCGCGACGGCGACGACGACTGAGAGCAGCGCGGCCAGCGCGGTCGCCGCCAGCAGGCCGTTGGCCTGGCCGAGCGCTGCGAAATCGGCCAGCCACCGCGCCGTCTGGGGGTCGATCCCGCGCGCGATCCTGGCGAGCGGCGCGTCGATCGCGCCGCCGATGAAGACCAGCGCCAGCGCGAAGGCGAGGCCGCCGATCGCCGCATTGCCGAAATGCGCGACCCAGTCGGCCGCGCCGTGCGCCGCCGGGGCGCCCGGCGCGCGCGATCGCGTTCGATCCGGATTTGGGTCCATCTGCAGCTCCCGCCCGAGCCACGTCCACCGACCCGTGGGTGAACTTTCAAGGCGATTGGACCGCGCGCGGGCAGACAAAGTCAAGACTTGACGGGAGCCGGAAAGTTCCTTCGCGCGCCGGCGCTCATCGTCCCCTGGTCGGAATTTTTTCGAAGGGCACGTCCTTGTCCACGCGGATGTCGGCGGGCAGCCCCAGCACCCGCTCCGCGATGATGTTGCGCATGATTTCGTCGGTCCCGCCGGCCACCCGCCGGCCGATGGACACAAACAGGGTCTGATACAGTTTGCCGGCCGCGCCGTCCTCGCGCGCGCGCGCGCCGGCCGGGCCCTGCATGTCGAGCGCGGCGGTTGCGATCTCCTGCACCATCTGCGCGGCCACCAGCTTGCCGATGGAATTCTCCGGGCCCGGCCGCTCGCCGCGCGAGACGGCGGAGATGGCGCGATAGACGGTGTATTTCAGCCCGTTGGCGCGCGCGACCCAGGTCGCGAGCTGCGCGCGCACGCGGCGGTCGTCCGCGCGCACCCCTTCGGGCGCCTGCGACACGAATTCGAGAAACTCCGGCACGGCCGTCGCGAGCCGCGCGCCGATGGAGAACCGTTCGTTCATCAGCGAGGTGAGCGAGACCGTCCATCCCTCGTTCACGCGGCCCAGCCGCTGGCTGTCGGGAATGCGCACGCCGGTGAGCCAGACCTCGTTGAACTCGGCATGGCCGCTCGCCTGTTTGATCGGCCGCACCTGAACGCCGGGGCTGCGCATGTCCAGGAAGAACATGGTCAGTCCCTTGTGCTTGGGCGCCGTTGGATCGGTGCGTGCGAGCAGCAGGCCGAAATCGGCGATCTCGGCGAGCGAGGTCCACACCTTCTGGCCGTCGACGATCCAATGGTCGCCGTCGCGCGTCGCGCGCGTGCGCAGGCCGCCGAGATCGGAACCGGCGGCGGGCTCGGAAAACAACTGGCACCAGATTTCCTCGCCCGACGCCAGCGGCGGCAGGTGGCGGCGCTTCTGCTCCTCGCTCGCGAAGGCCATGAGCGTCGGGCCGCAGATGCCATGGCCCACCCGAAAGG
Source organism: uncultured Methylocystaceae bacterium (assembly GCA_937870755.1). Classification (GTDB taxonomy): domain Bacteria; phylum Pseudomonadota; class Alphaproteobacteria; order Rhizobiales; family Beijerinckiaceae; genus JAJXWB01. Next base: position 21,004 of record CALMZV010000011.1, read on the forward strand.
GCGCGGCCAGCGCGAGACGGTCCCCCTCCTCCTGCTCGAAGATGACGCGCTCCATGGGCGTCGCGCCGCGCCCGCCGTATTCCGGCGGCCAGTTTAGGCAGGCCCAGCCATCCTCGGCCTTGCGCTTCTGCCACGCCTTCGCGGTCGCAAGGTCGTCGCCATGGCCGATTCGCGGCGCGTTGGCCGTGATCCATGCGCGTGCGGTCGCGCGGAACGCCGCCTCCTGCGGCGTGTCGTCGAAGTTCACCCGCCCCTCCCAAGAGCTTCCGGTTCGCTCTATCTGAACGGAGCGCGGGCGACGCGGCCTTGACGCAGATTAAGAACGGCCACGGACATGGCGACCCCGGCAGGATTCGAACCTGCGACCTACTGCTTAGAAGGCAGTTGCTCTATCCGGCTGAGCTACGGGGTCGTTCGCCGCCGGCAGGCCGCCTGCGCGCGGTCTCAATGCGTCCAGGGCTGCGGGCGGCCGGGCCGGAAATTGTCGGAATAGGACATGGCGCGACGCGCGCCCGCCGGCGTCGGCTCCTCCACGCGATAGTCGATGCCGTTGCGCGTGGCGTATTCGATCGCCTCTTCCTTCGTGGCGAAGCTCAAGCGCACCTGGCTGTTCATGTCGTCGGAACTGGTCCAGCCCATGAGCGGCTCGATCGTGCGCGGCCGCGCGGGCGCATAAACCAGAATCCAGCGGCGCGTGCGGCCCATGCCGGACTGCGTCGCCGATTTGGCCGGACGGTAGATGCGAGCGGTCATGCGAACCCTTTCCATCGCTGCATGCGGCGTCGGCCGTATGGTCGGGGCAGCAGGATTCGAACCTGCGACCCTCTGCTCCCAAAGCAGATGCGCTACCAGGCTGCGCCATACCCCGTAGGAGAAATCGCCGCTTGGCTAGCATGAGCGACGACGCCGAACAAGCGAAACGGCAAGACCGTCATCGACCAAGCGCGGGATGGCGCACGCGGTCGCCCGCCTTCAGCCCCATGCGCGCCGCCGCGCCCGCGTTCAGCTCCACCACGGCGTTGGCGGGGCCGGCCGAGGCCACCACCGCTTCCGACATCGGCTCCGTGTCGGCCGCGATCGACACCACGCGCCCGTCACGCCCCACGAACACCATGTCGAGCGGGATGAACGTGTTCTTCATCCACATCGCGACGATCTGCTCGCGGTCGAACAGGAACAGCATGCCCCGGTCGGGCGGCAGATAGCGCCGGAACATGAGGCCGCGCGCGCGCTCGGCCTCCGTGCGCATGACCTCCACCTGGAACGCGCGGGCGCCGCCCGTCGTCTCGAAGGTCAGAGGTTCGAGAACCGTATCCGCCCGCGCCGGCGCCAGTCCCGACAGCAGGGCGACCAGAACCGCCAACGCCGCGCCCAATCGCAAGGTCGCCATGCCGCCTCCGCGCGCTCCGAAGCCCCGTTCGCGTTCTATACGTTTGCGCATGGTGCGGCGAAAGGGCTGCGAGCAACAAAAAGGCCGGACGAGCCGGCCTTTCGAGCTGCGGAACGATCAGTGCGAGGCCGGCAGCGCCGTTTCGAGCGGGCGAACTTCCGCCGCCATGAGGCCCTTCGGACCGTCGCCGAACCGCGCCAGCATCGAATCGCCGGGCTTCAGTTCGGCGATGCCGTAGCGGCGCAGCGTCTCCATATGGACGAAGATGTCTTCCGTCCCCTCCCCGCGCGTGAGGAAGCCGAAGCCGCGCACGCGGTTGAACCATTTCACGATGACGATCTCGAACCCGCTGGTGGGCACCACCTGCACATGCGTGCGCGCGGCCGGCGCCTGCGCCGGATGGACGGCAGTCGATTCGTCCATCGAGAGGACGCGAAACACCTGCAGGCCCTTGGCGCGGCGCTGCGCCTCGCACACGATGCGCGCGCCCTCGTAGGCCGTCTGGAACCCGTCGCGCCGCAGCACCGTGACATGCAGCAGAACGTCGCCCTGGCCGCCATCGGGAATAATGAACCCGTAGCCTTTGGAAACGTCGAACCATTTGATACGGCCGGAAATCTCGACCAGTTCGAGAGCAGAGTCATCGGCGGCTTCGGCCCCGGTCTGCTGCAACAATTGATCTTTGCTGCCCAATGTTCTTACCCCCCCGACCGTCGGACGTCTGCGCAATCGAAGCCGCGCCCTTGCACGTCCCGCGATCGACGCCCTATCGAAGAGAGATCCTTTTCCGCAAGTCCGTCGCGTTTCGCGCCCTCAGAACCGAATGCCGGTTTCCACGGTCGCGCGCCTCAACCCCTGCCGAAAAGATACCTTCAGACGTTCGATCGCGCACTTGCACGAACACGCCCTGCAACCCATCCGAATCGCCGAGCCAACAGAATCACTTAATAAAAACATAACACCCTTGACGACCGCCGAAAGAACATTTTGGCGAGACCTGTGGACAGGCCAGAAAAACGCGGCGCGCGACGCAATCGCGGCGCGACACGCAGCATTCGCCGCCGCGCAAGCGCCCGCTCTATCCACCTTGAAAAGGCGCGAGAAACGAACCGATGTCGCCGCGCAACACGAGGTCTGCGAAATCGTCGAGTTCCGTTTCGTCGCGATTGACGATGACGAGCCGCGCTCCGTTGCGCTTGGCCTGTATGGGAAAGCCGGCCGCCGGATAGACGACGAGCGACGAGCCGATGGCGATGAACAGATCGCAGGCGTTCGTCTCCTGCGCCGCGCGCGCCATCGCATCCTCCGGCATCGCCTGGCCGAACGAGATTGTCGCCGACTTGACGATGCCCCCGCAGTCGCATTCCGGCGCTGCGCCGGTGCGCTCGAAATCCGCGCGCACATCGACCAGTTCGTGGCGTTTGCCGCACGACAGGCACTTTGCATAGGTTCCGTTGCCGTGCAGTTCGATCACCTTGTCGGACGATACGCCGGCCGCCTGATGCAGGCCGTCGATGTTCTGCGTGATGATCGCGCCCATGCGGCCGGTCTCAACCAGACGGGCGAGCGCGCGGTGGCCTCGCCCCGGCCCTGCGCCCTTGTAGAGATCGTCCATCGTGAACTTGCGCCGCCAAGCCTCCTCGCGCATCAGCGGATCGGACACGAACACCTGGAAGTCGATCGGGCGATTGCGCAGCCAGGGCGAGCCGGGCGAGCGAAAATCAGGAATGCCGCATTCGGTGGAAATGCCGGCGCCCGTGAAGCCCGTGGCGCGGCGCGATCCCTCGAGCAGACGCCCGAGCGCGCGCTGGCCCTCCTCGATCGCTTCCACAATCATGTCGCCCTCGCATAGTTCGGGTTCGGCCGATCGGGGCGACTATAGCGCCGCCGGGCCGCCGCGAGAGGGTAAACGACGGTTCACGGAAAAACATCGCGCTGGGGAACCGTTTTTTTCCGCAAAATCGCCGGTTCCCCTCAAATGGTAACGAAAGGGATAACGAAATCGCAGAGGGCGCCGGCCGATGCTGTTAACGGGTGATCAACCGTGGGGAGCGTTTCATGCCCAAGATGGCGTTCGAAGTTCATCCGAACTTCAGCAAGAATTACGATCCATTGACGTTCGATGCGTCGCGCCGCGCGAGCAAGGATCATTCGCTGCGCGCCTTTTCGACGCCGGTGTTCTTTTTCGCGGTGATCGTGCTCGCCTACGCGCTGCTGTCGCACTGGCGTTACGTCTGACCGTTCGCTCCGGTCCCGTCGTTCAGCCGAGCGCCGCGCGGCGGGCCTTCAGTTTCGCGAAATCCTCGCCCGCATGGTGCGAGGAGCGCGTGAGCGGCGAGGCCGACACCATCAGAAAGCCCTTGGCGTAGGCGACCGTCTCGTAGGCGGAAAACTCCTGCGGCGTGACGAACGCCATCACCTCGTGGTGCTTGCGCGTCGGCTGGAGATACTGGCCGATGGTGAGAAAATCGACATCGGCGGCGCGCAGGTCGTCCATCAGTTGCAGCACTTCGTTGCGCCGCTCGCCCAGCCCCACCATGATGCCGGACTTGGTGAAGATGGTCGGGTCGATCTCCTTCACGCGCTGCAACAATCGCAACGAGTGGAAATAGCGCGCGCCGGGCCGCACCGCGAGATAGTTGGACGGCACCGTCTCCAGATTGTGGTTGAACACGTCCGGCCGCGCGGCCACGACGATTTCGAGCGCGCCCTGCTTGCGCAGGAAGTCGGGCGTCAGCACCTCGATCGTCGTCGTCGGGCTCGCCGCGCGAATGGCGCGAATGGTCGCCGCAAAATGTTCGGCGCCGCCGTCGGCCAGATCGTCGCGGTCGACGGAGGTGACGACCACGTGTTCGAGCGCGAGTTTGGCGGTCGCGTCGGCGACCTTGGCGGGCTCGGCCGCGTCGAGCGGGGCGGGAATGCCGGTGCGCACGTTGCAGAAAGCGCAGGCGCGCGTGCACGTATCGCCCATGATCATGAAGGTCGCGTGTTTCCTGTCCCAGCACTCGCCGAGATTGGGGCAGCCGGCCTCCTCGCAGACCGTCACCAGATTATGCTCACGGACGATGCGGTTGGTCTCCGCCCATTTGGGCGAGCCCGGCGCCTTCACCCGAATCCAGGCCGGCTTGCGCAGCACCGGCTTGTCGGGCCTGTGCGCCTTTTCAGGATGGCGCGCGCCATCCTTGCCTGCCCGGGGGCCGCGCGGGTCGTCGTGCAGAAGGTCGAGCACTACGGTCATGAATGCGCCGTCATGCCGCCGGCCACCGCAGGTGCGGCGCGTTCCAAACGGTCGTCAACATTATAGACCCTATCAAAGCGGCGGCGAAATGGCCCCGACGATCCGCCGTTGCCGTCGGGCGCCGATGGCGACATGTTGCGCGGGACGGCATGTGGCGCGCAGGCCGACCGCAGGCCGTCCCCGATAGCGGAGCATGCATGCACAAACCGGGCGCCCGCCGATGGCGACTGTATTCGGGCCTGATCATGTTCGCCTATATCGGCCTGCACATGGTCAACCATGCGCTGGGCCTGTGGTCGCTGCCGTTGGCCGAGCGGGGTCTCGGCCTGGCGATCGCGCTGTGGCACAGCCTGCCCGGCACCATTCTGCTCTACGGCGCGGCGGCGACGCATTTCCTGCTCGCGCTGCGCACCCTCTACGAGCGACGCCACTGGAACCTGCCGGCGATCGAATGGGTGCGGCTGTGGGCGGGGTTCAGCCTGCCGTGGCTGCTGATCGGCCATGTGATGTCGACGCGCGTGGCCGGGGGCTGGTACGCCTATATCGTCAGCTACGAAAACGTGGTCGGCGCGCTGGTCGGCGGCGGCTTGCAGGGCTGGCAGATCGCGCTGCTGGCGCCGGGATGGATCCACGGCTGCCTCGGCATCTGGCTCAACCTGCGCCGCTATCTCGTCATGCGCCGCCTGAAGCCCGCGCTCGTGGCGCTGATGATCGGAATGCCGGTCCTGTCGGCGCTCGGCTTCGCCAGCATGGCGCGCACGTTGCAGACAGCGCCGCGCGCCGCGCCGGCCGCCGCGCTCGCCGGCGAACAGCGGCAGACGCTCGAAACGTGGCGGCACGGGATCGTCGTCTTTTACTTTCTGCTGATCGCCGGCGCCGCCGGAGCGGGCTTCTACCGCAGCCGTCGCGAGGATTCCTGAGCGGCGCTTGTGCCGCGCCTGCGCCCTAGACGTGGATGACGCGGCCGTAGGCGTCCAGCACGCTTTCGTGCATGGTCTCCGACAACGTGGGATGCGGGAAAACCGTGTGAATGAGTTCTTCCTCGGTCGTCTCGCAATTCATGGCGACGACAAAGCCCTGAATCAGTTCCGTCACTTCCGCCCCGACCAGATGGGCGCCGAGCAGCTTGCCGGTCGCCGCGTCGAAAACGGTTTTCACCAGGCCGTCCGGCTCGCCGAGCGCGATGGCCTTGCCGTTGCCGACGAACGGGAACCGCCCGACCTTGACCTTGTAGCCGGCCGCCTTCGCCTTTTCCTCGGTGAGGCCGACGGAGGCGACCTGCGGGCTGCAGAAGGTGCAGCCGGGAATCATGAGCGGGTCCATCGCGTGCGTGTGCAGGCCCTTGATCGTCTCCACGCAGATGACGCCCTCGTGCTCGGCCTTATGGGCGAGCATCGGCGGGCCGGCGACGTCGCCGATGGCGTAAACGCCGGGGACGGTCGTGCGGCCCAGCCCGTCGGTGACGATGGCGCCGCGCTCGATCTTCACGCCAAGCGCCTCCAGCCCGAGGTTCTCGACATTGCCGACGACGCCGACGGCCGAAATCATCCGCTCGGCGGTCACCGTTTCGGTCCTGCCCTTGTCGTCCTCCAGCGTGGCGGTCACGCTGTCGGCGCCCTTCGCGACCTTCGTCACCTTCGTCGAGGTGAAGACCTTGATGCCGCCTTTCGCGAACCGCTTGCGCGCATGGGCGGCTATCTCGGCGTCCTCCACCGGCATGATCTGCGGCAACACCTCGACGAGAGTCACCTCAGCGCCCATCGCGCGATAGAATGACGCGAATTCGACGCCGATGGCGCCCGAGCCCATGACGATCAGCGATTTCGGCAACCGCTCCGGCTTCATCGCCTCGAAATAGGTCCAGATCAGCCTGCCGTCCGGCTCCAGCCCCGGCAGCGCGCGCGGTCGCGCGCCGGTCGCCACGACGATGTGTTTCGCCGCATAGGTCCCCTCGCCCAGCGTTCCCTTCGGCGGCGGCGTCTGCGGCTGTTCGGCGGGTTTCTTCGGCGCGGAGACGCGCACCTCGCCCGCCTTCGCAATGAAGGCCTCGCCCCAGATGACGTCGATCTTGTTCTTCTTCATCAGAAACCCGACGCCGTTGTTGAGCTGCGCGGATATCTGGCGCGAGCGCTTGACGATGGCGGCCGCGTCCGGCGTCACCTTGCCTTCGAGTTTCAGGCCGTAGGCGCTCGCGTGTTCGGCGTAGTGCAGGATTTCGGCCGAGCGCAGCAGGGCCTTGGCGGGAATGCAGCCCCAGTTGAGGCAGATGCCGCCGAGATGCTCGCGCTCGACCACCGCCGTCCTGAAACCCAGTTGCGCGGCGCGGATGGCCGCCACATAGCCGCCGGGACCGCCGCCGATCACGATGATGTCGTAGGTCATGATCCCGATCCTATGCCAGCATCGCGATGGGGTTTTCGATGTATCGCTTGAACGCCGCGAGCAGCTCGGCGCCGAGCGCGCCGTCGACCGCGCGATGGTCGGTCGAGAGCGTGACGCTCATCACCGTCGCCACCGCGGGCGCGCCGTTCTTGACGATCACGCGGCTCTCGCCGGCGCCGACCGCGAGGATTGTGGCGTGCGGCGGGTTGATGACGGCCGCGAAATTCGTGATGCCGAACATCCCGAGGTTCGACACGGCCGTCGATCCGCCCTGGTATTCCTCGGGCTTCAGCTTGCGCTGGCGCGCGCGCGCCGCGTAATCCTTCATCTCATTCGAGATCGTCGACAGCGATTTCGTATCCGCCTTGCGCACCACCGGCGTGATGAGGCCGCCGGGGATCGACACCGCCACCCCGACATCGGCGTGCTTGTGTTTCAGCATCGCGCTTTCGGTCCAGGTGGCGTTGGCGTCGGGCACGGCCATCAGCGACTGCGCGAGCGCCTTGATGACGAAATCGTTGACCGAGAGCTTGAACGCGGGCGCGCCGTCCCTGTCCTTCGGCGCGCCTGCGTTGATCTCAGCGCGCAGTTTCAACAGCGCGTCGAGTTCGCAATCGACAGACAGATAGAAATGCGGGATGGTCTGTTTGGCTTCGACGAGCCGGCGCGCGATCGTCTTGCGCATGGAATCGTGCGGAACCTCCTCGAACGATCCCGGCTCGAAGAATTTGCGGATGTTGGCGTCCGGCATCGCCTGCGCAAGCAGCGCGGCGGCCTGCGCCGGCGCCGCCTGCGGCGCGGCTTTCGGCGCGGGCGCCGTGCCGCCGGCGAGCGCGGCTTTCACGTCGCGTTCGATCACCCGGCCATGCGGGCCGCTGCCTGCGATGGCGGACAGATCGATCCCCGCATCCTTCGCGATGCGTCGCGCGAGCGGCGAGGAAAACACGCGCTCGCCTCTGGCGGGCGCGGCCTGCGGCGGCGTATCTTTCGCGGCTTGCGGCGGCGTTTCATTCGCCTGCGGCCGCGTTTTATTCGCCTGCGGCGTGTTGGCGCGCGCCTGGTCCCGCGCGGGCTGCTGCTCTTTCGCGGGCGCATTTTCCTGCCGCGGCGCGGGGGCGGTGGCGGTCTCGCCCTCCTGCGCGATCACCGCGATGGGCTGGTTGACCGGCACGTCGGTCGCGCCTTCCGGCACGAGAATTTTCGCAAGCACGCCTTCGTCGATCGCCTCCACTTCCATCGTCGCCTTGTCGGTTTCGATTTCGGCGATCACGTCGCCGGCCTTCACCGCATCGCCTTCCTTCTTGAGCCATTTGGCGAGATTGCCCTTTTCCATCGTGGGCGAGAGGGCCGGCATGAGGATGTTGATCGGCATGTGCAGCCTCAATTCATGGCGGAGGTGACGCCGAAATCGGTCGGGCGCGACCATTCGGCGTCGAACATGGCCTTGATGGATTCGAGCGCTTCGTCCTCGCTCACCCCTGCCTCGAGCGCATAGATGCGCGCGGCGTGGCGCGCGAGATCGGCGAGCAATACGCCCCACACGCCCGCCTCGTCGAACGAGCGGCGCAGCGACACGCTCAATCCGCCATCCACGACGAACACGCGCAACACTTCGTGTCCGCCCTTGTCGCGTGCGTCGGGCGGCGTTTCCAGTTCGTGCAGTCGTGCATCGCTCATGCGCGCCCCCTCACCGATAGAGAACGGCCCTGGCCGCCTCCACCACTTCGGCCGCGCTCGGCAGCGCGAGTTTTTCGAGATTGGCGGCGTAGGGCATCGGCGTGTCCTTGCCGGTCACGCGCAGCACGGGCGCGTCGAGATAATCGAAAGCGTCCACCATCAGCCGCGCGGCGATCTCCGCGCCCACGCCCGATTGCGGCCAGCCTTCCTCGATCGTCACGCAGCGCCCCGTCTTCATCACGGAGCGCACGATGGTTTCGACGTCCATCGGGCGAATGGTGCGCAGATCGACGATCTCCGCCTCGATCCCCTCTTCCGCCAGCAGTTCGGCCGCCTTGTGCGCATAGGTCATGCCGATCGACCACGAGACGAGCGTGACGTGTTCGCCGCGCCGCGCGATGCGCGCCTTGCCGATCGGCAGCACGAAATCGTCGATGCGCGGCACGTCGAACGACTGGCCGTAGAGGATTTCGTTTTCGAGAAAGACGACCGGATTGGGATCGCGGATGGCGGCCTTCAACAGGCCCTTGGCGTCGGCGGCCGTGTAGGGCGCGACAACTTTCAGCCCGGGAATGTGCGAATACCAGGCGGCGAAATCCTGACTGTGCTGGGCGGCCACGCGCGCGGCAGCGCCGTTTGGGCCGCGGAACACGATCGGCGCGCCCATCTGCCCGCCCGACATGTAGAGCGTCTTGGCGGCTGAGTTGACGATCTGGTCGATCGCCTGCATCGAAAAATTGAAGGTCATGAACTCGACGATGGGGCGCAGGCCCGCCATCGCGGCGCCGACGCCGACGCCGGTGAACCCGTGTTCGGTGATCGGCGTGTCGACCACGCGCTTGGGCCCGAATTCCTGCAGCAGGCCCTGCGTGACCTTGTAGGCGCCCTGGTATTCGGCCACCTCCTCGCCCATCACGAACACGCTGTCGTCGCGACGCATTTCTTCGGCCATCGCGTCGCGCAGCGCCTCGCGCACCGTCATCGCGACCATCGGCGCGTCGGCCGGATATTCGGCCTCGGCGGGCGCAGGCGCCTTCGGCTGCGCGGACGGTTTCGGCGGGGCCTGCGGCGCGGGCGCGGCGGGCTGCGCGGGTTCGGGAACCACGTCCACCTGCGCGCTCGGCGCCTCGGCCTCGCCGTCCACGGCGATGAAACCGATCGGCGTGTTGACCTTCACGTTCTCGGCGCCTTCGGGCACGAGGATTTTCGACAGCACGCCCTCGTCGACGGCTTCCACCTCCATCGTCGCCTTGTCGGTCTCGATTTCGGCGATGACGTCGCCCGCCTTCACCGCTTCGCCTTCCTTCTTGAGCCATTTTGCGAGCTTGCCTTCTTCCATCGTGGGCGAGAGGGCCGGCATGAGAATGTTCGGCATGTCGAAAATTCCGGGGAACGCGCGCGACGCGCTGGGAGCGATGGAAATGATCAGAGCAGAATGTCGGTCATCAGTTCCGACGGGTCGGGTTCGGGATTCTGCGTCGCGAATTCCGCCGCCTCCGACACGATGGCGCGCGCGCCGGCGTCGATCTTCTTCAATTCCGCTTCCGTCACGCCGGCCGCCAGCAGACGCACGCGCACCTGCTCGATCGGATCGTGCTCCTCGCGCATCTTCTGCACTTCTTCCTTGGAACGGTATTTGGCCGGGTCCGACATCGAGTGGCCGCGATAGCGGTAGGTCTGCATTTCGAGAATGATCGGCCCGGCGCCGCGGCGACACCACGCCAGCGCCGCGTCGGCCGCAGCCTTCACCGCGCGCACGTCCATGCCGTCCACCTGTCGCCCGGGGATGTTGAACGAGGCGCCGCGCTTGGAGAAATCCGTGAGCGCGGACGAACGCGTGACCGATGTGCCCATCGCATATCGGTTGTTCTCGACGATGTAGACCACCGGCAGTTTCCAGAGTTCCGCCATGTTGAAACTCTCGTAGACCTGCCCCTGGTTGGACGCGCCGTCGCCGAAATAGACGAGCGAGACGCTGTCGTTCCCACGATACCAGTTGGCGAAGCCGAGCCCGGTGCCCAGCGACACCTGCGCGCCGACAATGCCGTGGCCGCCGTAGAAATTCTTCTCCCTGGAGAACATGTGCATGGAGCCGCCCTTGCCCTTCGACAGGCCGCCGCGACGGCCGGTCAGCTCCGCCATCACGCCCTTCGGGTCCATGCCGCAGGCCAGCATGTGGCCGTGGTCGCGGTAGGAGGTGATCACCTGGTCGCCGGGCCGGGCCGCCATGTCCACGCCCACGACCACCGCCTCCTGCCCGATGTAGAGGTGGCAGAAGCCGCCGATGAGGCCCATGCCATACATCTGGCCGGCCTTTTCCTCGAACCGCCGGATGAGCAGCATGTCGCGATAGGCGCGCAAGTCCTCCTCGCGCGTGAACGGCGCCGGCGCAATGGGTCCGATGGGGTCGCTCCCGTCCGGGGCCCTGGGGGCCGCCTTTTCGTCGGCCGTGGATCCGGGATCGCGCCTGCCAGCGCGCGTCTTGTTGGAAGCCGCCATGTCGTTCCCTCCAGAACGCGGGCAGCATAGCAAAAACCGTCGTTTCTGGGGAGGCCGCCCATGGGGCGCGGCGACGGGAAAAAGACCAGATATTTCCGCGCGCTAAGGACTTAACTGGATTATGGTTATTGCAGTTCTATGAACCAGTTATCGGTTACCTTTTCCAGCCGCGATCGCGTGCAGGACGATCACCTCGTTCTTGTGGACGCGCCCGAGCATGATGCGCGATTCCTCCTCGACCAGATCGCGGTCTACCGTTTCGCCGCGCGCCAGATCGATTTTCAGCCGCCACCGCGCCCGTTCGGCGCGCAGGTCGGACAGCGTGGTTTCGAGTTCGGCCAGACGCTGCATGTAATCGTCGCGCGCCTTCAGCCCGCGCTGACCGTTGACGGCGTGCCACACGAAATAGGACGAGGCCAGCCCGCACACGGCGTAGAGCACGAGCGGGACCATCAAAGCGCGGAAACGGGTGCGGACGACCATGCGCGCATGGTGGCCAAACACGGTTAGCGCCGCGTTAAGATTTCGCGACTACCGCCCGCCGCGCGCCACGCGCTCGATCTCGGCGCGCACCAGCCGCTCGACCATGACCGGCAGATTGTCGTCCAGCCATTGCTTGAGCATCGGCCGCAGCATCTCGCGCACGTTGCGTTCGATCATTTCGGCATTGGCGATGGACACGCTCGCCGACAGCGCCTGAAACGCGGAGGCGACGCTGGCGTTGGCCGAAGGCGAAAGAATCGGCTCCTCGTCCGGCGCCGACTCATACGCGACGACCGTCGGCGCATAGGCATCGATCGGATGGGCGGCGGCGGAGTCTTCCGCGCCATCGTCCCCGAAATCCTCGCCGGCGACCGCCTGCGCGACCTGCGGCTCCTCCAGCATCTCGTGATCGATGTGCGGCTCGCCGTCCGGCGCGATGTCCTGCGGGATGTGCGCGATCTCCTGCGCCGACGATTCGGGCGCGGCAACCTCCGGCGTGGCAAAGTCCGGCGCGGCAAAGTCCGGCGCTACAAAGTCCGACGCGGCGACATCGGGGACTCGCGCCTGCGGCAGCGGCGTAACGCTCGCGGGCTCGCGCGGCGCCTCCGGCGCGGACTGGCGCATGGCGGCGCGCGCCTCGGCGAAGACGGCCGACGGACGGCCGAGCGGCAGGGCCTCCTCGTCCGCGATGATCTTGCGGATCGAGGCGAGGATTTCCTCCATCGAGGGCTCGTGCGCGCGCCGCTCGCTGTCGACCGAGGCGGTCGAGAGGGGCGCATTGGACAGGGGCGCGTTCGATGCCGTCATAGCGAAACCGTCATGGGAAAAATCCGGAACCGGTCCGCGCGGCGCGCGAATCAGCGGAGTGGCCAATGCGCGCAAAATCTCACGCCGCTCGCGCCTGTGCAACACACGCAACGCGCAAGCTGTGGATGGCGGATCGGAAGGAGGGGATCAGCGTCCGTCGGGCGTGCTCGTTCCGATCAGCTTCTTCTTCACCTGATCGAAATGGATCGTCGGGTCGTAGAGCTGCGCGGTCAGGCCGAGACGACCGGCGCTCAGTTCGCCCATCGCCGACAACACGGCGTAGGAGGCCACCACGCGGTCGCGCTGCGCCGTGACCAGAATGACGCGCGTGTTCAGAAGCGTCTGCTGCGCGGTGAGAACGTCGAACGTCGTGCGCTGCCCGACCTTGGCTTCCTCGCGAATGCCGTTGAGCGCGATTTCGGCGGCCGTCACGGCCGCCTGCCCCGAAATCAACTGCGCTTTCGCGGCCTCCAGCTGCCCCCAGGAGGTGACGACCAGCGCGCGCACCTGATCGCGCGCGAGATCGGCCGCCAGACGCGCCTGCGCGGCCTGCTCCTTGGCCTGCCGAATGGAGGCGTATTCGCCGCCGCCCTGATACAGCGGCACGTTCAGCTGCCCCTGAAACAGCATCGACATGTTGTTGTTGCCCTGCTGGCCAAGCAGGTCGAGATTGCGCGTGACGCTCGCCGACACAGTGGCGGTCGGATAGAGAGCGCTTTCCGCCACCTTCACGGCGAGTTGCGCGGCGTCGGCGTTGTGGAGCGCGGAGGCGATCGCGGGATGTTCCACCTGCGAGCGGTCGACCGCGATCGACATCTTCTTCGGCAGCAGCGCTTCGACCGGCCTGGCCGGCGCGAGATTCTTCGGCTCGGCGCCGACGAACTGGCGATAGCTGGCGATGGAGGCCTGCAGGGCGGCCTGCGCGGCGGAAGCGTCGGAATTGGCCTGCGCGAGCGCGGCCTCGGCCTGGGCGACGTCGGTGCGCGTCACCTCGCCCACCTGGAAGCGCACGCGCGTCTGGCGCACCTGTTCTTCCAGCACGCTGATGTTGTTGCGGCGCAGATTGAGGATGGCCGTGTCGCGCAGCACGTTCATGTAGGCGGTCGCCGCCGACAGCAGCACGGTCTGTTCCGTCACGCGCATCGTCTCGCGCGCGCCGAACACCTGCGATTCGGCCTGCCGCACGGAATTGAGCGTGCGAAACCCGTCGAACAGCGTCTGGCTGGCGGTCGCGCCATAGGTGCGCGGCCAGGTCTTGGTATGCGTGTTGGACGTGTTCGTCTCGAACATCGTGTATTGCCGGCCGTAGGTGGCGTTCGCACTCAGGCGCGGCATCCAGCCGGCGCGCGCGCGCGGCAGGTTCTCGTCGGTGGCGCGCACGCCCGCGCGCTGCTGGTTGAGATCGGGATTGGCGCGATAGGCGCGCGAGAGAGCGCCCGACATGGTCTCGGCCGACGCCGGGGCGCACGCGCAGGCGAAGGCCAAGAGCACGGTCGCGCCGCACGCCTTCGTCATTCGCCGTTCTGCCTGCATCGTCATCAGCACCATTTCCGGACCGCGGCGGTTCGAGCAGGGCGCCCGGACGCCCGACCGCGATCGATTTTCGTCCCGGAGCCGAATCGTCGCGAAAAATCGCCAATCGCCGCCTGGCGTTCCGCTCCCGTCGGCCCGGCGCGTTCCTGTTGCGACCCGCCGCCCCAGCGTCGACTCGCGCTCCACCCGGTTCAACGCAAACTAGACGGGCGACCCGGCGATTGCACGCGACGCGCGCGCCCCCAACTCATAAACGAACGCACCGCTGCAAAAATGCGACACTCGACCACATCGCTGGTCACGTTCGCGCCGGCCAGGCCGGATCAGAACGCGAAACCGGGCTTTCTGGCGAATTCCGGCAGCAGCCGCGCGGCCGCCTCGAACAGGCTGCGGGTCGAGATGTCGGCGCCGACCTTGCGATAGAGCACGGCGCGGGAGGCCGCGCCCGCCTGCGGATGGAAAGCTACGAGCCGTCCGCCGGCGTTGAGCTGGCCGATCAGCGTCTCCAGTCCCGCCTCCGCCGCGCCGGCCAGCAGGATGACGTCGTAAGGCCCGGCCGACGGCGCGCCGGCGGCCAGCGGGCCGCAGACCGCCTGCGCGGCGAGGCCCAGTTCCTTGAAATTGGCGCCGGCCCGGCCGGACAGGTCCGGATCCGATTCCAGCGAAACGACGCTTGCGGCCAGGCCCGCCGCCAGCGCGCCCAGATAGCCCGAGCCGTCGCCCACGACCAGCACGCGATCGGACGGCCGGATTTCGGCGGCTTGAAGCGCGCGCGCGGCCACCAGCGGGGCGAGCAGCGAACGGAAACCGCCGCCCGCCAGCGGCAGGCGCACCTCGAAATCGGAATAGGCGATGGCGTCCTGCCCGGCGGCGACGAATTTCTCGCGCGGCGTTTCCAGAAACCGGGAGACCACGCCGAGATCGGTCACATCGTAGGTGCGGATCTGACAGTCGACCATCCTGCGGCGCAGCGCCGCCGAATCCGTCGTTTGCGCCTCAAGCATCGCGGTCGGCCTTTTCCATGAAAGCGGGCGCGCGAGCCCGCACGATCAATCGCCTGCGCTTATAGGCGCCGGGCGCTTTTCTGTCCATCGTCCGCGCGTCGGCCCGCCATCCTGCGAAAGTTGGGCGCGCGCCCTTCCGCAGCGCCGGCGAACGCGAAACAATGGCGCCGGGATTCGTTCAGCCGGGGGAGCGCACGATGTCGGGATCGCCGACCGAACATTTCGAACATGCCGAGCACGCCGAGCACGTGGCGCACGCGGGCGATAATTTCATGACCAGGGTGTCGATCACCATCGCCATTCTGGCGGTGCTGGCGTCAGGCGTCAGTTCGCTCGAAACCATCGAGACGTCCGCCATCACGGTCGCCAAGAACGAGGCCGTGCTGCTGCAGAACAAGGCGACCGACAACTGGAACTTCTTCCAGGCGAAAAGCCTCAAGAAGAACATGTACGAGATCGCCGCCGCCGCCGGCGGGCCGAAGGCCGACGATCATGCGAAGGAAGCCAGGCGCTACGCGGGCGAGCAGGCGGAAATTCAGGACACGGCGAAACGGCTCGAACACGAATCGGAAGCCAAGTTGCACGCGAGCCAGACGCACGAGCATCGCCACCACACGCTGACGATCGCGGCCACGCTGCTGCATATCTCGATCGCCATCGCCACCGTCGCCATCATCACGCGCGGCCAGCGCTGGCCCTGGTATGCATCGATGGCGCTGGGGGCGGCCGGCGTCGTCATCGCCTCGACCGCCTATCTGGCGGGCCACTAGACCGGATCGTTCCCCGGCGCAGGAAACCGGAGCGTCGTTTCAGGCTCGCGTGCACGCGAAAATGCGCCGCCGCGAACGTCGCATAAACAAAAAGCCCCGGCGAACCGGGGCTTTCCGCGACGCCGTCAGGCGCCTTTCAGCTTTTTGGCGCACTCGCTCCAGTACCCGCCGCCCTTCTGGATCCATTTGAGGCCGCCATTGGAATTGGTGGCCTTGTTGGCTTTGTACTGGTCGACGCAGGTTTTCATATGCGCCTTGCCTTCCGGCTCCTTGGCGTATTTCGGATCGACCGCTTTCGGGAAGACCGCGGCGGACGCAGGCGCCGCGGCGGCGGGCTTGGCGGGCGCAGCCGCAGGCGCCGCGGCGGCGGGCTTGGCGGGCGCGGCGGCGGCAGGCGCAGGCGCAGGGGTTGCGGCGGCGGGTTTGGCGGCCGCCGGCTGCGCATGACGCACGCGGCATTCGGCGAGGAACTCGTTCCACGACTTGCCGCCGAGTTTGTTGGCGGTCTTGGCCGTCTGATACTCGGCGCCGCATTCCTTCATAACGTCCGCCTGCGCATGCGCAGGCGCGGACAGGGCGAGCGCAAGACCGAGCGATGTAGCGACGGCGCCCGCCGTCGCGGCAAAACGAATAAACATGAAAATGCTCCCCTCTTCGTCGCAAACTTCGCACGGCCAAAGCATAGCCGGCGGCGCGCGCTGGAGCCTCTGCCGAGTCGAACGCGCGGTCAACGACCAACGCGGCGTTTTTCGCCGCGCGCGCCTGAACGCGGCCTGAACGAAAAGCGGCCCGTTGCCGGGCCGCTCGAAAGTGTCCAATGTTTTTGCATCTCAGCGCGAGACGTAGGCCGGCGCCGTCGTCGGCTCGCCGATCGTCACCCACGTGTTGGCGTCGGTCTGGCTCTGGCGCTTGACGAAGCGATAGCCCGTTTTCTTCCAGCCTTTCACCTCGTCCTCGAGATTGTCGAGCACGTAGTCGCCGCGATCGGTGCGCACGGTCAGCACCGCGTGGCCGTCGCCCTTCTTGTCCTTCACGACCGTCATCAGCAGCGCCTGCGCGGGATAGCCGAGGTCAGTCAGCATGCGGCGCTTGAGCAGCGCGTAGTCCTCGCAATCGCCCTTGCCGTCGCTGGGATAGTCCCAGCGGTCGACAAGCTTCCAATGATCCATGTCCGACACGGATTCGATGTTCTTGTTGACCCAGCGATTGACGCGCTCGATGTCGCGCAGCGCCTTGCCCGTCAGTTCCACGTCGCGGGCGGCCTTCAAGCCCGCGTCGCATTCGCCCTTGTAGCGCTGGCAGAAGTCGACCCAGCCGTAGGGCACGCTCGTCTCGGCGCCCGTCTCGGCCCAGCCGACGTGGTCCGGGCCGGCGAAGCTCGGGTTGAGCGCGAGCGTGGCGGCGCCCGCCGCCACCGCGATCCCCGCCAGAGCCTTTGCAAATTTGACGAACATGTCTGTCCCCGTTGTTGGGACGAGAATGGCGCCGGCGCGTTGGAGGGCTTTGAAGCAATTGCCGCGCTTTTTACGCGAATGCGTTCAGATTTTTGTTCGCACGACGTAAGAATAACGACGGCTGAAAGCGCGCGGTTAAGCATCGGTTCAATCGCACACTCCGTTGTCTTTTATCGGCTTTTTGCGCCAGCCCGCATGCGGCGCACGGATGCCGGCCGCCCGTGCGGAGCCGCGCCTGCCCAATCGTTAACGCGCGCACGGGTTCAAACGTTAATTTGGCGATGGCCGCCCGCATTGCGGTCGCAATTCGCGCTCCGGCGCGGCGTTCTTGCAACCGCCAGACGGCGCGCCATCTATTCTCGACGATGCCGGAGAGGACGATGACCGACCCCCTGATGAGCCCTGCAGACCAGGCCGCCCTCGCCCGCGCGGTCGAGGCGCTGGAGCGCACGAGCCTTGCGATGCGCCTGAACAACCTCGTCGGCCGGCAGCTCGAGACGATGGGCGCGCTCGTGCCGGCGAGCGTCTCCGGCGTGGTGACGAAAGCTTCGACGCTCGCGCTGAAGGCGGCGATGCGCGCTGCGCTGCTCAGCCTGCGCAAGACGCGCCAGCGCGACAACCGCGCCATGCACCGCACGCTGGCCGCAGCCTCCGGCGCCGCGGGCGGCGCGCTCGGCCTCGCCAGCCTGCCGATCGAACTGCCGATCTCGACCACCATCATGTTGCGCTCGATCGCGGACATCGCGCGGGCGGAGGGCGAGGACCTGTCGCAGCCGGAGGCCGCGCTGGCCTGTCTTCAGGTGTTCGCGCTGGGCGGACCCGCGCGCGCGGGCGCCGCCGCACAGACCGGCGCGAGAGCCGACGACATGTTCGAGGGCGGCTATTTCGCGCTGCGCGGGGTGCTGGCGAAATCGATATCGGAAGCCGCGACCTATATCGCCCAGAAAGGCCTTGCGGACGAAGCCGCGCCGATTCTCGTGCGCCTGATGAGCCAGATCGCCGCCCGTTTCGGGCTGGTGGTGTCGCAGAAAGTCGTCGCGCAGGCCGTGCCGGTGATCGGCGCGGTGAGCGGGGCGGCGATCAACCTCGCCTTCACCGAACATTTCCAGGCGCTGGCGAAGGGCCATTTCACCGTGCGGCGGCTGGAACGCCTCTATTCACCGGATCTGGTGCGGCAGGAATATCAGCGCATCGCGTCCGAGAAGGCGCGCGCGGCGGCGGCATGAAGGGGGAATTGGAGGCCTCGCCCGGAATCGAACCGGGGTGCAAGGATTTGCAGTCCTCTGCGTAACCACTCCGCCACGAGGCCTCGCGCGGGCGTCCGGCTATAGCGCAGGCGCCCCACGTTTCGCAAGGCTGACGCCTCAAAGTGTTTTATGCTTTGCAATCGCGTCCGGCCTTGTTATATGGCGCGCCCATCGCCGGTCGTTCCCCGATAGCTCAGCCGGTAGAGCAAGCGACTGTTAATCGCTGGGTCGCAGGTTCGAGTCCTGCTCGGGGAGCCATTCCGGCGTTCATCGCTTCGCCGTCGTGATTGTCGCGCGTTTTCGGCGCGCGGTCCGATCGTGCGCGGGCTCATCTCGCAAGGTTGCGCGGCGGCCGCGGATATTCGAGTTGCATGGCCACGAAATCGGCCGTGCGCGCGCCGTAGCGCGTTTCGATGGCGCCGAGCGCCCTGTCCAGGATCTGCATCGCAGGACGATCGTCGATCGGCGGCAGGGCGTGGTCGACGGCCATCGCAACGGCGACGTGATCGGGCGCGATGCGCAGGCCGCCGCGCGTCGTCACGGGCCCGGCGGCGGCGTAAGTCTCCGCGTGCGAGCGCCAGGTGCGCGACCAGGCGTCCGCAGCCAGCGCGAGCGCGATCTCGTCGACGCCGGGTTCAAGCGCGATGCCGATGCGCTCGCGATTCCAGAAGGCCAGCACATTGCCGAGAGCGGTCGTGGCGAAGGCGCGCGTGAAAGCGAACGCGCCGCTGTCGTGGCGCACATCGTACCGCGCGAGCCCCACCTCGCGCGCGACCGCATCGGCCTTCTCGCGCCCCGCGATGGCCTCCACCAGCATCAGCGCCATCGGCATGGACGCCGTGACGCCGGTCGTGGTCGCCACCCTGCCGTCCACCACCACGCGCCTGTCGGCGACATAGCGCAGCGTGGGCGTGCGTTTGCGCAACTGGTCCAGATAGTACCAGTGGGTGGTGGCCCGTTTGCCGTCGAGAAGGCCGGCGGCGGCGACGACCTTGGCGCCCGCGCACACGCCGACGACGATTGCGCCCTTGGCCGCCTGGCTTTTCAGCCACGCCAGCACCGCCGGATCGTCGTCGCGACTCATGGCGGGCACGATCACATAATCGGCGCCGTCGGGATGGCGCGCGTCGAATTCGGCGACGGTGGCCTGCGCTTCGACCGTCAGCGCGGGAAAGAGCTTCACCGGCCCGCGCGCCATCGCAAGCGCCACCACGTCCGCCACATCGGCGCGGCGCAGCACGCCATAGGGCATGAGATAATCGGTGACTTCCGTCGAATCGTTGAGGCCAACGACGGCGATCAGCGGACGCGCGCGCCTGGGCGGCTTCAGCGCGGCGAGCGTCGCTTCGCGCTCTTCTCGCGCGACGGGCGGGGCGACGCCGGGCGAGGACGCCGGCAAGGTGAGAATCCATACGACGAACAGCGCGGCCGACAGCGCAAGCGCGCCCACGAGGCTCCAGACGGCGATCCGAAACATGACAATGGCTCCCTGCCCCCGCAGGCCCGCCGCCGCGCCGCGCTATCCGCGTTCGGCCTTTTCGATCGCGGCGATGTCGATCTTGACCATGCCCATCATCGCCGCCATGGCGCGCGCGGCGGCCGCCCTGTCGGGATTGGCCATGGCCCGCACGAGCGCGCGCGGCACGATCTGCCAGAACAGGCCGTATTTGTCCTTGCACCACCCGCACACGACTTCCGCTCCGCCGTTGCCGACGATGGCGTTCCAGAAGCGGTCGGTTTCTTCCTGCGTGTCGGTGAAAACCTGAAAAGACACCGCTTCGTTGAACTTGAAGCTGGGACCGCCGTTGAGGGCGACGAAGGGCTGGCCGCAGATGGTCATGTCCACCGTGAGCACGTCGCCCGCGCGCGTGCTGGGATTGTCGAGCGGGGCGCGATGCACGGCCTCCACGCGGCTGTCGGGAAACGTGGCGGCATAGAATTGCGCGGCTTCCTCGGCCACCCCATCGAACCACAGGCAGGCGGCGATCCTGGCGTTCATGACGATTCTCCCTTGCGTTCCTTGCGGCGACAGAATGGCGGCGAAGGGTTGAAGGTGGAGGCTACCGCCATTACAGTCCGGCAGAAATGACATATATCCGGCAAAAACGGCCACGGGCCATCGGCATCGTCGTCTTTCCCGGCTTCCAGCTTCTGGATGCGGCGGGGCCCGCGACCGCGTTCGAGATCGCGGAACGGTTTTCGCCCCGCAGCTACAGCCTGACGTTGTGCGCGCCCGGCGGCGGCGCGGTGGAAAGTTCGTCCGGGTTGAAACTGTCGGTCGAGCCGCTGGCCGGTTGCGCGTTCGACACGATCATCGTCAGCGGCGGCGAAATCGCGCGCAGCCGGCGGGCGACGCGCGACATCGTCGGCTGGCTGCGCGCCGCGCGCGCGCGGCGTATCGCCAGCGTCTGTTCGGGCGCGTTTCTGCTCGCCGAAGCCGGCCGGCTCGACGGCCGCCGCGCCACCACGCATTGGGCCAGCACCAAGGATTTCGCGCGCAGCTATCCGCGGGTGACGCTCGCGCCCGACCGCATTTATGTGCAGGACGGGGACGTGTGGACCTCGGCCGGCATTTCGGCGGGCATCGATCTGGCGCTCGCGCTGATCGAGGACGATCTGGGGGCGGACATCGCGCGCCGCACGGCCCAGCAGCTGGTCGTCCACCATCGCCGGCCGGGCGGGCAATCGCAATTCTCGGCGCTGCTCGATCTCGGCGGACGATCGGGCCGGTTCGGCGATCTCATCGACTGGATGCGTTCGAGCCTCGGCGAGCCGCTG
This sequence comes from uncultured Methylocystaceae bacterium, assembly GCA_937870755.1. Classification (GTDB taxonomy): domain Bacteria; phylum Pseudomonadota; class Alphaproteobacteria; order Rhizobiales; family Beijerinckiaceae; genus JAJXWB01. The sequence continues at coordinate 42,266 of CALMZV010000011.1, forward strand.
ACGGTCGAGCGGCTGGCCGAGCGCGCCGCCATGAGCCAGCGCAATTTCGCGCGCGCCTTCGCCGCCGAGACCGGCGCGACGCCGGCCAAGGCGGTGGAGCGATTGCGGCTGGAGGCCGCCCGCGCCGCGGTCGAAACGAGTTCCCTGCCGCTGGATCGCATCGCCGAAATGTCGGGCTTCGGCGATGCAGACCGCATGCGGCGGGCGTTTCTGCGCGGCCTTGGCCAGCCGCCGCAGGCGCTGCGCCGCGCGGCGCGCGCGGCATGAGCGAAAGACGACCAACGCCATGACCGAACCCGCCATCGTCTGGTTTCGCGAAGATCTGCGGCTTGCGGACAACCCCGCGCTGACGGCCGCCTGCGCGCGCGGCGGGCCGGTTCTGTGCGTCTACATTCTCGACGAGGAGAGCGAAGGCGTGCGCGCGCCAGGCGGCGCGGCGCGCTGGTATCTGCACCATGCGCTCGCCGCGCTTTCGGCTTCGCTCGCGCGAAGCGGCGGGCGGCTTGACCTCTATCGCGGACCGGCTGAAACGGTTCTGCGCGATCTCGTCGCGCGAAGCGGCGCCGGCGCGCTCTACTGGAACCGGCGCTACGGCGGCGCCGAAATCGCGCTCGACGCGCGGATCAAGACCGCATGCGACGGCGTATGCGAGGTTCGCAGTTTCAACGGCAAGCTGCTCGCCGAACCGTGGACCGTGCTCAACCGGAGCGGCGCGCCGTTCCGCGTGTTCACGCCGTTCTGGCGCGCGGCGCAAGACAGGATCGACCATGCGCCGCCCCTGCCCGCGCCGGCGCGTCTCGTGGCGGCGGCGCCGGCCGGCGCGCCCTGCGCGCTCGGGGCGCTGGGGCTTGAGCCGACAGGACCCGACTGGGCGGGCGGCCTGCGCGCAACGTGGCGCGCGGGCGAAGCGGCCGCGCGCGAGCGGCTCGCCGCCTTTCTCGACGAACGGCTCGCCCGCTACGCCGCCGAACGCGATCTGCCGCATGTCGAGGCCACCTCGCGCCTGTCGCCGTCCCTCGCCTTCGGCGAGATCTCGCCGCGCCAGATCCGCGCCGCCGTCGCGCACGCGGTCGACGCGCAGCCGGCGCTCGCGCGCGCGGCCGACAAGTTCATGTCCGAAGTCGGGTGGCGCGAATTCTCCTGGTCGCTTCTCTTCCACTTCCCCGATCTGCCGGCCGTGAATTTCGACCGGCGTTTCGACGCCTTTCCATGGCGCGCGGAAGACGAGGCCGCGCGCGATATCGCGGCCTGGACAGCGGGCCGCACCGGCTATCCGCTGGTGGACGCGGGCATGCGTGAACTGTGGGCGACCGGCTACATGCACAACCGCGTGCGGATGGTCGCGGCTTCGTTCCTCATCAAGCACCTTCTCGTCGACTGGCGCGTGGGCGAGCGCTGGTTTTGGGACACGTTGTGCGACGCGGACGCCGCCAACAACGCGGCGAGCTGGCAATGGGTCGCCGGCTGCGGCGCGGACGCGGCGCCCTATTTCCGCATCTTCAACCCCGTGCTGCAGGGCGAAAAATTCGATCCAGACGGCGCTTATGTGCGGCGCTGGCTGCCGGAACTGGCGGCGACGCCCGCCAAGTTCGTCCACAAGCCGTGGACGGCGCCGCAGCGCCCGGCCGACTATCCCGCGCCCATCGTCGACCACGATTTCGCGCGCCGGCGCGCGCTGGCCGCGTTCGAACGGCTGCGCGCGGTCTGACCCCGAACGGGGATTGCGCGCACGCGCGCGCCGAAGCAAACTGCCGTCCGTCGTCCCCGCCAGCGCGGCGGGGCTGTGGTCTCTCCCCGCGCGTGTCGCGCGTTGCAGTTCGGGGGCGATTCCATGACGGTTCTGACATTCGACGATGACCGATCCGACTTTGCGCCCGCGCCCGACGACTATGCGCGCGCCTTTCCGATGACGCTGCGGCCGGCGTTGCGCCTGTTCGAGATGATCGCCGTCGGCCGGCTGGACGTGACGACGCCCGACGGCCGCGCGCTGCGTTTCGAGGGCGCGGCGAGCGGTCCGCAGGCGCGACTCGACATTCGCGATTTCGCGTTCGCGCGCGCGGCGGCGAAGGGCGACATCGGCGTCGCGGAATCCTACATGCGCGGCGAATGGGACACGCCGGACCTCACCGCGTTCCTCGAACTGTTCTGCGTGAACCAGCCGGTGGTCACGGGCATGCTGGACGGCCGGCCGCTCGTGCGGCTGGCGCAGATGGCGCGCCACTGGCTTCATCGCAACACGCGCGCGGGGGCGCGGCGCAACATTCACGCGCACTACGATCTCGGCAACGAATTCTACGCCGCGTGGCTCGATCCGAGCATGACCTATTCGAGCGCGCTCGGCCTTGCGCGCGACGGCGATCTGGCCGCAGCCCAGCAACGCAAATACGCCGCCCTCGCCGACGACGTGGGCGTGGGGCCGGACCGGCGCATCGTCGAAATCGGCTGCGGCTGGGGCGGATTCGCGGAATTCGCGGCGCGGCGCGGCGCACATGTCACGGGCCTGACCATCAGCGCCGCGCAGCAGCAGTTCTTCCAGAGCCGCATGGCGCGCGCCGGGCTCGATGCGCGCGCCAAGGCGCTGATGCTCGATTATCGCGACGCGCGCGGGCAATACGATGCGCTGGTGTCGATCGAAATGTTCGAGGCGGTGGGCGAAGCCTACTGGCCGGAGTATTTCGCGCGGGCGCGCGCGCTCCTGAAGCCGGGCGGACGCGCGGGCCTGCAGATCATCACCATCGACGAAAGCCTGTTCGCGCGCTATCGGCGCGAACTCGATTTCATCCGCCGCTACATTTTCCCCGGCGGCATGCTGCCGACGCGCGACATACTGCACAAGCTCGGCGCCGCGCACGGGCTGAAACTCGTCGGCGAACGCGCGTTCGGCTTCGACTACGCCGCCACGCTCGCGCAATGGCGCGCACGCTTTCTCGACGCCTTCCCACGCATATCCGCGCTCGGGTTCGACGAGACGTTCCGGCGCATGTGGACCTACTACCTCAGCTATTGCGAGGCCGGCTTCCGTGCGCGCACGATCGACGTGCGGCAACTGGTGTTCGAACGGGCGTGATCCTCCGCATGGCGCCCGCGCGCTCTTCGCGCGCCCTTGTCGCGCGCTCTTGTCGCGCGCGCCCGCGCGTCCTATCGATGAGGCTGGGGCTTCTCAGCACGGATTGCGACATGCGCGTAGCGGCGGACGTCATTCAGGCCATCGGCGACACGCCGCTCATCGAATTGCGGGGCCCTTCGAAGGCGACGGGCTGTCGCATCCTGGGCAAGGCGGAGTTCATGAACCCCGGCGGGTCGGTGAAGGATCGCGCCGCGCTCGCCATCGTGGAGGACGCGGTCGCGCGCGGCGAACTGAAGCCCGGCGGCATGATCGTGGAAGGCACGGCCGGCAACACCGGCATCGGTCTGGCGCTGGTCGCCAACGCGCTCGGGTATTCGACCGTGATCGTGATCCCGCAGACGCAGAGCCAGGAGAAGAAGGATATGCTGCGCCTTCAGGGCGCGCGGCTGATCGAGGTTCCGGCCGTCCCCTACTCCAACCCCAACAACTACGTGAAACTGTCGGGCCGGCTCGCCGAACGGCTCGCGCGCGAGAGCCCGAACGGCGCGATCTGGGCGAACCAGTTCGACAACGTGGCCAATCGCGAAGGCCACCGCCGCACCACGGCGCGGGAAATCTGGGACGAGACGGACGGCGAGGTGGACGCGTTCGTCTGCGCCGTCGGGTCCGGCGGCACGATCGGCGGCGTCTCGCTCGGCCTGAAGGAAAAAAACCCGGATGTGAAGATCGCGCTGGCCGATCCGATGGGCGCCGCGCTGTACGCCTGGTACACCCGCGGCGTGCTGGAGGCGTCCGGCTCCTCCATCACCGAGGGCATCGGCCAGGGGCGCGTGACGAAGAATCTCGAAGGCGCGAAGGTGGACGCGGCCTACCAGATCGAGGACGCCGAAGCGTTGCGCGTGCTGTTCGATCTCGCCGAACACGAAGGATTGCTGCTGGGAGGATCGTCGGGGATCAACGTCGCCGGCGCCATGCGGCTTGCGCGCGACATGCCGCGCGGCAGCACCATCGTCACCATGTTGTGCGATTCCGGCGTGCGCTACGCCGCGAAACTGTTCAATCCCGAATTCCTGAAATCGAAAGACCTGCCGGTTCCCGGCTGGATGGCGGCGCAGCCCGCGATCGCGCCGCCATTCGTCAGCGTCTAACGCATCATCATCCACAAGAAGAAGCCGAGGAACGCCACCATCGTCATGACGGGGATTCCGAGGCCGGAAGGGCGAGCCTGCGCATGCATGGGCGTCTTCCTTTTCAGTCTGGACCTGTCGAGCGCCCCCTTCCCGCTCCGGGATGTGAACCGCGCGGGGCGGGTTGGGTTCCTCGACATGGAAAACCTACGAAGCGGCCGCCGCGGCTTCGGTGCGCGAGCGCACGCAGCCCACGCTTGCGGTCGCGGGCGCGCTTGTTTAATCCCTGAACACCGGGGTTGGAGGAGACATATGACCAAGGGCGGCCAGACCGGCGCACACGCCGAACACGCGCATTTCGTCACCACCGACTGGCTCGCCGCCCATCTTTCGGCGCCCGATCTGCTGATCGTGGACGCCACCTGGCATCTGCCCACGCTCGGACGGGACGCCCGGGCCGAATATCTCGAAGCCCATATTCCCGGCGCCGTCCATTTCGACATCGACGCCATTTCGGACCGGACGTCCGACCTGCCGCACATGCTGCCCGACCCGGTGGCCTTCTCCAGCGCGATGCGCAAGCTCGGCCTTGGCGACGGCATGCGCGTGGTGGTCTACGATTCCTACGGACTGTTCTCGGCGGCGCGCGTGTGGTGGACGCTGCGCGCCTTCGGCGTGCGCGACGTCTATGTGCTCGAAGGCGGCCTGCCCGCCTGGCGCGCGGCCGGACTGGAGCTGGAGGACGGGCCGCCCGCGGCGCGCCCGCGCCATTTCACGGCACGGCTCGACCACGGCGCGGTCGCCAGCCTGGAGGACATCCGCGCCGCGCTCGCCGGCGACGCGCAGGTTGTGGACGCGCGCGCCGCCGACCGCTTTCGCGGCGAGGCGCCTGAGCCGCGCCCCGGTCTGAAATCCGGCCATATGCCGGGCGCGCTCAACCTGCCCTGGACCGATATCGTGGCGAACGGGCGGCTGAAGCCGGCGAAGGAGCTGGTCGGGACGTTCGAGCGGGCGGGCGTCGATCTGTCGAAACCCATCGTCACCACCTGCGGCTCGGGCGTTTCGGCGGCGATCCTGTCGCTGGCGCTGGAGACGGCGGCCCGGCGCGCCGCCCCGGTCTACGACGGATCCTGGGCCGAATGGGGCGGGCGCCCGGATTGTCCCGTGGCGTTCGGCAAGTAGTTCCGGCAAGTGGTTCCGGCGTGCAGCCACGCGGTTCAGGCGTAGATGGCGGGCGCGGCCGGCGGGCGGGTCGATTCGATGTCCAGCACGGGCTCGAAAATCTCGAACATCGCGCGCGCCCGTTCGAGAGTTTCCTCGCGCGGGTGCAGCAGCACGGGCGCGACCATGCGGCCGGCGTGTCGCCTGGGCAAAGCGAGCGGCTGCACGCGATAGCCTATCTCGAGCAATGTGGTGATCGTCGAGGGATGAACGAGCGCGCTGACGGCGCGCACGCGCAGGCCGAGAAACAACTCCAGCGCAGCCACATGCATGCGCCGCTGGTGGAGGTTGGCGCGAACCGTCTGCGCGCCCGACGCGGCGAAGGCGCAGCGGCCCCATTCCCATATCTGCGGATCGCGAGGCGGCGGCGCGCCGCCGAGCAGGTCGTCGCGCGCCGCCGCGAGCGGCGTCGGTCCGATGGTGGGAAGAAGGCGGAAGCTGAATGTGATCGCCTCGCGCGCCCATTCGACGACGTGCAGCGCGTTCGGCGCATGGTCGAACGCATCCTGCCCGTCCAGTTCCGCCTTGTGCAGCGGCGCCTCGCCCATCCGCTCGGCGCAGGCGCCGCGAAAGCGCCCGATCGATTCCAGAACGCCAGGACGCAGATCCTTCTGCTGGGCCGTGAACCAGATCGCCATGCCGCTAAAACCCCAACAGTCCGGCGCGGCTCGCGTGGACGATCGCCTGCGTGCGCGTTCTGGCGCCGAGTTTCCGCGTCGCCGCGACGAGATGGGCGCGTGCGTCGCGCGAGCCGAGATTGAGCTTTTCCGCGATCTCGCCGTTGGCGTGGCCGGCGGCGGCATAGAGCAGCATGTCGCGCTCACGCCCGGACAGGTCCGGCGCGGGCGGCGCGGTCGGGCGGCCGCTCAGCTCCTCGATCCGGAAATGGGCGAAAATCGCCGCCATGTGCAGGGCCGGATGGCCTTCGCCGGACCGGTCCGGCCGATCGGCTACGAACGAAACCGCGGCCTGCGCGCCGGTGACGGAATGGATCGGCACCGCAAAGCCTTCGCGCATGCGCCAACCCTCGGCGGCGGTCCGCATCATCCGCGCGCCGGCGCTGCCGTCGGGAAGTCGCGCGACGTCCGACCAGCGGAAGGGGTCGATCGAAACCTGCAAGGCGCGCAGCACCGGATCGACCCGATGGAAGGCGTTCTCGAGATAGAACCCGATCCATCCGTGCGGCCAGCAGTCGTAATAGTGCGGTGTGAACGAATCGTCCGTCGGAATTTCCGACAGGCAGAAATGGCCATAGCCGAGACTCTCCCCGAAGCGCCGAAGCCTGTCCACGATGTCCTGCGCGCAGGTCGCGGAGGCCAGTTTGCCGACCACGTCCAGAGCCAGCGTGTTCTCGCAATTCATCTAATGCTCCCGTCTGCATCTTGCGAGTTGCGCGGGCGCACGCAATCGACAGGGTCAAGCGCGAGGGTCACAACGCCAACAGCCCGGCGCGGCTCGCGTGGACGATCGCCTGCGCACGGGTTCTGGCGCCGAGTTTTCGGGCCGCCGCGACGAGATGGGCGCGCGCCTCGCGCCTGCCGAGATTGAGCTTTTCCGCGATCGCACCGTTGGCGTGGCCGGCGGCGGCGTAGAGCAGCATATCACGCTGGCGCATGGACAGGTGCGGCGCGGGCGGCGCGGTCGGGCGGCCGCTCAGCTCCTCGATCCGGAAATGGGCGAAGATCGCCGCCAGATGCAGGCCGCCGTCGTCCTCGCGATTCACGTCCGGACGGTCGGCGACGAACGAGACGCCTGCCTGCGCGCCGGTCACCGAATGGATCGGCATCGCAAGACCGTCCCGCATGCGCCAGCCCTCCGCCGCCTCACGCATCACGCGGGCGGCGGGACTGCCGTCGGGACTGGCGGGCAGGTCCGACCATCTGAAGGGCTCGATGGCGTTGATCAGGGCGTGGCGGACCGGATCCGCCCGGTAGAACGAATGTTCGATGTAGACGTCGGACCAGCCGGCCGGAAATTCCTCGAAATAGTGCGAGGTATACGTGTGGTCCGGCGGAATTTCCGAAAGGCAGAAACAGCCGTAGCCGAGCCGCCCACCGTAGTCGCGCAACAGCCCGATGACATCGTCGATGCTGTCGCTGGCAGCCATCGCGCCCACCACGTCCAGCGCGCCCGTCGTTCTGAAGTCCATCGCCAGTTTCGTCCCTGTTCATTTCTGGACGGTCGCAAACCGGAACGCAACACGAACGGCTATGCGCATGACGCGCTGATAGCATGCATTCATGGCATGTCCAGCCGCCGGCGACCTGCGCCGGTCGTGGCGCCCCCCCGCGCGTGACGGACGGCCGTCGCCCCGCCCCGCATCCCGGCGCGCGCGCGCGAACCGCGGCCTGTCGAAACTTTGTCGCAGTTTGCGCGTTGGATCATTCGAGGTGCGGCCGCAGATCGCCGACCGCAGCGCGAACCGCTCCCTGGCGTCCATCCAGTTCCGCAGCGACGCGCGCCGGCACACCCGTCACGCCGCCTTGTTCCGGGCGCCCGTTCCCCGACCTACGCCGGCATGCGCCGTGCGCGCGTTTGCGAACGGAACTCACCTCTAAGTCAGGAGATGGACATGTGCGACTATTCGCTTGAAATGTACGCCTCGCGACCCGCGCGCGAAGACGAGAAATACGTCACCACGCGCTTCTCCAGCGGCAGCATCGGCTTTGTCGCGCCGGGCGATCCGACCTGCGCGATCTGCATGCAGTACGATACGCCCCTGACGCTGGAAAACCTGCCCGAGCACGTGCGCGCCATGTATGGCGTGAGCGCGCGCGAGGAGGTGGTGTTCGCGCGCATCGAAACCGGCGCCTACAAGGACGCGGTGAGGTTCGCCGACGGTCGCGTGGTTTCGCTGCAGCAGCTGGGACCGGACGTGAGCGCCACGATTCGCCAACTGCTCGAACATCGCGAGACGCCGGCCCGGATCGCCGAACCGGCATTTTGACGAGCGCCATGCTTTTCCGGCTTTCGCGCGCGAGCGCGAGAGCCGGGAGCCCGCGCGCCGGTCACGCGCCGCCGAACAGCCGCCGTAACCGGCCGGACAAACCGCGCGCCGGAGGGGGCGCGGGCGGACGGTAGGAAATGTTCGCCTGAGGCTTGAGGCCGATGGCGAGAATGCCGATGGCCAGGTCGCCGTCCGGCACCAGGACGGGCTCGAGACCTGCGTCACGCATCATGCGTTCCAGGAACGGCCGCGACCATCCACTTTCGAACCAGCCGAATTTCCGGATCGCCCAAACGGAGACGGCGTCGAGCCGCAGACCCCAGTTCGGCCACCACACATCGTTGATCGGCTCGCACACCAGCAGCGCCTTGCCGTCCGGCTTGAGCAGGCCGCTGACATGGCGCAGCGTTTCCCAGGGCTTCGTTGCGTGATGGAGGCTTTCGTAGAACACCGCGGCGTCGTAGTCCGGCGCGGCCTGAAAGTCGTCGAAGGCGCTGCATACGGCCTCGATCGGCAGACCGCTGCGACGTGCGCGACGGTTGATGAGTTCGACATAGTGCGGGTTGATGTCGATGGCGGTCACGCGAAAGCCGAGATAGGCGGCCAGTTCCGAGGACACGCCATGGCCCGCGCCGAAGTCGAGCACGCGCGCGCCAGCCGGCAGATCGCCGAAACGCAGCCCCTTGCTCAGGCGCTGGATGTGCAGCGGCATGCCGGCCGGCGACACCTCCAGATAGGGATTGGGCCGATGGACATGCGCCTCGATGTCGAAGGCGATCGGCTCGTTGGCGTGCTGGTCAAGCTTGCGGCCGGATATCTCTTCGTAGAGCGCGACCTGCTGATCGAAATAGGCGTCGCTGTAGGGATCGAGCGTGGTGTCGACCCGGACGCGGTAGTTGTATTTGAAACCGCTCCTGAAAAAATACTCCTCGGCGCCGGGATCGTTCGCGCGTTGGTCGAATATCCCCACGAACTCGTCGATATTTCTGGCGTCGATTTCATATTTCATCATGCGCCCGCTTATATCGACCGTGTTCGGGCGCCTCAAGGCGTCGCCGCCTCGCCCACGAGCAGCGAATGCCCGGAATGCGCCGCTACTCCTGCGCGAGCGCGGCGCAACCAGCCACGCGGCGACAAACGTGCGCGCCGGGGGCGCCCGAACCCTATTTCAAAGGGTTTTCCTGGCGGCGGCTGCACGTCTGCGCTCTCCAGCAGTCACGGGCTGCGTCCGCCCGCCCCCTCTTGCACATTCATGGGTTCGCACGATGTTTTCTGCTTCCATGGCGGCCATGCTGATCAGATATTCCAGGAACTTACCCACAAGCTCGCGCAATTCCGAGAGGATTGTTCTTACGTAATGGAGAACATGGAAGCTCTTATCCATACACTCTCCAATTGTTACGGCGCTGCGCAATGCGTACTTCTTCGTCCAGTTCCAAGACCAGATCATGAATTTCGAACCGGGCTCGTGCTTTCGAAAGCGTCTGATCGTTTATCTTCAGCAGCAACGGCACGATCTGCGTCCCGTCAAAATCTGACGGCAGCGCCAACGGCATCACGTCGTAGCCGATCTGAATGAGTTTGGTCGTCAGAAGCGGGTGCAATTGCACGCTGACTTTTCTCACTGCGAGAAACTCAAACGCTTCCAGTGCGGCTATGTAAAAACGTCGCTGGTAAAGGCTGCTCGCTTTGCTTTCAGCAGAGGTTGATGTGACCTGCGCGCCTCGCGTCCATTCCCAGATATTGGGGCTGCACGGCGGCGCGGCGCCCTTCATCAACTGAGGATAGACATCCGCCAACAAAGTCGGGCCGGACGTCGGCATCATGCGACAGTAAAACATAATTTGACCGTCGACCTCTTCGACAACGTGATACACGTCGTCCAGGTCGTCGAACTGATCCTTCTCGAGGCCGTCGGGTTTCCGCAGGTCCTCCCAACCAAGTCCGTCAACAAAAAACTGGTGCCTGAACTTATAGACCGCATTCAAAAGACGTTCGTGCCGTTTCGCGTTCTTCGGTCCAATCAGAATTGCCATTTTCACCCCCGCGTCTTCGCAGGGGCATAGCAACGCAACGCGGTCGGCTATCCTATTGGCGGAAACGACAGGGGCGGGCTGTTAAATCAGGCTAAGGCGAAGCGCATTCGCCACAGCCTGGGTTCGGTTCCTGGCGCCGAGCTTGACCGTGGCGGACTCAATGTGCGCCCGCACAGTACGCTCGGTGATGTTGAGGATGATGGACGTCTGTTCGTTCGTTTTGCCGGCAGCAGCGTATTGCAGACATTCGCGCTCGCGCCTGGACAGGGTCGAATTCGAACGAACCGATGTGATCGCTCTTCGGCTTAATTCTTCCAGTTTCGCGTGAGCATACATGGAAATCAGGTGGAGCGCCGGCTTCCCCTCGGGGTCGACGTCGTCCTGGTCCGCGCAGAACGACAGAGCGGCCTGCGTGCCTGAGAGCGAGTAAATGGGAACGGCATACCCTAAGCGCATTCCCCAGTCGCTGCTTGCAAGGCGCATCATTTGCGCCCCATCGTTACTGTCGTCCGACCGAAATGCGTCCGACCAATCCAATGGAAGCATGGCGCTCCTCAACGCCCTGAGGACAGGGTCAACCTTGAACAGTTCCTTTTCGAGATAAAAAGACGTCCAGCCAGCGGGCCAATTGTCATAGTGGTGCGGCCTGAACACGGCGTCCGGCGATGGAATTTCAGACAGGCAAAAATAACTATATCCGTATTCCTGCGATATACTACGAACTAGCTTGATAGTATCAGTTATTGTGGCTGATTTCTTTATTTTCTCGATATAATCAAACTTTTTATTTTGATTCCCAAACATTGCAAATTCTCTATTATTGCATTGCGATACTCTGAGTTGCCTTTAAACGCCCAAATGTCGAACTTCACATTTTTAACAAAAAATTGACAATTTTGCAAGCTGCCTAAACGGTTTACATGCTTACGTTCGTGCCGGGGCCGGCCTTTCCCAACGGCGCGTCCTTAATCGAGCGCTGATTTGTATTATTGTATTCATGTCTATTTATGTTATAGATTTGGATAAACATCTTCTTCCGAAAACAACAATCGAGTATAAACAGCCCGGTCCTCTTCCGAAAAGCAGCAGAACGTCGCCTCCGCCAGGCTGGCGGGCGGGTGCGCGCGAACGGTGGAGAGCGCGATGCGGGCGGCCGGTTCGAACGGGTAGCCGTAAATTCCCGTCGAAATGCACGGAAACGCGATGGTGGCGAGCCGCAGATCCTCCGCGATCTCCAGCGCGCGGCGGTAGCAGGAGGCGAGCAATTCCGCCTCGCCCCGGTCGCCGCCACGCCACCGCGGCCCGACGGCGTGGATGACATAGGGGGCCGGCAGGCCATAGCCGCGCGTGACCTTCGCATCGCCGGTCGGACATCCGCCGAGCGCGCGGCATTCGGCGAGAAGTTCCGGTCCGGCCGCGCGATGGATGGCGCCGTCGACGCCCCCGCCTCCCAGCAGCGACTCGTTCGCCGCGTTCACGATCGCGTCTACCGCAAGGCGCGTGATGTCCGCGCGAACGGTCTTCAGAACGAGGCCCATGATATCCTCTTGCGATTCCTCTTGCCCTTGCGATCCCTTCTTGCCGTCTCCCTTGCCGTGCGGCCTATTGTCGTGAGCGTTTCCTGCGCAGCGATCCCTGCCCGTTGCCTTTGGACAGCAATGGGGTTGGCGCGTAGAATTCGCAAGGCGCCTAGGATTTGGGCGCCTCAGGGCGAGAATTGCCGATTTGCTCGGCGCCGGCGTCGCTCCAGCCCCTTGGAGCGTTGGCATGGCCGGTGCTAAGAGCGCGGCGGGCCCAGCGGACGCCGAAAGGCCGCCGGCAGCGGCCCGGAGGGACGAGGCAGCCAATGAAAAAGATCGAGGCGATCATCAAGCCGTTCAAGCTCGACGAAGTGAAGGAGGCCCTCCAGGAAATCGGCCTGCAGGGCATCACCGTCATGGAGGCGAAGGGCTTCGGCCGGCAGAAAGGTCACACCGAACTCTATCGCGGCGCCGAATATGTCGTCGACTTTCTGCCGAAGGTGAAGATCGAGATCGTCATCACGGACGAAGCCGTCGAGGGCGCGGTGGAAGCCATTCGCAATGCGGCCCAGACGGGTCGGATCGGCGACGGCAAGATTTTCGTCTCCTCGGTCGAACAGGCCATTCGCATCCGCACCGGCGAAACCGGCGGCGACGCGATCTAGGCTCTCGACGTTTCCCAATCCCGCATCCGTTCCTCAAGCATCATCCATCAGCGAGGCATGACATGAAGACCGCCAAGGACGTCCTCAAGGCGATCAAGGACAACGACGTCAAATACGTGGACCTGCGTTTCACCGATCCGCGCGGCAAGTGGCAGCACCTGACGTTCGACGTGACGCTGGTCGATGAAGAGCTCTTCGCCGAAGGCACGATGTTCGACGGCTCGTCGATCGCCGGCTGGAAGGCGATCAACGAATCCGACATGACGTTGATGCCCGATCCCGCGACCGCCACGATGGACCCGTTCTTCGCGGCGCCCACCATGTCGATCGTCTGCGACGTGCTGGAGCCCTCGACCGGCGAGCCCTACAACCGCGACCCGCGCGGCATCGCCAAGAAGGCGATGGCCCACATGAAGACGCAGGGCGTGGGCGACACCTGCTACTTCGGTCCCGAGGCCGAGTTCTTCATCTTCGACGACGTGCGCTTCGCCTCGGAGCCTTACAACACCGGTTTCGTGCTCGACTCGATCGAACTGCCGACCAACATGGACACGGCCTACGAAGGCGGCAACCTCGGCCACCGCATCCGCACCAAGGGCGGTTATTTTCCCGTGCCGCCGATGGACTCCGCGCAGGACATGCGCTCCGAAATGCTCGGCGCCATGGCCTCGATGGGCGTGAAGGTCGAGAAGCACCATCACGAAGTCGCCTCCGCGCAGCACGAACTCGGCATGAAGTTCGACACGCTGGTGCTGATGGCCGACCATATGCAGATCTACAAATACTGCATCCATCAGGTCGCGCAGAGCTACGGCAAGACGGCGACGTTCATGCCCAAGCCCGTCTACGGCGACAACGGCTCGGGCATGCACGTGCACCAGTCGATCTGGAAGGACGGCAAGCCGGTGTTCGCGGGCAATAAATACGCCGACCTGTCGCAGGAATGCCTGTGGTACATCGGCGGCATCATCAAGCACGCGAAAGCGCTGAACGCCTTCACCAACCCGTCGACGAACTCCTACAAGCGTCTCGTTCCGGGCTACGAGGCGCCGGTGCTGCTCGCCTATTCGGCGCGCAACCGCTCGGCTTCCTGCCGCATTCCCTACACCTCGAACCCGAAGGCCAAGCGCGTGGAAGTGCGCTTCCCCGACCCGACGGCCAATCCCTATCTGTCCTTCGCGGCCATGCTGATGGCCGGTCTCGACGGCATCGCCAACAAGATCGATCCCGGCCCGGCGATGGACAAGGACCTGTACGACCTGCCGCCGAAGGAGCTGAAGAAGATCCCGACCGTGTGCGGCAGCCTGCGCGAGGCGCTCCAGAACCTGGACAAGGACCGCAACTTCCTGAAGGCCGGCGGGGTGTTCAACGACGACTTCATCGACAGCTTCATCGAGCTGAAGATGCAGGAAGTGATGCGGTTCGAAATGACGCCGCATCCGGTCGAATTCGACATGTACTATTCCTGCTGATCGTCTCGACCGGCGCGATATCGAAGGGCGGCTCCGGCCGCCCTTTTCTTTTGCATGGGAACAAACGCGCCGCGCGGGAGTCTTCGATGCGGGGACCACGCCGCCGGAGCGCCATGCTCGACCTTCTCGATTCCGCCGAACGACTCGCCGCCGCCGCCGCGATAGGCGCCGCCATCGGGCTCAACCGCAACGCCGTCGGCAAACCGACGGGCGTCAAGACCCTCGGCCTCGTCGCGGTCGGTTCGGCGATTCTCGTGATGACCGGCGTCAATTTCGTCGAGCAGGACGCCAAATATGTCGACGCGGCCAGCCGCGTCATCCAGGGCATCGTCACCGGCATCGGGTTCATCGGCGGCGGCGCGATCCTGCGCGACCAGGAGGGGCGCTCGGTGGAGGGGCTGACGACGGCGGCCAGCGTGTGGGTGACGGCCGCGCTCGGCTGCGTGTGCGGGCTGGGCGAGTGGAAGATCGCGGCTCTGGCGACCGCGGTCACTCTGGCGATGCTGCTGTCCGGCGACCTGATCGAGAGGCTCGGCCAAAAATTCTACGGCAAGCCCGACGCGTGATCAGGCTGCGAAGAACGCCAGCGCGGCCGCCAACGCGAACCACAGAGATTTGACGAAACGCCGGGGACGGACGCGCGGGGCGAAAACCATCTCCTCGTCGACGCCGGCGAACGCGTAGCCGGCCGCATCCGCATAGCGCAGGAGCGTGGCCGAGGTGAGCGCCGTATGTTTCATGAGTTCGATGCTCGCGCGTTATTGCGAAAGCTTTATTAAAATTCGACCGATCGTCGGCGCAGCCAGCGCAATTGTTCACCCGACCTGTCATACTGACGACATGGAACAGTGGACCGAACTTTCCTTGCGCATCGCGGCCGCCGTCGCCGCCGGCGGTGCGGTGGGGCTCAACCGCGACCTTTTCGGACGGCCGACCGGCGTGCGCGTGCATGCGCTGGTGGCGCTCGGCGCGGCCGTCTCGGTGATGGTGGCGCAGGAGATCGGCGCGACGGGCGACGTGACGCGCGTCATCCAGGGCGTGCTCGGCGGCATCGGCTTTCTGGGCGCCGGCGTCATCATGCGCGGCGACGCTTCCAATGGTGTCCGCAATGGTGTCCGCAATGGCGTCCGCAACGGCGGCGCGCAGCGCGAGAGCGCGCGCGGCGGCTCCATCCGCCACCTCACCACCGCCGCCTCCATCTGGCTGACGGCCGCGCTCGGCGTGGCCGCCGGCCTCGGCCACTGGAAGCTCGGATTTCTGGCGACCGCCGCCGCGCTTGTCGTGCTGATCGTCGGCATGTGGATCGATCAGGCGCTGTTCGCGAAATTCGGCTACGAGGAGGATCGCGGCAAGGACGACGACCCGTAGGCCGTCAGCGCGCGAGCATGGCGCCGTAGACGGCGAGCAGGCGCCCGACATGGCGCTCGAGCGTCGGCGGGTCGCGCCAGTAGTCCGCGTA
Source organism: uncultured Methylocystaceae bacterium (assembly GCA_937870755.1). Taxonomy (GTDB): domain Bacteria; phylum Pseudomonadota; class Alphaproteobacteria; order Rhizobiales; family Beijerinckiaceae; genus JAJXWB01. The sequence goes on from CALMZV010000011.1 coordinate 57,780, forward strand.
GGCCGCTTTCGACATGCGCCGCACGGTCGCATCGTCCTTGAGCGCGACGAGCGCGCGGGCGAGATCGTCCGGGTCGTTCGATCTGAACCACAGGCCCATCTCGCCGTCGGCGATCGACTCGCGACCGGCGCAGACATCCGACACGACGACGGGCGTGCCGTTCGCTTTCGCCTCCAGCACCGTCAGCGGCTGGCCTTCGTACCAGAGCGAGGGAAAGACCAGCGCGCGCGCGTTGCGCAGCGCCGCGCGGGCCGCCTGCGGCGTCTGCCAGCCCGCCACGCGCGCCTGCGGATACCGCGCCTTCAGTTCCGCCGCCGCCGGCCCGTCGCCGACGAACACGGCGTCCACCCCTGCCCTGCGCGCGGCCTCGGCGAACAGGAACGGCCCCTTCTCCGGCGAGATGCGCGCGACGAAGGCGAAATCGCCCGCGGCCGCCTCGGCTTTCGGTCCGAGATCCTCCGCCTCGATCGGGTTGGCGACCATGTGGCGGCGCACGCCCTGCGGCAGCAACGGGTCGACGATCGAGGCCTGCACGTTCGAGATGCGGATGAAATCGGAAAACACGTTCGGCAGGCCGAGCGCGCCGTCGGCGAACATCAGCCGCGCGCCGCGCCAGACCTTGCGCGCGTAGGAAACCGAATCGCAATGGGTGGAAAGGCACGCGCCCGACAGCGGACGCAGCCGGCAGACCTCGTTCTTCTGATAGTTGTAGAAGCCGCCGTTGGGACAGAACAGGAAATATTCGTGCATGGTGTAGACTGCCGGCAGGCGGCTCGCGCGTATGGGCCGCGCGATGGAAGGCGACAGCGCCTTGGCCCAGCCATGCACATGCACGATCGTCCGGTCGTTCGGCAGCGTCGCCAGGAGGCGCGCCAGTTCGCGCGCCGCCCGATCGTTCCAGAACCCCTGAACGGCGCCGGCGATCTTGTTCGACGCGCCCAGCAGATCGGTCTGGCCGAGGCAGACGATCTCGACATCGTGTTCGGCGAATTTGGGATCCACCGGGCCGGCGGCGGCGAAGACGATGGGCCGGTGGCCCGCGCGCTTGAGGCCGATGGCGCTGTCGAACGCCACCTTCGCCTGCCCGCCCGTGACGGTCGCGTGATCCACGCAGATGACGATGTTCAACGATGCGCGCACGAAGGGCTCCCGAAAATGCGCCTTCTAGCAACAGCGGCTTAAGGCGCGGTTTCGAGCGCCGCGCGGATGCGTTCCCGCTCCGTTCGCATTGCGCGGGCTTTCGTGCCATAAGGGCCGCCCACCGCGAATCGGCGTACAAGACGGCATGGCGAGCAACGGCGATCTGTTTGGCGCGGCGCGCAAGAGCGCGCCCGAACCCGCAAAGGCGAAAAAGGCGGCGACGCCCGCGGCCCAGCGCGCCCGCACGCCGGACGAAGCCGGCTACACCGCCGCCTCCATCGAAGTGCTGGAGGGGCTGGAGCCGGTGCGCCGGCGCCCCGGCATGTATATCGGCGGCACGGACGAAAGCGCCCTGCACCACCTGTTCGCCGAGGTGATCGACAATGCGATGGACGAGGCGGTCGCCGGCCACGCCTCCTTCATCGAAGTGTCGCTGGAGGACGACGGTTTTCTCGGCGTGACCGACAACGGGCGCGGCATTCCGGTCGACCCGCATCCGAAGTTCCCGAAAAAATCGGCGCTCGAAGTCATCATGACGACGCTGCATGCCGGGGGAAAATTCGATTCCGGCGCCTATCAGACGTCGGGCGGCCTGCATGGCGTCGGCGTGTCGGTCGTCAATGCGCTGTCCGAGACGCTCGAAGTGGAGGTCGCGCGCGGCCAGCAGCTCTATCGCCAGACGTTTTCGCGCGGCGTTCCCACGAGCGGGCTCGAAAGCCTCGGCAAGGTCGCCAACCGGCGCGGCACGCGCGTGCGATTCAGGCCGGACGCGCAGATTTTCGGCAAGGCGGCGCAATTCAAGCCCGCGCGCCTGTTCCGCATGGCGCGCTCGAAAGCCTATCTGTTCGGCGGCGTGGAAATCCGCTGGAAATGCGCGCCCGCGCTGGTGGACGGCACGGATACGCCGAGCGAAGCCATCTTCCGCTTTCCCGGCGGTCTGAAGGACTACCTGGCGCGCGAGATCGAGGGCAAGGAGACCGTCGCCTCCGAACCGTTCACCGGCAAGATCGAGCGCGAGGGCGGACACGGCTCGCTCGAATGGGCGATCGCGTGGCTGGCGGGCGACGACGGTTTCACAAACTCCTACTGCAACACCATTCCCACGCCCGACGGCGGAACGCACGAAGCCGGCTTTCGCCTCGCGCTGCTGCGCGGGTTGAAAGACCATGCCGAACGCATCGGCCAGGCCAGGCGCGCCGCGCAGATCACCGGCGACGACGTGATGGGCCAGACGGCGGCGATGATCTCGGTGTTCATCCGCGAACCGGAGTTCCAGGGCCAGAACAAGTCGCGGCTGATGACGCAGGAGGCCTCGCGCATCGTGGAGACGAGCGTGCGCGACGCCTTCGACCACTGGCTGGCGGGCGCGCCGCAACAGGCGGCGAAACTGCTCGATTTCGTGATCGAGCGCGCGGAGGAGCGCGCGCGCCGGCGCATGGAGAAGGACGTCGCGCGCAAGAGCGCGGTGCGCAAGCTGCGGTTGCCCGGCAAGCTCGCCGATTGCTCGAACGCGGGCGCGGCGGGATCGGAACTGTTCATCGTGGAGGGCGACTCGGCCGGCGGTTCGGCCAAGCAGGCGCGCGACCGCGCGACGCAGGCGGTGCTGCCGCTGCGCGGCAAGATTCTCAACGTGGCGTCGGCCACGCGCGACAAGCTCGCCGCCAACCAGCAGATATCCGATCTCGCGCAGGCGCTCGGCTGCGGGACCGGCGCGCAATACCGCCACGAGGATCTGCGCTACGAGAAGATCGTCATCATGACGGACGCGGACGTGGACGGCGCGCATATCGCTTCGCTGCTCATCACGTTCTTCTACCGGCAGATGCCCCGTCTGATCGAGGAAGGGCATTTGTTTCTCGCCGTGCCGCCGCTCTACAAACTGTCGCAAGGCGCCAAGACCGTTTACGCGCGCGACGAGGCGCACCGCGCCGAACTCGTGGAGAAGACGTTCAACGGACGCGGCAAGATCGAGGTGTCGCGCTTCAAGGGCCTCGGCGAGATGCTGCCGGCGCAGTTGAAGGAAACGACGATGGACCCGAAAAAGCGCACGCTGTTGCGCGTGATGGTCGCCCCGGAGGATCGCAGCGAAACCGCCGACAGCGTGGAGCGGCTGATGGGCAACAAGCCGGAAGCGCGGTTCGCCTTCATACAGGAACGCGCGGCCTTCGCGCAGGATGTGGTGGACGTGTGAGCGAAACCGTCCGCATCGCGCTCGCCGACATCGACCGCGTCGCGCGCGCGGCGCTCGTGCGGGCGGGCTGCGACGAAGCCAACGCGATCGCGACCTCCGACGTGATGGTTCGCGCCGAACGCGACGGCTGCGCCTCGCACGGCCTGTTCCGATTGCCGGGCTATCTCGCCTCGCTGAGGAGCGGCAAGGCGAACGGGCGCGCGGCGCCGGTCGCGCGCGCGCACGCGCCGGGCGTCGTCCGTGTGGAAGGCGACAACGCGCTTGCGCCGCTCGCCATGCAGGTCGCGCGCACGGCGGTCGCGCCGCTCGCGCGCGCGCAGGGGATCGCGGCCGTCGCCATTGTCGACGTTCTGCATTTCTCGGCTTTGTGGGCGGATATCGAGGGGCTGGTCGCGGACGGGCTGGGCGCCTTCTGCATGACGGCCTATCTGCCGTCGGTCGCGCCGGCGGGCGCGAAGACGCCGTTCTTCGGCACAAATCCGTTCGCCTTCGGCTTTCCGGGCGAGGCGTTCATCTTCGATTTCGCGACCGCCGCCACCGCGCGCGGGGAAATCCAGATCGCGGCGCGCGACGGCCGGCCCGCGCCCGCCGGCGCCGGTGTCGATACGGACGGACGGCCGACGCGCGACCCGCACGCGATCCTCGCCGGCGCGCAATCGCCGTTCGGCGGGCACAAGGGATCGGCGCTCGCGCTGATGATCGAACTGATGGCGGGCGTGCTGATCGGCCAGCCGACGAGCGCGGAGGCCGCGCGCGAGGAAAAGGCGCTCGGCGTCTGCGACGGCGGGCCGCCGCGCGGCGGCGTGCTGATGATCGCGTTCGATCCGGACCGGTTCGGCGACGCGGCCGGCTGGCGCGCGCATGCGGGCGCGTTCTTCGCCGAGCTGCGCGCCCTGCCCGGCGTTCGGCTGCCGGGCGACCGGCGCCGGCTGGAGCGCGCGCGCATCGCGCGCGAGGGCGCGGCCGTGCCGCGCGCGCTCTGGGACGAGGCGCGCCGCGCAGCCGGCCATTGATCGCAATTCTCTGTTTACCATCGCGCGCCATAGTGCGGCAGGCTCCGCAGGACAGCGCAGATGGCACTCCTCTCCCGGTTTCTGAAAGACAAGCGCGGCGGCGCGGTCGAGCGCATCGCGATCATGGCCGCGGCGATCGGCCTTGCGAGCGTCGGCGGCGCGCAGATGATGCAGGTTGCGGTGAAGGACGGAACATTGCCGCGCATCGCCATCATTCGCGGCGACGGCGATCTGGCGCGGCTCGCCCAATCGGCGCCCAGACCCGCGACCGCGCCGACCGGCGCGCCGGCGGCCGGCGTCGATCATTCCACGACCGCCAGCATTCGCGCGATCGGCAGAGAAATCAAACTCGATCCCTGCACCGGCCAACCGAAATAATCGGCTATCCCAGGAAATCCAGCAGCGCGGCGTTGACGGCCTGCGGCTGTTCGAGCGTCGTCATGTGCCCGCTTTCGGGAACGACGACGAGGCTGGCGCCGGCGATGGCGTCGGCCATTTCGCGCGCGCGGGCCGGCGGGGTCAGCGCGTCCCGGTCGCCGACCAGCACAAGCGTCGGCACGGAAATTCGCGGCAGCAGCGGCCGCGCATCGCGCCGGCCGATGATCGCCTGCGCCTGACGCAGGAAGGCCTCGACCCCGATCGCCTCCGCCATGTCGACGATCGTCTGCACGAGCGCGGCGTCGGCCATATGCGCGGGATGGATCGACTGGGCGAGGTTCGATTCGGCGGCGGCGCGCATGCCTTTGGCGCGCGCAAGCTGCATGCGTTCGCGCCGCGCGGCGCGCGCCTCCTCGCTTTCGGGGCCTGCCTGCGTATCCATGAGCGCCAGCCGCGTCACGCGTTCGGGCGCCGTCGCCATGATTTCGAGCGCGATATAGCCGCCCATCGAGAAGCCGCAGAGCGCGAATCGCGCCGGCGCGCGCGCCAGAACGCCCGCCGCGATGGTCGCCATGTCGTCGGCGCGGGTGTGGTCGGCGACGGCGACCGAGCGGCCGCCGAGCGCGGCGACCTGGGCGGCATACATGCGCGGGTCGCAGGCAAGGCCCGGAATCAGCAGGACGGGCGTTGTGTCGGATTCGGTCATGGCCATGAGCTCCGGCAAAGTCGCTTCCAAGGGAAAATGGAGCAGATCGACGGGAAAACGGCGGTTTTCCGGCGGTTTCGATTGACTTTCCCGCAGATTCGCCTAAATGCCCCTGATCGGACGGCGAAGATCGTTGGCCCGCCCGCCGCGAAAAGCGGCCCTCTCCGACATCTCGGCGCGTCGCGTCGCGATCCCAGTCCTTGGCGCGCAGAGCGCCAGTTACGAGCGCGTCCTGCGGCCCGCGCCCTTTTCCCATTACAGCGCCGCACTCAGGACTATTGATGCAGTTCAACGAACTGGGCCTTTCCGAAAAGGTCCGCGCGGCGGTCGAAGCCTCCGGCTATACGACTCCCACGCCCATCCAGGCGCAAGCCATTCCCTTCGCCCTCGCCGGCCGCGACATTCTCGGCATCGCCCAGACCGGCACGGGCAAGACCGCCGCCTTCACGCTGCCCATGCTCTGCCGGCTGGAACAGGGCCGCGCCCGCGCCCGCGTGCCGCGCACGCTGATCCTGGAGCCGACGCGCGAACTCGCCGCGCAGGTCGAGGAAGCGTTCATCAAATACGGCGCCAATCACAAGCTGAACGTGGCGCTGCTGATCGGCGGCGTGTCGTTCGGCGATCAGGAAGCCAAGATCATGCGCGGCGCCGACGTGCTGATCGCGACGCCCGGCCGGCTGCTCGACTTTTTCGAGCGCGGCAAGCTGCTGCTCTCGGGCATCGAGGTGCTGGTGATCGACGAAGCCGACCGCATGCTCGACATGGGGTTCATCCCCGACATCGAGAAGATCTGCAAGCTGGTGCCGTTCACGCGTCAGACGCTGTTCTTCTCCGCCACCATGCCGCCGGAAATCACGCGGCTGACCGAACAGTTCCTTCACAATCCCGCCCGCGTGGAAGTCGCGCGGGCCTCCTCCACCGCCTCCACGATCACGCAGGGGCTCGTCGCCTCGCACGGCCATCGCGCCAAACGCGAGACGCTGCGCCGGCTGATCCGCGCGGAGGAGACTCTCAAGAACGCGATCATCTTCTGCAACCGCAAGCGCGACGTGGCGGTGCTGCACAAATCGCTGCTCAAACACGGGTTCTCCGCCGGCGCGCTGCACGGCGACATGGACCAGCGCGCGCGCATGGCCTCGCTCGACGCGTTCAAGAACGGCGATGTGAAGCTGATTGTCTGTTCGGACGTCGCGGCGCGCGGCCTCGACATTCCGGACGTGAGCCACGTGTTCAATTTCGACGCGCCGACCCATCCGGAAGATTACGTGCACCGCATCGGCCGCACCGGCCGCGCGGGCAAGTCGGGCGTGGCGATGACCATCGCGACCGAGGACGACCGCAAATACATCGACCAGATCGAGAAACTCATCGGCAAATCGATCGACTGGCTCGGCCCGAAGCTCGACGAACTCGGCCCGGACGAGCAGGTTCACGAGCGCGGGCATCGCCGCGAGGGCCGGCGCGACGGTCGACGCGAACGTCCCGAGCGCAGCCGTGCGCCACGGCGCGCCCGCGAGGGCGGCGACCGCAACGAAGCGCCGCGCGAGGCGGCCGACGCGGCGCAGGCGCAGGGCGAACGCCGCGCACGCCGGCCGCGCCGCGAAGCGCAGGCTGACGTTTCCGCGCGCGAACCGCGCGCGCAGGCCGACATTTCCGGGCGCGAACCGCGCGCGCAGGCCGACGTTTCCGCGCGCGAACCGCGCGCGCAGGCAGAGTCTGGCGGGCGCGAGCGTCCCCGGCGCGAGCGGACCCGCGAGAACGGACGCGACCGCGACGATGCGCCGGTCGTCGGGCTCGGCGACCACACGCCGTCGTTTCTGCTGCGCCCGGTGAGACTGCCGCGCGCGACGCCAGCCGCCAAGGCCGACGAGTAATCACGCGCCGCATCGCGCGACAAAAAAACCCCGCAAGCGTCGCTTGCGGGGTTTTTGTTCGTCAGGCCTTCGACGTCAGTCGGTGAGATACGGCGTCTTGGCGCCGGCGATGCCCGCGGCGAGCGTGTTGATGAAGGACATGTTGGCGCTCGTCAACGAACCGGGGTTGGCGAAGTTCGGCCACTGCTTGACGTCTTTCCAGCCCGAATTCAGATCGAAGTAGTAGTCGTCGTCCTTGTCCGGGTTGCCGTAGAACAGGATCTTCTTGTTCGTCTGGTCGATGATGGCGCTGTCGTTCCACATCGAGCGGAGACCGCCGTAGTTGCGCGGCATGGCCGCGGGATAGTCGGTGCGGATGGTCGACCAGGGGAAGTCCGGCGGATGGGCGCCGGCGTCGGTGTAGATGGCGATGACCGGATGGACCTGCTGCACCTTGCGGCCGTCGGCGAGCGTGTCGTCCACCTTCGACCATTGCGACTGCATGGCCGTCCACACACATTCCAGTCCGGCTTCCGGCAAGTCGCCGCCGCCGCTCGCGCTCTTGTTGTAGACGTAGTTCTGGTAGGCGGTCGCTTCCGAGGCGATGTCCAGATTGAAGAAGTTCGACGCCTGGATCGGCGTGGCGTCGCCGATGCCCGAATTGCCATACTTGGCGTGAGCTGCGGCGGGCGTCCTGTAATTGTCGCCGTAGTCGCCCTTCGCGAACCTGTATCCGTTGCCGCCGTAGTCGCGGAAGTAGATGAGGCGCACGCGCAACTGGTCGAACGGCGGCATGCCCTTCGCCTTGAGCGCGTTGTTGAGATTGGTCTTGAAATTGGCGGTGTTGTTCTGGACCATGCTGAGCGTGTTGCTCATCGAGCCCGTCGAGTCCACGCAGAAGGCGAGATCGAGCGCGCGGATCGCCGTGCCCTTCGGCACTGCGCCCGCCTCGACCTTGGCCTGAAACTTCAGGCCCGCCACCGTCGACAGCAGCATCGGCTTGGTGACCGTCGCCGATCCGGAAACCTTGCCGGTGTCGGCGTCGTAGGTGAAACTGCGCGAGAGCACGGTCACGCCATTGGGCTTCGGCGTCGCGTCGAAGAATTTCGTAGCCGCCTGATCGCGCGTCAGTCCGCTGTTGCTCGCGCTGGACGCCGCCAGCACCGCCGCGTCGACCTGGCTCTGGATCTGCGACGTGGTCTTCAGGTAATCGCTGTAGTCCATCGCGGCGGCGATCATGCCGATCAACGGCACCACGGTCAGCGCGAAGATCGCCGCGGTCGTGCCCTTGCGGTCGGCCGCAAAACGACGAAGCCGATGGGGCGCCGAAGCGACGCAAGCGGTCGTCGGTTGGATACTGGTCGCGGCAGAGCAGAAAAATTGCTTTGTCATGGCCCCGGTTCCCACAATTTAATTCAACAGATGGGGCGAGTAAGCGCGCCGCGCCTTGCCAAGTCCTTACCTGAACTGTCGACACAAGGGGCGTTCCCCGCGTTTGCGTAACGGTAGTAAACGCACGGTGTGGGCGACCACGGAAACTTCGTTAATTTTCGATAAGCCTCTGAGGCGCCTTCTACCGCCCTCCACTCGGAGTGCGTCGCAACCGAGGGCCATGCGCTGCATGGAGAGGCGCGCCTGTCGGAAGCAGGCAAAAGCAGGGTTCCGGAACGGATCCCGGAACCCTGCCATATCAGAGAAGTCGAAATGGAGCTGGCCGCGAACTATTTTGTCAGGCGCCCTTTGGCGGCCTTGGCGTTCGGGTCGCCGTTGGGATTGGCGTTCCAGCTCTGGGTCGAACTCATGGTGTAGTTGGAATTGCCCTTGCACTTCGCGGTCGTGACCTGGAAATGGAAGTCCTGCTGCGCCCAGGTTCCCTGCCGGTTCTCAGAGGACGTTCCGGCGTAAGGCGTGTCTTCCCAGTGATGATAGATCGTCTTGTCGGCGTCCAGCTCGCAAGGCAGGAGATCGAACACACTCGGCTTCTTTCCGATTTCCAGATGATTTCCGACAGAATTGGCTGCGCTCGATATGAACAGGTTCGCCGCCTTGTCCGCCGAGGCATTGTCGTTCGGATTGGTCGTATAGTATGCCGTCTTGCCGGACTTCGTCAGATTGACGGTCTTGTCGTAGTAGGCTCCCCAGGTCCTGCACGAGCCGTTGGAATAGTATCTCGTGCAGTCGCGCGTCGAATAGGTATAGGAGCCTACCGGCGCACATTTATAGTTCGCGTTCGTGCTGTCGGGGGCGCGCGCATAGTTGGGCGCGCATCCATCGTCGATGACCTTCATCGTCAGGTAGATGTTCGAATAGTTCTCGCCGACGACGACTTTCGTATCGACGTCGTCGGGGATCATCTGGTTTCCGTTGAGGAACGCCGCCGCGACCGTGCCGGTATAGTTGTTGTAGCTGGTCGGCTGGTAGACGTAAGACGCCATCACGACGTCGTTCGCGGCGCCGTCCGGCCGGACGACGAGATCGATCTGCTTCCAGTATGCGCCGGATGCGCCCGTCGCGTTGAACGTGATCTCCGACGGCGTGGGCGGGAATGTCGGCGGCGTGAGCGCGCCCGCCCTGCTCGAGAACTCGACCGCCGATTTCTTGACGATGCCCATGAAGGCCGTGTCGACAGCGGCGTTGGCGAAAACGGATATGGACCCGTCGGCGTTCTTGACGATGCTGGGCGTCGAGGTCAGCCGGACCTTCTTATCGCGAAGATTTGCGTTCAAAGTCGCCAGCCCGACGGCCTCCGCGTTATCGGGAGCGCCCGACGCGTCCAGCGCCGCCGCATCGACCGCCCGCTGCAACACCGCCCGCCCCCTGATGACGTTGCCGTAGTCCCACGCAGCGCCCATCAGCAAGACGGCCGGAACGATGGACAGTCCGAAAATGGCCGCGACCGTGCCATTTCGGTCGGCCGCGAAACGGCGCAATACGCAGGAAGTCGATGTGGCGGTAATCTCGGCGCAGCGGAAGAGTTGCTTGGTCATGGCCCCGGCTCTCACAATTCAAATTTAAAACCTGGGGGCGAGTAGGACGCGCGCAGCCTTTCCAAGCTATTACCTAAACCGTCAATATATGAATTGGTTTCCTACCTAGCGTAACGGTAGTAAACGCGCGGTAACAAAGCGAAAGAATATTGACTCAAAACAGCTACTGCGCCGGCGTGCTCAATATGGAGCGCGCTCCGGCCGGTTGGCCCGCCGCAATCGTTCAGAACAAGAAGGAACGGATTGAAAGGGGGCGCACGCCGACAAGCCGCGCGCAAGCGCGCGCCTCGTCCGGCCCGGGGCCCGGATCGCAGACGCGCTGCACCTCAGAACGGAATGTCGTCGTCGAGCGCGTCCGACAGCCGACCGCCGCCGCCCTGCGCGCGCCGTTCGCCGCCGCCGCGCTCGGCCGGCGGCTGGCTCCTGTAGCCGCCCCGCTCGCCCCCGCCGCCATACGAGGCCCCTTCCTCGCCGCCGCGACCGCGGCTGTCGAGCAACGTCAGCTCGCCCCGGAAACGCTGGAGCACGACGTCCGTCGTCTTGCGCTGGTTGCCGTCGCGATCGGTGTATTCGCGCGTCTGCAACTGGCCTTCGAGATAAATCTTCGAGCCCTTCTTGCAGTACTGCTCGGCGATGCGCCCGAGGTTTTCGTTAAAGATCGAAACGTTATGCCACTCGGTCTTGTCCTTGCGCTCGCCCGTCGCCTTGTCGCGCCAGCTCTCGGTGGTCGCCAGCGAGAACGACACCACCTTGTCGCCCGACGGCATCGTGCGCACTTCCGGGTCGCGGCCGAGATTGCCGATGAGAATGACTTTGTTGACGCTGCCCGACATGGCTCTCTCCCGGCCTGACCTTCACGCGCGCGAACGCGCCAATCGCGCGCCACACTATCCTTTCCCGATGGCGAGGCGACGTGAATTCCGCCTCTGTCCACAACGGGAATGTTCTTTTTTTGTTCTAGCAATCGCGCGGACGGCGCGCAAGCCTTGCGACTATCTCGCGGAGCGCCCAGGCCGGACCGGCGGCGCGGGCGCGCGCGGGGGCGTGGTTTCCCGACATCCGCCGCGCGTACAGATGATCCGGGCGCCCCGCGCATAGTCGAGGCTCGACTCGGTCTGTCCGAAACCGGTTGTGGATTGCGCCCTGCCCTCGGCGACGCTCGCGCCAAGAAACAGAGCCGCGCACAGGGCAAGTTCGCGCATGACCACCTCCGCGCCTGGCTCTCCGCCACGTTGCAACCAGACGGGCGGCGCGATGGTTCCGCGGGCGCCGTGCCGGGTTGCCCTGCGCGCGAAAGCGCCTAGATTGCCGGGACCGGCGGCATGCGCCGCTCTTCTCTTCTCAGCATTTCGATGACCCGAGACAAAACGCCGAAGACCCCGCGCAAGTCCGCGGGCAAGGCTCCGCATCGACCGCAGACGGACGCAAGCCGCCAGCGCACGCTGGCCCTGCCGCAGCGGGCGGCGGACACGCGCACGATTTCGGTGCGCGGCGCGCGCGAGCACAATCTCAAGAATGTCGATCTGGTCATCCCCCGCGATGCGCTGGTGGTGTTCACGGGGCTTTCGGGTTCCGGCAAGTCCTCGCTCGCCTTCGACACCATCTACGCCGAAGGCCAGCGGCGCTACGTGGAATCGCTGTCGGCCTATGCCCGGCAGTTTCTGGAGATGATGCAGAAGCCGGACGTCGACCAGATCGACGGGCTCTCGCCGGCCATTTCGATCGAACAGAAGACGACGTCCAGGAACCCGCGCTCGACCGTCGGCACGGTGACCGAAATCTACGACTACATGCGCCTGTTGTGGGCGCGCGTGGGCGTGCCCTATTCGCCGGCCACCGGCCTGCCGATCGAGAGCCAGACCGTCAGCCAGATGGTGGACCGCGTGCTGGCCTTGCCCGAACGCACGCGGCTCTATCTGCTCGCCCCGGTGGTGCGCGGCCGCAAGGGCGAATATCGCAAGGAGATCGCCGACTATCAGAAGCGCGGCTTCCAGCGGCTGAAGATCGACGGTCGGTACTACGAAATCGGCGATGCGCCGGCGCTCGACAAGAAACTGAAACACGACATCGACGTGGTGGTCGACCGCATCGTCGTGCGCCCCGACATGGCGGCGCGGCTCGCCGAGAGTTTCGAGACGGCGCTCGAGCTGGCCGACGGGATCGCCATCGTCGAATTCGCCGATGCGGCGACGCCCCCCGCCCTTGCCCCCGGCCCTCTCCCCGCGGGCGGGGAGAAGGAGAGGCAGAAGCAGGCGAACGTCTCGTCGCACTACGGCGAGCACCTGGTCTTTTCCTCGAAATTCGCCTGCCCCGTGTCCGGATTCACGATTCCGGAAATCGAGCCGCGCCTGTTCTCGTTCAACAATCCGTTCGGCGCCTGTCCGACCTGCGGGGGGCTTGGCTCGGAACAGACGATCGATCCCGACCTGGTCGTGCCGGACGCCGGGCTCACCTTGCGCAAGGGCGCGATCGCGCCGTGGGCGCGCTCGACCTCGCCCTATTACCTGCAAACGCTGGAAGCGCTCGCCAGGCACTACAAGTTTCGGCTCGACACGCCGTTCGCCGATCTGCCGAAAGACGTGCGCAACGTCCTGCTCTACGGCACGGGCGAGGACGAGGTGCGCTTTTCCTACGACGACGGGCTGCGCGCCTATCAGGTGAAGAAACCGTTCGAAGGCGTCGTCTCCAATCTTCAACGTCGCTATCTCGAAACGGAATCGGAATGGGCGCGCGAGGAGATCGGGCGCTACATGTCGGCGACGCCGTGCAAGGCCTGCAGCGGTTTTCGGCTGAAGCCGGAAGCGCTCGCGGTGAAGGTCGGCGGCGAACATATCGGACAGGTATGCGAACTCTCGGTGCGCAAGGCGTCCGACTGGTTCGCGGCGCTGCCGGAAACGCTGGACGCCAAGCGCAACGAGATCGCGCATCGCATTCTCAAGGAGATCGGCGAGCGGCTCGACTTTCTGGTGGACGTGGGCCTCGACTATCTCACGCTCGCGCGCGGCGCGGGCTCGCTGTCGGGCGGCGAGAGCCAGCGCATCCGCCTCGCCTCGCAGATCGGCTCCGGCCTGACCGGCGTGCTCTATGTGCTCGACGAACCGTCGATCGGCCTGCACCAGCGCGACAACGCACGGCTGATCGAAACGCTGCGGCGCCTGCGCGATCTCGGCAACACGGTCATCGTGGTCGAACACGACGAGGATGCGATCCTTTCGGCCGACCATGTGGTCGACGTCGGGCCCGGCGCGGGCATTCATGGCGGCGAGATCGTGGCGGAAGGAACGCCCGGCGACATCATGGCGGACGCGCATTCGCTCACGGGCCAGTATCTCACCGGCGCGCGCGCGGTCTCCACGCGCACGAAGCGACGCAAGCCGCAGCCGGCGCGCAAGATCAGGCTGGTCGGCGCGAAGGGCAACAATCTGAAAGACGTGACGGCGGAATTTCCGCTCGGCCTCTTCACCTGCGTCACGGGCGTCTCGGGCGGCGGAAAATCCACGCTCGTCGTCGACACGCTCTACAAGGCGGTCGCGCGGCGCGTATCGGGCGCGCTCGAACATCCTGCGCCGTTCGACAGGATCGAGGGGCTGGAACATATCGACAAGGTGATCGACATCGACCAGTCGCCGATCGGTCGCACGCCCCGCTCCAATCCGGCGACCTACACCGGCGCCTTCACGCCGATCCGCGAGTGGTTCGCGGGCTTGCCGGAAGCCAAAGCGCGCGGTTACGCGCCGGGCCGGTTTTCGTTCAACGTGAAGGGCGGGCGATGCGAGGCCTGCCAGGGCGACGGCGTCATCAAGATCGAGATGCACTTCCTGCCGGACGTTTACGTCACCTGCGACGTCTGCAAGGGCAAGCGCTACGACCGCGAGACGC
>CALMZV010000012.1 GCA_937870755.1 uncultured Methylocystaceae bacterium
GCGCGACCTCGCATCAGCTCGGCGCCGCGGTCGCGGCTAAACCAGCGGCGCCGCCCGGACCCTAGCGTTGCGCCTCGCCGCGCGCCCAGCCTTCCCTGGCCTCGGCGATGAAGTCCTTCAGCCGGCCCTGCGCGATGGCCGTCCGCAGGCCCGTCATCAGCTCCTGATAATATGCGAGGTTGTTCCAGGTCAGCAGCATCATCGCGAGTATTTCGCCCGACTTGACCAGATGGTGCAGATAGGCGCGCGAATAGTCCCGCGCGGCCGGGCAGGACGACGCTTCGTCGAGCGGGCGAGACTCGGTGGCGTGGCGCGCGTTTTTCAGATTGATGCGGCCATGACGCGTGTAGGCGAGGCCGTGCCGTCCCGCGCGCGTCGGCATCACGCAATCGAACATGTCGACGCCGCGCGCGACCGCCTGCACGATATCGTCCGGCGTGCCGACGCCCATCAGGTAGCGCGGTTTTGTCGTCGGCAGATATGGCGCGACCGTTTCGATCATCGCGAGCATCACGTCCTGCGGCTCGCCGACCGCCAGCCCGCCGATGGCCAGGCCCCCGAATGGCATGTCCGCCAGCGCGCGCGCGCTTTCGATACGCAGCGCGCGGTCGTCGCCGCCCTGCACGATGCCGAACATCGCCCTGCCCGGCGCCTCACGAAAGGCGGCGAGCGAGCGTTCGGCCCAGCGCAGCGACAGGCGCATCGCGCGCTCGACATCCGAACGTTCGGCCGGCAGGCGGACGCATTCGTCGAACTGCATCTGGATGTCGGCGCCCAGCAGATGCTGAATCTCCATCGAACGCTCGGGCGACAGCACGTGTTTCGAGCCGTCGATGTGGGACTGGAACGTCACGCCGTTCTCGTCGAGCTTGCGAAGTTTCGCCAGCGACATCACCTGAAAGCCGCCGCTGTCGGTGAGGATCGGGTGCGGCCAGTTCATGAACCGGTGCAGGCCGCCAAGTTCCGCCACGCGCTCGGCGCCGGGCCGCAACATGAGATGATAGACGTTGCCCAGCACCACGTCGGCGCCCAGCGCGCGCACCTGATCGGCGTACATCGCCTTCACGGTCGCCGCGGTGCCGACCGGCATGAAGGCCGGCGTGCGGATCTGGCCGCGCGCGGTGGCGATCGCGCCCGTGCGGGCCGCGCCATCCGTCGCCGAAACATGAAAGGAGAATTGTGCGCTCATCGCGGCGTCATAGCCGCTCGGTCACGTTCGATCCACCCTCGCGCAGCAGCAGGCAGGCGTCGCCATAGCTGTAAAACCGATAGCCGGCGGCGATGGCGTGCGCATAGGCCGCCTGCATGCGGTCGAGGCCGGCGAAGGCGCACACCAGCATGAACAGCGTCGAGCGCGGCAGGTGGAAATTGGTGACAAGCGCGTCGACCGCGCGAAACCGGTATCCCGGCGTGATGAAGATGGACGTATCGCCTTCAAAGGCGTGCAATCGGCCCGACTCGTCCGCCGCGCTTTCGAGAATGCGCAGCGCCGTCGTGCCCACCGCGACGATCCGCCCGCCCTTCGCGCGCGCCTCGTTGAGCGCGCGCGCCGTGCCGGCGTCGACCGCGCCCCATTCGCTGTGCATGACGTGATCGGCGGTGTCGTCCGCCTTCACCGGCAGGAAGGTGCCCGCCCCCACATGCAGCGTGACGCGGTGGAGCGCGACGCCCCTGGCCGCGATGGCGGCGACGAGCGCGGGCGTGAAATGCAATCCGGCCGTGGGCGCGGCGACCGCGCCGGCCTGTTGCGCGAACATCGTCTGGTAGTCGCGCTCGTCCTGCGCATCGTCGGCGCGGCGCGCGGCGATGTAGGGCGGCAGCGGCATATGGCCCAGCCGTTCGATCGCCTCGTCGAGCGCGGCGCCGTCGAGATCGAACGCCAGCAGGATTTCGCCTTCGTCGCGTTCGACGATCTCGGCGTCGAGCGCGGCGAGCAGGCAGGCCATGCTCTCGCTCGTCTCGCCGAAACGCACGCGGTCGCCCGGCGCCAGCCGTTTGGCCGGTCTGGCGAGCGCGCGCCAGCGGTTGGAGGATTCTCGCCGGATCAGCGTCGCCTCGATGCGCGCGACATTGTCGCCGCGCGCGCGAATGCCGCTCAATCGCGCGGGAATGACGCGCGTGTCGTTGACCACGAGCGCGTCGCCTTCGCGCAGAAAATCCGGAAGGTCGCGGATGGCGCCGTCTTCGAGCGCGTCGGCGCGCACGACGAGCATGCGCGCCGAGTCGCGCGGCTCGGCCGGACGCAGCGCGATGCGTTCCTGAGGAAGATCGAAATCGAAAAGGTCTACGCGCATCGCACCCTCTCCCCGCGAGCGGGGGAGGCGGCGAAAGGCATGTTCCCGCCTCTCGCCTCAGCCCTCTCCCCGCAAGCGGCGAGAGAGAGCTCCCCGCTCCGAGGTCTCAGCTCATTTTCGCGGAGACGATCTTGTCGGGATCGCGCACGGGTTCGCCGCGCTTGATCTTGTCGACGTTCTCCATACCCGACACCACCTCGCCCCATACCGTATATTGCCGGTCGAGGAAGCGCGCGTCGTCGAAACAGATGAAGAACTGGCTGTTGGCCGAATCGGGGTTCTGCGCGCGCGCCATCGAGCACGTGCCGCGCACGTGCGGCGCGGCGTTGAACTCCTGCTTCAGGTTCGGATATTTCGAGCCGCCCGTGCCGGTGCCGTGCGGGCAGCCGGTCTGCGCCATGAAGCCGTCGATCACGCGATGGAACACGATGCCGTCGTAGAAGCCCTCGTTCACCAGCTTCTTGATATGCGCGACGTGATTGGGCGCAAGATCGGGTCGCATGCGAATGACGACCGTTCCCTTGGTCGTTTCCAGCGTGAGCGTATTGCCTTCGTCCGACATGTCATGTCCTTCCGGGTTTGAATTATTTCGTGTCGGCGGCAAGCCGCATCTTCACGATCTTGTCGGGGTTCTGCACGGCGCCGTTGTCGGACTTCGATCCCTTCTTGATCTTGTCCACCACGTCCATGCCGGAGACGACCTCGCCGAACACGGTGTAATTGCCGTTGAGGAACGAGGCGTCGCCGAAACAGATGAAGAACTGCGAATTGGCCGAATCCGGGCTCTGCGAGCGCGCCATGCCGACCGTGCCGCGGCGGAACGCCTCTTTGGAAAACTCCGCCGGGATGTTCGGCAGATCGGACTTGCCCATGCCGGTGCCGGTCGGGTCGCCCGTTTGCGCCATGAAGCCATCGATCACGCGATGGAACACGATGCCGTCGTAGAAGCCGCGCTGCGTCAGCGTCTTGATCTGCGCGACGTGCCTGGGCGCGAGATCGGGCCGCAGGCGGATGACGATGCGACCGTCCTTGGTTTCGAGAAACACGGTGTTCTGCGGATCGGCCGGCGCGGTTTGCGCAAGCGCGCCCGAGCCCGCGAGCGGGACGAGCGCGAGGCCGGAGACGATGGTGCGTCGATCGAAATGCATGACGGTCCTTTCGTTGAAACTCATTTCTGCGCCCGTTCCTTCATCCGCGCCTTGAGCGCCGCGTCGACCAGCGGCGGCACGAAGGCGGAAATGTCGCCGTTCATGGCCGCGATCTGGCGCACAAGCGTGGCGGTGATGGGGCGCACGGGCGGGGATGCTGCGAAAAACACGGTTTTCACCTCCGGCGCCATCGCCCCGTTCATGCCCGCCATCTGCATCTCGTAGTCGAGGTCCGTGCCGTCGCGCAGGCCGCGCACGATCATCGTCGCGCCGTGCTGGCGAGCGGCGTCCACCGCCAGGCCTGCAAACGTCACCACTTCCAGCCTGTGCCTGCCGTCGGCGAACAACGGGGCTGTCGCCTTGCGGATGAGATCGGCGCGCTCCTCGGCCGTGAACACCGGCGTCTTGCCGGGATGGACGCCGATCGCCACCACGAGCCGGTCGCACAGCGCCATCGACTGGCCGATCACGTCCAGGTGGCCATTTGTCAACGGGTCGAACGACCCCGTGTAAAGCGCAGTCCGCATGTCTCCTCCCTGTCTGGCCGCGCCTTGGTAGCCCATTTCGCCGCGATTGCCACGGGGGCGCCCGCGCCGGCGGCCCGAACGATGGCGAGTATTGCGATTTCTTAAGTTTTTTGAGGCGAAAGTGGTCGACGTCCAGTCCCGCGCCGTCGCGCCGGAGCCGTCAATGCGCCCGCATGTTCAGCCCTCGTCGGTCAACGAAGGCATCACTCCGAAATACATCATGGCCGTCGCGGCCGTGTTTGCGCTCGGTTTCGGCGGCATGATGCTGGCGCCCCGACTCATCGGCGCGCGAACGGCGGCCCCCGCGGTCGCCGTGGCGCCGCCCGTCGAACCAAAAGCCGTCATCCCGACGCCCACCCCGCCGCCGGCGCCCGCCCGCCCCGCGCAACGTTCGTTCTCGACGGTGGAAACGCCTCTCGGCGGCATCGAAACCGTGCGCACCGACGGAACGCTCGCCGCGCTCGCCGCCTGCCGCGGCGCCGTCGAATCCGGCAAGGGCTACGATGGCGTCACGCTGGACAAATTCGCGAAACTGATCAACGGCAAGGCCGATGCGCTGTCGCCCGCGCAGATCAAGCAGGGCTGCCGCATGATCACCGAGGGCGACCCTGCCGCGAAGGCGCTGCAACAGCGGCGCTGACCCCGCGCCACGGCGGCGCGGCCCGAGCCGCCCCGCTCAACCTTCGGCCGAACCCTCGCCTTCTTCATCTTCCTCGGCCGCGATGCGCTCGACCGAAACGACGCGCTCGTCCTCCGCCGTGTTGAACACGATGACGCCCTGCGTCGACCGGCCGGCGATGCGGATGCCCTCGACCGGGCAGCGGATCAACTGGCCACCATCCGTCACCAGCATGATCTGGTCGGAATCCTCCACCGGGAAGGCGGCCACGAGCGGCCCGTTGCGCTCGTTGACGGCCATGGCGACGATGCCTTTGCCGCCGCGCCCGGTGATGCGGTATTCGAACGACGACGAGCGTTTGCCGTAGCCGTTCTGCGAGACAGCGAGCACGAACTGCTCGGCCGCCGACATTTCCGCATAGCGCTCCTGCGAGAGCGAGGCGCCGCCGGTCGTCTCCTCGCCGTCGCGCTCGCCGTTCTCCGGCTCGCTTTCGCCGGCGATCGCGCGGCGCATCTTGAGATAAGCGGTGCGCTCCTCGGGCTGGGCCTCGAAATGGCGCAGGATCGACAGCGAGATCACACGGTCCTCGCGTTCGAGCGCGATGCCGCGCACGCCCATCGAATCGCGTCCCTTGAACACGCGCACGTCGGTGACGGCGAAGCGGATGCTCTGCCCTTGCGCGGTCGTCAGCAGCACGTCGTCGTGCTCGGAACAGATCTGCACGTCGACGATGCCTTCGCCCTCATCCAGCTTCATCGCGATCTTGCCGGCGCGGTTGACCTGCGTGAAATCCGACAGTTTGTTGCGGCGGACCGTGCCGCGCGTGGTGGCGAACATCACGTCCAGCTTCTCCCAGTCCTCCTCGGCCTCGGGCAGCGGCATGATGGTGGTGATGCGCTCGTCGGACTCCAGCGGCAGAATGTTGCGCAGGAACTTGCCGGTCGCCTGCGGCGCGGCCAGCGGCAGGCGCCACACCTTTTCCTTGTAGACCTGTCCGCGCGAGGAGAAGAACAGGATGGGCGCGTGCGTGGAGGCCACGAACAGGCGCGCGACGAAATCCTCTTCGCGCGTCTGCATGCCGGAGCGGCCTTTGCCGCCACGCTTCTGCGCGCGATAGGTGGAAAGCGGCACGCGCTTGATGTAGCCGGCATGGCTGACGGTGACGACCATGTCCTCACGCTGGATGAGGTCTTCGTCGGCCATGTCGCCCTCGACATCGAGGATGACGGTGCGGCGCGGCGTGGCGTGGGCCGCCTTCACCGCGTTCAACTCGTCCTTCACGATGCCGAACAGCCGCTCGCGCGAGCGCAGGATGTCGAGATAATCGGCGATCTCGGCGGCGAGCTTGTTCAGCGCCTCCGAAATCTCCTCGCGGCCGAGCGCAGTCAGCCGTTGCAGGCGCAGGTCGAGAATGGCGCGCGCCTGCGCTTCCGACAGATGGATGGCGCCGTCGGCGTCGAGCGTGTGGCGCGGATCGGCGATGAGCGCGACGAGCGGCGCCATGTCGCGGGCGGGCCAGGCGCGCGCCATCAGCGCCTCGCGCGCGGCGCTCGCGTCGGGCGAGGTGCGGATGAGGCGGATGACCTCGTCGATATTGGCGACGGCGACCGCCAGGCCCACCTGCATGTGCGCGGCGTCGCGCGCCCTGGCGAGGCGGAACTTGGTGCGGCGGGTGACGACCTCCTCGCGGAAATCGACGAAGGCCCTCAGCACGTCCTTCAGCGTCAGCTGTTCCGGCTTGCCGCCGTTGAGCGCGATGATGTTGGCGCCGAAGCTCGATTGCAGCGCGGTGAAGCGGTAGAGCTGGTTGAGCACCACGTCGGGCGCGGCGTCGCGCCGCAACTCGATGACGATGCGCATGCCGTCGCGGTCGCTCTCGTCGCGCAGGTCCGAAATGCCCTCGATGCGCTTCTCGCGCACTAGTTCGGCGATGCGCTCGATGAGCGTCGCCTTGTTCACCTGATAGGGAATCTCGGTGACGATCAGCGCCGCGCGGTTGTTGCGCATCTCCTCCACGTCGACCTTGGCGCGCATGAGGATGGAGCCGCGACTCGTCGCATAGGCGCTGGCGACGCCCGCGCGGCCGATGATGGCGCCGCCGGTGGGGAAATCCGGCCCCGGCACGATGCGCATGAGATCGACGAGATCGATCTCCGGCCGGTCGATGAGCGCGACAACGGCGTCGATCACCTCGCCGAGATTGTGCGGTGGAATGTTCGTCGCCATGCCGACCGCGATGCCGCCGGCGCCGTTGACGAGCAGGTTGGGAAAACGCGCCGGCAGCACGACCGGCTCGCGCTCCTTGCCGTCGTAGTTCGGCTGGAAGTCGACAGTGCCTTCCTCGATGTCCTCCAGAAGCGCCAGCGCCGGTTTGGCGAGACGCGATTCCGTGTAGCGCATGGCCGCCGGCGGATCGCCGTCGATCGAGCCAAAATTGCCCTGCCCGTCGACCAGCGGCAGGCGCATCGAGAAATCCTGCGCCATGCGCACGAGCGCGTCGTAAATCGCGGAGTCGCCGTGCGGGTGATACTTACCCATCACATCGCCGACGATGCGCGCGGATTTCACGTAAGGCTTGTCCGGCGTGTGACCGTTCTCGTGCATGGAGAACATGATGCGCCGGTGCACCGGCTTCAGCCCGTCGCGCACGTCCGGCAGCGCGCGGCTGACGATCACGCTCATCGCGTAATCGAGATAGGAGCGCTTCATCTCGTCGACGATCGACACCGGCTTGATGTCGGAATGCGGCGGGTCCTGCGGAGGTGTTTCGTTGTCGGCCAAAGGGACGCTCGCTGGAAGCGGAGGTTTGCGCGGTTCTAGCCGATTCTCCGTGTCAAAGCCAGTTCTCGGGGCGCCGCCAGCGGCATATTATCCCTTGTTTTTCAATAGTTTGGATTTTCCCTTCGGTTTCGCCGGCGCCTTGGGCGCGCGCGCGGCCTTGCGCGCCTTCGCACGCGCCTTTTCGGCGGCCGTGCGGCGCGCGGCCTCCAGCGCGGGCGCGCACCAGCGTCGCAGCGCCGCTTCGTCGTCGAGCGCCGCGTCCGGCAGGCGCCAGAAGGCGTTCGCGACGACGACCTTTCCGTCCGATTTCTCGTAGGCGAAGGGGCGCGAGCCTGCGGCCTTCAGCGCCGCGCGTTCGCCGTCGTCGTCGGTCTTCAGCCAGATGTCGCCCATCACGCACAGGGCGAAGCAGGCGTCGTCCACATAGGCGCCGTATCCGGAGAACATGCGCCGCGCGCGCACGCGCGCGAAGGGGGCGAAGAAATCCTCGACGTCTGCGCGCTCCATCACTCCGCCGCGGCGGCGTCGCGCATGACCGGCGTGATCGCCACGCTCTCGCCGCAGCCGCAGGCCGAGGTTTCGTTCGGGTTCTGGAACACGAAACCCGCGCGCAGCCTGGTGCGTTCGAAATCCATGCGCGTTCCCAGAAGATAAAGCAGCGCCCGTGCGTCGATCAGCACGCGCGCGCCGTCGGCCTCCACCACCTCGTCGCCAGGCCTTGCGGCGTCGGCCAGCTCCATCGTGTAGGACATGCCCGCGCAGCCGCCCTTCTCCACGCCCACGCGCAGTCCGTAGACCGGGCGGTCCGCGCCGGCGACGAGTTCCTTGACGCGCGCGACGGCGGCGTCCGACAGCGTGATGATCTGGGGCCGTGCGGCCATCTGTCTCCTCCGGTCAGGGTTCAAGGCCCTGGGAACGAGTCTGCCTCAAAGATAGTGACCAATGTCCAAAACGTCGAGCGCCCTTCAATAATTGGGCCACAGGCCGGGCGTCGCCAGCTCGACCAGATGGGCGTCGGGATCACGGAAATACAGGCTCCGGCCGCCGCGCGGCCAGTCCGTGCGGCCCTCGATGCCGACGCCCGCCGCGGCGAGGCGGCGCTCCCATTCGGCCAGATCGGCGGCGGCGACCGCGAAGGCCACGTGCAACCGGCCCGAACCCTCGTGCGGCGGAATGGTTCCGCCGGGCAGGCGCACCGTCTGCCCGGTGGCGCCGTGCAGAAACAGGAGAAGCACGCTCGCACCTCCGGCGTCGAAGGCGCGGAACCGCGCGTCGCCCGCGATTTTCGTCAGTCCGAGGACATTCGCGTAAAACGCGGCGGCGCGATCGAGATCGGCGACGTAGAGCGAGGTTTCCAGGACGCCGGAAACGCCGGGCGCCGTCACGGCGCTCACCACATGTCGAGCGCGACGCGCGCTTCCTCCGACATGCGGCTCTGATCCCACGGCGGGTCGAACACCATGTTGACCTTGCAGCCGGCGACGCCTTGCACGGCGGCGACCGCGTCCTCCACCCATTTCGGCATTTCGCCCGCGACGGGGCAGGCCGGCGCCGTCAATGTCATGTCGATGGTGACGAAGCGCGAATCGTCCACCTCCACCTTGTAGATGAGGCCCAGTTCGTAAATGTCAGCGGGAATCTCCGGATCGTAGACGGACTTGAGCGCGGCGACGATCTCCTCGGTCAGGCGGTCGAGTTCCTCCGGCGCCAGTTCCGACGACATGTCGACGGCGGGTTTGTTGGGCGCCCCTTCGTCGGCGGCAAGCTCGCTCATGACGTCCTCACGAAAACATTCTCTCGGCGCGCGCGAGCGCTTCGGCCAGCGCATCGACTTCCGCCATCGTGTTGTAAAGCGCGAACGAGGCGCGGCAGGTGGAGGTGACGCCGAACCGATCGAGCAGTGGCATGGCGCAATGCGTGCCCGCCCGCACCGCGACCCCGGAGCGGTCGATGATGGTGGCGATGTCGTGCGCGTGCGCGTTCGTCATCTCGAACGAGACAATCGGTCCCTTGTCGCGCGCGCGGCCGATGAGCCGCAGCGAATTGATCGCGCCGAGCCGCTCCATGGCGTAAGCGGTGAGCGCGGCCTCATGCGCGCGGATCGCGGGCCGGCCCACGCGCTCGACATAGTCGAGCGCGGCGCCGAGACCGATCGCCTCCACGATCGGCGGCGTGCCCGCCTCGAACCGGTGCGGGGGCGCATTGTAGGTCACCCGGTCGCGCGCGACCGTTTCGATCATTTCGCCGCCGCCGGCGTAGGGGCGCATCGCCTCCAGCCACTTGCGCTTGCCGTAGAGCACGCCGACGCCCGTCGGCCCGTAAACCTTGTGCCCGGTGAAGACGTAGAAATCGGCGTCGAGAGCGCGCACGTCGACATCGAGATGCACGGCGCCCTGCGAGCCGTCCACCAGCACGGGAATGTTGCGCGCGTGGGCGATGCGCACGATGTCGGCGACCGGCGTCTGCGTGCCCAGCACGTTCGACATGTGGGTGATGGCGACGATCTTCGTTTTCGGCGTCAACGCGCGCTCGAACGCTTCGAGCGAGAATTCGCCCTCCTCGTTCACATCCACCCATACCAGCGCCGCGCCGTTGCGTTCGCGATGGAAGTGCCACGGCACGATGTTGGAGTGATGCTCCATGATCGAGAGCACGATCTCGTCGCCCGGCCCGATATGATCGGCGCCGAAAGATGCGGCCACGAGATTGATCGCCTCCGTGGCGCCGCGCGTGAAGACGATTTCCTCCACGTTCTCGGCGTTGAGAAAGCGGCGAACGGTCTCGCGCGCCGCCTCGTAGGCGTCGGTCGCCGCGTTGGCGAGATAGTGCAGGCCGCGATGCACGTTGGCGAATTCGTGTTCGTAGACGTGCGACATGCGCGCGATGACGGCGCGCGGCTTCTGGGCGGATGCGGCGTTGTCGAGATAGACCAGCGGCTTGCCGTAGGGCTTCTCCGCGAGAATCGGAAAATCCGCGCGCAGCGCCGCGACATCGTAGGGCGCGGCGATTTTCTCGCGCGCGTTCATGGCCTGCGCTCCGCAACGCGACGCGCAAGCCATTCGCGCGCCTCCTGCGCGAAAATATCGCGCAGCGTTTCGTCGGTCACGAAATCGATCGCCTCGTTGGCGAAGGCTTCGAGCAGCAGCGCCTCCGCTTCCGCACGCGGCAGGCCGCGCGCCTGAAGATAGAAGATCTGGTCCTCGTCGAGCTGGCCGACCGTCGCGCCATGGCCGCACACCACGTCGTCAGCGAAAATCTCCAGCTCCGGCTTGTTGTACATGGCCGCGCCTTCGGCCAGCACCAGCGCCTGGCTCTTCATCGCGCCGTCGGTCTTCTGCGCATGCTGACGCACGCAGACCTGGCCCTGATAGACGCCCGTCGCCTCGCCGTCGAGAATGTGGCGGTAGAACTCGCGGCTGACGCCATAAGGCAGCGCGTGGTCGACGACGAGCGTCGTGTCGGCATGCTCGCGCCCGCGCAGCAGCGAAAGGCCGCGCAGGCCGAGCGTTGCGCGCTCGCCGTCGAGATGTGCGAAAATCTGCCGGCGCACCAGGCCGCCGTCGGCGACGAGGCAGAACGAGTTGAACGTCGCGTCGCGCTGAAGCGTCGCCAGCAGCGAATGCAGTTGCATGGCGCCTGCGCCCTCGTAACCGACATGAGCGACATGCTCCAGTTCGGCGCCCTCGCCCACGCGCAGCACGAGCGCGTCATGGCTCTGGATTTCGGCGACCGGGCTGTCGGCGATCTCGACGATGCGCGCGCGCGCGCCGGCGCCGACATCGACCAGCGAGCGCACGAAGGCCGCATGCGGCGCGCCGCCGGACATGAGCGTGACGAGCGCGATGTTGCGTTCGACGACCGCGCCCGGCGCGATGCGCACGACGACGCCGTCCTGCATCATGGCGGCGTTGAGCGCGACGATGGAATCGTCGTCGCCCAGCCCCTTCGGCGCCAGAAGCGAAACGATGTCGTCCGCGACGAGCGCCGCGGCGAGCGATTGCACGGCGACGCCCTCGGGCAGCGCGTCCATGTCGGACAGGTCCGGACGGAACGCGCCGTCGAGCACGACGAGGCGCGTCGCCGCGCCGATCCGGAGCGCGGCCAGGCGCGCGCGCGCGCCTTCGACCGCCGCCGAATCCGGCGCGCGCGTCGGCAGCGCCGTGCGCAACAGGCCGCGCAGATCCGTGTAATGCCAGGATTCGATGCGCCGGTGCGGCAGGCCCGCCATCGCGAAACGCGCGAAGGCCGCCTTACGCCAGTCGGCTTGCGCCGGCGCCCGATCCCATGCCGCGATCAGCGCGGCTTCCGCATCGGTGCGCACTTGCTTCAGTTCGCCCATCAGGCCGCCTCGCCCACGAAATCGCGATAGCCGTGTTTCTCCAGCTCCAGCGCCAGTTCCGGCCCGCCCGTTTTCACGATCCGGCCGCGCGCCATCACATGCACCGTGTCCGGTTTGATGTAGTCGAGCAGGCGCTGATAGTGCGTAATGACCAGAATGGCGCGGTCGGGGGCGCGCAGCGCGTTCACGCCGTCGGCGACGATGCGCAGCGCGTCGATGTCGAGGCCGGAGTCGGTCTCGTCGAGGATCGCCAGTTTCGGCTGCAACAGCGCCATCTGGAGAATTTCCATGCGCTTCTTCTCGCCGCCGGAAAAGCCAACGTTGAGCGGACGTTTCAGCATGTCCTGATCGATGCCGAGCTTCTTGGCGGCTTCGCGCACACGCTTCATGAATTCGGGCGTCTGCAATTCCTTCTCCCCGCGCGCGCGCGCCTGCGCGTTCAGCGCGGCCTTCAGGAACGTCATGGTCGCGACGCCGGGAATTTCGATCGGGTACTGGAACGCGAGAAACAGGCCATTGTTGGCGCGCTCGGTCGCGTCCATCTCCAGCACGCTCTCGCCGTCGATCAGAATGTCGCCGCCCGTGACCTCGTAGTCTTCCTTGCCGGAGACGACATAGGACAGCGTCGATTTTCCGGAGCCGTTCGGCCCCATGATCGCGGCGACCTCACCGTTCTTCACGGTGAGGGAGAGGCCGTTGATGATCTGCTTGTCTTCGTCCGCCAGCTTGACGGCGAGGTTTCTGATTTCGAGCATTCTTTCGTCCTATCGATTGCGGCTGGCGTCGGCGCCGTCGTGGCGCGCGCAGCGATGAGGCGAGCTCATCCGACCGAGCCTTCGAGCGAGATGGCGATCAGCTTCTGCGCCTCGACCGCGAATTCCATCGGCAACTGCTGGAGCACGTCGCGCACGAAACCGTTGACGATGAGGGCGGTCGCCTCCTCCTCCGACAGCCCGCGCTGCACGCAATAGAACAGCTGGTCCTCGGAGATCTTGGACGTTGTCGCCTCGTGCTCGAACACGGCCGTGGCGTTCTTGCTCTCGATATAGGGCACGGTGTGCGCGCCGCAGTCGTGGCCGATCAGCAGCGAGTCGCAATTGGTGAAATTGCGCGCGTTCGTCGCCTTGCGATGCGCGCTCACCAGCCCGCGATAGGTGTTGTTCGACCTGCCGGCGCTGATGCCTTTCGAGATGATCCGGCTCGTCGTGTTGCGGCCGAGATGGATCATCTTGGTGCCCGAGTCCACCTGCTGGCGGCCGTTGGAAATGGCGATCGAGTAGAACTCGCCGCGCGATTCGTCGCCGCGCAGGATACAGGACGGGTATTTCCAGGTGATGGCGGAGCCCGTCTCCACCTGCGTCCAGGAAATCTTCGAGCGCGGGCCGCGGCAGTCGCCGCGTTTGGTGACGAAATTGTAGATGCCGCCCCTGCCCTCGCTGTCGCCGGGATACCAGTTCTGCACGGTCGAGTACTTGATCTCGGCGTCGTCGAGCGCGATCAGCTCCACCACGGCGGCGTGCAACTGGTTCTCGTCGCGCTGCGGCGCGGTGCAGCCTTCGAGATAGGACACATACGAGCCCTTGTCGGCGATGATGAGCGTGCGCTCGAACTGGCCGGTGTTGCGCTCGTTGATGCGGAAATAGGTCGAAAGCTCCATCGGGCAGCGCACGCCCGGCGGAATGTAGACAAACGAGCCGTCGGAAAAGACCGCCGAATTGAGCGTGGCGTAGAAATTGTCGGTCACCGGCACCACGGAGCCGAGATATCGCCTCACCAGCTCCGGGTGCGCGTGGATCGCCTCCGAGATCGGGCAGAAGATGACGCCCGCCCTGGCCAGCTCCTCCTTGAAGGTGGTCGCCACGGACACCGAATCGAAAACCGCGTCGACCGCCACTTTCGAGGTCTGGACACCGGCGAGAATTTCCTGCTCGCGCAGCGGAATGCCGAGCTTCTCGTATGTGCGCAGCAGCTCCGGGTCCACCTCGTCGAGCGACTTGGGGCCGGGCGCGGACTTGGGCGCCGAATAGTAATAGAGGTCCTGGAAGTCGATCGGCGGATAGTCCACCCGCGCCCATTTCGGCTCGCGCATGGTCAGCCAGCGGCGGTAGGCGTCCAGCCGCCACTGCGTCATCCATTCCGGTTCGTTCTTCTTGCCGGAGATGAAGCGAACGATATCCTCGTTCAGCCCTTTCGGCGCCTTCTCGGATTCGATCTCGGTCACGAACCCGTATTTGTACGCATCCACGTCGATCGCCTTCACGCGATCGACGGTCTCTTTGACGGCCGCCATAATCCTCTCCTTCCCGGGCGCGGTTTCAAGGACCGCCGGTCGGATGTTCCTCTATATCATAGTCCCGCGCGCAAATGTCACGCCCGCCGTGCGTCGAGCCTTTCGATCGCGATGCGCAAAGCGCGCGTCGCCGCCGCGACATCCCCGGCCTGCGAGGTCCAGCCGAAGCTCGCGCGCAGCGCCCCGCCCGCCAGCGCGGGCGCGACGCCCATCGCCTCCAGCACATGGGACCGGCGCACCCTGCCGGAGGAGCAGGCCGCCCCGGAGGAGACCGCCACGCCCTCGATATCGAGCGCCATCAGCAACGTTTCGGCCGTCGCGGGGGGACAGGCGAAACAGATCGTATTGGGCAAACGCGGCGATCCGGCGCCGAACACCACCGCCTGCGGGACCAGCGCGGCGATCTCCCGCTCGAACGCATCGCGCAGCGCACGCGTCCGCTCCGCCTCGGCCGGGCCCGTCATCATGAGCGCGGCCGCCGCCGCGCCGAAGCCCGCGATGGCCGGCACGTTCTCGGTGCCGGCGCGCAGACCCTTCTCCTGACCGCCGCCGCGCAGGAGCGGACGGTCGCAATGGAGCGCGCCGTCGGCCAGCGCCAGGGCCCCCGCCCCTTTCGGTCCGCCGATCTTGTGGGCGGAAAGCACGAGCATATCGGCGCCGGTCGCGGCGAAATCGCAAGGGACGCGGCCGGCGGCCTGCACCGCGTCGCAGACCAGCAGGCCGCCGAAGGCGTGGACGACCGCGGCGGCTTCGGCCACAGGCTGGACGACGCCCGTCTCGTTATTGGCCGCCTGAACCGCCACCATGAGCGGCCGGCCGGCCGCTTTCAGCGCGGTCTCGAGGGCTGCGAGATCGAGCCGTCCGTCGGCGCCGACCGGCAGGCGCGCGGCCTCAGGGAAATCGTGGCCGTCGCGCGCGGCCGGATGTTCGGTCGCCGACAGCGCCAGCCCCTGCCAGGCGGCCGCGCCACGGCGCCACCACGGGCGCAGCGCGAGCGCGAGCGCCTCGGAGGCGCCGGAGGTGAAAATCACGTTGGACGCCCGCCCCCCGACGAGGGCGGCGACCTCGGCGCGCGCCGCATCGACCAGCGCGCGCGCGGCGCGGCCCTCGGCGTGAACCGAAGACGGATTGCCGAAAAGCTCGAGCGCGGCCAGCATCGCGTCGCGGGCCGCCGGGCGCAACGGCGTCGTCGCATTGTGGTCGAGATAGAAACGGGGCTTCACGCCGGCGGTTTAGCCGAACGGCCGGCCGAGGGAAAAGGAAAACGACATGGCGGCCCAGACTTTCGAATTGCCGCTGGCGCTCGACTATCTGGCGATCTTCGCCTGGGCGCTGTCGGGCGGGCTGGTGGGCGTGCGCAAGCGGTTCGACCTCGTGGGCGTGTTCATCACGGCGATGGCGTCCTCCATCGGCGGCGGGTTGATCCGGGACGGCGTGCTGCTGCAAAGGGTTCCGCCCGTTCTCACCAATAGCGCCTATCTGCCGATCATCGCGGTGGCGACCGTGCTCGCCATCGTGCTCGCGCGGCGGCTCGACAGCGCGCGGCTGATCGAGAAGACGGTCGATCTCGTCGATTCCTTCGGCACGCCCGCCTTTGCGGTGGTGGGCGTGGAGGTCGCGTTGCAGGCCGGCCTGCCGCTGCCGGGAGTTCTGATGGTGGGCTGCGTGGCGGGCGTCGGTGGCGGCGTGCTGCGCGACATTCTGGTGCGCGAGCCGCCGGAGATCATGCAGCCGGGGCGCTATCTTGCGATTCTGGTGGCGCTCGCCTGCGCGCTCTATCTCGGGTTGACGCTCGGCTTGGGCCTGCCGCGCGCGCCGATGGCGTGGGTCGTGGTCGCGCTTTATTTCGCCGTGCGCGTGCTCACCATCCGCTACGACTGGCGCACGCGGCCGGTTCTGCCGGGGTGAGCGCTCGCCTTTCGCGCGCGGGCCGCTAGATTGATCCGGGGAGAGCGAAGATGGCCGTCGACATCAGGGCTGGCGCGAGCGCGGAGGACGTGCGCACGGCGATCGCGCCGATCTGGCGCTATTTCGGACTCGCGCCGACCGAGCAGGCGGTGGAGAATTTCACGGAACTCATCACGCCCGCGCGCTGCCTCATCGTGTGCGAGGAGGGCGCGCCGGTCGCCGGCTGCGGCGCCTTTCCGCTGGAGCTGACGACGCCGGGCGGGCGCGTCGCCTGCGCGGGGCTGACGATGGTCGGCGTTCACCCCGCGCACCGGCGGCGCGGTCTGCTGACGCGCATGATGCGCCGCTTCATCGACGACACGCACGCGCGCGGCGAGCCGGTCGCCTACCTTTGGGCGAGCGAGGAGAAGATCTACGGACGGTTCGGCTTCGGCCTCACGTCACTGTCGGGCGACGTGGAGATCTCGCGCGACCATGGGGCGTTCCTGGCCGCGGACGGCGCGCGCGGCCGGGTGCGGCTGGTTTCGCTCGCGGAGGCGCTCGGGCCGGCGCGCGCGATCTACGACGCGGTCGCGGCGGTGCGGCCCGGCATGTTCGCGCGCTCGGGCGAATGGCAGCGGCGGCGCGTGCTGGCGGACCTTTCCTGGCAGCGGGCGGGCGGCGGGGAGCTGACCTTCGCGCTCCTGGAGCTGGACGGCGCGCCGGCGGCCTACGCGCTCTACCGGTTCAACCAGAAGATGACGCGCGGCGTTTCGACAGGCTCGGTCGTCGTGGTCGAGGCGATGGCGGTTTCACCTGCCGCCACGCGCGCGATCTGGCGCTACCTCATCGACCTCGACTGGTATGCGACGCTCAAAGCCTCCTTCCTGCCGCAGGACCATCCGCTGATCCTGATGGCGCAGGAGCCGCGTCGGCTGAACCTGACATTCCGGGACGGCTGCTGGCTGCGTCTGGTGGACGTCGGCGCGGCGCTGGCGGGGCGCGCCTACGGACCGGACGAAACGGTCCTCGAGCTTGCCGACGACTTCTGTCCGTGGAACGCCGGCCGCTGGAGGGTGGCGGCCGGCGGGGTCGCGCACACGCAGGCGCAGCCCGACATCCGGTGCGACGTCGCCGCCCTCGCGTGCGTCTATCTGGGCGGGTTCTCGTGGCGCGACCTCGTCGCCGCCGGGCGGGCCGTCGCGCGCGACGAAGCGGCGCTCGCGCGCGCTGACCGCACGTTCGAACGGCGCGGCGCGCCTTGGGTTCCAGAGATTTTTTGAAGCCGTCGCGCCTTCATGGCGACGTGCGCGCGCCTACATCGAAACCGAGGGCGCCGGGGCGGAGGGCGAGCATGCTGGACCGGAAGACAGCCGAAACGAAGATCGCGGACATCGACGCCGCATTGCGCGGACAGCCGGCGCGGACGCCGGTGGCGTTCGGGTTCGCGCTATTCGAGGCGCTCGTCAAACAGGGGCTGGTCAACGACGCGCTCGCCGCGCCCGGCGGCGAGGAAGGCGATGTGGCGGAGGCCACCAAATATCGCGACACCCATCCCGCACGGCTCGACACGAGCCTGCCGGACGACGGGTTCGCCGTCGGCTAGCGCCGCCAGACGGGCGTTCGCCGCCGTTTTTGCTTGCTTTTCGCCCCAGCGCCTGTGGTAGACGACGCCCTTCGACGGAATTGGAGCGCGAATGCCCGAGGTCATTTTCACCGGTCCCGCAGGTCGTCTGGAAGGCCGTTTCCATCCCTCCAAGACGCGCGGCGCGCCGATCGCCATCATCCTGCACCCGCACCCGCAATTCGGGGGCACGATGAACAACCAGATCGTCTACAATCTCTACTATGCGTTCGCCGAACGCGGCTTCTCCGTGCTGCGCTTCAATTTCCGGGGCGTGGGCCGCTCGCAGGGGGCGTTCGACCACGGCCAGGGCGAACTTTCCGACGCCGCCGCCGCGCTGGACTGGGCGCAGGCGATCAACCCGGAGGCGCGCGCCTGCTGGATCGCCGGCGTGTCGTTCGGCTCGTGGATCGGAATGCAACTGCTGATGCGCCGGCCGGAAATCGAAGGTTTCGTCTCGATCGCGCCGCCGGCCAACCGTTTCGATTATTCGTTCCTGGCGCCCTGCCCCTCCTCCGGCCTGTTCGTGCACGGCGATCAGGATCGCGTCGCCCCCATCAAGGAAGTGACGCCGCTGATCGAGAAGCTGAAGACGCAGAAGGGCATCGTCATCGAACATGCGGTGATCGAGGGCGCGAACCATTTCTTCGAGAACCGCGTGGAGCCGCTGATCGAGGAAGTCGGCGCGTATCTCGACCGGCGCCTCGGCAACCCGCCGCGCGTGGTGGTGGCCTCGCGCAAGGATTGAATGCGCGCGCGGCTTTTTCCGCGCTCGCTCGCTCAGGACAGCGCCGGCCTGATCACATCGCGGATTTTCGCGTCGTCGAGCTGGCCGTCGATGCGCAGCGCGATCCTTGGCCCCGGCGCCACGACGAGCGAGGCCGGCACGCCCCGCGCGCCGACGAGCCGCGCGAAATGGCCCCGCGAGTCGTCGCCGATGGCGGCGAACGGGTTGCCATGCTTGCTCAGGAATTCGCGCGCCGCATCGGGGCGGTCGCGATAGAGCGCGGCGTAAATGGGCGCGCGCGTCTCCATCGCAAGGCGCATGAGCAGCGGATGCTCCTCGCGGCACGGCGGGCACCACGAGGCGAACAGCACGACCAGACGGGGCGTCGCGGAAAAGTCGCGCGCGCTCAGGCCCGGCGCCGGCGCGCCATTCGCGCCCGCTAGGCCGGCGACCGGCGGCAGGACGAAATCGTCGAGTTTGAGCGGATTGAAAAACCGGCCGCCGATGTCGAGCCGTCGCCACGCGAGCGCGCCGACGGCCGCCGTCAGTCCCGTCGCGGCGCCCGCGAGAAGCGCGCGGCGCGCGATGGGCGTTTTCGTCGTATCGCTCATGGGGAGGCCAATACGCCGCCGGTCGTCGGCGCGGCGACGCCCGTGGTGGTGGGGAAGGTGAGCGGCAGCCCGGCGAGCGCGCGCACGGCGAGATAGGCGAAAGCCTGCGCCTCCATCGCGTCGGCCGACCAGCCGAAGGAATCTGCGCTCGCGATGGCGCAGCCGGTGCGCTGCGCGAGAGCGCGCATCATCGTGGGGTTGCGGGCGCCGCCGCCGCAGGCGACGATGCGCAGTGGTCGCGCCGGCAGCAGCGGCAGCAGACGCGCGACCGCCTCCGCCGTAAAGGCGACGAGCGTGGCGGCCGCGTCCTCCAGCGGCAGCCCCTCCACCGCGCCGCGCGAGAAGGCGTTGCGGTCGAGCGATTTCGGCGGCGGCGCGGAAAAGAACGGCTGGTCCATGAGGCGCGCCAGCGCGGCCTCGTTGACCGCGCCGCGCGCGGCGGTCGCGCCGTCGCGGTCGATGGGCTCGCCGGTCCGCGCCAGCATCAGATCGTCGACGAGCGCGTTGCCCGGCCCCGTGTCGCAGGCGACGGGATCGCGACCCGAGTCGATCCAGGTGAGATTGGCGACGCCGCCGATGTTGAGGAGCGCGACCGGCGTCGCCAGATGGGCGGCCTCCACCAGAGCGCGGTGGAACACGGGCACGAGCGGCGCGCCCTGCCCGCCGGCCGCGACGTCGCGCGCGCGAAAATCGTAGACGACGGGAACGCGGAGGCGGCGTGCGAGCGCCGCGCCGTCGCCGATCTGCACGGTCAGCCGTTCGTCCGGCCGGTGCAGCACCGTCTGGCCGTGAAATCCGACGAGGTCGATATCGCGGGTGGTGAGGCCGTTGGCGGCAAGAAAGTTCTGCACCGCGTCCGCATGGCGCTGGGTGATGACGCGCTCGGCCTCGGGGAGCGAACCGGGTCGTTCCGTGCGTTCGCGCAGCCGCGTGGCGTCGGCGAGCGCGCGACGCAGCAGCGCGCGGTCGGTTTCGTCATAAGGCTGGAAGAACGCGGGGCCGAGCGAGAGCGCGCGCGCGCCGTCGGTCTCGACGAGCGCGACGTCCACGCCGTCCATCGAGGTGCCGGACATCAGGCCGACCGTCCGGTAAATGGCCAAACGGTTCTCCTTGAAATAGGCTGGATTCGCTCAGCCTTCAGTCTCAGGGTCGCAGGGAAACCTTTATGAAACTCTCCTTCCACGGCGCGGACCGCAGCGTGACGGGATCGTGCCACCTGATCGAGGCGGCGGGCAGAAGAATTCTCGTTGATTGCGGCATGTTTCAGGGCGGGCGCGAGGAGCGCTCGGCCAACGCCGAGTCTTTCGCCTTCGACCCGCGGTCGATCGACGTGCTGGTGCTGACCCATGCGCATCTCGACCATTGCGGCCGGATTCCGCTGCTCGTCAAGCGCGGGTTTCGCGGCGAGATCGTCGCCACCGATCCCACGCGCGACTTCGCGCGGCTGGTGCTGCTCGACGCCGCGCGGCTGCAGGAGGAAGACACGCGGCGCGACCTGCGCAAGGCCGCCCGCTGGGAACCGGCGACGCCGGCCGAGGCGCCGCTCTACGGACTCAACGACGCCCTGAACGCGATGGACCGCTTCGGCCGCGCCGTCACCTATGGAGATGTCGTCTCTCTCGGCCCGAACATCGAGGCCGAATTCACCGACGCCGGCCATATTCTCGGCTCGATGAGCGTGGCGATCACGGCGACCGAGAACGGCGTGCGCAAACGGCTGCTCATGTCCGGCGACATCGGCAACACGGGCCGCCCGCTGCTGAACGATCCCGTCGTGCCGACGGGGGCGTTCGACGCGGTGGTGATGGAGAGCACCTATGGCGACCGCGACCACCGGCGGATCGGCGCATCGATCGAGGAGTTTTTCGAGGCGATCGCGGAGACACGCGCGCGCGGCGGCAACGTCGTCATTCCCACCTTCGCGCTGGAACGCGCGCAGGAACTGCTGTTCTACCTGAAGATCGGCATCCGCACGAACCGCCTGCCGCCCGACCTTCAGATATTCGTCGACAGCCCGATGGCGATTTCGGCGACCGACATCGCGCGCAAACACCCGGAATATTTCCAGGACGACGTGCGCGAGGCGCTCAAGGGCGGCGTCGATCCGTTCGCGCCGCCGCGCCTGCGGTTCACCAAACTGTCGTCGGACTCGCGCGCGATCAACGAGATCCGGTCCGGCGCGGTCATTCTCGCGGGCTCGGGCATGGCGAACGGCGGGCGCGTGGTTCACCATCTGCTGCGCAACCTGGACCGGCCCGAAAGCGGCGTGGTGTTCGTCGGCTTCGCCACGCAGGGCACGCTCGGGCGGCGGATCATCGACGGGGCGAAGGAGGTGCGCATTCTCGGGCAGGAAACTGCCGTGCGCGCGCGCATCTACACCATCAACGGCTTCTCCGCCCACGCCGACCGTTCGGACCTCGTCGCGTGGCGGGCGCGGGCCCAAAGCGACCGCACATTTCTGGTGCACGGCGAAGAAAGCGTGATGGCGAAGTTCGCGCCCGCCCTGCCTGGCAAGGTGGAAATGCCGGCGCAGGGCGAGGCGGCGGAGATCTAGAGCGCCTGCGCCGCCTCCAGCACCGCCCTGGCGTGGCCGGGAACCTTCACTTTCTCCCACACCCGGCGCACCAGGCCCTCGCCGTCGATAAGAAAGGTGGTGCGGGCGACGCCCATGTATTTGCGGCCGTACATGCTTTTTTCGACCCACACGCCGTAGGCTTCGAGCATCGATCTGGCCTCGTCCGAGACGAGCGGCAGCGTGAGGCCGTGCTTGCGCTTGAACTTGTCGTGAGATTTCGGCGCATCCGGCGAGACGCCGACCACCGCCGCGCCGGCCTGCTCGAACGCCGCGAGAAGGCCGTTGAACTCGATGGCCTCCTGCGTGCAGCCGGGCGTGTCGTCCTTCGGATAGAAATAGAGCACCAGCTTGCGGCCCCGGAAATCCTTCAGGCCGAGTTCGCCGGCGCCGTCGCGCGCCAGCGCGAAATCCGGCGCTTTCTCTCCAATCGCGGGCATGTCCGCCTTCCTTTCGACCCAATGAATCTTCATCCGTCGCGCCAGAACACGCCGGATGCGAGGCTAGATCAATCCGCGGGCCCGGCCCATCCGATCCGACGGCAAATGGCGCCCCGGCCGGCGCGCGATATAATTGCGAATCTAGACGCGTCCCCCGCCGGGCGGCGCGCTGCGCCCGGCCGACGAACAGGAGATGAGGACTGACCCTCGCCGACTTCGCGGCATCGTTCAACAGAGGCGCCGGCGCCGTTCGTTCAGGCTTCAGGGGCCTGGCGCGCGGACGCGGGCCGTGGCGGCTCGCGCGCATTCTGGCGGGCGCGTTCGCCGGCCTCGCGCTCGTCAGCGCCGTGGGGTTCGCGCTGCTGATGATGCGGCTCGCCAAGGGGCCGATCGAGATCGACGAATTCGGGGAACGCATCGCGGCCTCGCTGACCGAACGCACGGGGCTGACGGTCGATTTCGGCTCCACCCATATCTCGCGCACCGACCGGGGGCCGACCATCGTGGTCGACCGCCTGACCGCCAAGGCCAACGGCAAGGTGGTGGTGCAGGCCCCGCACGCGATCGTATCGCTCGACCCGCTCTCGCTGCTGCGGCTGGAGGCGCGCCCGCGCTATCTCGAAGCCCTCGATCTCGACATCCGGATCATCGCGCTGCCGGACGGCGGCTTCGCCTTTTCGGCCGGCGGCGCCGATCACGAGCCGATCCGCCTGACGCCGCCGCTCGCCGCCGCCGCCGCGCCCGACGAACCCGCCCCGCCGATCAAATTGCGCGAACGCTCGCGGGCGCTGTTGCAGCAGGCCGCCGGCGCGATGACCCGATTGATCGATTTTGCGACATCGAGTTCGAGCGCGCTCGGCGGCGTGCGCCATATCGGCGTGAAGGGCGGACGGCTGACGGTGCGCGACGAGGCGCTCGACCGCACTACTGTTTTCTCCGGCGTCGACATCGTGCTCGAAAAATCGGGAACGCGCGCGGCGTTCGGGCTGAAGGCGCAGGCGCCGGGCGGAACGATCACCGCGCAGGCGCTCGCCAAGGGCGCGCGCGGCGCGCCGCGCACGCTCGACGCCGAAATCCGCGGACTGTCGCTGGACGAGATCGTGCTGGCGGCCGGTGTGCGGCAGCCGGTCGTGGACAGCGACGCGAGGCTGGACGCGCGCGGCGTGTTCGCGCTCGACGCGGCCGGCGCCGTGAGCGAGGCAAGTGCGCGGTTCGTGGTCGGGGCGGGGTTCCTGCGCTTCGACGATCCCGATCACGAGCCGCTGTTTTTCGACGAGATCGCCGGCGGCGTCCGGTGGGATCCGACCGCGCGCCGCGCGGTGATCGAGCCGACGCACTATTTCGCCGGCGACACGCGGTTCACCTTCGCCGGCGAAGTGTCGCCGCCGGACGACACGCGCGAGGGCTGGGGCGTCGCGCTGGGCCTCGCCGAACCCGGCGGGCTTGCGCCCGAGCGGCCGCGCGAACAGTTCGTGACCATCGACAAGGCGCGGCTCGAGGCGCAGATCCACCCCCAGCGCAACACGCTGGACATCGGGCGCATCGAACTCGGCGGACCCGGCCTCGCCATCGAGGGCGCGGGCGCGTTCGACTGGATCGACGGGCCGCACCTCAAGGCGACGCTGTCGGCGCGCAACACCGACGTGCGCAATCTGATGCGCGTGTGGCCGAGCCCGATCGCCGCCAAGCCGCGCGGCTGGATTCTCGGCCATGTGCGCGCCGGCGCCGTGCAATCGGCCCGCGTGTCGGTCGATTTCGACAAGGACGCGATGGCCGCGATGCGGCGCGACCAGCCGCCGAAAGACGGCGACGTCGCCATCGAATACCAGATCGCGGGCGGCGTGCTGACGCCGTTCGCCGGCGCGCCCGACATCGTCGGCATCGAGGGAACGGGCCGCGCGACGGGCCGTTCGGCGCATTTTTCCGCCGCCTCCGGCGTGCTCGATCTCGGTCGCGGCCGCAAACTCACGCTCAGCAACGCCGCTTTCGCCATGCCGTCCAACAACGGCGAACGCGCCACGCCCGCGCAGATCGAAATGCGCGTGCAGGGCGCGATGGAATCGGTCGCCGAACTGCTCGACAAGGACGCCATCAAACCGCATGCGAGCCTGCCGGTCGCGCCCGACACGCTGAAAGGCGCGGTCGACGGCAAACTCAGGCTCGATTTCAAAGTAGGACCGGACGCGACGAGCGACGACATTCGCGTCTACGTCAACGCCAATGTCGCCAATTTCGTCGTCGAGAAGATCGTCGGCAAGGAACGGTTCGAAACGCCTTCGCTGTCCGTCGTCGGCGACCCGCGCGGCATTCAGGCGACGGGCGCGGGCCGGCTGTTCGGCGCGCCGGCGACGCTCGATCTGCGCAAGGGCATAGGACAGCCGGCCTTGGCGGCCGTGAACGCCACGCTCGACGAGGCCGCCCGCGCGCGCATGGGGCTGACGATGCCCGGCGTGTCGGGACAAGCGGGCGTGCGGCTGAACGCGACCCTGACCGAAGGGCCGTTGCGCGCGGCCGTCGAGGTCGACCTCACGCGCGCCGCCTTCGACAATCCGGCGCCGGGTCTGGTGAAGCCGGCCGGGCGGCCGGCGTCGGCGAAGTTCGTTCTGCAGCAGCGCGAGAATTCCATCCGGCTCGAGGACCTGACTTTCGAGGGCGGCGGCGTGAACGCGCGCGGCGCGGTGGACCTGACGGGCGACGGCGATTTCGTCGCCGCGCGCCTGACGCAGGTGAAGCTGTCGCCCGGCGACGAGATGCGCGTGGACGCGCAGCGCTCCGGCGAAGTCATGAAGATCGTCGCGCGCGGCGGCTCCATCGACGCGCGGCCTTTCCTGAAAAGCTTCACGCAGGCGACGGACGCGAAAGGCAAGGACGGCGGCGATTTCGATCTCGAACTGAAATCGCCGATCGTGTCGGGCCACGGCAAACAGATTCTCTCGAACGTCGATTTCAGGATGGTCCGGCGCGGCGGCATCGTGCGTCAACTGGCGGTCAACGCGCATTTCGGCCGCAGCCCCCTCACCGTCGCGCTCTCGCGCGGGGAAAGCGGTCTGCCGCAGGTTTCCGTGACCACAGGCGACGGCGGCGCGCTGCTCGCGTTCACCGATCTCTACGCTCGCATGGAAGGCGGCGCGCTCACCTCCACCATGCAACTCGACGGGCGCACGGTGAACGGCATGGTGCAGATTCGAAATTTCTATCTGCGCGAGGAGCCGGCGTTGAAGCGGCTGGTGGTGGAGGGCGCCGCGCGTGTCGATCAATCGGGCGCGCGGCGGATCGATCCGGGGCTGGTGAAATTCGACCGGCTGCAAACCCTGTTCACGCGCAGCGGCGGGCGGCTCGAATTGCGCGAAGGCATGATGAGCGGCGCCGACATCGGCCTGACGGTCGAAGGGGTGATCGACGAAACGCGCAACACGATGAACCTCAGCGGCACATTCGTGCCGGCGTTCGCCATCAACAATTTCTTCTCGAAGATTCCGCTCGTCGGCATGCTGCTGACCGGCGGCTGGAACGAAGGTCTGATCGCGGTCAACTATCGGCTGGGCGGATCGCCATCGGCGCCGCAACTGTCGATCAACCCGCTGTCGGCGGTGGCGCCCGGCTTCCTGCGCAAATTGTTCGGCGCGCTCGAAGGCGCGGGGCAGCAGCGCTGACCGCGAACGCGCGTCACTCCGGCCGCAGCAGAATGTGCTTTTTCCTGCCGAGCGACAGTTTGATCGCGCCGTCGACGAGCTGGTCTGCCCGCACGAGCGCACGCTCGTCGGTCACCACGGAATCGTTCACGCGCAACCCGCCGCCCTTGATCTGACGGCGCGCCTCGCCGGTCGAGGGCACGAGGCCCGCGCGCACGAACGCATTGAGCACACCGATGCCCGCGACAAGCTCCGCGCCGGGCGCGGTGAATGATGGCAGCGTGGCCGCAGCCCCGCCCTCCTCGAACGTCTTGCGCGCGGTCTCGGCCGCCTCGGCCGCCGCCGCCGGGCCGTGCACGAGCGCGGTCGCCTCGTTGGCGAGCGTTTTCTTGGCCTCGTTGATTTCCGCGCCGCCGAGTTTTTCGAGTCGCGCGATCTCGCCCAGCGGCAGGAAGGTGAACAGGCGCAGGAAACGGCCGACGTCGCCGTCCTCGGCGTTGCGCCAGAACTGCCAGTAGTCGTAGGCCGAAAGCATATCGGGCTCGAGCCACACGGCGCCGGCCGCCGTCTTGCCCATCTTGGCGCCGGAGGCCGTGGTCAGAAGCGGCACCGTCAGCGCGTAGAGCTGCGGCGTTCCCATGCGGCGGCCGAGATCGATGCCGGTGACGATATTTCCCCACTGATCGGAGCCGCCCATCTGCGCGATGCAGCCGTAGCGCCGGTTCAGCTCCACGAAATCGTAGGCCTGAAGGCACATGTAGTTGAACTCGATGAACGACAGCTCCTGATCGCGTTCCAGCCGCAGCTTGACCGAATCCATCGACATCATGCGATTGACCGAGAAGTGGCGGCCCACGTCGCGCAGGAAATCGATGTAGTTCAGCTTCGTCAGCCATTCGGCGTTGTCCGGCATGATCGCGCCGGTCGGGCCTTCGCCGAAATCGAGAAACTGCGAAAAGACCTTGCGGATGCCCGCCTTGTTGGCCTCGATCGTCTCGATGGTCAGCATCCTGCGCGTCTCGTCCTTGCCGGACGGATCGCCCACGCGGGTCGTGCCGCCGCCCATCAACGCGATCGGCTTGCCGCCCGTGCGCTGGAGCCACGACAGCATCATGATCGACAGGAGATGGCCGACGTGGAGCGAGGGCGCGGTGCAGTCGAACCCGACATAGGCGATGAGGTCGCCGGCGGCGGCTTTGGCGTCCAGACCCGGAAAATCCGAACATTGATGGACATAGCCGCGCTCCATCAGCGCGCGCAGGAAATCGGACTTCGGCTTGAACGTGTCGGTCATCGGGGCCTCTTGCGGGCAGAGCTTTAGAGCATGATCCCCGAAATTTGAAGCTTTCGCGCCGCACCGTCCCGATCCGGGGCAAGCGCGCGCGGCGGGTTTTTCAGAAGCATTAACCTTAATGGTTTTCATTGGCCCGTCAGGCGGCGTCCGTTTTGCCGTCCGGGGTTCCGCAATGTCCATTCGCTCTTCGTTTCCGTCCGCGCGCGAGCCGAACAGCCATTTTTTCTTCACCGTTTCGCGTGGCGGGCGCACTCGCCGCTTCGCCGTCCGCCCGGCCATGCTCTACGGCGCGCTCGCGGGCCTGCCGCTGGTCGGCGCGCTCTATCTGGCCGCCACCGCCGTCTTTTTCTTTCGCGACGACATGGTGGCGAGCCTGATGGCCCGGCAGGCGAAGATGCAATACGCCTACGAGGACCGGCTGGCCGCCATGCGAATCCAGCTCGACCGCGTGACGAGCCGGCAGTTGCTCGACCAGGACAGTTTCGAGGGCAAGGTCCAGAGCCTCATCTCGCGGCAGGCCAAGCTGGAAACGCGCACCGCGCTCGTGGCCGCACTCAGCGACAGGCTGGCCGCGCCGCGCACCGAGACCGCGGCCGCCCCCGCCCAGCCCGCGCCACCGGCCGGCGCGTCGCGCGCGCCCGCACGCCAGGCGGCTTCTCCGAAATCCGGCGCCCCGAGCGCCGCGGGCGGGCCGGCGAGCGCCCCCGTCAGCGCCTTCGCGCCGACGCCCGCGCCGATGGAGGCGCCCTTCCCGCTCGGGCCGGAAAAGCCGCGCCCCGAGGGTTTCGAACTGCGCTCCAGCGCGCCGGAGGCCGGCGGCGAGACGCTTGCGCAGGCCGGCGACGCCGATCTGCCGATGCCGGCGCGGCTGGAAAGCATCGGCATTTCGCTCGACCGCATCGAGCGTCGGCAGGTGAGCGCGCTGGCGTCGCTGGCGGGACCGGCGGCCGCACGTGTCGAGAAGCTCAGGTCGGCCATCGCCGAGACCGGGCTTGCGCCCGAGCGCGTGGTGGCGCGCACGCCGGCGAGCGGCGTCGGCGGGCCGTTCACGCCGGCCAAGGTGGACGCCTTCTCCTCGCCGTTCGAGCGTCAGTTGAGCGCGGCGCAGGGCGCGTTCGTGGCGCTGGACAAGCTGCGCCGCGCGCTGCCCTATCTGCCGCTGCGCAAACCGCTCTCGGGCGCGCTCGACGTCTCCTCCTCGTTCGGCTACCGCGTCGATCCATTCCTGGGGCGCGGCGCGCTGCACTCGGGCCTCGATATGCGGGCCGAAACGGGCGCGCCGGTGCTTGCGACCGCCGCCGGCAAGGTGGTGACGGCGGACTATACGGGCGGCTACGGCAATCTCGTGGAGATCGACCACGGCGGCGGCATCTCGACGCGCTACGGTCATATGTCGGCGATTCTCGTATCGGAAGGCCAGACGGTGAGCGCCGGCGTCGTCGTCGGCCGCGTCGGCTCGACGGGCCGCTCGACGGGGCCGCACCTGCACTACGAAGTGCGGCTCGACGACGA
The DNA here is from genome assembly GCA_937870755.1 of uncultured Methylocystaceae bacterium. GTDB lineage: Bacteria > Pseudomonadota > Alphaproteobacteria > Rhizobiales > Beijerinckiaceae > JAJXWB01. Next base: position 28,298 of record CALMZV010000012.1, read on the forward strand.
GGCGACCGATCCCGCCCGATTCATCCGCGCCGCCCGCCTGGTCGGTCCGCAGGACTAGGTCGTTCGTCGCGTCTCGATCCTATCGACGCGCTGTGCGGCGCGGCAATTCTCATGGCGCCGCAACTGCGCGCTCCGGCGCAGCGCCGCATCAATCCACGTCTTCGACCTTCTCCGGGCCGCCGCCGTGCACGCGCTGGGCGAGCGCGGCCTCCATGAAGTCGTCGAGATCGCCGTCGAGCACGTCGTCCGGCGTGCCGGAGGTGACGCCCGTGCGCAGATCCTTCACGAGCTGATAGGGCTGCAGGACGTACGAACGGATCTGGTGGCCCCAGCCGATGTCGGTTTTCGACGCGGCGGTTGCGTTCGCCTCCGCCTCGCGCTTTTCCAGCTCCACCTCGTAGAGACGCGCGCGCAGCATGTTCCACGCGGTCGCGCGGTTCTTGTGCTGCGACCGTTCGGCCTGACAGGCGACGACGATGCCGGACGGAATGTGCGTGATGCGCACGGCCGAGTCGGTGGTGTTGACGTGCTGGCCGCCGGCGCCGGACGAGCGATACGTGTCGATGCGGCAGTCGCTTTCGTTGACCTGAATGTCGATCTTGTCGTCGATGACGGGATAGACCCAGACGGACGCAAACGACGTATGGCGACGCGCGTTGGAGTCGAACGGCGAGATGCGCACCAGACGATGCACGCCCGATTCGGTCTTGGACCAGCCGTGCGCGTTATGCCCCTTGATGAGCAGCGTGCCGGACTTGACGCCCGCCTCCTCGCCCGCGGTCTCCTCGATGTATTCGACCTTGAACTTGTGGCGCTCGGCCCAGCGCGCATACATCCGCAACAACATGCGCGCCCAGTCCTGGCTCTCCGTGCCGCCGGCGCCGGAATGGACTTCGAGAAAGGTGTCGTTGGCGTCGGCCTCGCCGGCGAACAGCGCCTCGATCTGGCGGCGTCGCGCTTCGGCGACGAGACCCTTGAGCGCGACGATGCCTTCCTGCTCGGTCGCCGCGTCGCCTTCGCTTTCGCCGAGTTCGACGAGCGTGATGGCGTCGTCGAGCTCGCTCTCGAACCGCGAGATCGACGTCAGGCGATCTTCAAGTTCGGTGCGCTCGCGCATGACCTTCTGCGCCGCGTCCGCATCGTTCCAGAGATTGGGGTCTTCGGCCTTCGCGTTCAGTTCGGCGAGGCGTCGCGTCGCGGTTTCGACGTCAAAGATGCCTCCTCAGCAGCCCGACCGACTGCTTGATCTGCTCGACGAGGTTCTCGGCTTCCGCGCGCATGGGTCTTCGCTTGGCATCGCTTGTGATCGCTTCCCCATACGGCCATTTGTTCACGACTGCAAATGCATCGCATTTTTTTCGCCCATCGTGGCGCAGGTCGAATCATGACCTGCGCCAACGGCCGGGTGAAAGGCGCCTGCCTAGACGCCGAGCAACTGCTTCAGATCGTTCTGCACGCTCAACAGCAGCCGCCTCGTGGTGTCAGGTTGTTCGTCCATGATGTCCAGAACGACCGACAGCTTGTTGAGGCACTCGCCCAATGAGTGTGCGGAGACGGTTTCCATCGACTCAATTGTCTTGTGAATCTGCTCCCACAAGATATCGCCAACATCCTCCATCTGCCCACAATCCAGATAAAGCTTCCTGAGCTCCGCATACTTTGTGAGATATGGCATGAGCGGCGGAGCCGGGTGGTCGCCTTCTGGATATGCCGAATGCTGTAACGACGCGATCATGAGAACCTCACGCCGCCTGGGCGAATTCCGTTTCCAGGCCGGTTGCGCGGAGAATCGCCTGTTCGTTGTTCGCCGAGACATCCCATATGCCGGCCGATATGCCGCGATATGGCCCATCCTGGATTGTGGAGATCACACGCGCCGGCATTCCGCAACGACGATAAATTCGGCGAAGCGCAGGTTCGAATACACCTACGAACTGGGCGACGCCATATTCGAGGCCGAACCGCGCCGCCGACAAACATATGTCGCAAGCCGAATACGACACGCCATTCGGCTGAAGTCTGCGGTCATGCGTTCCCGCCCACCGTGTGGCTTCCCAAATCAGCGGCGAACTGAACTGCACGTCCGGGAACATGTGCGCAAAAGGTCCGGCGAACATGTGAGGGGATGCCGTCGACAGAAGCCGGACGGACGCAACGATGTTTCGAGATTCATCGAGAGAAAGCAGATAGACGGTATCGTCTCGATCAAACTCGTCGATCTCGAACTCACCGTCCACAATGTTTACGTCCCAACCCTTTTCATCGTGGAACACCTTCTTTCGAAGACGAAACATTTCATCGAAGAGCTCAGGATATTGAGTCCGCTGAAAACCTTGCACCATCATCGCCATTTCGCTGTCTCCCATTTTGGACAGCGAATGTTTCGAATGGAAACGCGGGCCTCGGTATTCCCCCGATCGGGGAGGCGCTAACGAACGATTCCCGCCCGGATCGCTTTGACCACAGCGTGCGTCCGCGTAAGGGCGCCGAGCTTGAACCGCGCCGAGTCAAGATGTGCTTTCACCGTTTCGGCAGAGATACGCATGATTGTGGCGATATCTTGAAAACTCTTTCCTTCCGCCGACCAGCTCAACGCCTCCCGTTCGCGAGGCGTGATCGCTTTCAAGCTGAAGGACTCGCCGGGATAGCCATAAATTTCGACCGCGCGCTGGTGGATATAGTGAGCCAGCACCATAGCGTCCTTCAACAATTCACGCCGGCGCAGATCCCATTCGCGCTCGTTATCTTGGGTGCTTACACCAAAGAGCGCCCACATTCCATTCGATGGTCCTCTGACAGGAATGGTAAGCCCATTTCGCCCGACGCCAGAGTCTAATGCGTGCGAAAAGAACCGTTTGATCTTCGGGGATGAACGATCGATCTTTGCCCAGTCCAAAGGCAAGATCGTATGGACGGAATTGTTGTAGACCGGATCGATTTCGATGAATTTTTCTTTCCTGTAATGATTCTGCCATTCAATCGAATGCGTAGTTGCGATAGCCGGATTCTCTAGATTAAACCCATTTAAGGTCGGGCAATGATAGATTATGTTAGCTATACTCATTGAGTCCTGCACTAAATATAAAACGTGTGCAAGATCATCTAGGGATGCTGCCGCGTCCAACTTTGCAAGGATTGCCGGATCAATTATTGATAAACCGCGCTCGACCACAACTGCCTCTGCCGAAAAACTCGACATAGTTAAAATCGCGGCTTGTCACGCGTCTAGCAGATTCTGGCAAAATCGAGGCGGCGAGCCGCCGCGCCGGCATCGCTTCAAGATGGAGCGCGCCTCGAACTCCGGCGACGTTCAGGCGTTCAGTAGAGCCCGCCCGTGCCCGAGCCGACCGCGCGGTCGACGTCGCCGCGGCCGGAGGCCGCGCCGCGTGGGCTCGCGTCGCCGATGATCGAATAGGAATCCGGCGGCGCGGTGCCCGGCTTGAAGGCTTCGAGAATCGAGCCCGCGCCAGAGGCGCGCATGCCCGATTTCGGATCGACCGAGATGAGCTTGATGCCCGGCGGCACGCGGAACGGCGCGTCCGGCTTGTCCTTCAGCGCCTGTCCCATGAAATCGCCGAAAATCGGCGCGGCGTAGAGCGAGGCCTGCGCATGGTCGCCCATCGAGCGCGGGCGGTCGTAGCCGAGATAGACGCCGACGGCGAGGTCGGGCGAGAAGCCGACGAACCACAGATCCTTCGCATCGTTGGTCGTGCCGGTCTTGCCCGCCAGATGTTTGCCGAGCGCCTTCAGACGCTGGCCCGTGCCGCGCAACACCACGCCTTCCATGATGGAGGTGATTTGGTAGGCGGTCAGGGGATCGAGCACCTGCTCGCGCTTGTCGACCAGTTTCGGCTCGTTCTGGTTCTCCCATTTCGGCGCGTCGCAGCCCAGGCACTGGCGTTCGTCGTGCCGGTAGATGGTGCGGCCCCAGCGGTCCTGAATGCGGTCGATGAGCGAGGGCTTGATGCGCTTGCCGCCGTTGGCGAGCATCGAATAGCCGGCCACCATCCGCATGGCCGTCGTTTCGCCCGCGCCCAGCGACATCGACAGATAGGGCGGCAGATCGTCGTAGACGCCGAACCGTTTCGAATATTCGACGATCAGCGGCATGCCCACGTCCTTGGCGAGCCGCACGGTCATCATGTTCTTCGACTGTTCGATGCCGTAGCGCAGCGTGTGCGCGCCGGTGCCGCCGCCGGAAAAATTCTCAGGCCGCCAGATTTCGCCGTTGCCCTGATCGATCTCGATCGCCTCGTCCAGCACGATGGAGGACGGCGTATAGCCGTTGTCGAGCGCCGTGGCGTAGACGAACGGCTTGAACGCGGAGCCGGGCTGGCGCTGCGCCTGCGTCGCGCGGTTGAACTCCGACTGGTCGAACGAGAAACCGCCGACCATCGCGAACACGCGACCGGTATAGGGGTCCATCGCGACGAGTGCGCCGGAAATATCGGGCACCTGGCGCAGGCGATACTGGCCCGGCGTTTTCTCGATCGGCTCGACATAGATCACGTCGCCAACCGTCAACGCGGAGCGCGGCGTCTTGCGCGTCCACCGCATGCCTTCGGCGCTCAACCCCCCCGTCTCGCGCTCGCGCGACAGTTCGCCGGATTTCTCCTTCGGCGGCTGAAGGCCGATGCGCGCGCCGGCGTCGGAAATATCGAGCACCACCGCCAGTCGCCACGGCTGCACGTCGCCGAGCGCGGGAATGGCGCCGAGCGGCGGACCCCAGTCGCCAGCCGTTTCGATATGCTGCATGGCGCCGCGGAACCCGTGCGCCTCGTCGAACCGCACGAGGCCGTCGACCAGCGCCTTGCGCGCCATCAGCTGCATCCTGGGGTCGAGCGTGGTGCGGACCGACAGGCCGCCTTCGTACAATTTCTTGTCGCCGTACCGATCCGACAGTTCGCGGCGCACTTCCTCCGCGAAATAGCCCGCCACATAGGTGTTGGGCGAGAGCGCGCGCGGATTGACGCCGAGCGGTTCGGTCTTGGCCTTCTCGCCGTCGGCGCGTTTGACATAGCCGTCGGCCACCATGCGGTCGATGACGTAATTGCGCCGCGCGAGCGCCTTCTCGCGATTGCGGAACGGATGCAGGTCGCTCGGCGCCTTGGGTAGCGCGGCGAGATAGGCGGCTTCCGCGATCGTCAGTTCGTGGACCGATTTGTTGTAATAGTTGAGCGCGGCGGCGGCGACGCCGTAGTTGCCGAGCCCGAGATAGATCTCGTTGAGATAGAGTTCGAGAATGCGGTCCTTGGAATAGGCCGCCTCGATGCGGAACGAGATCAGCGCCTCGCGAATCTTGCGCTCGATGGACCGCTCGTTGCCGACCAGAAAGTTCTTGGCCACCTGCTGGGTGATGGTCGAGGCGCCCTGCACATGCCGGCCGCCCTGCACGAGCACCGTCACCGCACGCAGGATGCCTTCGGCGTCGACGCCGGGATGGCTGTAGAAGTTCTTGTCCTCGGCGGCGATGAACGCCTGTTTCACCAGCGGCGGCAGCGCGGAAGTCGGCAGATAGAGACGGCGTTCGCGCGCGTATTCGGCGAGGATCGACCCGTCGCTGGCGTGGACGCGCGTCATGACCGGCGGCTCGTAATTCTTGAGCTGCGCGGTATCCGGCAGGTCCTTGCTGTAGAAATGATAGGCGACGCCCGCACCGGCCGCGCCGAGCAGGAATAGGATCGCGCCGGTTGCGAAAATGAAGCCAAAAAAGCGGCCGATCATCCGCATTCAAAATCTCTCGATCCGGCGATCGTCCGACCGTGGCTGTCGCGCCTGATGGGTCGAGCCGATCTCATCTCAAATCTCTCTGGCGGGCGGCGCGCCTGCCGAATCCGCACCGCGCCGGCGTTCTGCCACGGCGCCGCAGCGTTCCACCCGTTTGACGCAAAACAAGCCGCAGCGCAACCGCGCCCGCTCCTTTGGACCGGAGCACGAACCTTGCGACGTTCCTCACGAACTCCGCCGTTTCAGTGCTGCCGCTTTGTGGTCGTTTGAGGGCGCGGCGAGGCGTGAACGCGAATTCCGGCGCGGCCCGCATGGGCCAATACTTTTTCCCGGCCCTAGCGCGGCGCGGGCGCGCCCGCGTTTGCAAATCTGTCAGGGGCGCCGGCGGGCGCCTCGGCGGCGGTGCGCTCTGCGAAAAAGCGCTCGATCGACTGGGCGACGCTGGTGGAGGCGCGTTCGCGCCAGTCGGCGGAGACGAGCCGGGCGAGATCGCCCTGCGACGACATGTAGCCCAGTTCGAGCAGCACCGAGGGCGTGTCCATCGCCTTCAGCACGCGGAAACCGGCCGAGCGCAGCGGGTTCTTGTTCAGATCGCCCGTGTGTTTCCAGTAGGCGACGAGCGAGCGGGCGTAAGCGTGGCTCATCGCCCGCGTTTCGCGGCGCGTGAGGTCGGACAGAATGTCCTGCACGTCGGTCGTATCCTCGGTCTCGGTCACGCCGCCCGCCCGGTCGGCCGCGTTCTCGCTGGCCGCCAGTCGCGCGGCCTCGGCGTCGGAGGCGCGGTCGGACAGGGTGTAGACGGTCGCACCGCGCACCCAGGTCTCCGACAGCGTGTCGGCGTGAATGGAGACGAACAGGCCCGCGCCCGCGCTCTGCGCCAGTTTCACGCGGTCGGCCAGGGGCACGAAAACGTCGCCGGCGCGCGTCAGCACCGGCTTCACGCGGCCGCTGGCCTCCAGCTTGGCGGCGACCGCCCGCGCGAATTCGAACACGATGTTCTTTTCGATGGCGTCCTTGCCGGCCGCCCCCGTATCGACGCCGCCGTGGCCGGGGTCGAGCGCGACGACCGGGCGGCCGCCGGACGCGGGCGCCGGCGCCTCCGCCTGTTTGCGGGGCGGCTGCGGCGGGGCCTGCAACAGTTCTGCGGCGCGCGCCGCGCGCGCGGCGGCGCGGAACGATTCGCCGTCGGAGGGCGCAAGCTCGAGCGTCAGCCGCGCGGCGCCGCCCGATTCGGTGCGCTCGCTCGCCGCCCGGGCGATCCGCGCCGGCCCGTTCAAGTCCACGACGATGCGCGACCGGCCGGGCGCGAAATGACCGAACCGGTAGGACGCGATCAGACCGGCGCGCGCCGGCCTGGAGGCTCGTCCGTTGGCCGGATCGATCAGGAAGGCGGTTTCCTTCAGGTCGACCACCACCCGGTCCGGATTCGACAGAACGAAAGCCCGCACGTCGACCGTGTCGTTCATGTCGAAGACGAGTCTGGCCCCGCCCGCGCTCTCGTGATGATGGACGGCGGTGGCCGCCGGGCCGGCGTCGTAGGGCCTGGCCTGCGCCGGCAGCGCGCGGGCGGCGGCGCGGGCGCCCACCATGCCGTTGGCGGCGGCCGGCGGCGTCGCGGCGGCGAGCAGGAGCGCGGCCGTCGCAGCCAGGCGCCCGCCCCTCGTTTTCGCGTGTCGCGCCATCCGGTTCCGTCCCGCGCCGCAGGCCCTGTCGGACCGTGGATTCGCCGCAAGATTAAGCAATAAGCAAGCAACGGTTAACGCGCGGTAACGATGATGCGCGCTTTGCCGACCCCCTGTCGCATTTTGAACACAGGGGTCGGGAAACTTGCCAAGGCGGCGGCGATGCGCCTAAGTAGCGTCTCCTGCGATGGGCGCCGAGGCGCTCGCGGCGGGAAGCGACCGATTTCTGCGCGACGCGAGGCGCGCGCATCCGGGCGCTTCCACCTCCGAACGTTTCGTTCGGGAGCAGGCAGGCGCTGGGCCGTCCCAGGACGGCGCCGTCGCAATGTTTCAATCGTCGACGAGACGAAACCGCGGGCCAGATGACGCAAACCGTATCTCTCTTTCCCCACGCAGGCGCTGTGCAATGCGCCGCGTACGGGGCTGCGAGCGGAGCGGGCGCAGGCCATGGGATCGCATCGGCGGCGACATTTCCGTTCCCGTTGTCTTGTCTTTACGGCCCCCGCGACGACGCCAGCGTAGCGTTGCGTTCGTGGCGCGGGCCTCTCCCCTTCCCTCAAACTTCGCGCGCGGCGCCGCCTGACGGGCGCCGACCTGCGCAGCGGCCGCGGCCGCTCGCAGCGGCGCCGACCGACGGCCCGCGCCCAAGAGTGTTCAATGGCCAACAAAATGCTGATCGACGCATCCCACCCGGAAGAGACCCGGGTGGTGGTGCAACGCGGTAATCGCGTCGAGGAATTCGACTTCGAATCCGCGTCCAAGAAGCCGCTGCGCGGCAATATCTATCTTGCGAAAGTAACGCGGGTGGAGCCCTCGCTCCAGGCGGCGTTCGTCGACTACGGCGGAAACCGTCACGGGTTCCTCGCCTTCTCCGAAATCCATCCGGACTATTACCAGATCCCCGTCGCCGACCGGCAGGCGCTGCTGGAAGAGGTGGCGGCCGCCGCCGAGGAGGACGAGGAAGAGGAGCGCCGCCCGCGCCGCTCGCGCCGCAGGCGCGGACGCGACTACGACCGCGCCCGGCGCCAGCGCAACGGCGACGCCACGATTTCCGAGGAGGCGCCCGAGGCCGAGGCGCAGGAGGCGAGCGAGGGGACGGCCGCCGACATGACTTTGGAGGCGCCGACGCCCGGCGCCGACATCGCCGACGAAACCGATGCCGTGGAACCGGCCGGGACGGCGCCGCAGCCGATCGCCATCGACGCGCAGGGTTATGCGACGATCGAGGAGCGCCCCGCCGACGACGAGCCGGGCGAACCCGCCATTCCCGATCACGAGGCTAAATTCCTCGCCCGGCAGGAGCGCCAGGAAGCCCGCGAAGCGGCTGAAAGCGCAGCTCGCGAAGCGGCAGAAAACGCAGCCCGCGATGCGGCGGAAGACGCAACTCGCGAAGCCGCGGAAGACGCAGCCCGCGCCGCGGACGAAGACGCCGGGCGCGAAGCGGACGAAGACGCCGAGAGCGCCGTCGGGGACGCCGCCGGCGTCGACGTCGATCATGCGCCGCAGGTCCGCGAGGCCGGCGACGAGGACGACGAGGAAGAGGACGAGGACGAGGAAGACCAGGTCGAACATATCGGCGGCGACGCGATGGAGGAAATGCCGCGTCGCCAGACGCGCACGCGCCGCCAGTACAAGATTCAGGAAGTGATCAAGCGCCGGCAGGTGCTGCTTGTGCAGGTGGTGAAGGAGGAGCGCGGCAACAAGGGCGCGGCCCTCACGACCTTCCTGTCGCTGGCGGGCCGCTATTCCGTGCTCATGCCGAACACGGCGCGCGGCGGCGGCATCTCCCGCAAGATCACCGACGCGGTCGACCGCAAGCGGTTGAAGGAAATCGCGCAGGATCTCGAGGTGCCGGAGGGCATGGGCGTCATCCTGCGCACCGCCGGCGCCTCGCGCACGCGCGCGGAGGTGAAGCGCGACTTCGAATACCTGCTGCGCATGTGGGAGACGGTGCGCGAGACGACGTTGCGCTCGACCGCGCCCACGCTCGTCTACGAGGAAGGCTCGCTCATCAAGCGCGCGATCCGCGACCTCTACAACAAGGACGTGGACGAGGTGATGGTCGCGGGCGATGACGGCTATCGCGAGGCGAAGGAATTCATGCGCCTCCTGATGCCGAGTCACGCGAAGAACGTGAAGCCATGGCGCGAGCAGGAGGCGCTGTTCGTGCGCTCGGGCGTGGAGACGCAGCTCGACGCGATGTTCTCCAATCACGTGACGCTGAAATCAGGCGGCTATCTCGTCATCAACCAGACCGAGGCGCTGGTGGCGATCGACGTGAACTCCGGTCGCTCGACGCGCGAGCACAATATCGAGGACACGGCGCTGCGCACCAATCTGGAGGCCGCCGACGAGGTGGCGCGCCAGTTGCGCCTGCGCGATCTCGCCGGCCTCATCGTCGTCGATTTCATCGACATGGAGGAGAACAAGAACAACCGCGCCGTCGAGCGCCGGATGAAGGACGCGCTCAAGAACGACCGCGCCCGCATCCAGATCGGCCGCATCTCGCATTTCGGCCTGCTCGAAATGTCGCGCCAGCGCATCCGCACCGGCGTGCTTGAAGGCTCGACCGTCCCCTGCCCGCATTGCTCGGGCTCGGGCATGGTGCGCTCGGTTTCCTCGATCGCGCTGCATGTGCTGCGTGTGCTCGAGGAATCGCTCATCAAGAGCGCCTCTCACAACATCATCGTGAAGACGCGCACCAATGTCGCGCTCTACATCCTCAACCAGAAGCGTGCGCATCTGCGCGGCATCGAGGAGCGCTACGGCGTGGACGTGTTCGTGGTGGCCGACGACACGCTGACCGGCTCCACCTATCACGCGCTGGAGCGCGGCGAGGCGGCGACCGGCAAGCCCGCGCCGCGCCGCGATCTGGCGCAGGCCGACCTCTACGAGGAGGACGCCGAGGAGATCGAGGACGAGATCGAGACGGACGACGAAACGGCCGAGAGCGAGGACCGCGCGGGCGCGGACCGCGACGGCGGCGATCGCGAGGCCGGCGAGGAGATGGATGCGGACGGACAGCGCCGCAAGCGTCGTCGCCGCCGTCGTCGCGGCGGCCGCGGCGAGCGCGAGGCGGGCGAAGGCGGCGTGTCTGCCGACGCGCCGCAGCCGTCCGACGAGGGCATGGCGGTGGTGGCCGAGGTCGCCGGCGAAATCGTTGCGCGCGCGCCGCAGCAGTGGCGCGAGCCGGGCGAAGGATTCTGGGCGCGGGAGGATTCGCACGCGCCGGAGCCGTTCCGCGCGCCGTCGGCCATTCTGGCCGCGCCCGCAGTCGCGCAGCCTGACGAACCGGCGCCGGTAGAGCCCGCGCAATCCGAGGCTGTCGAACCCGCGCGGTCCGAGGCTGCGCCCGAACCGGTGGCGGCCGCCCCGGAGACGGTCGAGGAACCGGTCGCCCAGGCGCCCGCGCCCGAGCAACCGCCGCGCGAGCCGACCGAACGCGTGATCACCACCGCCGACCCGGCCGCGCCGAAAAAGAGCGGCTGGTGGAGCCGCGCCAAAGCGACGCTCGGCGGCTGACGCGCCGCGCGGCAGGACATGAAAGAGCGCCCCAAAGGGCGCTCTTTTTTGTTTGCGCGAACGTTCTGTCAGGGCGTTCAGACCGCGCGGCGCGCGCGCAGGGTCCGCGCGGGATTCACGCCACGACGCCGCCTGCGCGCAGGCGCGCGATCTCGGCGGCGTCGCAGCCCAGCTCGCGCAAAACCTCGTCCGTATGCTGGCCGATCGCGGGCGCCGATCTGGGAGGCGTCTTCGTCTCGCCGCTGATCGAAAACGGCGAGTTGACCGTCAGAAGATCGCTGTCGGCAAAACGCACGAGCATGTCGTTGTCGTGCAATTGCCGGTCGCCGGGAATGTCGTCGGGCAGCGCGACGATGTCGAAAAGAACGCCGCGCGCAGTCAGAAGCTCGCGCCAGTGCGCGCGCTCGCGCGCGGCGAAGGCGCGGTCGAGTTCGGCGACGAGCGCCGGCGCGTTCGCCAGCCGGTCGTCCCTGGTGGCGAACCGCGTATCGTCGAGAAGGTCGGCGCGGTCGAGACAGCGCGCAAGCTCCGGCCACTGGCGCTCCTCGTTGTGGATCGCCAGGATGAGCCAGCGCCCGTCGCCGCAACGATACGAGGCGCCGAGCGCGTTGGCGGACTTTTCGCGTGGCGGGCGCGGATGGAATTTCGCGCCGCACAGCGCGGCCTGCGCCTGAAATCCGTTGGCCCAAAGGCCGTTCGCCAGCAGCGACGTCGTCACCAGCGCGCCCTCGCCCGTCATCAGACGGCGATAGAGCGCCATCAGCACGCCCGACAGAACGGCAAGCGAGGTCGGATGGTCGCCCATGCCGCCGACCGAGCGCGCAGGCGGCGCGGCGCCGTCGGAGACCACCGTGCCCATCAGCCCGGAGCGCGCCCACCAAGCGGTTGTGTCGAATGCGGGCTTTTCGGCCTCCGCGCCCCGCTCGCCGTAGCCGGTGAACGACGCGTAGACGAGGCGCGGATTCATCGGCGCGATCGTGTCGTAGTCGAAGCCGAGCTTGCGGCGCACGGGCGCCGGATAGTTGGTGATGAACACATCCGCGCCGACCACCAGCCGTCGCAGGATGGCGCGGCCGGCCTCGCCGGCGAGATCGAGCGCGAGACTGCGCTTGTTGCGCGAATCCATGATCCACGGATAGTTCGCGTCGGATTCGATCTGGCCGGACGCCAGCCAGGTCTGGCGGAACGCGTCGCCGCTCGGCGGCTCGATCTTGATCACGTCCGCGCCGAAATCGGAAAGGATGGTGGCGGCGGCCGGCGCGGCGATGAAGCTCGCGCAATCGATCACCCGCAATCCGTCGAAGATGCGTTTCATGCGCCCTCGTTGTGGCAGGGCGCGCCTTCGGCGTCGCCGGCGTTTCGTCCCGCGCGCAGTCTAGGCGGCAAACATCACGGCCGCAAAGACTCAGGACGAGAGCCACGCCTTCATGCGCGCGATGGCTTCGAGAATGTCGGCCTCGGGGCCTGCATAGGACAGGCGCAGCGTTCGATGACCGCGTTCGCGGTCAAAATCGAGGCCCGGCGTCGCCGCCACGCCCGCCTCGTGCAGCATGCGTTTGCAGAAATCGAGCGAATCGTTCGTCAGCCGCCCGATGTCGGCGTAGATGTAGAAGGCGCCGTCGGGCGCGACGAAATCGCCCAGCCCCATCATCGGCAGCGCGGCCATCAATGCGGCGCGGTTGCGCGCATAGCCGGCCTTCACCGTCTCCAGTTCCGCGCGCGCGTCGAACGCCGCCTCGGCCGCCACCTGGCTGAGGTAGGGCGTCGAGATGGCCAGGGACTGCGCCAGCCGTTCGACCGGGCGCGCAAAGCGCTCCGGCAGGATCAGCCAGCCCACGCGCCAGCCGGTCATGCAGTAGTATTTCGAAAAGGAGTTGACGACGACCGCCTCGTCGGAAAACTGCAGCGCGGTCGCGGCCGGCCGTTCATAGGTGAGGCCGTGATAGATTTCGTCCGACACGAAAGCGATTCCGAGCCGCTCGCACAGTGCGCAGACATCGCGCAGATTCTGGGGCGTCATCATCGCGCCGGTGGGATTGGCGGGGCTCATCAGCAGCACGCCCTTGAGCGGCGCCTGCGCGTGCGCGCTCGCGATCATGTCCGGCGTGACGACGTGGCCGCTGGCGGCGGAGGTTTCGAGCGCCACGCACTCGCAGCCGAGCGCCTCCAGAATGTTGCGGTAGGCCGGGTAGCCCGGCGCCGCGATGGCGACGCGGTCGCCGTGGTCGAACAGCGCCAGAAAGCTCAGGATGAAGCCGCCCGACGAGCCGGTCGTGACCGCCACGCGGCTTGCGGGAATGCAAACCCCGTATTGCTCGCCATAGTGGCGGGCGATTCGTTCGCGCAGCGACGTCAGGCCGAGCGCATCCGTATAGCCGATGCGCCCGCCCTCCAGCGCGCGGCGGGCGGCGGCGCGCACGAGCGCCGGCGGCGGCGCGCCGGGCTCGCCCACCTCCAGCCGCATGATGGAGCGCCCGCCCGCCGCCAGCGCGCTCGCCTCGCGCAGAACGTCCATCGCCATGAAGGGGGCGACGGCCGAGCGCCGGGCGGCGGCGAAGCGGTGGGCGCGATGCGCGGAACGATCCTGGTCCATGCCGCCTCATATCAGGCCGCGCGGCCGGACGGCAGGCCCCAATGCGGCCGTTTTGGCGCCGCAGGACATGCGCTGTATAGGGAGCGTCAATGGTCGCCCCCTATTCTGCCGTTCGCCCAGTTTCAGCGGCCGCGCCGCACGTTCAGCGGCCGCGCCGCATTCGGAGACATTGCATGACGTTCCGCATTCTCGGCCGCCTCGCGCTCGCCGCCTGTCTCGCCGCGCCCGCCCCGCTCGCCGCGCAGGAAATTTCGCCGAAGCAGAAGACCGAGATCGAGGGGATCGTGAAGGATTACCTTCTCGCCCATCCCGAAGTGCTGCGCGATGCGCTGATCGAGCTGCAGAAGCGCGAGAAGGCCGAGGAGACGGCCGAGCGCGCCAAGGTGCTGGACACGCAGAAAGCGGCGATCTTCGACTCGAAATATCAGACGGTCGTCGGCAATCCCAAAGGGTCGATCACGCTCGTCGAGTTTTTCGACTACAACTGCGGCTATTGCCGCCGCGCGCTCGGCGACCTGTCGAAACTGGTGAAGGATTTCCCGGACCTGCGCGTGGTCTTGAAGGAATTTCCGGTGCTGGGTCAGCCCTCGCTCGAAGCCGCGATGGTGGCGAGCGCGTTGCGCAATCAGGTCTCGGGAGAAAAGTACTGGGACTTCCACCAGAAGCTGTTCGCCCTGCGCGGACAGATCGGCAAGACGCAGGCGATGGCGGCCGCGCGCGACCTGGGCGCAGACATGGACCGGCTGGACAAGGACATGAAGGCGCCCGAAACGATGGCCGGCATTCAGGAAGTGATGGGCGTGGCCGACAAGCTGTCGCTGAGCGGCACGCCGGCCTGGATTCTCGGCAAGGAGGTGATCGTGGGCGCGGTCGGCTACGGCGAACTGCGCGGCAAGATCGCCAACATGCAGAAGTGCGGCAAGACGAGCTGCGGCTGACCGGCGCCCCGCCCTTTCCCTGCCGGGCCAAGAGCTATAAAAAGACCCCGCCCGGAAAGGGGCGGCGATTCAGGCGCGCGCCCGCTTTCATGAAGAACAAAAAGGCGAGCGCCCCATGACACGCAAACCGAAGCCGGCCGCGAAATCGACGGCGAGACAAAGCCGGACGCCGGTCGCGCCGAAAATGGCCGCCGGCGTCGAGACGGCGCTGGTGCGCGATCTCGCCAATCTTCTGTCCGAGACCGATCTCAGCGAGATCGAGGTGGAGAAGGGCGACCTGCGCATTCGCGTGGCGCGCGAGACGCGCGTGCTGATGGCGAGCGCGCCGCAGCCGGCGCCGGTCGCCGTCAACGTGTCGGCGCCCGCCGCCGTCGCCGCGGTCCCCGCGCCCGCCGTCGACAACGCCAACGCGCTCAAGTCCCCGATGGTGGGCACCGTCTATCGCCGTCCGAGTCCGGACGCCAAACCGTTCGTCGAGATCGGTCAGGCGGTGAAAGCCGGCGACAAGGTGCTGCTCGTGGAAGCGATGAAGACGTTCAACGAGATACTCGCGCATCGCGGAGGCGTCGTGAGCGAAATTCTGATCGAGGACGGCCAGCCGGTCGAATACGGTCAGCCGCTCCTCGTCATCGAGTAGCGCGATGTTCGACAAGATCCTCATCGCCAATCGCGGGGAAATCGCGCTGCGCATTCTGCGCGCGGCCAAGGAACTCGGCATCGCCACCGTCGCCGTCTATTCGACGGCCGACGCGGAGGCCATGCACGTCAAGCTCGCCGACGAGAGCGTGTGCATCGGCCCGCCGCAGGCGCGCGATTCCTATCTCAACATTCCCGCGCTGCTGGCGGCCTGCGAGATCACCGGCGCGGACGCCATTCATCCGGGCTACGGCTTTCTGTCCGAGAATGCGCGGTTCGCGGAAATTCTCGCCGAACACAACATCGTGTTCATCGGCCCCAAGGCCGAACACATCCGCATCATGGGCGACAAGATCGAGGCCAAGCGCACAGCGCGCCGTCTCGGCATTCCGTGCGTGCCGGGGTCGGAGGGCGGCGTTTCCGATATCGACGAGGCGCGCCGGATCGCCGCCGACATCGGCTATCCGGTGCTCGTGAAAGCGGCGGCCGGCGGCGGCGGGCGCGGCATGAAAGTGGCGCGCACGGCGGCCGATCTCGAATATGCGATCGGCGCCGCGCAGACGGAGGCCAAGGCGGCTTTCGGCGACGATTCGGTCTATCTCGAAAAATATCTCGAGAAGCCGCGCCATATCGAGGTGCAGATTCTCGGCGACGGACAGGGCCGCGCGATTCATCTGGGCGAGCGCGATTGCTCGTTGCAGCGCCGGCACCAGAAAGTGCTGGAGGAAAGCCCCTCGCCCGCGCTCAACGCCGAACAGCGCATGGAGATAGGCGCGATCTGCGCGCGCGCGATGGCGGACATGGGCTACGCCGGCGCCGGCACCATCGAATTTCTCTACGAGGACGGGCGATTCTATTTCATCGAGATGAACACGCGCATCCAGGTCGAACATCCGGTCACCGAGATGATCACAGGCATCGACCTCGTGAACGAGCAGATTCGCATCGCCGCCGGCTCGCCGTTGTCGATGAGGCAGGAAGACGTAGCCTTCTTCGGCCACGCGATCGAATGTCGCGTGAACGCCGAACACCATTCCACGTTCCGTCCCTCGCCCGGCCGCATCGCCTACTTCCATCCGCCGGGCGGCGTGGGCGTGCGCGTCGACAGCGCGGTCTACCAGGGCTACACGATACCGCCCAACTACGATTCCCTCGTCGGCAAGCTGATCGTGCACGGACGCACGCGCAACGAGGCGCTGATGCGCTTGCGCCGCGCGCTCGACGAATTCATCGTCGACGGAATCGAGACGACGCTGCCGCTGTTCCGCACGCTGGTGCGCAACGCCGACGTGCAGAACGGGCTTTACGACATTCACTGGCTCGAACATTTTCTCGCGACCGGCGGGATGGATGTCTAGGCGCGGTCGCGCGCGCCCAGCGGGCGCATGAACGACCTTCTGATCGCCGCCGCCGCCGGGCTGATCGGCGGTTCGATGAACGCGATCGCGGGCGGCGGATCGTTCGTCACGCTGCCGGCGCTGGTGACGGCGGGCGTGCCGGCGCTCAACGCCAACGCCACGTCGACGGTGGCGCTCGTGCCGAGCGCGCTCGCCAGCGCCTACGCCTATCGCAAACACTTTTCCGGATTCGAGCGCGTGTCCATGCGCGCGATGGCGCTCGTCAGCGTGGTCGGCGGCGCGGGCGGCGCGCTGCTGCTCCTGTCCACGCCGCAAAGGCTGTTCGACGCCATCCTGCCGTTTCTGCTGCTCATCGGCGCGCTGGCCTTCACGTTCGGCCGCAGGGCGGGCGAGGCCTTGCGCGCGCGTGTGCACATCGGGCCCCGCGCGCTGCTGGCCTGCCAGTTCCTGCTCGGCGTCTACGGCGGCTATTTCGGCGGCGCGGTCGGAATTATGATGCTGGCCACGTGGAGCCTGCTCACGAACGCGAACCTGTCCGCGATGCAGGCTTCGCGCAACCTGCTCAATGCGGCGATGAACGCGACGGCGGCGACCTTGTTCATCGTCGGCGGGCTCATTTACTGGCCGCATATGCTGGCGATGCTCGCCGCCGCGATCGTCGGCGGCTACGGCGCCGCGCATCTGGCCACGCGGCTTGATCCGTCGAAGGCGCGCATGGCGGTGGTGACGCTCATCTGGATCATCACCGTCGCGTTCTTCTGGAAAGCGTTCGCCTGACGCTCTTCCCTGCGGCGGCTGGCGTCACTTCCTTTTCGGCGCGAGGTCGAGCGCGTTGGTCATGTCGGCGGCGGCGGCGTCGCGCGTTCCCAGCGGCTCGAGGCCGAACCGCGTTTCGATCAGTTTCAGGATCGACGTCGTGTCGTATTGCGTGGAGTCGATGAAACCCTTCTTCGCGTGCGGCGAAACGAGGATGGTCGGCACGCGCGCGCCCGGCCCCCAGCGATCGACCTTCGGCGGGCCGACGTGATCCCAGAAGCCGCCGTTCTCGTCGTAGGTGACGACGACGAGCGTGTCCTTCCACAGCGGGCTGCGCTCGATGAGTCCGATAAGCTCCGCCGTCTGGCGTTCGCCGGCCGACACGTTCGTGTAGCCGGGATGCTGGTTGACGGCGCCGGTCGGCTTGAAAAAGACGACCTGTTCCAGCTTCCCGCGCACGATGCCGGCGATGAGGTCCTTCTCGTCCTTGAGATGTTTCCTTGCGGCCTTCGTCCCGAGCGCGGTGGTGCGGAAGAACGCGAACGGCTGGTGATGATACTGGAACTGCGAATGCGGATGGCCGGCCACCGCGTCGTCCCATCCGCCGGAATACCAGGCCCAGGAAATCTGCTTCTCCGACAGGCGGTCGCCGATGTGCGGCGCATCCTGCTCGGGCGTGAGGAATGTCGGATCGGTGATCTGTCGGGGATACGGTCCCCTGGCGGGAAAGGCGGTGTTCACGACATGGCCGTCGGGCGTGATCATGCCGTCCTTTTCCATCATGCCGTTGGCGTCGAGCTTCGCCACGAGGCGTTCGGGCGCGCCCTTGTAGACGGGCGTGCACGCGCACACGAGCCACATGTGGTTGAGGAACGAGCCGCCGAACGCGGCGTGGAAGAAATTGTCCATCAGGACGTATTTCTTCGCATAGTCCCACATCGGCATGTGCGCGCCGTCGTGATAACCCATCACCAGCGCGCCGACGTTCGTCCAGGCGACGAACCTGTCCATCTTGCCGCCGTTGATCTGGTGCTGCTGCTGATAGAAGCGGTGGGTCGGATCGCCATAGGTCTGGGTGAGGCCGGCGTAGGGGTCGACCAGGAACGGCTTGTTGGGAAGGTCCTGCGGAAAGCGCGTGTCGACGGCCGGCGGCTTGAGATTGGTGTTCATGACCGGCGGCAGTTTTTCGTACGGCTTGCCGTCCTTGTCCGCCTGCGTGGCGGCCGCGCCGGCGTTGGCCACGCCGTTGGCGCCCGGAAAAAGCCCGTACAGATTGTCGAACGAGCGGTTCTCCAGAAATATCACGACGATATGCCTGATCCTGTCGAGTCCGGGAACGGGTTTGGGCGGCGCCGCGGCCGCCTCGCCGACCGACAACGCCGCCGCGAGCGCCGCCATCGCCGCCACTCTTCTTCCCGCACCCGTTTCCATCGCCGCATCCTTCCCGAATCCGACGCCAGATTGCTGAAACCACAGGCCGCTGACAATGGTCCGGCCGCCGCCGGCGGGGCTTCTTGACGCAACCTGCCCCCGTCGCCACTTTTCCCGCATGTCGCGTTCCGCGCTCATTCCCGAGATCACGCCCGAGACCATTCTGCGCGCCTATTCGATCGGCCTGTTCCCGATGGCCGAGTCGGCCGACGACGACCGCCTGTTCTGGCTCGACCCCGAGGAGCGCGGCATATTTCCGCTGAACGGGCTGATCGTGTCGCGCAGTCTCGCCGGGACGGTGCGCTCGAACCGCTACGAAGTGTCCGCCGACCGGGATTTCGACGCGGTGATCGACGCCTGCGCGGCGCAATCGACCACGCGGCCCACCACCTGGATCAATCGCGAAATCCGCGCGCTGTATCGCGCGCTGTTCGACCGCGGGCACGCGCACACCATCGAGTGCCGGCGCGACGGCGCGCTGGTCGGGGGGCTCTACGGCGTGTCGCTCGGCGCGGCGTTTTTCGGCGAGAGCATGTTCCACCGCGAGACAGACGCCTCCAAGGTCGCGCTCGTGCATCTGGTCGCGCGGTTGAACGCGGGCGGCTACGCCCTGCTGGACGCGCAGATCGTCACGCCCCATCTGGCGCGGCTCGGGGCGGTGGGCGTCGCGCGCTCCACATACCGGCGCAAACTCGCCCGGGCGATCGCGCTCAAGGGCGCGTTCGGGGCCATCGATGCGGGCGGACCGGTCGAGGGCGCCCGCGCGCTGGACCTTGCGTTGCAACGCAACGTGACAACCGGCCCCAAGCCCGCTTAGCATCCCCTGATCGCTGACGAATAAGCGAAACCGGCCGACAGACGCATACAAGCGCGGGGCGGGCTTTCGACGCGGACGGCGACCCAGGGGAGACTCAACATGAACCGTTTTGGACGGGCGACTTCTGTCGCCCTCTTGGCGACGCTATCCGTCGCGACCGGCGCCTATGCCCAGAAATCCTATGGGCCGGGCGTCACCGACACCGAAATCAAGATCGGCAACATCTACGCCTACAGCGGCCCTGCCTCCGCCTACGGGATCATCGGCAAGACCGAAGCCGCCTATTTCAAGATGATCAACGAAAAGGGCGGGATCAACGGCCGCAAGATCGACTTCGTCACCTATGACGACGCCTACAGCCCGCCCAAGACTGTCGAGCAGGCGCGCAAGCTGGTCGAGAGCGACAACGTGCTCCTCGTCTTCAACCCGCTCGGCACACCGCCCAACACCGCGATCCAGAAATATCTGAACGACCGCAAGGTTCCGCAGCTGTTCGTCGCGACGGGCGCGACCAAGTGGAACGACCCGAAGCGCTTCCCGTGGACCATGGGATGGCAGCCGAGCTACCAGGCCGAAGGGCAGATCTATGCGCAATACGTTCTCAAGAACAAACCGAACGCCAAGCTCGCGATCCTCTACCAGAACGACGACTACGGAAAAGACTATCTCAAGGGTATGCTCGACGGGCTCGGCGACAAGCTGAAGCCGCACATCGTGCTGACCTACGAAGTCACCGACCCGACGATCGACTCGCAGATGGCGCGTCTGGCGGCGAGCGGCGCCGACACGTTCTACAATGTCACGACGCCGAAATTCGCCGCGCAGGCGATCAAGAAAGCCGCCGAACTCAACTGGAAGCCGCTGCACCTGCTCAACAGCGTATCCGCGTCCGTGGGCGCCACGCTCAAGCCGGCAGGCTTCGAGAATTCGCAAGGCATCATTTCCACGGCGTATCTCAAGGATCCGACAGACCCGACATGGAAAGACGACGCCGGCTACAAGAACTGGCTGGCCTTCATCGACAAGCACATGCCGGACGCCGACAAGACGAACGCCCTGCTCGTCTACGGCTACACCGTCTCGCAGACGATGGTGGAGGTGCTCAGGCGATGCGGCGACAACCTGACGCGCGAAAACGTCATGCGGCAGGCCGCCTCCCTCAGCGATCTGTCGCACGACATGCTGCTGCCCGGCATCAAGATCAACACCAGCGCCGAACGCTTCGCGCCGATCAATCAGGAGCGTCTGCAGGTGTTCAAGGGCGATCGGTGGGAGCTGTTCGGCGATCTCTTCACCGCGGCGAACGTCTCGCACTGATCGACATCCGCGGCCGCGGCGCAAGCGCCGCGCCGCACGCGCGCCGGCGATACGGCGATCGGGCGTTGGGCGCGCGATTATCCGTTCGTCGCCGCGTCCCTTCATTCGATCGAACGACTGCGCATTTCCAAAACCGGGCGTCGCATCGACGCAAACTCTCAGGCGGAGGACCAGAATGAAACCGATGAACGCTTTTTCCGTTGCGATGCTGGGCGCGAGCCTGGCGGCGACGCCGGCCATCGCCCAGAAGGCCTACGGGCCGGGCGCGAGCGACACCGAGATCAAGGTCGGCAATATCATGCCGTACAGCGGCCCTGCTTCCTCCTACGGCCTCATCGGCAAGACGGAGCAGGCCTTTTTCAACATGATCAACGAGCAAGGCGGCATCAACGGCCGCAAGATCAATTTCGTTTCCTACGACGACGGCTACTCGCCGCCCAAGACGGTCGAACAGGCGCGCAAGCTCGTCGAAAGCGACAATGTGCTCATCGTCTTCAACCCGCTCGGCACGCCGCCGAACACCGCGATCCAGAAATATCTGAACCAGAACAAGGTCCCGCAACTTTTCGTGGCCACCGGCGCCACCAAGTGGAACGACCCCAAGAATTTTCCGTGGACCATGGGCTGGCAGCCCAACTATCAGAACGAAGGCACGATCTACGCGCAGTACATTCTCAAGAACAAGCCCAACGCCAAGATCGCGATCATCTACCAGAACGACGATTACGGTAAGGACTATCTCAAGGGCTTCATGGATGGGCTGGGCGACAAGCTCAAACCCGTCATCACGCTGAACTACGAAGTCGCCGATCCGACGATCGACTCGCAGATGGCGCGGCTGGCGGCGAGCGGCGCCGATACCTTCTTCAACATCACCACGCCGAAATTCGCGGCGATGGCGATCAAGAAAGCCGCTGAACTCAACTGGCGCCCGATGCATTTCCTCAACAACGTGTCGGCGTCCGTCGGCGCGGTGCTCAAACCCGCCGGTTTCGAAAACGCGCAGGGCGTCATCTCCACCGGCTATCTGAAAGATCCGACCGATCCGCAATGGGCGAACGACGAAGGCTTCAAAAAATGGAGCGCGTTCGTCGACAAATACATGCCCGGCGCCAACAAGATCGACGCCAATCTGGTCTACGGCTACACCGTGGCGCAGGGCCTGGCGCATGTGCTCAAACAGTGTGGCGACAACCTCACGCGCGAGAACGTGATGAAACAGGCCGCCAGCATCAAGGACCTCAAACTCGACATGCTGCTGCCCGGCATCATGGTCAACACGTCCGCCACCGATTTCGCGCCGATCCAGCAGGAGCAGCTTCAGGTGTTCAAGGGCGATCGCTGGGAGTTGTTCGGCGAAATCTACGACGCCGGCGCCAAAACCAACTGACGGCGCGGACCGACCGGCCGATCGCCGATCGGTCTCGCGGGCATTGGAGCGCGGCGGATCCACCGCCGCGTTTTCATTTGCGCCCGGTCCGAATGTGGCCATAGCAGCGACACTGCGCGCGGTTGGGCCACCGGCCACGACTTGCTAGTGCGTTCGAGCGGACGACGCCGCAGCGAGGCTGACCAAATGACTTCCTTTCGCTATACGCCCTCACAAATCGCGGTCCACTGGCTCACCGCCGTGCTCGTCGTCTTTCTGCTGGCGACGGGCATGTTCGTTCTGGCGGAACTCCCCAACGCCGCGCCCAAGCTCGTCAATCTGCGCATTCACATGACGCTCGGCGCGATCGTGGGCGTCCTGACCGTCGCGCGGATCGCGCTGCGCGTGCGCCTCCCCTCGCCGCCGAAGGCGCGACACGAGACGCTGGTGCGCATCGGCCATCTGGCGCTCAACGTCGCGCTGCTGCTCCTGGTGGTCAGCGGCGGTCTGCTGGCGCTCCAGAGCGGCGCCTTCGCGGCGGCGTTCGGCGGCGGCGAACTGCCGGCCGATTTCCGGGTTTTCGCACTCCGCAAGGCGCACGGGTTGCTGTCGCGCGTCACAATGGCGCTGGTCGTCCTCCATTTTCTCGCCGCCCTTTATCATCAGGTGCTTTTGCGCGATAAGCTGCTCGCGCGCATGGGGCTCGGCAAGGGTCGCGCCTAGGACCGCCGTCGCCCGCCCCGCCGCGACAATGAGGCGTCGCGAGATCGCCGACGCATGGCGGCGCCATGGAGCGCCCGGTTGAACAGAGGACGATGATGAGAAAGACGATCGCATGCGCCGTTCTGGCGCTCGGCGCGGGGCTGGCGTTGACGCCGGCCGCCGCGCAGAAAGCCTATGGGCCGGGCGTCACCGACACCGAGATTAAGATCGGCAACACCAACGCCTACAGCGGCCCTGCCTCCGCCTACAGCCTCATGGCGAAGGTGCAGGCGGCCTATTTCAAGATGCTCAACGAGAACGGCGGCATCAACGGGCGCAAGATCAATTTCGTCAGCTACGACGACGCCTACAGCCCGCCGAAGACGGTGGAGCAGACGCGCAAGCTCGTCGAGGGCGACGAGGTTCTGCTCGTCTTCAATCCGCTGGGAACGGCGCCCAACTCGGCCACGCAGAAATATTTCAACGCCAGGAAAGTTCCGCAGCTGTTCGTCGGCACCGGCGCGCACAAGTGGAACGATCCGAAGAACTTTCCGTGGACCATGGGCTGGCAGCCGAGCTACCACGCCGAGGGGATGATCTACGCGAAATACATTCTCGCCAACAAGCCCGCGGCGAAGATCGCGATCCTCTACCAGAACGACGATTTCGGCAAAGACTACCTCAAGGGCATGCTCGACGGGCTGGAAGGCAAGATCAAGCCGGTGCTCCAACTGCCCTACGAGGTGACCGATCCGACGATCGAGGCGCAGGTGGCGCGGCTGGCGTCGAGCGGCGCGGACGTGTTCTTCGACATCGCCTCGCCGAAGTTCGCGGCGCAGGCGATCAAGAAGGCGGCCGAACTCAACTGGAAGCCGATGCACATTCTGGTCAACACGTCGATCTCGGTCGGCGCGGTGCTCAAGCCGGCGGGTTTCGAGGCCGCGCAAGGCATCATATCGACCGCCTATCAGAAGGATGCGCTCGATCCGCAGTGGAAGGACGATGCGGGCTACAAGAAATGGCTGGCCTTCGTCGACAAATACGTGCCCGACGTCGACCGTTCGCAGATCCATCTCGTCTACGGCTACAACACCGCGCAAACGCTGGAGCACGTGCTCAAGATGTGCGGCGACAACCTCACGCGCGAAAACGTGATGAAACAGGCGGCGTCCATCAAGGACCTGCAACTCGACATGGTCCTGCCGGGCATCAAGGTCAACACGAGCGCCGAACGGTTCGCGCCGATCAACCAGGAGCGGATGCAGACGTTCAAGGGCGACCGGTGGGAACTGTTCGGACCCGTTTATGAAGCGGGCGTGGCCACGCATTGAGGCGGCGCCGACCGAACGCACAAGACAAAAGGCGACGGTTTCCCGTCGCCTTTTTCGTTCGCGCGGGTGCGCACGATCAGTCGGCGCTCTCCGCGTCGTCGCGCGGCGCATCGGCGCGCTCATCGGCGCACTCGCCGTCGTCTTCGTCCGCGGCGAGGTCGCCCGCGATCAGCGAAAGCTGATCTGTCTCGTCCTCCAGCGGATCCTCGTCGGCCGTCAGCGCCTCCGAATCGACCGGCTTCGGCACGCCGAAGCCCGGCGGCAGGCGGCCGTCGAACA
The DNA here is from genome assembly GCA_937870755.1 of uncultured Methylocystaceae bacterium. Lineage (GTDB taxonomy): Bacteria > Pseudomonadota > Alphaproteobacteria > Rhizobiales > Beijerinckiaceae > JAJXWB01. The sequence continues at coordinate 52,756 of CALMZV010000012.1, forward strand.
GGCCGGCGCCTTTCAATTCCTCGAGGCCCGGCAGGTCGGAAATCTGCTCCAGACCGAAATGCACCAGAAACCGCTCGGTCGTGCCATAGGTGATCGGCCGGCCCGGCGCCTTGCGCCGGCCGCGCAGGCGCACCCAGCCCGTCTCGAGCAGCACGTCCAGCGTGCCCTTGGAAATGGCGACGCCGCGAACGTCCTCGATCTCAGCGCGCGTCACCGGCTGGTGATAGGCCACGATGGCGAGAGTCTCGATCGCGGCGCGGGTCAGCTTCTTCTGCTGCGTCTCCTCGCGGCGCAACAGCCAGCCGAGATCCTCCGCCGTGCGGAAATAGTATTTGCGGCCGGCGCGCGCGAGATTGACGCCGCGCGACGCGTAATCCTCGCGCAGCGCCGCGATCGCGTCGGCGACCGCGACGCCTTCCGGCAGCCGCTCGGCGAGGAAACTTTCCTCGAGCGGTTCGGAGGCGGCGAACAACAGCGCCTCGATGATGCGCTTGGCCTCGACGAGAGCGGCGAATGCGCGCTCCTCGCGTTCGGCGTCCTCCTCCTCGACAAAGGCGAAAGCGCGCGCCGCTTCGGCCATCTCGTCCATCCTTTCGACTTCACTCACAAAATCCGCCGTCATCGGCTAGGCCGCCGCATCGTCCCGCGCGGTCCGCCGCCGCACCCAGATCGGCGCGAAGGCGCGGTCCTGCCGCAAGTCCAGCCGGCCCTCGCGCACCAGTTCGAGCGAGGCCGTGAAGGAGGACGCGCGCACCGTGCGCGCCACCTCGTGGCTCACGCAGTACTGCACGAGATAATCGTCGAGCGCCGTCCATTCCTGCGCGATCCCGAGCAGCCGTTCCAGCGACTCGCGCGCCTCCGCCAGCGACCAGACCGCGCGCTGGCGCAGCGTGACGCGCGCGAGCGCGGTTTTCTGGCGCTGGCGCGCATAGGCCGACAGAAGGTCGAAAATCGTCGCGTCCCATTGCGCGGTCGAGATGGTGGCGATCCCCTCCCCGCCGCCGCGCAGCGCCATGTCGCGGTCGATGCGCGGACGATTCACCAGCTTCTCGGCCGCCGCCCGAATGGCCTCCAGCCGCCGCAGCCGTTCGGCGAGCGCGGCGGCGAGGTCGGCGGCCGCCGGCTCGTCCGCCTTGGGCGGCTCGGGCAGCAGGAGGCGGGATTTCAGATAGGCCAGCCAGGCGGCCATCACGAGATAATCGGCGGCCAGTTCCAGCCGCACGCGGCGCGCTTCCTCGATGAAGCGCAGATATTGTTCGGCGAGCGCCAGAACGGAAATGCGGTGCAGGTCCACCTTCTGGCGGCGGGCGAGCTCCAGCAGCAGGTCGAGCGGCCCCTCGAATCCATCGACATCGACGAGGAAAGCGTCTTCGCTCTCGCCTCTGTCCACGTCCTCGATTTCGAAGGGGAGCGCCCCCGCCATGACCGAATCACCCGCCGCATCGCGCCTTCGCGCCGATGCGGCGGAATGTGACGCCTCTATGCGACCGCAGCAAGGCCGGATTCGAGTTTCGCGCGGGCTTCCACAGGATCGAACGGCCGTTCGCCGTCGGCGATCCGGGCCAGCGCTTTTTCGACCCGATTCAACGCTCTGCCGGCAAGGCGCGGGGCCACCGCCGCCACCTCGCGCGCTTCCGCCAGGTCGCCGTTGCAATGGAGCGCGATGTCCACGCCCGCCGCGAACAAGGCGCTCGTCCGCTCGCGAAACGAGCCGGACAGCGCCTTCATCGACAGGTCGTCGCTCATCAGAAGCCCGTCGAACCCGAGCGCGCCGCGCACCACCTCGCCGATGACGGTCGGCGACAAAGTGGCGGGCCGGTCCGGATCTATGGCCGCGAACACGACATGCGCGGTCATGGCCGCCGGCAGATCGGCGTTGGCCTTGAACGGCGCGAAATCGACCCGTTCGAGCGCGCCGCGCGGCGCATCGACGACCGGCAGCTCCAGATGACTGTCGGCGCGCGCGCGGCCGTGGCCGGGAATGTGTTTCATGACCGGCAGCACGCCGCCGGCCATCAGGCCTTCGGCGGTCGCGCGACCGAGCCGGGCGACCGTCTCGATATCGGTTCCGAACGCCCGGTCGCCGACGATGGCGTGGCTGCCTTCGGCCGGCACGTCCAGCACCGGCGCGCAGTCGACATTGACGCCCACCTCGCGCAGGTCGTGCGCGATGAGCCGCGCCGCCGTGTAGGCCAGACGCGACTGGCGCGCCGGGTCCTGCTCGACCGCCGACAGGCGGGCGGCGGCCGGGTAGACCTGCCAGTGCGGCGAGCTCATGCGCTGCACGCGCCCGCCCTCCTGGTCGATCAGCACGGGCGCATCGGCGCGGCCGGACAAATCGCGGAAGCGCGCCGTCAGCGCCTTCAGCTGGACGCGATCCTCGACGTTGCGCTTGAAGAGGATGAGACCCCACGGCGAAGCCTCGCGGATGAAGGCTTCCTCCTCGGCGGTGAAGGCGCGGCCGGAACAGCCGCAGATGAACGCGCGCGCGGACATGGAAGCGGCGCGATCAGTTCTTGGCGACGAAACAGCCGCCGCCGGCCGCTTTCACCTTCTCGCAGGCTTCCACCGCCGCCTCGCGGCTCATGCCGCCGACGCGCACGCGATAGACGTCCTTGTCGGCCGCCTTGGCGAACGACGGACGCCGGCCGCCCAGCGCCTCGGAGAACTTCTGGCCGAGCCGGGCGGCCGTCTGGCGCGCCTCGGCCTCGCTGCCGGCGGCCGCCAGTTGCACGGCGAAGCCGCCGCCGCCGGATGCGGCGCGCGCGGGCGCGGCGTCATCGGTCTCGGCGCGGGCGACGCGCGCGGGCGCCTCGGGTCTGGCTTCGGCCTTGGGCTTGGGCGCGGGACGGGCGGCGGCGCGCGGCGGTTCGGACTCGTCCTCGACTTTGGGGGTGGTTGCGACGCGGGCGACCGATTTCGGCGTCGCGTTCTTCGTCTGGGCGGCCGGCGCGGGCGCGGCGGGCTTGACCGGCGGCTGCGGCGCGGTGGCCGTCGTCTCGCTCGAAATGATCGAGCCGTCGGCGCGCACCGCCACGGTCTTCACCTTCTTCGGCTCGGGGAAGCCGGAGGCCGCGGCCGGACGGGCCGGCGGCTGGGGCGCGGCGATCGGCGGCGGAGGAATGACGCCAGCCGCGCCGACGCCGTCGCCGGCGTTGGTGGAGACGATGCGGGCGGACCGGGCGGCCTGCGTGGGGTCCATCGGCGCTTCGGTGGTCGTGACGACCTGTTTGACCGGCGGGGTCGCCGCCGTCTTGTCGAGCAGCGCGGAATCGCGGCCGGGCGCCTCGGCGCTCTGGCCGGCCGGCGGCTGAACCTTCACCGGGCCGGACGCCGCCTTGATGGTGGGCGCCTCGCCGCCGACGTGGGGACCGCCGCGCCACGCAAGGCTTGCGCCGATGCCGATGAACCCGGCGGCGATGACGGCGGCCGTCAGATAGAGAGGTTTCTTGGAGCGGGCCGGCGGCGGCTCGGGCGCGAGCGCGATTTCCGGCACGGGCGCGGTCTCGTCCCACTGCTGCCCACGGCCGGCGTCCGGTTGTTCGAAATGCGCGAATTCGTCGAGCGTGGCCGGCTGGGCCGCCTGCGGCTCGTAAACCGGCTGGCTGTCGAACGCGCCGCGCAGGTCGCCGCGCAGGTCGCCGTGCGGATGGGCCTGCTGCGGATCGTGCGCGGGCGGCGCCTCGAAGGTCGGCTCGCGACGACCCGGCGCGGCCGCGGGCGCGTCGCCGAACAGCGAGGCGAGCGGGTCGGATTTGTTGGGACCGCCGACGAGGCGCGCGAGTTCCGCCAGCGGATCGGTCGGCGCCTTGGGCTCGGGCGCGCGCAGGCGGCGCTCGAACTCCTCGATATCGATATTGTGACGGGGTTGAGGCGCTGCGCTCATCTCATAAACCTCGCTGACAATCGTGCCCCGGGGAACCTGCGCGCCACCGGTCCCGCCGTCAGCGCATTTCGTCCGGGGCGTTCACTCCGAGGATCCCCAATCCCGACGCCAGCACGCTCGTTAACGAAACGACGAGCGCCAGTCTGGCGCAGGTCAAATCTCTCTCTTCATGATTAACAAAGCGTAATTGTGGCGCATCTTTTCCCTTGTTCCAGTGGGCGTGGAACAGGCTCGCCAGATCGTGCAGCCAGAAGGCGACGCGATGGGGCTCGTGCGCGGCGGCCGCCTGCTCCACCATGCGCGGATATTGCGCGATCTGTCGCATGAGCGCGCGTTCGCCCTCGTCGCTCAGGCGCGACATGTCGGCGCCGGCGAGCGCGCGCGCCGACAGGTCGATCCCCGGAAAGGCCGCGCTGGCCTGCCGCAGGACCGACTTGCCCCGCGCGTGGGCGTATTGCACGTAGAAGACCGGGTTGTCCTTCGACTGCTCGATCACCCTGGCCAGATCGAATTCGAGCGGCGCGTCGTTCTTGCGGTAGAGCATCATGAAGCGCACCGCGTCGACGCCCACCTCGTCCACCACCTCGCGCAACGTGACGAAATCGCCGGCGCGCTTCGACATTTTCACCGGCTCGCCGGCGCGCATCAGCTTCACGAGCTGGCAGAGCTTGACGTCCAGTTCCACCCTGCCGCCCGAAAGCGCCTTCACCGCCGCGTTCATGCGCTTCACGTAGCCGCCGTGGTCGGCGCCCCACACGTCGATCAGCACGTCGTAGCCGGCGTCGATCTTGACCTTGTGGTAGGCGATGTCGGACGCGAAATAGGTATAGCCGCCATCGGACTTCAGAAGCGGCCGGTCGATATCGTCGCCGAACTGCGTGGAGCGGAACAGCGTCTGTTCGCGGTCCTCCCAGTCGTCCGGCGGCTGGCCCTTGGGCGGCGGCAGACGGCCGACATAGACGAGCCCCCTGGCCCGCAGGTCGTCGATGGCTGCCGCGACCCGGTCGCCCGCCGGCCCGCGCGTGAGGGAACGCTCGGAAAAGAACACCTCGTGCGTGATGTTGAGCGCGGCGAGATCGTCGCGGATCATGTCCATCATCGCGTCGATCGCGAACGCACGCACGTCCTCGAGCCATTCGGATTCGGGCCGCTCGAACAGCGCGCCGCCGTATTTGGCGGCGAGCTCGCGGCCGGCGGCGACGAGATATTCGCCCGGATAGAGGCCTTCGGGAATGGCGCCGATCTCCTCGCCCAGCGCCTCGCGGTAGCGCAGGAAGGCGGAACGCGCGAGCACGTCGACCTGCGCGCCCGCGTCGTTGATGTAATATTCGCGCGTGACCGTGTGGCCGGCGAATTCGAGCAGGCCCGCCAGCGCATCGCCGAACACCGCGCCGCGCCCGTGGCCGACATGCATGGGGCCGGTCGGGTTGGCGGAAACGTATTCGACGTTGATCTTCGGCGCGTCCGCTCCGCCGCGCGCGCGGCCAAAATCGGCCCCGCCGGTCAACGCCGCGCGCACGACATCGCCCAGCACATGATGCTTGAGGCGGATGTTGATGAAGCCCGGCCCCGCCACCTCGGCTTCGGCCACGTCCTTGTCGGGCGCGAGCGCGAAGGCGATCTCGGTGGCGAGGGTGCGCGGCCCGCCGAACCCGGCCTTCGCCTCTTTCGCGAACACCATGGCGGCGTTGCAGGCGAGATCGCCCATGGTCGCGTCGCGCGGCGGCTCCACCACGAACCGCGCCATGTCGAGATCGGCAGGCAGGCGGCCGGCCTTTGCGAACTCCGCCAGAATGGCGGCGATGCGGTCGTGGAATGTGACGAAAATATTCATGGGAAACGCGAGGGCCTTGAGAAACCGATTCCGGCGGGACGGAAAATCGAGAGTCGCCGCAACGGCTTGGCGCGCCGCCTTGCGAAACGGATTCAAGACGTCGCCCGCGCCATGCCGCAGCCTGGTCCGGGCGGATTACTGGAAATCGGGCATGCGGTCAAAACGGTCCGTCAGACCACCAGCTTGCGATAGAGATGCCAACTGGCGTGTCCGAGCACCGGCAGCGCCACGAACAGTCCCACGAATCCCGACAGGATCGAGAAGCCGATCATCAGGCCAATCAGCGCGGCCCAGGCGATCATCTGGACCGGGTTGGCCAGCACGGCGCGCACGCTCGTCACCATCGCGGTCACGAAATCCACGTCCCGGTCGGCCAGCAGCGGAAACGAGATGACGGTGATGGAAAAGACCAGCATGGCGACGACCGCCCCCACCGCGTTGCCCACCACGAGAAACAACATGCCCTTCTGGGTCGTCAGCACCACCGTGACGAATTCCACGAACCCCGGCACGCGCAATCCGTAGAACATCAGGAACAGGAAGATCGCGAAATCGACCCAGATGATGAGGGCGAACACGGTGACGAGCGCCATCCAGCCGAGATCCTTGCCCGAGCGCGCCCAGACCGCGCCGAACACCGCGTCCCAGCTCAGCGGCTCGCCGCGTTCGAGCCGGCGGCTGACCTCGTAGGTCCCCGCCGCCACGAACGGGACGATCAGCGCGAATCCCATGGTCAGCGGATAGCCGATCCATGGCAGTTTCAGCCACGAGAACAAGGCCACGATCGCCATGCCGCCGAGCGCGTAGATGCCGCCGAAGAACAATCCGTAGAGCGGCGCCGCCTTGAAATCCCGCCACCCCGCCTGAATGCTGGACACGATGTCGCCGCGCACCAGCGATCGCAGCTCCACCCCGGCGCGCCGGGGACGCGGGCCTGCCGGATGGCCCGTTGGCGAGGTTGATGGGGAAGCCGTCTCGTTCATGTTCCCCCCGGTCGATTTCTTGACAAGGGTCAAATTGAGACACGGGACGGGGCGGCCGACAAGCGAGGCCGCGCACAAGACCGGGGAAGAAGGTCGAGACCTGATCTATTGGCGCAGCACGAGCCGGCCCTGCGCGACCTCGTAGCCCGACAGTTTTCTGAGGAAGCTCATGCCGAGCAGGCTCGTTTCGGAGGCGCCCGGCGCCATGAGGAGCGCCGGCACGTCGTGGACGGTGATGGAGCCCACCCGCACGGTGTCCATCGTGATCCTGGTCGCCGTGGTCTGTCCGTTGGCGGTGGAAACGGTCACTTTCTGCGCGTCCTGCCGCGCGTAGACGCCGAGCGCGCGGGCGTCGGCGTCGGTGAGTGCGACGAAGCTCGCCCCGGTGTCCACCAGCATCTGGACGGAACCGCCCGGCGTCTCCACCCGGGCGACGTAATGGCCGTGACGGCCGGCTTCCAGCAAGGCCATGCCGGCGCCGGCGGCGAGCGCGGGTTTCCGTCCGGGCTTGGAAACGTCCGGTCTGGCGGCGTCCGGTCTGGCGGCGTCCGCCCGCCTGGTCGCGGCGGGGCGCGCCTGGGCGTCGGCGTGCGCGGGCTGCGTCTGCGCCCGCTTCTGCGCAAGAACCTGGGCGGCGCCGACGGCGACAAGCCCCATCACGATGGCCGATTTGACGACAGAGGACATGGCGCCCCCGAAAGGATTGGGCGCGCATGGTCGCAGGGTCGGGTTAGCCGTCGGTGAATCCAAAAGAACAGGCGGCGGGTGGACAGCGCGCGACCGCCGGTTTGCGCGCCGTCGGCGACCATTTCAACGCATCATCCTGTCATTCAACCGAATCCGTTTGAACGGATGATGCTGCGATGCTATGAGCACGCGCCAATTCTGTTTCGCGGCCCTGTCGCCGCCCGCCCCCTTCCCGGAGTTGGCCCCATGCCCTCGATCGACCGTCCGAAGTTCTTCGAAGCTCTGACCTTCGACGACGTGCTGCTGCGGCCGGGCCATTCGGAAATCATGCCGAGCATGGTGGACATCGGCACGCGGCTTACGCGGGAGATTTCGCTCAATCTGCCGATCATCTCCTCGGCGATGGACACGGTGACGGAGGCGCGGCTCGCCATCGCCATGGCGCAGGCCGGCGGCATGGGCGTGATCCATCGCAACCTCGAACCGGACGAACAGGCCGACGAAGTGCGCAAGGTGAAGCGCTACGAAAGCGGCATGGTGGTGAACCCGATCACCATCTTTCCCGACGAAACGCTCGCCGATGCGCTGGCCTTGATGAGCCGCCATTCCATTTCCGGCATTCCGGTGGTGGAGCGCGCCGACAACGGCAAGCCCGGGAAGCTCATCGGCATTCTCACCCATCGCGACGTGCGCTTCGCCGACAATCCGCTGCAACCCGTGTCCGAACTCATGACGCGCAAACTGGTGACGGTGCGCGAGGGCGTCGCCAAGGACGAGGCGCGCCGGTTGTTGCACCAGCACAGGATCGAGAAGCTTCTCGTCGTCGACGAGGACGAGAAATGCGTCGGCCTCATCACGGTGAAGGACATCGAGAAGGCGACGCAGCACCCCAACGCCTGCAAGGACGTGGAAGGCCGGCTGCGAGTGGCCGCCGCCTCCACCGTCGGCGACAAGGGCTACGAGCGGGCGCTGATGCTGATCGACGCCGGCGTCGATTGCATCGTCGTCGACACCGCGCACGGCCATTCGCAGAGCGTGCTCGACCAGGTGGCGCGCATCAAGCGCGTGTCCAACAAGGTGGCGGTGATCGCCGGCAACGTGGCGACCCGCGAGGGCGCGCAGGCGCTGATCGACGCCGGCGCCGACGCCATCAAGATCGGCATCGGCCCGGGCTCCATCTGCACCACGCGCATCGTGGCGGGCGTCGGCGTGCCGCAGCTCACCGCGATCATGGAGGCGGCCGAAGCCGCGCGCAAAGCCGACGTGCCGGTCATCGCCGACGGCGGCATCAAATATTCCGGCGATCTCGCCAAGGCGATCGCGGCCGGCGCCGACTGCGTGATGATCGGGTCGCTGCTCGCCGGCACCGACGAGAGCCCCGGCGAAACCTTCCTCTATCAGGGCCGCTCGTTCAAATCCTACCGCGGCATGGGATCGGTCGGCGCGATGGCGCGCGGCTCGGCCGACCGCTATTTCCAGCAGGATATCAAGGACCAGATGAAACTGGTGCCGGAAGGCATCGAGGGCCAGGTGCCCTATCGCGGCCCCGTCGGGCCGATCCTGCACCAGCTGGCCGGCGGCCTGCGCGCGGCGATGGGCTATGTCGGCGCGCCCTCGATCCGGGAATTCCAGGGGCGCGCGCAATTCGTGCGCATCACCAACGCGGGCCTGCGCGAAAGCCACGTGCACGACGTCGCGATCACGCGCGAGAGCCCGAACTATCCCGGCGGCATGTAATGATCGCCGGCGGGGAGGCGCCCGCCATGATCACACTCTATACGTTTGGTTCCCATTTCGGCCTGCCGGACGGCAGCCCGTTCGTCGTCAAGGCGATGATCCTCCTGAAGATGGCGGGGCTCGATTTCGTCGCGCGGCCCGGCAATCCGCTGAGGTCGCCGAAGGGGAAGCTGCCCTATATCGAGGACGCGGGCGAGACCGTCGCCGACACGACTTTCATCCGCCGCCACATCGAGAAGAAATACGGGTTCGACTTCGACGCCGGGCTGACCGCGCAACAGCGCGCGGTCGGCGTCGCCGTGGCGGCGATGGCTGACGAGCATCTCTATTTCGCGCTGGTGCATGCGCGCTGGGCGGACGAAGCCGGCTTCCGCAGCGGCGCGGCGCATTTCTTCGATCCGCTGCCCGCGCCGGTGCGCGCGCCCGTGCGCGCCATCATGCGGCGCCGAATCGTTCAGGCCCTGCGCGGACAGGGGCTCGGCCGCCATTCGACGGGCGACATCACGCTCCTGGCCGCCCGCGACATCGACGCCCTGGCCGTTCTCATCGGCGATAAGGAATTCCTGTTCGGCGCCACGCCGACATCCGCCGACGCAAGCGTGTTCGCGCAGCTCGGCGCCATCGTCCTGCCCGACCTGCCCGGCGGCCTGAAATCCGAGGTCGAGCGCCACGCCAATCTGGTCGCCTATTGCGAACGGATGCGGGCGCGCTATTTCGGCTGATCAGTACCTGCGCCCGCTTTCGAGCTGCGTTTTCGCATCGGTCTGTTTGCGCGGCGGCGGCGGGGGATAGTCGGGTTGCGGCGGCGGCGGCGACGCGCAGCCGGCGACCAGCGCCGCGACGGCCATGGGAACGAGGAGCCGCGCAAGTTTCTTCATGAGATGTTTCCCCCTGGAGAATCGTCGCCCGAGAGAACGCGGCGGCAGGGGCGGCGCGATGGCGCGAATGCGGCGGAGGAGCGGCCGCCCCCACGTTTTCAGCGCAGCGTATTGCGGGCCAGATGATACCAGGCGTTGAACGCCGCCGCATCGCTGCGCGCATCCGGGCAGGTCGCCACGCCCCATGCGCCGGTCAGCCAGCGCAGACGCCCGCCCAGGAACATGAGCGAACTCGCGCGCGCGAGTTCGCGCTGCGTCTGCCGCTCGACAACGGTGGTGCGCGACACGCTGACCGTCGGCGCAGGTTCCTCGAACGTCTCGCGCACCTCGTAGCGCGCGGTCGGCGCCTCGATCGGCGTCGTCGATATCTCGCCCTTGTCGTTGCGCGTGTAGCGCACGAAACCGTCGCGGCGGTGGATGTCGCGCGCCTCCATCCACGCGAAACCTTCCTCGTGCAGGTAGCGCATGCCGAAACTGTTCGACGTGCCCGACACGAGCAGCATGCCGTCCGCATTCGCCTTGTCGAGAATGCGCGCCGGTCCCTCGGCCGCGCAGAGCGCGTCGAACGCCGCGCGATCCTGCCGCCACAGATAGGCGACCGGCGAAAGCACGAGGATCGCCGAGGCGCCCAAAGCGACGACGAGCGGGGCGCGCGGATAAATCCGGCGCGCCGCGAAGGTCAGCGCCGCGACGAGCGCGACCAGCGACAGCGGCGCCAGCATCGCCCACAACAATCCAAGCAGCATCATGCGCGCGGCGCCGGTCCGGGCGTCATTGCGCGGGCGCCAGTTGCGGACGCGCGGTCAGGCGTTCGCGCAGGCGCGCGTCGACCTCCACCGTCTTGCGCGTGCGCTGGTCGGTGTAGACCCACACGATCTCGCCGGTCGCATAGAGAGCCTCTTCGCCCTCATCGAACACGCCGAGCGCGAACACGACGCTCGAGCGGCCGATGTGCGCCACGCGCACGCCCACCTCGATCCGCTGGTCGAACACGATCGGCGCCTTGTATTCGACCAGCGACTTCACCGTGTGGAAATCGATGCCGGTCGTCTTCGCATCGGCCACGACATCCACGCCGATGGCGCGGAAATATTCGGTTATCGCCGTGTCGTAATAGGTCAGATAGTGCGCGTTGAAGACGACGCTCTGCCCGTCGACCTCGCTGTAGCGGACACGAAAAGGAAAAAAGAACCAGAAATCCGACCGCTTCATGCCGCTCCTCCGGGCGCCGTGTTTTCGGGCGCTTGGGGCGCCCTTTCGGCCATGATCCCACCGCGGATCGCCCGCGTCCACGGTTTTTGCCCCAAGGAGCGCCGCGCCAGCGTTGCAACGGGCCGCGCTTGCCGTAGATTCGCCCGGTCGCCGCGCCGCCCCGGGGGAGCCCCATGTCATTGCCTGTCGTTCTGTCGCCCGTCTTCACGCTGATCCTTCTCACCTTCGTCCTCTTCGGCATGATGGGCGCGTCGCGCGCGGGCGTCGTCAGAACGCGCGAGGTGAAGATCCGGGACGTCGCGCTCGGCAACGAGGCGTGGCCGCCGCGGGTCAAGCAGATCAGCAACGCCTTCCACAACCAGCTCGAAATGCCCGTGCTGTTCTATGCGCTCGTGCCGCTGGTCATTCTGGCCAACCGCGCGGACGTGCTGTTCGTCATCATGTCGTGGATTTTCGTGCTGGCGCGCATCGCGCACGCCTATGTGCACGTCACGTCCAACTACGTGCCGCTGCGCTTCAACATCTTCCTGGTCGGCGCCGTCGTGCTTGCGCTGATGTGGATCATCTTCGCGGCGCAGGTGATGCTGGGTCTGTAGCGCTTCGCGCGCGGCCCTACGCCTGCATCGCGAGTTCGCGCGCGAGCGGAAAGGTCACGCGCATCGCCAGCGCGCCGTCCGTCGCCTCGCGCCGCACCTGGCCGTTGAGCGTGCCTTCGACCATCACCTTCGTCAGACGCGACCCGAAGCCGGACCGCGAAAAATCGGGCTTGTTCTTCAGTCCCGTCTCCGTCCAGTCGAACCGCACGACGCGACCGTCCGGCGTGTTTTCGACGCGCCAGTTGACGGCGAGCTTGCCGCCGGAGGCCAGCGCGCCATATTTCAGCGAATTCGTCGCCCACTCGTGAATGATGAGGCCCAGGGCCTGCGCCTGTTCCTCGTCGATCCGCAGATCGGGCCCCTCCACCGTCCGATTCTCTTTCGGCAGATCGGGCGCGGCCTGCGCGATCAGCTCCTGCAACGACATGGCGCCGCCGGCGCCGGAGACGAGCAGCGCCTGGGCGCTCGCCATCGCCTGCAGGCGCTGTTCGAACTGACGCGCGAAAGAAGAGTCGCGATCGCCCGCCTCGCGCGCGCTCAGACGAAACAGCGCGAGAATGCGGGCGATGGAGTTCTTGATGCGGTGGCGCATCTCCAGCAACAGGATTTCCTTCTGCTCCGCGTTGCGCGCGATTTCGGCGACCAGACGCTCGGTCGCGTCGAGCCGCCGGGCCTGCTGGTAGCCGAACGCCGTGAGCGCGGCCGCGAAAGCCGCCCCGAGCGCCAGAATAAAGAAGGCGGGGCTCGCCCACCGTCCGCGGTCGCCCGCCTCGCCGACGAGAATCGTCCATTCCGCATCGGCCACGCGCGCCTTCGCGGGCACGGGATCGACGAGCGTGTCGGCGTTGGCATAGACCAGAGTTTCGGGGCCCGGCGCGCCGCTGAAGATCTGCACGCGAATTTTCGGGTTCCTGCTGTCGGCCAGCACCGCCTCGACCAGATCGCCGACGCGGAACGGCACGTAGACGAACCCGATGGGCGCGTCGGCCGCGCCGGCGTTGCGGGCAAACACGGGCACGTAGACGAGAACGCCGAACTGCCGTCCGTCCTGCAGCTCCTGCACCAGCCGCACCGGCGGCGTGGCGGCGGGGTGGCGGGTCACGGCCGCCCGCTGCATCGCCGCGCGGCGGACGGGGTCGGCATACATATCGTAGCCAAGCGCCGCCGCGTTGCGCTGGTCCTGCGGTTCGAGCAGGACGATCGGGTAGCGGACCGGCTCGGACGTCTGCGGCCAAGGCGTCCGCTCGAGGCCGTAGCTGGCGCGAATCCGCGCGCTCGCCGTCTCCGGCGCGGCCGTCGGCGTGGCGAGCGCGAAACCGAAACCCTGCGCTCCCCTCAGCTCGGCCGCGAGCGGCAGGCCGTCGAGAAAGCGCTGCAATTGAGCGCGGCCGATCTCGCCGTCGCTGGCGTCGTAAAGACCCTGCATGGCCCGCAAGGCCAGCACATTGCGCCATACACGCCGCTCGATGCGCTCGACCGTATCGCTCAGCCGGTCCTGGCGCTCGGTCATGTAGCGATCGTGTGCGGGGATGGCGAGCAGAAGGGTCAGGCCAAGGGCGAGCGCGCCGGCGACCAACGGGAAAAAACGCCTTCGGGCGCGGTCTGTCAGCACGTGAAGCGGGCCAATGTCATGGGAGTCTGGGCGGATGCCGATTACGGCGGCCCGTAAGGCTCCGCCCGCGTCGCGCCGGGACTATGGCAAAATCGGGTCGCGCGCGCGAGCGAAATCTTTCAGATGGAGAAACTGGTCCCGCAGCCGCAGGAGGCGACCGCATTCGGATTTTCGACGCGGAACGACTGGCCCATCAGGTCGTCCACGAAATCGATCCGGCAACCCTTCATGTATTCGATGCTGACGGGATCGATCAGCACCAGCGCGCCGTCGCGCTCCAGCGCGAGGTCTTCGTCCGTACGGTCGCTGGCGATGTCGAACGTGTACTGGAAGCCCGAGCAGCCGCCGCCGCTGACGCCGATCCGCAGTGCGGCGCCGGCCGGCTCGCCCTCGAGAATATGCGCCACGCGCCGGGCGGCGCGTTCGGTGAGTTCGATGGCGGGCGAACCCGCGATGGTCGTGATCGGCATGGAAAGGCGCATCCGTCTTGCGCGACATCGTCTTTCGAAAGATAAGCCGCTGACCGAAGGCTTTCAACCGAGCGCGCCAAGATGGACCAGCGCCCGCCACGCGCCCCCTACGCCAGCCTGCCCGACCGCAGCCGTGGCCGGCGCGTGGCCGAGGCGCCGTCTCCCACGCGCGGCGATTTCCAGCGCGACCGCGACCGAATCGTCCATTCCACCGCCTTCCGGCGCCTGGCCCACAAGACCCAGGTGTTCGTGCCGCTGGCGGGCGATCATTTCCGCACACGCCTGACGCATACGATCGAGGTGGCGCAGATCGCGCGGTCGATCGCGCGAGGGCTGGCGCTCGACGACGACCTGACGGAAGCGATCGCGCTCGCGCACGACCTTGGCCACACGCCGTTCGGCCATGCGGGGGAGGATGCGCTCGATCCGCTGATGGCGGACTTCGGCGGGTTCGACCACAATGCGCAGACGCTGCGCGTCGTCACCCGGCTGGAGCGGCGTTACGCGGCGTTCGACGGGCTGAACCTGACATGGGAGACGCTCGAAGGGCTGGTCAAGCACAACGGGCCGCTGATCGACGCGACCGGCGCGCCGACGCCGCGCCATGCGCCGCGCGGCGTCGCGCGACCCATTCTCGAACTCGATGCGCTGTTCGCGCTCGATCTCGCCAGCCACGCCAGCGCCGAAGCGCAGGCCGCCGCCATCGCCGACGACATCGCCTACAACGCGCACGACATCGACGATGGATTGCGAGCGGGGCTGTTCGAACTGGATCAACTGCGCGCCGCGGCGCCCTTCGTGGACGAATGCCTGCGCGATATCGAACATGCGCATGGCGCGCTCGAACGGGGGCGTCTGGTGAACGAACTGATCCGCCGGCTGATCACGCGCTTCGTGGAGGACGCGCTGGCGACCAGCGCGCGGCTTCTGGCCGAGGCGAAGGCGCGGAGCGCCGACGACGTGCGGCGCGCGGGCCGGCCGCTGATCGCGCTGTCGCCCGCGATGGCCACGGCCGAGCGCGACATCAAGGCGTTTCTGTTCGCCTCCGTCTATCGCCATCCCGACGCGATGCGGTTCCGCGCGCACGCCGCCACGATCGTGACCGCGCTGTTCGACCACTACCGCGCGAACAAGCGCAACCTGCCGCTCGAATGGGGCGGCCATTTCGCCGGCGCGCGTGACGAGGCCGCGCGCGCCCGCGTTGTCGCCGATTTCATCGCCGGCATGACGGACCGTTACGCGCTCAACGAGTATCGCCGACTGTTCGATCCGGCGATGGAGCTGGACTAGCGCGCCCCGCGTGTGGCCGGCGATGCGGCGCCCGGCCCCATTGCGAAATCGTCGCCTGCGCCTAAGTGTCAGGAACGCCTGCTCAACGGAGGTCCCGCAATGGCCCCTCATCCGGACATTTCGGTCAAGCCGCATGTCGAGGCCTTCTATGACGCGCGGACCAGCACGATCAGCTATGTCGTGCGGGATCCGCATTCGAACGCCTGCGCTGTCATCGATTCCGTGATGGACATCGACTACGCCGCCGGGCGCATTTTTCATGAATCGTCCGACCGGATCGTCGACTACATCCGCAGCAACGATCTCGATCTGCAATGGCTGGTCGAAACGCACGTGCACGCCGACCACTTGTCGGGCGCGCCCTACATCCAGTCGAACCTCGGCGGCGTTCTGGCCATAGGGGCGGACATCGTCACCGTCCAGAACACGTTCGGCAAGGTGTTCAACGAGGGGACGGAATTCCAGCGCGACGGCAGCCAGTTCGGACGCCTGTTCAAGGACGGCGACATATATCGCATCGGCTCCATGACGGCGCTCGCCATCGCCACGCCCGGCCATACGCCGGCCTGCATGACCCATGTGATCGGCGACGCGGCCTTTGTCGGCGACACCCTGTTCATGCCCGACGGCGGCACCGCGCGGGCCGATTTTCCAGGCGGGGACGCGCGCCAGCTCTACCGTTCGATCCGGCGCGTGCTGTCGCTGCCCGACGAAATGCGACTGTTCATGTGCCACGACTACCAGCCGGGCGGCCGCGAGCCGCGCTGGCAGACCACGGTCGCAGAGGAGCGCGCGGCCAACATCCATGTGCGCGACGGCGTGAGCGAGGACGAATTCGTGGCGATGCGCGAGGCGCGCGACCGCACGCTGGACATGCCGAAACTCATCATCCCCTCCTTGCAGGTGAACATGCGCGCGGGCGAACTGCCCCCGGCCGACGCCGGCGGCAAGCGGTTCCTGAAAGTGCCGCTGGACACGCTGTAGGCCGGCGGATGCACGCACGCGACCGCACCGAAGCGCGGAGCCGCGCGCGATGATCGGGCCGACCGACTTCGCCGCGTTCGGCTCCGGTTCGCTGGTGGGGCTTGCGCTCGGCATGGTCGGCGGCGGCGGGTCCATTCTCGCCGTGCCGCTGCTGGTCTATGTGGTGGGCGTCGCCTCGCCACACGTGGCGATCGGCACCAGCGCCGTGGCGGTCGCCGCCAGCGCGTTCGCCAATCTGGTGGCGCATGCACGCGCCGGGAACGTCCGGTGGCCGTGCGCGGCGGTGTTCACCGGCGCCGGAGTCGTTGGCGCCATCCTCGGCGCCATGCTCGGCAAGGCGCTCGACGGACAGAAGCTGCTCGCCCTGTTCGGCGCGCTGATGATCGCGGTCGCGGTCGCCATGTTCTTGCGCAAGGGCGCCGACGGCGCCGGTTTCCGGCCGCTTGACGCCGCCAGCGCGGGTCGGCTGACGCCGCGGCTGGTCGCCATCGGCGGCGCGGTCGGCGCGCTGTCCGGCTTTTTTGGAATCGGCGGCGGATTCCTGATCGTGCCGGGCCTCATACTGGCCGCCGACATGCCGATGCTGCTGGCCATCGGCACGTCGCTGGCGGCGGTCACGGGGTTTGGCCTGACGACCGCATTGTCCTATGCGTGGTCGGGCCTCGTGGACTGGCGACTGGCGTTCGTGTTCATCGCGGGCGGCGTCGCCGGCGGACTCGTCGGGGCATGGGTTGGCCGCGCGCTGGCCGGACACAAGGCCGCGCTCACGCGAGTCTTCGCCGCGCTCGTGCTGGTCGTCGGGCTTTACGTGGCGGCGCGGGGATTGTTCAGCCTGATCGCCTAGGAACCTGTCCCGAAAGGGCGCCCGCATTCGATCGCCTGCGTCTGCGTCGCGAACGCCGCTTTCATTTTCCCTCGCCGCGAAAACCGGTCGCCAATACGTAGAGTTCGGCGGAATCGGCCCGGCTGGCCGCAGGTTTCACGTGGCGCACGGTCGCGAAATCGCGCTTGAGGCGGGAGAGCAGTTCGTTTTCCGTGCCGCCCTGCAACACTTTCGCCAGGAAGAACCCGCCCGGCGCCAGAACCTCGCAGGCGAAATCGGCGGCCAGCTCCGCGAGCGCGACGATTTTCAGATGATCGGTCTTGCGATGCCCGGTGGCGTTGGCGGCCATGTCGGACATGACCGCGTCGGCCGACCCGCCCAGCATCGCCTTCAACCGGTCCGGCGCGTCGGGATCGAGAAAATCCATCACCGTGAATTCGACGCCGGGAATTGGATCGACTTCGAGCAGGTCGATGCCGACCACACGACCCTTGCCCTCGGCCGACTTCACCTTCTTGGCCGCGACCTGCGCCCAACCGCCGGGCGCGGCGCCAAGGTCGAGCACGCGCAGGCCGGGCTTGAGCAGTTTGAACCGCTCGTCGATCTCGATCAGCTTGTAGGCGGCGCGCGAACGCCAGCCCTCGCGTTTGGCCTGCGCGACATAGGGGTCGTTCAGCTGGCGCTCGAGCCAGAGCGTGGAGGACAGCGAACGTTTGCGCGCGGTTTTCACGCGCGTCTTGAGCGAGCGGCCGCGCTCCTTGTCTCCGCCGGGGCGCTGTTTGCCGGCCGTCATTGCGCGCGCGCCGAGAAAACGCCGTCGGCGCGCATGAGCTCCAGCAGCATGCCTTCGCGCAGGCCCCGGTCCGCGATGCGCAGGCGCGGCGCGGGAAAGGCGCGGCGGATGCCTTCCAGAATGGCGCAGCCGGCGAGGACGAGGTCGGCGCGCTCATGGCCGATGCAGCCGTTGGCGGCGCGCTGGTCGTAGCTCATGGCGCGCAGCCGCTCCACCGCGCGGTCGGCCTCGTCGGCTGACATCCACAACCCGTCGACGCGGCGGCGATCGTAGCGCGGCAGATCAAGATGGATGCCGGCCACCGTGGTGACCGTGCCGGAGGTGCCCAGAAGATGAAACCGCGTGCAGGCGCGCTGGCGCATGGCCTTGTCCACGAACGGGGCGAGCGCGCGGCCGAACGCCTCCACCATCGCCTCGAACGTGGCGTGGTCGACTTCGCGGCCGCCGAACCGTTCGGCGAGCGAAACGACGCCCATGTCGATCGAGGTCCATACTTCCAGATCGCGTCGGGCCGCATCGCGCCCGAGGCCCGGTTTCAGCCACACGACCTCGGTCGAGCCGCCGCCGATGTCGAACAACAGCACGCCCTTGGCTTCCGGGTCCGCCAGCGAGCCGCAGCCGATGGCGGCGAGCCGCGCCTCTGTCTCGCGGTCGACGATCTCGAGCTGGAGGCCGGTGCGCTCGGCCACGCGCGCAACAAACTCCGCGCCGTTGGCGGCCGCCCGGCAGGCTTCGGTCGCAATCAGCCGCGCGCGGGCCACCCCGCGCCGCTCCATCTTGTCGCGACACACTTCCAGCGCATCCAGCGTGCGCCGGATCGCCGGCTCGCCCAGATAGCCGGTCTGGGTCAAGCCTTCGCCCAGGCGCACGATTCGCGAGAACGCATCCACCACGCGCAACGCCTCCGCCCCCACCAGGGCGTGCGTGTGCGCGGGCCGCGCCACCAGCAGCCGGCAGTTGTTGGTGCCGAGATCGAGCGCGGCGTAAAGCGCGTGGGGCTTGCGATACGCCCCTCGATCGCGCTGGCGGCTCTCGTCCCAACCGGTCGCGCCTGCAGGGCGCCGGTCCGCGACGGGCGACGACACGTTTCTCTCCCCCGCCCGGCGTGCGGACCGCGATGCGTGCGGCTGTTTCCGCCTCCTCGCACCCCGCCCCGGCCATCGGGCCAATGCGAACATCCGAGCACAGAATAGCGATCCGGCAGGGTTTGGAAAGAGCGCGACCGCCGCCGTGGGCCCCATTTGCCCTGCGACGTTGACAGGACCGGAGCCTGCCATTAGATCGACCCCGCTCCGAAGCGCACGACGCACGGGCCCGTTGGGGGATAGTTCAACGGTAGAACAGCGGACTCTGACTCCGTTAATCTTGGTTCGAATCCAGGTCCCCCAGCCATTCCTCGCCCACGATTTCGCGCCGTCGCTGCGCGTCCCGCTGGATCGTC
>CALMZV010000013.1 GCA_937870755.1 uncultured Methylocystaceae bacterium
GGTGGCGAGCTTCGCCATCTTCGGCCGGAGTTGATCGGCGACGGCGCGCCACTGGCGACGGGCGGTTTCCGCATCGTTCTGGGCGAAGGCCGTGGCGATGAAGGCGGAGACGACCCGGCGACCGTTCTTGCCGGCGTGCGCCAGGGCGTTGCGCTCTGCAAGTGAACCCGGCACCGCTGCCACGTCGCCGTCAGAACCTTGGCGACCGCCGCCTTGATGCCCTCGTGGGCGTCGGAGATCACCAGCTTCACGCCGCGCTGGCCTCGGCGAGCGAGCTTGCGCAGGAAGCCGGTCCAGAAGGTCTCGGCCTCGGACGGCCCGATGTCCATGCCGCGTGCCGGATCTCAGATCGCCTCCGGAACGACGCCGCAGCGAACCCTCCGGCCATGGCGGATCACCGCCATGCACCGCCATCCAGATCAATTTGGTGGGAGAATTGGTGGGAGAAATCAGCCCCAAAAAAGCAAAAACCGCGGAAATCCGCGGCTTTTAGGGAAGGAATTGGTGGAGCTGAGGGGAAAATCGCGTTCGGCCCAGTCTCAACCAACAATTCAATCACTTAGCATCCGGTGAGCCACAGACTGTGTACCATGAGAGTGGCCTGCCATCAAGGATGGGACCGAGGTCAATACCGCCAGACTTGTCCCCTCGAATACACCGTGTACTGCGCCTGACAAGCCTGCTCAGCCGGATACTGAACTCAACGGCAAGTCGTTCAACAGTTGTCTTACGGGCCTCCAATGCGGCATGAGTTGATCAAGATATCCAAAAAACTCTGACGAGTGCGTTCGTGCGCGCATATGGGTCATTTCATGTAGTATAACATAGTCAAGACATTCCGGCGGCTTCTTAGCCAAATCTGTATTCAATCTAATATTGCATGTAATTGGGTTGCAGCTCCCCCATTTCGTCTTCATTCTCTGAACAAATACCTGATTTACAGAGACGTTCAACAATGCTTCCCATTTGGCTATGGCGGGTACCGCGGCTCGGCGGACCTCATCCCGATACCAACCCTCCGCAATCTGTTGTCGGTCCGCTGTCGACGTACCGGGTCGGACCTGAAGAGAGAGCGAATGATGCTCCCGCGAGACGGTGGGAGCCGCATCTCGTTCGATGATCCTCAGCATGACGCGTTCACCCCACACGAAGTGGCTCTCTCGATCGAGATACTCGCGCGGAGGCTCTCGCTCTTGCATCATGATCTTTCGCTGATTGCGTCGGATCCAAGCGAGATGCGCCACAGCGAAGGCCCTGATCGTGTCGAGACCGGCACGCTCGGGCGCAGCAATTCTGACCCGCCCCGTCGGCGGATGAACGCTGAGGTGCAGGTTCTTGATGTCCTTGCGGATAACATCTACGTTTAGCTCGCCCAGATCCAGAACGAACACCATCAGTACTCTCTCTGATGATAGATGATTGCAAAAAGGCGCTCGGTTTCGGCTTCGTTTTTCACGATATCATAAATCGCAGCCTTGATCGTCTGCTCACGCGCCTGGATGCCTCGCCAGTCCGCAGGGCGTACTTCTTTGATCCTCAAGTCGACCCGCATTGCGAGGTCGGCATCCCTTCCGAGGTTGCTGTACAGCGCCCGTTGACCTTCGGTCCGTATGATGGCGGGCCGGCCTCCTTCCTGACCAGCGTTGATTGTCGCGACCAAATTGGCAATTTGCTTGAGATAGTCTTCGTAGGCGAGCGCCTTGGCCTTGCGTGCGCCGATGATTTCATCCAGCAGCTCGGACATCTTGTCGTAGAACGCCGGATCGGTGAGGCGCTCCTTGATGATCTTGGAGCGGACATTGTTCTCGATGGCCTCTGCAACGGCTTCTCTGTTGCCCCTGAGACTGCCAGGAAGCGTATCGACCGCGCTCTCTATACCCAAGGCGGCAATGATCTCGAGGAGAGGCATATCCTCGAAGGGGGAAATCCGACGCGGTTCCTTGGCTTCGATATAGGTGTCGATCAAATGCCGCATGTCGGCCTCGTAGGCCTTCAAATCGATCGTCTCTCCAGCAGCATAGCGGATCATCTCACGAAGCTTCACGTAGGAAGCGATCCGTGACTTGAGCTGCTCCACCTCCACAGCCGAGTAGCCGGCCGTATCGAGGTCGTCGGCGATGTTCGCGAAAGCACGCACCAGCCCGGCACATGCCTTGTAGAACGTTGCCCTCAGCGCTTCTCGATCCTGGAGATCCTCTGCGATCTCGGTGTTGCCGCAGAAGTATCGACGGAAGGCGTCGTCGTCGCGCGGTGGCGGCACCGGTTCGCAGATGAGGTAGAGCGTCTCCAATGCCTCGTCGAGCCGCTTGCGCCCCTTGGTCAGGCGCTCCTGGAGGATCACCTCCGGGTCGACACCACCGGCACTGTGATCGAGCTCGGAGGAGTAGACTTCGATTGCGCCCTGGACCTTCTTGAACAAGTCCATGTAATCGACGATGTAGCCGAACTGCTTGTCCTCACCGTCGAGCCGGTTGGTGCGGCAGATGGCTTGAAAGAGGCCGTGGTCCTGCATCGACTTGTCGATATAGAGATAAGTGCAGCTCGGCGCATCGAAACCGGTCAAGAGCTTGTCGACGACAATGAGCAGCTTCATCGTCGCGGGCTCGGTCTTGAACAGTCGTTTCGCCTGCTCCTCGTAAACCTCTGTCTTCGTCATTCCCGGTTGGGCGGGAATGCTCTTCAGGATGTCCTGATAGAGATGGTAGATGAATTGCTTGTCGGTCTCGCTCGCCGCACCGGTGTCCTCCAGGGTTATGTCGGATGCCTGCGGATTGTAGGACGTGACGACGGCGCAGTGCCCTTTGAACACGGTCTTCTGGAAAAGATCGTAGTACTTGCAGGCCTCGAAGATGCTACGGGCGACCAGCATGGCCGTGCCGCGCTCGCTGCTGAGGCGAGGCTTCGTCCCGAAGTCGAACACGATGTCGGCGACGATCCGTTCCATGCGCGCGCGGGAACTCAGAACCCGCTGCATCGTCCCCCACTGCTTGCGAAGCTCGTCCTTCTGCCAATCGTTGAGACCACGGGTCTTGGCATCGAACCACGCGTCGATCTTGTCCTGTGATCCCAGTTCCTGATCGACGTCGCGCGCCTCGTAGACGAGATCGAGGACAACGCCGTCCTCGACGGCTTCCGAATATTTGTAGGTGTGGATGTAGCCGCCGAAGACCTCCAGACTGGTCTGGCGGTCCTCCTTGAG
>CALMZV010000014.1 GCA_937870755.1 uncultured Methylocystaceae bacterium
CCAATACGCTGATCGGCGCTGCGGTTGAAGCCGTCGGCAATGGCGCTGGTGAGACGATCGGTCGGGTTCGCCTCAACGGAACCGCATGACAATGTCCGCCTTCACATCGGCCGTCGACATGCTGTTCGCCGATTCCAATATTGGCGAAGACGCGCTGTGGAAGGCGGGCGGCATCGGCGCTGGCGTTGCTGTCCGCATCATCCGCAAGTCGCCCGACCGGATGGCAGAATTCGGGGACAGCCGCGCCGTGTTGCCGACTGTCGGCATCGATATCCGGCGCTCGCAGGCGGCAACGATCACCGATGGTGATCTGATCGTGATCGGTGCCGAGACATTCAAGATCATCGGCGAACCGATGGGCGACGCGCTCGGGCTGGTGTCAGCCTGCGAGGCAGTTAAGGTCTAGGCTCAGGACCCATAATTTGATTGTGGGTTTGGACTTTCGCTGATTCATTGGCTCGCAGGAGGCGAGCCGATGAGCGACTTGATTTGGTTGACGGATGCGCAGATGGAGCGTCTTGAGCCGTTCTTTCCGAAGTCGCGCGGCAAAGCGCGGGTCGATGACCGGCGTGTGTTGAGCGGTATCATCTTCGTCAACCGCAACGGCCTGCGCTGGCGCGACGCGCCGGCGGTCTACGGACCGCCCAAGACGCTCTACAATCGCTGGGTGCGCTGGAGCCGGATGGGCGTGTTCGCCAGGATGCTGGTCGAGTTGGCGGACGCGGGACGCGACGACAGTCTGACGATGATCGACGCCACTCATCTGAAGACGCATCGCACAGCCTCCAGCCTGCGCGGCTCAAAAGGGGGCGCCGACGCCTCATCGGGCGCACGAAGGGCGGCCTGAACTCCAAGCTGCACGCCCTCGCCGACGCGCTCGGCCGGCCAATCCGCCTGTTTCTGACCGCCGGCCAGACCTCTGATTACATCGGCGCGCGCGCCTTG
Source organism: uncultured Methylocystaceae bacterium (assembly GCA_937870755.1). Classification (GTDB taxonomy): domain Bacteria; phylum Pseudomonadota; class Alphaproteobacteria; order Rhizobiales; family Beijerinckiaceae; genus JAJXWB01. The sequence goes on from CALMZV010000014.1 coordinate 946, forward strand.
TTCGACGCCATTCCCAGCGCCGCCGCGCTGCTTGGAGATCGTGGCTATGACGCCGACTGGTTCCGCGAGGCCCTCGCCGAACGAGGCGTAACAGCCTGCATCCCCTCACGAAAGACGCGCAGGACTGTCGTCCCGTACGACGCCGCGCTCTACAAAAAGCGCCACCGCATCGAGAACATGTTCGGAAGGCTCAAGGATTGGCGGCGCATCGCCATGCGCTATGATCGTTGTCCAGCCGTCTTCCTCTCAGCTTGCGCCCTCGCAGCCACCGTCACCTTTTGGTTGTGAGTCCTGAGCCTAGGAAACCGGTGTGATTTCCAGAATGCGCAGAAAATGACTTTTGATGCTCATATTGGCCTGCTGTAAATGCTGCACGCGAACCCCAAATCAAGGTTTATTCGGCCAATGACAAAATCCCTCACCTACGTTCGAGATCTCTTCTCGGACGACGAACTGACAACAATCAAGAACTGGCCTTTGATTTCCGGAATTAGGCACCCAACTTGGTTCCCAATTTTCTATGAAGAACAAAAGCCTGTTGAAATCCTTTCAAATGGGGCTGTTGCCAACATAGATCGTGACGGCGGAGCAGGCTGGCTGAAATCTCTGCGACCACGCTTGCTGCAGTATGACAATCCCGAGGAAGCTTCTGCATGCCTTGCAGAACTGCGAGCCTATGGTGGTCTGCTCGAAGCCGGGTTCTCCGTTAAGCCGATACATCGATCAAGCAAGGCGACGCCTGATTTTGAGATCGACGCGGGAGACGGACGCGTCATCGTCGAGGTCTTCACGAAGCACGAAGATGGCGATCAGCTAACGACCCGGCGTGCCATTGCGGCAGGAGAAACTCCCCTTGGCGTGGAACGATCCGTGATAGAGGGGAAACACGTCACGGTGCACACAACCATTTCGGTTGGGCAGCCGGGCGGCGCGCCCAACCCTGAGAAGCCAAACGATAGTGTCCAAGCGAATGTTATAAGCCGTGTTTGTGCAGCAAAAGGCAACGAAACACAGCTTCCCGACGACGCGCCTTCGTTACTGTGGATCGATTTCCGCAGTTTCGGCTCATGGCCAGAAGTATTCGATATACGGCAAACTTCTCCCATTATGTCCGGACATCGTGGCCTCACCTCCGGTGCGCTTTGGTATGCCCTCTACGGCTGGAAAGGCGCTCCGATATTTGAAGAGGACTTTTTCCCGTTAGATAGAGTTGTCCCGATGGGACATGATGGCCGCTTTCGCTTGGCGGGAAACAAGAAAACCAAACTTTCTGGTGCCATCTTGGCCCTTAGTGAGGGAGTCGCCTTTCTTGAAAATCCCTGGGCCAAAAATCGATTGTTCGACAAAGCGAGGCGAATGATTGAACGGCTCCCGTGGTTTGATCTCAGCGCCTCCATTTGCGACTGGCACCCAGGTGATGCAAAAATGCGAGTTGATCTCGGCAAACGCGAGATAGAAGCTATGGAATACTGGAGAGAGCAGCTCAACAAGGACTGATTTGAAGAATCTGAACTGTGACTTCGATCAGAGGTCTGACTTATTCGGCGTTTTACAAAATGCGCTTCACGATCCAACGTCCCGATGTCGGCAAGGCCCTTGCTGAGACCGAGAAAGGCATTGAGCGCGCTGTCACGTCGGGGATGCGCGACGCTGCTGATGGCCTGAAGCAGGATCTCCGCGAGGATGTCGTCGCGGCCGGGCTCGGTGAACGGTTGTCTCGGACATGGCGGGGAAAGACCTTTCCCGAGGTGGGCGAGAGCGCCGAAGCCACAGCCTATGTCTGGTCGCGGGCACCAAAGATCATCGATGCCTTTGACCGTGGCGTGGTGATCCGCTCGGCGCGCGGTCTGTTCCTGGCGATCCCGACCGCCGCCGCCGGCAAGAGTGGACGGAGTGCTGCGGGCTCGCGCGAAAAGATCACGCCGGAAGGCTGGCAGCGGCGAACCGGCCTGAAGTTACGGTTCGTCTATCGCAGCGGCCGTCCCTCGCTGCTGGTCGCGGATGACGCCCGGATCAACACGCGCGGGCTTGCCGCCCGCAATCGCCGCAAGTCAGGCCAAGCCAGCGTCATCGTGTTCATTGTGGTTCCGCAGGTCGCGCTGAAGAAGCGCCTTGATGTCGAGAGCGCTGCCAAGCGCCAGGCCGCGCGCGTGCCCTCGTTGATCGCGCGGCACTGGCCGCAATCCTGAAGGCTTGGTCCACCATGGCTTCGAAACGCGAAACCGTCCTTGCGGCGGTGAAGGCGCTTGTCGCCGCTGCCCTGCCGGGCGCGGAAGTGAAGCGCAATCTGGCCAAGGCCGAACGCATTCCGCCCGGCGGGCTGGTTGTGATCCGCGACGGCGATCCGGGCGAACCGGAGGTCAGCCTCTCGCCGCTGACCTACCTCTATTCGCACCGCATCCCGCTTGAGATCGCCGCCTATGAGAGCGCGACGCTCACCCGCGAGCAGGTGATGGACGCCATGCTAGGGGCGATCGGCGCGGCGGTCATGGCGAACCGGACGCTCGGCGGGCTTTGCGACTGGATCGAAGCCGAAGCGCCGGTGACGGACGATATCGAAGCGCTCGGCGCCTTGCCCGGACGCTTCGCCGATCTCGCGATCCTCGCCGTCTACGCGACGACCGATCCGTTGAACTGATCGACGGCCCTTCGACTGCGCTTGGGCCTTTGCAACTGAACCAACAACGACAGGAGTATTCCCATGGCACGCGCACGCGGCGCCAACGCCGTCATGGCTGCGGTGTTTGAAGCCACCTATGGCGTCACGCCCGGCACGGGCTTTCGCAAGCTGCCCTTCGTCTCGGCCAACCTCGGCGAAGAGCAATCCCTGATCGAAAGCGATCTGCTCGGCTATGGCCGCGATCCGCTGACGCCGGCCTATGACGTGGTGTCGAACGAAAGCGACATCGTCGTTCCGATGGATCACCGCAACTTCGGCTTCTGGCTGAAGGCGCTGTTCGGCAATCCGACGACCGCCGCGTCGGTGGCAGCCAAGGGCTCGATCCTGTTCTCCGCCCAGCCCGTGGCGAACGCGACGGTCACGATCGCCGGAACCGCCTTCACCTTCGTTTCCTCCGCGCCGACCGGCAACCAGATCCAGATCGGGGCCAATCTCGGCGCGACGCTGACCAATGCCGTGACCGCCCTCAACGCCAGCGTCGTGCCGGCAGTCGCTGCGGCGACCTATGCCCAGACCGGCGGCAACACGCTGACGATCACGCATGACACGCTCGGTCTTGGCGGCAACAGCTTCACGATCGCCGCGTCCACCACGCCCGCCTCGAATGGCACGGTCTCGGGCGCGACACTCACCGGCGGGGCGAACGGCCACACCTTCGTCTCCGGCACGCAGAACCTGCCGTCGATGTCCATCGAGGTAGGCCTTCCCGACGTGCCCTTCTTCGGCATGAACTACGGCGCGCGTGCGAACAGCCTTTCGATCCAGGCGCAGCGATCGGGGCTACTTTCCGCAACCGTCAACGTCATCGCGCAGGGCGAGGCGACGGCTATCACCACCGGCGCAGGCACGCCGACCGCGCTCGATGTTGAGCGCTTCAGCCAGTTTCAGGGATCGATCACCCGCAACGGCGCGGTGCTCGGCAACATCGTCTCGGCGGAACTGATGTATTCGAACAACCTCGAAAAGATCGAGGTCATCCGCTCCGACGGGCGCATCGCCGATATCGATCCCGGCATCGTCAAATGCTCGGGCAATCTCAATGCGCGGTTTCAGGACACGAGCCTGCTCGATCAGGCGACCGCCCGCACGCCCTGCGAGATCGCCTTCGGCTGGACCATCGACGCCAGCCGCTCGCTGCTCTTCACCGCGCATCGCGTGTTCCTGCCGCGCGGCAACCGGCAAATCCAGGGGCCGGGCGGCATTCAGATGCCCTTCGCCTGGCAGGCCGCGCTCGATCCCGTTCTGAACAAGACCTGCACGGTCGTTCTGACCAACGACGTCGCCTCCTACTGATCTTCCCTTCTTCACAGTCCGACCAACCCCGAAGGTGCTACCATGCTCAAGCTCGAACCCGTGTCCGCCGAACCCTTCTGGCTAGATGTGCTGCCCGGCGTGCGCATCCAGTTCCGCCCCGTTTCTGTCGCCGCCATGCTGATCGCGCGCGGCGCTGCGGGCGAAGCGCTGAAGGCTGGCGGCGAACAGGCCACGATCGAGGCGGGCGCGGCCTTCACCCGCGCGCTCGCCCATACGGGCATTGTCGCCTGGGAGGGGATCGGCGATGCCAAGGGCAAGCCGGTTGATCCCGACAAGGAGGCGATCGAGCAGTTGCTCGAACTCTGGCCTGCCTTCGACGCCATCGACCGCCTCTATGTCGGCCCGGCACTAACGAGGCTTGACGAAAAAAACGTCTGATCGCCCTCGCCGAATGGCACTTCGACGGCGGCGAAAGCTATTGCGCCGCCTGTCCGTCGCGCTGTGCGGGCTGTCCATACGACGAGCATGAACCCGAGACTTCCGAGGGAATGCTGACCTGGGCAGTGATCCGGCGTTCGGCTGGCCAGGTTCGGGCGGTGATGGGCGGCGTCTATGCGCTCGATTTCGGGGCGATCCTGATGCTCGCCCACGCCATGGGCGCGCTGAACCCGCTTCTCGTCGATGTCCTGCCCGAGATCGAACCCATCGTCGTCAACGCCTATCGCCGGAACGCTGATCCATCATGAGCGCCACGAATGTCTCCATCCGCCTCGGCGTTGAGGGGAAGGCGGAGATCAAGCGCGCCTTCGAGGAGGTCGGGCAATCCGGGCAAGCGGCCTTCGGCTCGGTCGAAAAAGCGATGGACCGTTCCGGCGCCGCCACCGACCGCGAGGTCGCGCGGCTGAAGCGTCTGGCCGAAGCGGCGCGCATGGCGGGCGAAGCCGACGCCTCGCAGAAGCGGTTCAACACCGTTCTGAACGTTGACCGCCCGATCCCCAAATCCGCCCGCGACTCCGCCGGTGTCTTCGAGGAAGCGGCGCGGGAGGCGGAAAGCTTCGCGGCACGGGCGAATGCGCTGCGCGCCGCGATCGATCCGCTCGGCGCCGCTCAGGCCCGCCTCAACCAGGAACTCGCGGAATACGCCACACTCGCCAAGCGTGGGGCGATCACGTCTGCCGAACACACCGCCGCGCAGGCGCTGGCGAAGCAGCGCTTCGACCAGACATCGCAGGCTATCAAGGGTGTGGGCGGCGCAACCGGTCTCACCCGCAACCAACTTCTGACGCTGCAATACACGTTCAACGACGTGGTAGCGTCGATGTCCACCGGCATGTCGCCGATGACCATCCTCATGCAGCAGGGCGGTCAGGTGACGCAGGCCTTCGGCGGCTTGCGGGGAACGATTGCCGCTTTCGGCTCGGCGCTCGGCGTTGTCGGCGGGATCGCGATCGGGGTTGTGGCAGCAGTCGTCGGCCTCACCGCCGCCTGGGTTGCGAACGATGCGTCAACGCGCGCTGTCACCACCGCGCTGATGGGCGTCGGCCGCGCCTCCGGCGCCACCGCCGCCGAGCTTGAGCGGGTTGCCCAGGCATCAAGCGTTACAGGCAAGGTCTCGGTCACGGCCGCGCGCGAGATGGAAGTCGCCTTTCTGCGCACCGGCAAGGTCGGCGCGGAAGAAATGGGTCGCGCCATCGGCATCTCCCGCAATTTCGCCGTCACGATGGGCGTCGAAACCAAGGCCGGAGCCGAGCAACTCGCAACCGCCCTGGCCGATCCGGTGCGCGGCGCCGATGAGCTGAATTCCCGCCTCGCCTTTCTCGACGACCGGACGCGGCAGTATATCCGCACGCTGGTTGACCAGAACAATCGCACCGAGGCGCAGCGGGTTCTCTTGAACGCGCTCGTCCCGGCGCTTGCCGACGCCGAACAGGCGACCAACGCCTTTGGACGCGCCTGGAACTATGTCGCCCGCCAGGCCTCGAACGCCTTTGACGCCATCGGCAAGGCGGTGGATCGCGCGGTCGATGGTCGCAATCCGTCCGAAGAACTCGATCTCCTGAAGTGGCAGCGTGATCGGCTGCGCGAGAACATCCGCGGCAATGTCGTGCCGCTAATGCTGCCGCAGGTCGAGCGGCGGATTGCCGAGATCGAAGCCCAGCTTGCCGATCAGCAGCAGCGCGCCGCTCGGCTCGCGGCTGAAGCGCGGGCGAACGAATTGTCGGTGCGGGCCGGTGAAACCGCCCGCGATATCATTCCCGGCGCGCGCGATCTCGAACGTTTGCGCCGCGAACAGGCAACCTTGCGCGCGGCGCTCGATGACCCGCTGACGCGCTCGAAGCTCAACGATGTCGCCGAAGTCGAAGCCGCCTATCGGCGCGTGACGGCCGAACTGGCGCGCTTCCGCCCGGCGGTCGATGCGGCGACGCAAGCCGTTGTCTCGCAGTCCTCCGTCACCGAGGTGTCGATCCGTTCGACGCTTGCCTTGGCGAACGCCTATCTCGAAAGCGCCGCGGCGGCCGAGCGCGCGGAAGCCCGCAAGACCGGCCTGATCGAACAGGCGCGTGAAGGCATCGATGCCGAAGCCCGCGCCCGTCAGGCGCTGCGCGAACGGATCGCCGAACAAGCCGCGCAAGCGGGCAAACAGGTCGCTGATCTGACGGCCGAGGCGTCCGCCCAGAAGCGCGTGAATGACGCCGTTGCGGCAGGTTCGCTCGCCTCCGCCAAGGCCCAGCAGGTGATGCAGGTTGAGCAGGCGCTTCGCCCGCTCCTGACGGCCCAGGCGCTGGCCGAGGGCGAAGCGAAGGAAACCCTCACCCGCATCATCGAGCGGATGCGCGAAGCCTATGGTCGGCTCTTCGTCGAACAGGAACGCGCACAGACCCTATCCGCAAACGAGGATCGCCGCCGCGAGATTGAACTCCTCACCCGGCAGGTGGGGCTGATCAACGCAAGCGTCGCAGCGCGCGGCGATGCGCTGGCCGTGATGCGCGCCGAACAGGAGCTACGGCGGCGCGGCGTCGATCTCGCGAGCGAGGAAGCCCGCGCCTACATCGACTCGGCCCGCCAGATCGAAGGCCTGAACCGGACGCTGCGCGGCCAGGAACAGCTGCGCGATCAGCGCGACGAGATCACTCTGCTGGAACGGCAGGTCGCTCTTGTCGGCGCGTCCGTCGCCAAGCGGTCTGAGGAACTCGCCACCCTCCGCGCGATCCAGCAATTGCGCCAGCGCGGGATCGATGCGGCCAGCCCGGAAGGGCAATCCGCCATCGGCAATGCGAGGCGCATCGACGAACTCAACCGGCAGCTTGCTGGCCGCGAGGCCGTCGATAACCAGAAGGACGAGATCACCCTTCTGCAACGCCAGATCGGACTGATCGGCCAAAGCACGTCCGAGCGCTCCATCATCATCGCCCAGCTGCGCGCCGAGCAGGGCCTGCGCTCGCGCGGGATCGATCTTGCGAGCGAGGAAGGCCGCGCCATCGTCGAGAATGCCGGCAAGATCGAACGCCTGACGCAGGAGCTTCAGCGGCAGGACGCGGCCTATCGCGCCATCGAAACCGCCGTCGGCTCCGCGCTCGATCGCTTCGCCGACGTGCTGGCGCAGGGCAAACTCGACTGGAAATCATGGGCCGATGCGGGACGCCTCGCGCTTCAGGATCTGAACCGCGAGATGATCAAGCTCGCTCTGCTCAATCCGCTGAAGAACCTGCTCTTTGGTTCGAACCTGCCGACGTTCGGTCAAGGCAGCGGTATCCTCGGAAGCATCTTCTCGCGGCTGTTCCACGAAGGCGGGCTGGTTGGCGCGGGCGGTGTCGGACGCATGGTTCCGCTCCACGTCTTCGCGGGTGCGCCGCGTTTCCATGACGGCGCCTATCTCAAGCCCGACGAGGTGCCGGCGATCCTGCAACGCGGCGAGCGCGTGCTGAACCGCAAGGAGGCGCGCGCCTATGAACGCGGCGATCCGCGATCCAGCGGCGCGGTCGTCAACGTCACGATCCAGACGCCGAACCCGACCGCCTTTGACGCCAGCCGCACCCAGATCGCGGCAGGGCTCGCCCGCGCCGTTCGGTCCGGCATGCGGGGCCTGTAGCGTTCGCAAGCGAAGCGGGAACCGGTTCGCGTGAAGCGAACGCGTGAGAAAGAACCAGATGCCGCAACCGTTTCTCGATATCGCCTTCCCCGGCTCGGTCGGGCGCGGCGCCACCGGCGGGCCAGGGTTCTCGACACAGATCGTCACACTCGCGTCGGGCGCTGAGCAGCGCAACGTCAACTGGTCACAAGCCCGAGGCCGCTGGAACATTTCGACCGGCATCCGCAGTCGCGCCGACATGGCGGCGGTGATCGCGCATTTCCATGTCGTGAAAGGCCGGGCCTATTCGTTCCGCTTCAAGGACTGGAACGATTTCGACGCCGCCGATCAGGCGATGGTGCAGATCACGCCGACGGTCTGGCAAATCGTCAAGCGCTACAACCGCTCGGGCTATGAGCACGTCCGCACGATCACCAAGCCGGTTGCCGGAACGGTTGCGGTAAAGATCGCCGGAAGCCCGGTCACGCCTGCCGCGATCGACACCCTGACGGGCCGGATCACCTTCGCCTCCGCGCCGGGATCGGCACCGACCGCCTCGTTCCAGTTCGACATTCCTGTCCGCTTCGACACCGACAACCTGCCGGTTCAGGCGAACGCCTGGGACTTGCAGATCGTCAACAACATCGACCTCGTGGAGGTGTTGGAATGAAAAAAACGCCTGCGCTGGCGGCATGTCTCAGTGCGGGCCTGCGTGCTTTTCGAGATAGGTTTCCACCAAGAAGGTTGCAACGGCACCAGCAGTGTTCACCGCAAGACTAGCGTGCCGAGGGGATGGCTTAATCGGCCTCCCTCCACGGCCGTGCGAATCGCTGAGGCGATTTCTAAGCGTCCCAATACCGTTCACCAAGTTCATGGCTCCGCCGAGTATCGCCTTGATCGGTTCCTCGGTGTGCTGGTCCGGCGCAAGATTGAGTGATTTTGCCGCCATCGCGTAGAGTTTTGGCAGATCTTCTTTGTCCGTGTAACCGACGGACATCGCGTCCAAAATGCGCTTGCAAACAGTCTCTAATAGCGTGCGGGCAACGGTGATCGCGCCCTCTGGGTCGGCGTTCCGTCTGCCTAGCGCCTTGCTCCAAACCGCATGCACCCCTTCGGGGTCAAATGTCTCCAATACCTCGGAAACAGCAGCGTCTCCTGGCGCTTTATTCTTGCCTTCGAGAAACTCAATCAATGGCGTGAAGGCCTGGCTGATTATCAGCCGTCGATCCGCATAGGTTCCAGCTTGTTCTTTAATGAACGGCCAAAACACATCGAGTGTGCGGCACGTCCGAACAAAATTCGGAAGGAGCGACTTTGTTGCCGAATCCTGCATGAATTCGCGCCTCAAGTGCTCATAGATCGGATTGCTAGCGGTCATGTCACCTGTGGCGCGAGCAGTCATCAGATTTTCGAGCATTGCAGCTCTTTCAAGCGGCGAGTTTGGAAGTTCGTCTTCATCTACCATTGAGAGTTCCCGATTCGTTGCTGCTTCACTTCATAGCACGCGGCTTCCTCATTGACCGTGAGCGCCCCAACTGCGCGCGCTGACGGGAGTATCCCGAAAGGCCAACATGAAAACCCTTCCTCCTGCGCTCGCAACCCACGTTGCGGGCGGGCTCACGACGCTTTGCCGCTGCTGGCGTGTGGATCGCCGCGACGGCGTGGTGATGGGCTTTACCGATTTCGACCGCGATCTCACCTTCGATGCCGTCACCTACAAGGCCGCGTCGGGGTTCACCGCGACCGCGATTGAGGGCCAGCTTGGCCTCGCGGTCTCGAACCTCGATGTGCAGGGCGCGCTGTCATCCGATGCGCTCACCGAGGACGATCTCCACGGCGGGCGTTATGACGATGCCGCTGTCACGATCTATCTGGTGAACTGGGCAGACGTGGCCCAGCGCGTGATCCTGCGCGCCGGCAATCTCGGACAGATCGCGCGCGGCAAGCTCGCCTTCTCCGCCGAACTGCGCGGCCTTGCCGCCAAGCTCGATCAACCGGCAGGCCGCATCTTCCAGCGCTCCTGCGCCTGGGACCTGGGGGATGCGAGCTGCGGGATCGATCTCAATGCGGCCGGGCGCTACGGGTCGGGCGCGGTAAGCCAAGTTCTGGATAGCTTCGAATTCCTCGCCTCAGGCCTCTCCGGCATCGCGTCAGGCGTGCTCACGCGCGGCAAGCTCGTCTGGACGTCGGGCGTGAACAACGGCCTCGCGGTGGAGATCAAGGCGCATTCCTCCAGCGCCGGGGTTTCGCGGATCGCCATCGCCCTGCCGATGGGCGCACCGGTGCTGGTCGGCGACACGTTCAGCGCCACAGCGGGCTGCGACCGCACCTTTGCCACCTGCCGGGATCGCTTCGCCAACACGGTCAACTTCGGCGGCTTCCCGCACATGCCGGGCACCGACTTCGCGATGTCCTATCCGAACCAGGGCGCCGGAAACGACGGCGGCAAGATCACATGACCATTCGCGACAAGATCATCGCCGAGGCGCGCTCGTGGATCGGCACGCCCTATCACCATCAGGCGGCGCTCAAGGGCATAGGGTGCGATTGCCTTGGCCTCGTGCGCGGGGTCTGGCGCGCGGTCTATGGCGCCGATCCCGAACACCCACCAGCCTATTCGCGCGACTGGGCCGAGACGCTGCGCGAGGAAACACTCGCCGATGCCGCCGGCCGCCACATGATCCCGCTGGCGCTCGATACCTTCGAGCCCGGCGATCTCCTGCTCTTCGCCATCAATGAAAACGCGCCCGCCAAGCATTGCGCGATCCTTGTCGCGGCTGATCGCATGATCCACGCCATCGAGTCCCACCCGGTCGCCGAGGTCTCGCTCGTGCCGTGGTGGCGCAACCGCCTGCGCTTCGTTTTCCGCTTTCCCGAGATCTGATCCGGACTTGATCCTCAAATGGCCGTTCTGCTTCTCACTGCCGCAGCCTCCGCGCTAACGGCGGGCGCATCGGCGTTTGTCCAGATCGCGGCAGCAGCGGCGGCAACCGCTGTCGGCAGCTTCATCGACAACCGGCTGTTCGGCCCGTCGATGGGCAACACCACGCAGGAAGGGCCGCGCCTCGACAGCTTGCAGGTTCAGGCTTCGACCGAGGGCGCGGCGATCCCCGAGATCGCCGGGCGGGTGCGGATCGCGGGCCAGATCATCTGGGCGACCAAGTTCAAGGAAGTGGCGACCACCACCACGCAGCGCTCTGGCGGCGGCAAGGGTGGCGGTGGCGGCGGCGGATCGGTCACGTCCACCACCTATTCCTATTTCGCGAACTTCGCCGTCGGGCTCTGCGAAGGGCCGATCGACCGGATCGGCCGCATCTGGGCCGATGGTAAGCCGCTTTCGCTCGCCGGCATTACCATGCGGGTCTATCGCGGCACGACGAGCCAGTCGCCCGATCCGCTGATCGAAGGCATCGAAGGCTCGGGCAACGCGCCTGCCTATCGCGGCACCGCTTATGTGGTGTTCGACAATCTCGCGCTGGAAAAGTTCGGCAACCGCCTGCCGCAGCTGACCTTCGAGGTGTTCCGGCGCGTCTCCTCCACGGCGGGCGATAGCCTTGAGACCATCGTGCGCGCCGTGACCATGATCCCCGGCGCGGGCGAGCGCACCTATGACACCAAGGTCCAGAAGCGCGATCTCGGCGGCGGCTCGACGACTCCCGAAAACGACAGCGCCGGGCGCTCGACCTCGGACTGGTCGGTCGCGCTTGATGATCTGAAAGCCTCGCTGCCGAACGTCGATACCGTGTTTCTGGTGGTGGGCTGGTTCGGCGACGACTTGCGCTGCGGCTCCTGCACGATCCGCCCGAAGGTCGAAGTCGCCAACAAGGTGACGACGCCCGACGCCTGGATGGTCCACGGCCTTGCGCGATCCGGCGCGCTCGTGATGTCGCTCAGCGCGGGCAAGCCCGCCTATGGCGGCACGCCGTCGGACGATACCGTCGTTCGCGCCGTTCGCGATCTGAAGGCCCGCGGTTATGCCGTCGTGTTCTATCCGTTCGTGTTCATGGACGTGCCCGCCGGCAACGCGCTGCCGAACCCCTATGGCGGCACCGGCCAGCCCGTCTATCCCTGGCGCGGGCGGATCACCTGCCATCCCGCCGCTGGGCAATCCGGCACGGTGGACAAGACGGCGGCGGCCGGCACGCAGGTTGCGGCCTTCTTCGGCGCCTGCCTCGCCTCACACGTCTCGGTGTCGGTCAACGCCAGCACCGATGCGGTGACGACCAGCTATTCCGGCCCGGCTGAATGGGGCCTGCGCCGGTTCATCCTGCATTATGCCAAGCTCTGCGCGGCGGTGAACGCGATCGATGCCGGGGCCATCGACGCCTTCCTGATCGGATCGGAGTTTCGCGCACTCTGTTCGGTGCGCGACAGCGCCACGAGCTTCCCGGCTGTCGCGCGGCTCAAGACCCTCGCCGCTGACGTCAAGGGCATTCTCGGCGGCGGCGTAAAGGTGAGCTATGCCGCTGACTGGTCGGACTACAACGGCTATCGGCCCGCGGACGGATCGAACGATGTCTTCTTCCATCTCGATCCGCTCTGGGCCGACAGCAACATCGATTTCGTCGGGATCGACTGGTATGCGCCGCTAGCCGATTGGCGCGATGGCACCGGCCACCTCGACCGTATCGCAGGCGCGCCCTCGATCTATGATCGCGCCTATCTGCAATCGAACATCGAGGGCGGCGAGTTCTTCAGCTGGTTCTATGCCAGCGATGCCGCCCGGAATAACCAGACCCGCACCACCATTACCGACGGCGCCTATGGCAAGCCCTGGGTGTTCCGCTCGAAGGACCTGCGGAACTGGTGGCTAAACCGGCATTACGACCGCCCGGGCGGCGTCGAAGGCGGATCGCCGACGGCGTGGCTGGCGCAGATGAAGCCGATCTGGTTCTGCGAACTCGGCGTGCCCTCGGCCGACAAGGGCGCGAACCAGCCCAACGTCTTCTATGATCCGAAGTCGTCCGAGAGCTTCCTGCCGTATTTCTCAAAGGGCACGCGCGACGATCTGATCCAGCGCCGCGCGCTCGAAGCGGTCCTCGCCTATTGGGCGCCTTCAGGCGCCAATAACCCGGTTTCTGGCGTCTATAGCGGCCGGATGATCGAGGCCTTCGGCATCTGGACATGGGACGCGCGTCCCTATCCCGCCTGGCCGGGCCGCGCCGATCTCTGGTCGGACGGCGATCTTTATCCTCTGGGCCACTGGCTGAACGGCAAGGTCGGCCTCGCCGATCTCGCGGCACTCGTCGCCGAACGTTGCCGGCGCGTCGGCTTCACGGCCTATGATGTGTCGGCGCTGGTCGGCGTCGTCACCGGATATCTGCGCGACCGTCCCATGAGCCCGCGCGCCGAGATCGAAGCGCTGGCCTCCGCCTATTCCTTTGATGCGGTCGAAACCGACGGCGTGATCCGCTTCGTGCCGCGCGGGCGGCCTTCGGTCGCAACGCTGACCTTGGCCGAACTCGCTGTTCCCGATCAGGGCGAAGAGATCACGCTGACGCGCGGCCAGGAAACCGAACTGCCGAACGAGGTGGCGGTCGGCTTCACCGATGCGGTGGACGAATACAAATCCGGCGCGGTCTCGGCGACGCGGCTTGCCGGCTATTCCGAACGCAAGAGCGATCTGCGGCTGGCGCTGGTGATGGATCAGGTTCAGGCGCAATCGATCGCTGATCGCGCGCTGGTGGAAGCATGGGTTGCACGCGAGACCGCGCAACTGGCGCTGCCGCCTTCGCGCATCGCGCTCGATCCAGGCGACGTGATCGATCTCGTCATCAACGGCAGGGCGCGATCGTTCCGGCTGACGCGCGTGCTCGACAAGGGCGCGCGCGAAGCCGAAGCGGTGCGCGCGGAAGCGGCAATCTATGCGCCGCCTCTGAACGGCATCGCTCCACCGACTCTGACACCGCCGCCGATCTATGGCGCGGCGGTGCTGCGGCTGATGGATCTGCCGCTGCTGCGCGACACGGACGACGGCTTCTCGCCCTACGCCGCGGCCTCGGCCTCGCCTTGGGGCGGCGTCGTGGTGATGGACAGCGCCACCGGTTCCGACTTTGCGCTCGACACAACGTTGGCCGTTCGGGCCACCGTTGGCGAAACCATCCAGCCGCTTCCCGCAGGGCCGACGGAGTATTGGGACGAAGGCTCCGTCCTCGAGGTGAAGCTCTATGCCGGGGAACTGGCGAGCGCCACGCCCGACACAATCCTCAGCGGTGGCACCAACAGCCTCGCGCTCGGCACGCCCGACGGCGATTGGGAGATCGTCCAGTTCGCCGATGCGGTTCTGACCGGGTCGCAGACCTATCGGCTCACGAAGCTGCTGCGCGGACGCCTCGGCACCGAGCACGCCATCCGCTCGCCGCTGGCCCTTGGCGCGCCAGTGGTTCTGTTGAACGAGGCTGTCGCCAAGATCGACGGCAAGCCCGCCGAACGCCTCGCCGCCCGCTTCTATCGATGGGGACCGCAGGCGCTCGATATCGCCGATCCCGCCTGGCAGCAGACGACCTTCGCCACGAAGGCCGTCGGCCGCATGCCGTGGTCGCCAGTCCAGATCGCGGGCGCGCGCAATGGCGGCGGCGATCTCACCATCACATGGGTTCGGCGCACCCGCTTCGGCGGCGTCTGGGCCGATGGCGTCGATGTTCCGCTCAACGAGGAAAGCGAGCGCTACGAGGTCGATGTGATGAACGGCGCGAATGTCGTCCGAACCATCGCCGCGACCACGCCGACCGCCAGCTATTCCGCCGCCCAGCAGGTCGCGGATTTCGGATCGGCGCAAAGCGCGATTTCGGTGCGCGTCTACCAGCTCTCCGCCTCCGTCGGGCGCGGCTGGCCGGGCGCCGCCATCATCTGAAGGATCACACCAATGCCGACGCCGAACCTCGGCCTGCCCACGCTCGCGCAAGGGCAGGCGCAGAAGGAGATTGCCCATAACGACGCGCTGCTGCGCCTCGATGCGCTTGTGCAAACCAGCGTCAAGAGCCGGGCGCTGGCGACGCCGCCCGGAAGCCCGGCCAATGGCGATCGCTGGATTGTCCCGTCAGGCGCAACCGGGGTCTGGGCTGGCCAGACCGACAAGATCGCCTTCTGGCGCGAGGGCGTATGGGCGTTCTTCGTGCCCGTCGTCGGCTGGCGCGTCCATGTTGAAGACGAGCGCCTCACCGTCGTCTGGACCGATGGCGCCTGGCGCGACCGGATCGTCGGCACCGCCAATGGCGGCGCGATCCGGCTCGTGGCGCTCGAACAGGAACTGACGCTCACCGGCGCCTTCGTTGATGCCACCACCGCCGTGATCGCCGATCGCATGATCGTGCTGGCCGTCGCTTCGCGAACCACCCAGGTGATCACCGGCGCGACTTCCTACGGCGTCGGCGTCGCCGGCAACACGAGCCAATTCGGCGGTTCGCTCGGCATCGCGCTCGGATCGAACAACATCGGCGTGATCGGCC
>CALMZV010000015.1 GCA_937870755.1 uncultured Methylocystaceae bacterium
TCTCGTCGCGGTCGCCGGCGATCCAGGCCGGCTCGGGCGCGTGCAGTTCGAGCGAGACGCCCGCGCTCTGCGCCATCGGCCGCAGGTTGTCGACCATCTCGCGGGCGATCGCCGCCAGATCGATCCGCTCCTGTGGGGCGACGTGCTGGTGCTGCTCGACGCGCGACAGCGACAGGAGATCATCGATCAGCCGCGCCATGCGGCGCGCCTGGTCGGCCATCACGCCCAGAAACTTTTCGCGCGCGGCGGCGTCGGCGCGCGCAGGTCCCTGCAGCGTTTCGATGAACCCGAGCAACGAGGCGAGCGGCGTGCGCAATTCATGACTGGCGTTGGCCACGAAATCGGCGCGCATGCGGTCGAGTGCGCGCGCCTGCATCACGTCGCGCAGCGTCGCCAGCGCGCACGCGCCGAACGGTTCGAGGACGAGCGGGTTGATGCGGATTTCGAACTGGCGCTCGACCGGCACGCGGTCGCGCCACGCGGCGCTTTGCGCGCCCTCCCCCGCGAACAGGCGCGCCAGCGCATCCAGCATTTCGGGGGCGCGGAACGACCGCACCAGCAGGTCGCCGGCGCGCATGGTCGGAAAGAGAACCGCCGCCGGGCGATTGAGACCCGCCACGCGCAGATCGCGCGCCACGAGAATGGCGGCGTCCGGCATGGCGTCGAGCATCGACTGAATGAGCGCCGGCGTCGCTTCGCTCATGACTGGCGCCTCCCTTCGGGCAGGCGCTTTACAGCACGACGCGCGCGATTTGCGAAGGGGCGGCGCAAGGCGTCAGTCGTCCGCGCCGTTCTCGGCCTCGCGCCGCTCCATCGCCTCGCGCAGGCCCTTCCAGCGGCGCAGCGCCTCGTCGGCGCCCAGCAGCGCCAGCGCGAACACGAAGGGGCCAAGATAGTAGATGATGCGGAACAGCAGCAGCGAGGCCAGCAGCGCCGCCTCGCTCGCGCCGGGCACGAATTTGATGATGGTCGCCTCGAACACGCCGATGCCGCCCGGCGCGTGGCTGGCGATGCCGAGCACGCAGCCGAACACATACGTCGCCGCGAAGGTGGCGAAATCGATCTTCACGCTCGCGGGCAGCAGCACGTAGAGCACGCCGGCGGCCGCGCATAGATCGATGACGCCGAGCGTGATCTGCCCGAGCGAGAGCCAGGCGCCCGGCAATTGCAGGCGAAATCCCCGAATGCGCACGCGCCGGCGCTGCGCGGCGACCCACAGGAGATAGGCCGCGATGGCGCCGAGCACGCCCGCGCCGACGATGGCGTTGACGACGGCGGAGACGCCGACGATGTGGGAGATGGCCTCCGCGCGCAGGATGAGCGCGGCGCCGATGACGAACGCCATGCCCGCCCAGAAGGTGATGCCGGCGATGACCGTCAGGCTGGCGACCTTGGCCGCCGTCAGACCGGCGCGCGAATAGATCCAGTACCGCACGGTGCCGCCTGTGATGAGCGGAAAGCCGAGCGTGAAGGAGATGGCGTAGCTGGTGAACGAGGCGAGCGACGTGACGCGATAGGGAACCTTCGCGCGAATGTGGCGCAGCGCGAGCGCGTCGTAACCGGTGAGCGCAAGATAGGACAGCGCCGTCAGCCCGATGGCGGCGGCGATCTGTTCGGCGCTGGTGGCGGCCACCGCCTGGCGCAACGCGGAGATGTCCAGATTGGCGACGACGCGCGCCATGACGAAGATCGACAGAAGGAAAATGCCGAGGCTCAACGCCCCGCCGATCAACCGGCCGAGATTGCGGCGCTGGAACATCTCCCGGCGGGCCTCGACAAGCTCGCGCCGCGCGCGCCAGCCCCGTCCGCCGGACCGCGCCGTTCGCTCCACCGCCTCCGTCCGCACGCGGTCTTCCGCTCGCATTCATCCTCTTTCGGCCGGCGCGACGCCGACGGTGCGATCTAAGTCGGCGCAGGGCCGCTGGCAAGTCGCGCGACGGGCGCGGCCAAGCGCCGCACGGCGCGCACTGCGCGCCCCGAGCGACTGTTTGCGGCGACTAAGGCCTTTTCGCGCCATTAAAAAGCAAACCCTCGGACTTTATCTGCGCCAGCAGGCCCGTCAGGGGATCGAACCGGAATCGCGCCTGTCTGGCGCCCGGTTTCAGACGCACGGCGCGGAATGCGACGTTGGCGCGCAGGATATCGGCCTCGACGCCATCCACGGTCGCAAACCACCAGGGATGATAAATGTCGGACAGCACGAGATAACCGCCGTCGGGCGCATCGAGATCGATCACGATCTCGGTGTTCGCGTAGCGCGCGAGCCGCGCCGTGGCGGGCCCGCGCTCGGCCGCATCGCTGGCGCCCTCGATCAGCACGGTCCTGCGATAGTCCACGTCCGGCCAGTTTCCCTCCTCGACGATGGCCGCGAAATCCGCGCGCCGGGCCTGCGCGGCCACGAACACGCGCGGAAACGCCCGGGGATTCTCGTAGATGTAGGCGTCGGCCGTGCGCGCGATGAAATTCAGGTCGCCGGGCTTGAGGCCGGCGTCGATCTGTTCGGCCGGGACGCCGGTTGCGATGTAGCGCAGACCCATCAGGTCGGCGGCGATTGAGCGATACGATGGAAACGCTTTCGAGAACGTGCGCTGCTCCGGCAGCGCGACGTGATCCTGCGCGTTGGTGAAAGCGGCGAACAGATCGAGCCGGATGGGGTTGTAGCCGAGGTCGTGATCGAAGCCGTGGACCATGCCGGCGTTGGGCCAGGGAAAGCCGAGCGCGGCCAGCTCCACGCGGTCGCGCCGGTCGGGCGCGGAGGCGGACAGGCGCTCCTTCAACAGCGCGACGGTCGCGTTCTGCGTGGCGGGGCGCAGCATGTCGTAGTCGGCCGGCGCGAGCGCGGTGGATTCGTTCGGCCCGTTGGAGACGGCCAGATCGACCGTCAGCAGAAGTCCCAGCAGAACGAGCGCGCGGCGCGGACGCGCGGCGCCGTGACGGCGCGCCCAGGCGAGCGCGAGCAGCGCGGCCGCGAACAAGCCGAGCCCGACCGCGAGCGGGCCGACGGCGACGTCGAGGCGGCCCTTTTCGAACGCGACCCACACGCCGGCGCCGAACGCGGCGAGCGCTGCGAGCGCTGCGCGCCACAGGCGCGCGCGGCCTTCGTCGACGATGCGATGGACGCCATAGCCGCCGAGGATCGACACGAGCGCGCAGAAGGGGAAGGTCGCGTCCGCAGGCCGGCGCCACAGATCGGCGCCCGGCAGGAGGAACAGCGTCTCGAAAGCCGGCGTGTAGCGCCCGAGCGCGTAGGCGACGAGCGCGATGGCCGCGACCGTCCAGTAGAGAATGTCGCGATCGGCGCCGCGCCAGCGTGCGGCGAACATGGCGGCGAGCGGCAGCGCGCCGAGATAGAGCGTTCCCATGTTGCGGGCGAGAAACAGGTTCGTCTCGCCCCAGGCCGGCGAGGGCGGCCCCCAGAACAGGGCGAGCGGACCGTCGACGCCATAGAGATTCGCGGCGAACAATGTGAGCAGCGAAGCTGGATGGAGCGAGCCTTTCACCACCTCGTCGAAAACGAGTTCCGGCCTGTTGGAATGGGCGGCGAGCGCCAGCGTCAACAGGACCGGCAGGCCCGCGACGGCGAGACCGGCGAGAACGCCGCCCGTGAGCGGCCGCACGAAGCGGCGCGCATTGACGCCGATGTCGGACGAGAACAGGCGCCAGACGACGAAGCCCGTCAGCAGCAGAGTTTGCAGCCAGGCGACCTGATCGCGCCCGGCCACCATGCAGCCGGCGCAGGCGCCGGCGAGCGCCCCCCATGCGAGCGACCCGCGGTCGAGCGCGCGCGCCAGCGCAAACAACGCCAGCGGGAACCATGCGAGGCTCATCGCCTGCCCGACATGCTGAATGCGCCAGGCCGCCGAACCGCCGAACGCGAAGCCGAGCGCCGCCACCAGCGCGCCCGCCGCCCCCCAGCCCCGATCCTGAAAATAGAGGAACAGCCCGAGCCCGCCGGCCGCGAGCATGGCGAACAGCACGCCGTCGGCGAGCGCGAACGACGGCGTCGGGCCCAGCCACGCCGCCAGATGATAGAACGGCGCGAAGATCAGCGATTGCGGGTCGGCGATCAGCGGGGCGCCGGCGAAAACGTTCGGCGTCCACCCCGTTCCCTCGCCGCCGGCCAGCGCGCGCGCCAGATGCACGAACTGCGGATAGAAATGCGCCTTGGCGTCCCACGGGATCGTCACGCGGCCCGACAGCCACGGGAACGCCAGCGCGAGCGCGCCGGCGAGGAAAACGCAGGCGGACCACAGCCAGCGTTCGTTGCGCGCGCTAGTTCTCACTGGCGCGCGAGGCGGCGATGTCGGCGTCGAACTTGTGGCCCATGCGATCGCGCTTGGCTTCGAGATAGCCGACGTTGTGCTGCGTCGCGCGGCCATGCACGCGCTGCTGCGACACGATCTCGACGCCGGCGGCCGCCAGCGCGTCGATCTTCACCGGATTGTTGGTGAACAGACGCACGCGCTTCACGCCGAGCTGGGTCAGCATGTCGGCGGCGAAATCGAACCCGCGCTGGTCGTGATCGAAGCCCAGCACCTCGTCCGCGTCGTAGGTGTCGAACCCGTCGGCCTGAAGGGCGTAGGCCTTGATCTTGCTGGCGAGCCCGTTGCCGCGCCCTTCCTGATCCAGGTAGAGAATGATCCCGCCGCCGTTCTCGGCCATGTGACGCGCGGTCATGCGCAACTGGTCGCCGCAATCGCATTTGAGCGAGCCGAACAGATCGCCGGTCAGGCAGGCAGAATGTAGCCGCACCGGCACGGGCTGGCCGAAATCCGGATCGCCGACGATGACGGCCGCATGATCGCGCAGGCCCTCGCCGCCGCGAAACACCACCATCTCGGTGTCGGGCGCATCCTCCAGCGGCACTTTCGCGCGCGAGACGATGTGAAGCCCGGCGACCTTCTTGCCGCGATAGGCGGAGACGGCGAGCGCGCTCACCCGCGCGAACGGCGCGCCGAACAGATCGGCGCGCTGGACCGGCACGGCGACGACGGCCGGCAGCAGGCTCGCCAGATGGGTCAGCGTCAGCGCGGCGCGCTCCGCGCCGGTCGGCCGGACGGGCGCCGCGTCCAGTCGGGCGTCGCGCTCGAGCGCCAGGGCGCCGATGCGGTCGAAATCGACCTTTTCCAGCGCCAGGGCGCCGGCTTCGCGGCGGCTCGCGCCCAGACGGTGCAGGCGAGGGCCCGACAGCACCAGCCGCGCGGCGCCGGCGGCGACCGCATCCAGCGCGCCGGCGCCGGCGGCGTCGAGGCTCTCGACAGGGGCGATCAGCGACGCCTCCTCCCCGGCCTCCACCACCACGGGCCGGGCCGCGCGAAATTCGGATATGGCGCGCTCGACCGCCAGCTGGTCGCGGTCGCCCGACAACAAAGTTTCGAAATTCGGCATCTGTCTCCCGCACGGCCATGCGGCCGTCGTCTCCCATCCCTCGGTCGCCACAATATAGGGGCCGCCCGCGCAATTGACGAATGAGAGGACCGCTGCGGCTTTTTTCGGGCGTCGCGACGGGAACGCGCGGCGGCGGCGGCGCATTGAAGATAAAGCGATTCCGTGGAGAGGCCGATGGAACGTCTGCGCGTCGTCGTCGTTCTGGGCCATCCCCGCGGGGCGGGCTCGCTGTGCGGCGCCCTGGCGGCGGCCTATGCGCAGGGCGCGGAGGAGGCCGGCGCGCGGGTGGAGAGGTTCGACCTGTCGCAGGCGGAATTCGACCCCCACGTGCGCTTGGCCAGCCCCCGCGCGCAGCCGCTCGAAGACGACCTCGAACGCATCCGCGCGGCGATCGATCGCTGCGACCATCTGGCGCTGGTCTACCCAACCTGGTGGGGCACGTTTCCGGCGCTCCTGAAGGGATTTCTGGACCGCGCCCTCCTGCCCGGCTGGGCGTTCGCCGAAATCGAGGGCGGCGCGGGCTACGAGGGGCTGCTGAAGGGCAAGACGGCGGATCTGTTGACCACCATGGACACGCCGGGTCCCGTCTACCGCTTCGTCTACGGCGCCCCCGGCCATCGCGCGCTGGCGCGGGCCACGCTCGGCTTCTGCGGCGTGGACACGGTCAGGATCGCCCGGTTCGGCGCCGCCAGATCGGCGGACGCGGCGACCCGCGCCCGATGGCTGGCCGAGGCGCGCGCGCTCGGCGCGCGGCTCGGCCACGGACCGCGCGGCGCCTTCGGGCGCCTCTTCAAGTCAATGTCGCCGTGGGTGGCGGCGCTCAGGCTGCAATTCTATCCGATGACCTTTCTGGCCTATTGGGTCGGCGCGCTCGCTGGCGCCGGCGCGGACGCGGTGCGTCGCGGCGAATTCTGGCTCGGCTACGCGTTCCTGTTCGCGCTGGAGGCGGCGACCGTGTTCGTCAACGACCTGTTCGACTACGAATCCGACCGGCGCAACGCCTGTTGGGGACCGTTCACCGGCGGCTCGCGCGTGCTGGTCTGCGGCGACATCGCCCGCGCGACGCTCGCGCGCGCGGCGGCGCTGGCGGCGGCCGTCGCGGCGCTCCTGGCCGCGCCGCTCGTCGCCCGCAGTCCGACGCCGGCCGTGCTGGCCGTCTATCTCGCCGCATTCGGCGCGCTCGCCATCGGCTACACCGCGCCGCCCCTTAAACTGTCTCACCGGGCGCTGGGCGAAGCCGACGTGGCGCTCACCCATTCGTTCGGCGTGCTCGTGCTCGGCTATGCGCTGCAGGCGGGCGCATGGGGCGAGGGGGCGCCCTATCTGCTGGCCCTGCCGCTGTTCTTCGCCGTGGCGCCGGCGATCGTCCTGTCGGGAATTCCGGACGCCGACGCCGACGCGGCCGCCGGCAAGGTCACGCTGACGGTGCGGTTCGGAACGCGGGGGGCGGCGCGGATCGCGCTCGCGAGTCTGGCCGCCTCGGTCGCCCTGGCGGTCGCCCTGCCGCTGGCCGGCGTGGCGGCGCTGCGCGGGCTCGAAATCGTCGCGCCGATCCATGCGCTGTGGTTCGGCTCGAAAATCCTCGCGTATCTGCGGACCGGCGCCGGCGCGCGGCGGATCGACGGCGCGATGGCGGCGGGGCTGACCTATATCGCGTGGTTCGCGCTCGTGCCGCTCTTTCATCTGCTGCGCTGACATTTGACCGGCGCCCGAACCGCGCTTATTGCAGGCGCCGCAAGGCAGGACGCAATGGCGCTTCGAGACATCATCATCATCCCCGACGCGCGGCTGCGCGCGGTTTCCGCGCCGGTCGAACGGATCGACGACGACACGAAGCGGCTGATGGACGACATGCTGGAGACGATGTACGACGCGCCCGGCATCGGGCTCGCCGCGATCCAGATCGCCGTGCCGAAACGCGTGGTGGTGCTGGACGTCGCGCGCGAGGGGGAAGAGCCGCAGCCGCTGGCGCTCGCCAATCCGGAGATCGTCTGGTTCTCGCCCGAAATGCGCGTCTATCAGGAAGGCTGCCTGTCGATCCCCGAGTATTTCGAGGACGTGGAGCGCCCCGCGCGCGTGAGGGCGCGCTATCTCGGCCGCGACGGCGCCGTGCGCGAACTGGACGCCGACGGGCTGCTGGCGACCGCGCTCCAGCACGAAATCGACCACCTCAACGGCGTGCTGTTCATCGACCACATCTCGCGGCTGAAACGCGAGCGGGTATGGAAGAAATTCGTGAAGGCCGCCAGACGCGAGGCCGAAGGCGGGCCGCACGCCCATCCCCACCACGACGAGCGGGAGATGTGATGCGCATCGTCTTCATGGGAACGCCGGATTTCGCCGTTCCCACGCTGACGGAGATCGTCGGCCAGGGCCACGAGGTCGTCGCCGTCTACACCCGCGCGCCACGGCCAGCCGGGCGCGACATGGCGCTCACGCCCTCGCCCGTGCAGCGCGCGGCGGAAAAATTCAACCTGCCGGTGCTGACGCCGAAGAACCTGCGCACGCCGGAGGCGGCCGCGCAGTTCGCGGCGCACGAGGCCGATTGCGCGGTGGTGGTCGCCTACGGGCTGATCCTGCCGAAAGCCATTCTGGAGGCGCCCGCGCTCGGCTGCCTCAACCTGCATGCGTCCCTGTTGCCGCGCTGGCGCGGCGCGGCGCCGATCCAGCGCGCGATCATGGCCGGCGACACGGAAACCGGCGTGATGGTGATGCAGATGGACGAGGATCTCGACACCGGCCCTGTCGGCATGGCCGAGCGCGTCGCCATCGGGCCCCAGACAACGGCCGGCGACCTGCACGACACGCTGATGAAGATCGGCGCCGATCTGATGGCGCGCGCGCTCGCGGCGTTGTCGCGCGGGGCGCTGTCGTTTCATCCGCAGGCGAGCGCGGGCGCGACCTACGCCGCCAAGATCGACAAGGCCGAAGCGCGCATCGACTGGCGGCGCGACGCGCAGGAGGTTCACAACCTCGCGCGCGGCCTGTCGCCGTTTCCCGGCGCGTGGTTCGAGATCGACCTCGGCAAGGGCCGCGAGCGCGTGAAGGTCCTGCGCACGCGGCTGGCGGCGGGCGGCGGCGCGCCGGGCGCGCTGATCGGCGAGGGCGTCGTGGCCTGCGGCGCGGGCGCGGTGGAGCTCATCCAGGTGCAGCGCGGCGGCAAGGCGGCGATGTCGTTCGGCGAATTCGCGCGCGGAGCGCGGCTTTCCGCCGGCGCGACGCTTGCGTGATGGGCCGCTACAAACTCACCATTGAATACGACGGCCGGCCGTTCGTCGGCTGGCAACGGCAGGCCAACGGTCTCTCGGTGCAGGAGGCGATCGAGAGCGCGGTCCTGTCGCTGACCGGCGAGGCGCGCGCCATTCAGGCGGCGGGCCGCACGGACGCCGGCGTTCACGCCACCGGGCAGGTGGCGCATGTCGATCTGGCGCGCGACTGGCGGCCCGACAGGTTGCGCGAGGCGCTCAACGCGCATCTGCGGCTGTTTCCGATCGCCATCGTGCGGGTGGACGGGGTGGGCGCGGATTTCGAGGCGCGGTTTTCGGCGACCAAGCGCCACTACGTCTATCGCATTCTCAATCGGCGCGCGAAGCCGGCGCTGATGCGCGGGCTGGTCTGGCACGTGGCGCGCGCGCTCGATGCGGACGCGATGGGCGCGGCCGCGCAGGCGCTGGTCGGCCGCCACGATTTCACGACCTTCCGCGCGGCTGAATGCCAGGCGAGTTCGCCGGTCCGCACGCTCGACCGGCTGGATGTGGCCCGCGACGGCGACACGATCGAAATCAGAACTTCGGCGCGCTCGTTCCTGCACCATCAGGTGCGCTCGATGGTCGGCTCGCTCGAACATGTCGGCTCGGGCAAGTGGACCGCGCGCGACCTGGCCGCCGCGCTCGCGGCGCGCGACCGGGCGCGCTGCGGCGCCGTCGCGCCGGCCTGCGGGCTGTTTCTGGCGCAGGTGGACTATTGAACGCGCCGCCAGGTGATGACGCTCCTGCCCTTCTTTCCATCGGGCGTCGCGAACACCGGCGTGGTGCTTTCCATCACGTCCGCGGAGAGGAATTTCGTCGTGCGCAGAAGGTCCTTTCCGACCATTCTCGGGTCGTGCGCGACATCCACCGGGTGAACGAACCGGCCGTTCTCCAGGCGGTATTTTCCGGCATGGGCGGTCATCGTCGAATAGAGTCGCGCCTGTTCCTCAGTTCGCCTGTCCGGCGCGCCGGACAGGGGGGCGCGACTCTCGGCGTTGATGACGACGCTGACATGGCCGTTGGCGAAAATGGCGTAGCCGTCAGGCTTCTCGCCGAACCGGGCGCTTGAGGCCCCCGTCGCCTCGTCCACGAAAACGATCGACTGCAGGCGCCAGACGCCGACCTCGCTCGGTTCGGCGAAGGCCGGAAGAATCGATGACGCCATGGCGACGGCGAACGCGACGGGGATGAAACGCATGGAAACCTTCGGGTTCTCGAACGACTCGACAACGCCGGAGACTTATCTCTCGCCTTCCGGCGCGGACAACGCGGAAAAACGTCGCAACATTCCGGCCCACGCCGCGTCCATGTCGTCCGTCCACTCGGCTGCGAGCAGGTCGCGCAGCGTCGCCTGGATGGCCGCGAAGAATCGCACGAAGGTTTCGCGCGCCACCTCGTAGCCTTCGTGATTGGCCGCCTCGCTCGCCACCAGATTGGCGCCGTAGACGTCGTCGGTCGCGCAATCGAGAATGGCCTCGAGCGCGCGCGCGAGCATCTCGCCCCTGGCCTGATCGTGCGCTTCCCGCCGGAACAGCTGCTCCAGTTCGGGATGTTCGGCGAACAGTCGCGCATAGACGTGCGGCGTGAGGTCGTCGCAGACCGCCGCCGCGCGTTCGAGACTGAGAACGATCTGCGCGCCGTCCATGACGTCTCCCCGTTTCAACCGCGCCCACTCTAGAGCCGTCCGCGCCGGGATTGAACCATGCCGGCGCGGCGATTGTCTTTTGCCGCACGCCGTTGCAGCATTGGTCCATGAGCGACGATCTGACACAGAATGACGCGCTGCGGCGCCTCTATACCGACCCGGCCGAGTTCATCGATTCGGACGACCCCGGCGTCATCGCCTTCGCGCGCGAGGTCGTGGGCGACGCCGCCGACGACAAGACCAAGGCGATCCGGCTGTTCGACGCCGTGCGCGACCGCATCCGCTACAACCCATATGTGGACATGGATACGCCCGAGACGTTCCGCGCCTCCCGCGTGCTGGCGGCCGGCAACGGTTATTGCGTGGGCAAGGCGGCGCTCTACGCGGCCGCCTGCCGGGCGGTGGGCGTGCCGGCGCGCGTGGGGTTCGCAGACGTGCGCAACCATCTGTCCACCGAAAAGCTGACCGAAAGCATGGGCACCGACCTGTTCGCCTGGCACGGGTTTTCGGAGGTCTGGCTGGACGGCGCCTGGCGCAAGGCCTCGCCGACCTTCAACGCCACCCTCTGCCAGAAACTGGGCGTGGACGTGCTGGACTTCGACGGGGAGCACGATTCCCTGCTCCATCCCTACGACGGGGCCGGGCGCGCCTACATGCGTTACGAGCGCCAGCACGGCGCCTTCGCCGATGTGCCGGCCAAATTCATCGCCCGCGAGATGGCGCGGACCTACCCCCGCATGAACGGCGCCGACAGGACGGGCCGCGACATGGAGGCGGAGGCGGAGGCCCGCGCCTGACGACGCCCGGCGCCGTCCGCCCGCTGGCGCCCGGACGCGGCCCGCGCTAAAGAACCGGGCGCCAACGGCAGAACCCCCGGGGAGATCATGACCCACACCACCATCGACCGCCGCCGCCTGATGACCGGCGCCGCCGCCCTCTCGGCCGGCGCGATCGCCGCGCCCTCCATCGTGCGCGCGCAGGCCAAGAAGCTGAAGATCGCCGTCATGCTGCCGCGCTCGGGCTTTTTCGCGCAGGCCGGCCAGTCCTGCCACCGCGGCGCGCTCGCCTCTCCCAAGGTGCTCGCCGATCTCGGCTACAATGTCGAACTCGTCCACATCGACACCGAGACCAACGCCGACGTGGCCCGCACGCAGGCCGAGAAGGCGATCAACGAAGGCGCCCGCTGCATCGTCGGCGCGTTCGAATCGGGCCAGACGCTCGCCATCGCCCAGGTGTGCGAGCAGCGCCAGGTGCCGCTTTCGATCAACGTCGCGGCCGCGCCGAACATCACCGAACAGGGCTACAAATATCTCGTCCGCAACTTCCCGACCGGCGGCCAGCTCGTCACCAATGGCGTGAAGCTCATCGACGCCGTCACCAAGGCCAAAGGCCTCGACGTGAAGACCGCCGTGTTCCTGCACGCCAACGACACGTTCGGCACCGCCCAGCGCGGCGCGATGGACAAGATTTTCCCCACGCTGAACATGCCGTTCAAACTGGTGGAGAGCATCTCCTACGATCCGAAGGCGCAGGATCTCTCGGTCGAGGTGACGAAGCTGCGCTCCATCAATCCCGACCTGCTGATGATCGTCACGCGCGCGGGCGACGCCATCAAGCTGACGCGCGACATGGTGCGGCAGAAATTCGAGCCCAAGGCGATCTTCTCGCCCGGCTCGCCCGGCCTCTACGACGAGGAGTTCTACCAGGCGGTCGGCCCCTACGCGGACTTTTTCTTCTACAACCTGCCGTGGGCCAATCCGAAATCGCAGATGACGCAGGCGCTCGAAGCCTCGTTCAAGGCCGCCAACCCCAACAACCGGTTCGCGGTCGACTCGTTCAACGCCGGCTTCACGTTCGAGGCGCTGCTGGTCGCCGCCGACGCGTTCAAGCGCGCGGGCGCAGAGGACGGGCCGACGCTGATGAAGGCGATCCGCGAGACCAGCATCAAGGACCACGTGATGACGGGCGGCCCGATCGCGTTCAACGAAAAGGGCGACAACCCGAACATCGGCGCGGTCTCCGTGCAGAACATCAACCGCACCCCGACCGTCGTCTTCCCGAAAGACGTGGCGGTCACCGATCCCGTGTTGCCGATGCCGTCGTGGCAGGGCCGCAAGTAAAGCCGACAGGCGGCCCCTGCCCCGGGGCCGCCGTTTATCCATCATGACCTTTCCCCTCTTCGCCGAAGTCTTCCTGAAAGGGATATTGACCGGCCTCGTCTACGGGCTGATGGCGCTCGGCCTGTCGGTCATTTTCGGCGTGGTGCGCGTCGTCAATTTCGCGCACGGCGAATTCGCCGTGCTGGCCATGTACGCGGCCTTCGTGCTGTTCGGCCTCTACAAGGTGGACCCGATCATCGCGAGCGTTCCCGTCGCCTTCGCGTTCTTTCTCATCGGCTACGGGCTGCAACGCACGATCGTGCAACCGTTCGTCACGCGGCCGCAGCACGAGCAGTTCATTCTGCTGGTTGGGCTGGCGCTCGTCCTCGTCAACGCCATGCTGATGGTGTTCGGACCGGAATCGCGACAGGTGGACCTGCCCTATTCGCTCGACACCTGGATGATCGGCCCGCTGATGATCGACAAGGTGCGCGTTTACGGCGCGCTCGCCGCGCTGGTCGTCACCGCCGCGCTGTTCGCCTTCTTCCGCTTCACGCTGACCGGCACGGCGATCCGCGCCGCGGCCGACAATCTGGTGGGCGCGGCGGTCGTCGGGCTGGACGTGAAGAAGCTCTATGCGCTGTCGTTCGGGGTAGGTCTCGCCTGCGTCGGCGCGGCGGGCTCGATCATGACCGCGCTCACCGACATGACGCCGATGCTCGCGCCCTCCTACACGCTGCTCGCCTTCACCATCGTCATCGTCGGCGGCCTCGGCTCGATGGCCGGCGCGCTCGGCGGCGGACTGCTGATCGGCGCGGCGGAGGCGGTCGCGAGCGCCGCGATCTCGCCGTCCATGAAAAGCATGGTGTCGTTCGGCCTGCTCGTCATCGTGCTCGCGCTTCGTCCGCAGGGTCTGTTCGGAAAGGCCGAATCGTGACGTTCGCCAACATGACGACGCGCGGATGGGTCGCGCTATCGCTCGCCGCCGCGGCGCTCGTCGCGGCGCCCTTCGTCGTCGACCGCTATCTGCTGTCGATCCTGCTGCTGTGTCTGATCGGCGCCTATCTCGGACAGGCGTGGAACATTCTCATGGGGTTCTGCGGCCTGCTGTCGCTCGGCCATGCGCTCTATCTCGGACTTGGCGCCTATACGGGCGCGATCCTGTTCGTGAAATTCGGCGTCGGCCCGTGGCTCGGCGTGTTCGCGGCCATGGCGGTCGCGGTGGCGGCCGCAAGCGCGTTAGGCTGGCTCGGGTTTCGCTTCCGCATCGAGGGCGTGTATTTCTCGCTGCTCACCATCGCTTTCGCCGAAGTCGCGCGGATTGGCTTCGACAACTGGAGTTTCGCGGGCGGGGCGGCCGGATTCTTCCTGCCGGTGGCGTCCGAAGCGCAGGCGCAATGGTTCAACCTGCGCGGCGGGCCTTACTTCTTCTACTATCTGGCTCTGGCGCTGGCGGCCGGCGCGCTCGCGCTGTCGGCATTCCTGCGCGCCTCCAAACTGGGCCACGCCTGGCTCGCCGTGCGCGAGGATCCTGCCGCGGCCAGGGCGCTGGGGGTGAACGCAACGCGCGTGCGATTCTTCGCGCTGTTCATTTCCTCGGCGATGACGGCGGTCGGCGGCGTCTATCTCGCCTTCTGGTCCAACAACCTTTTCCCGGCGCAGATATTCGACATGTCGCGGTCGATCGATCTGATCCTCGCGCCGATCGTCGGCGGCGTCGGCACGCTGTTCGGGCCGATCGTCGGCGCCTTTCTGCTGGTGCCGCTCGGCGAGGCGCTGATCGACATTCTGCGCGCGCTCGGTCTCAACGCGCCGGGCGCCAAGGCGCTCGTCTACGGCGCGCTGCTGATGATCATCATCGCGGCGACGCCGAACGGACTGTGGCCGTGGATCGCGCGCAAGCTGAAGCTCGAAGGGCGCGGCGCATGAGCGCGCTCCTGACCGCAACCGGCCTCGTCAAGCGCTTTCGCGGCCTGACCGCCGTCGACAACGTGTCGTTCAGCGTCGAGGAGGGCGAGGTGTTCGCCATCATCGGGCCGAACGGCGCGGGCAAGACCACGCTGTTCAATCTCGTCGCCGGCGTATTCGCGCCCGACGAGGGCGAAGTGACCTTCGCCGGCGCGCGGATCGACGGGCAGGCGCCGGAAGACATCTGCAAAGCCGGCGTGGCGCGCACCTTCCAGATCGTGAAGCCGTTCCCCGATCTCTCGGTGCTCGACAACGTGGCGATCGGCGCGATGCTGCGCACGACCCATATGGCGGACGCGCGCGCGCACGCCGACGACATTCTGCGCAAGCTCGACCTGCACGACCGGCGTTCGCAGAAGGCCGGCAGCCTCACCCTGCCCGACCGCAAGCGGCTGGAGGTGGCGCGCGCGCTGGCGACGCGGCCGCGCCTGATCCTGCTCGACGAAGTGATGGCCGGGCTGCGCCCGACCGAGACGGACCGCATGGTCGCGGTGCTGCGCGACATCAACAGGACGGACCGACTCACCATCGTGATGATCGAACATGTGATGCGCGCGGTGATGGCGCTGGCGACACGCGTGCATGTGCTGCATCACGGGGCGAGCATCGCGGAAGGGGCGCCGGACGCGGTCACGCGCGACGAGAACGTGGTGCGCTCCTATCTCGGCTCGAAAGCGGGAGCGCATTGATGCTCGCCATCGAGGAAATGGACGTCTTCTATGGCGATGCGCAGGCGCTGTCGTCGGTGTCGCTGGAAGCCGACGCCGGAGAGATCGTCGCCATCGTCGGGGCGAACGGCGCCGGAAAGACCTCGCTCATCCGCGCGATCGCCGGCATGTTGAAGCCGGCGCGCGGGCGCATCGCGTTCAAGGGCGCGGAGATCGGCGGTCTCGACTCGTTTCGCGTGTGCAATCTCGGCGTCGGCCAGGTGGCGGAAGGCCGCCAGGTGTTTCCGAGCCTCAGCGTGCATGAAAACCTGCTGACGGGCGGCATGCTGCCGCGCGCCCGGGCGCGACGCGCGCAAAATCTCGAGCGCATGGTCGCGCTGTTTCCGCGGCTGGGCGAGCGCATGTCGCAGGCGGCCGGCACGCTGTCGGGCGGCGAACAGCAGATGCTCGCCATCGCCCGCTGCCTGATGGGCGAACCCGAACTCGTGATGTTCGACGAACCCTCGCTCGGCCTGTCGCCCGCGCTCGCCCAGAGCGTGCTGGAGACGATCGGCGAACTCAACAAGCAGGGGCTGACCTGCCTGCTGGTGGAACAGAACGTCGCCGCATCGCTCGAACTGGCCGGGCGCGCCTATGTTCTGGAGAACGGCGCCATCACGCTCACCGGCTCGGGCGCGTCGCTGCTCGCCGACGACCGCGTGCGGCAGGCCTATCTCGGCATGTGAGGCGCGCGCAGGCGCTTCAGCGCCTGTCCGTGCGTGGTCTTGGCCCAGAAGAACGGTCGACGGCAGACGTCGTGCACCGCCCACCAGCCCGCGACCGCCAGCAGCACGTGCCAGACCGGCAGGAGCAACAGATACGGCCAGAGCTTTCCCAGACGCTGCCGGCGCATGCCGATCGACGCCGGCCAAACCATCGCCGCCAGGCCGCCGAGCGCGAGCCATAGCGCCATCGTCGAGAACAGGAGCGCGCCCGGACCGTGCGGCGCAAGCAGCGCGCCCGACCAGAGTTCGGCCATCAGCAGCGCGGTGAAGAACGGCCAGACGAGCGGACTTGCGACATTGGCGACGAACATGGCCAGCAGCGCGCAGAACGCGCGCGGTCCCACGTTGCGCCACAGCGCGCGCGGATCGCGCGCATGGACGTAGGCCGTCTGCATCCACCCTTTCAGCCAGCGCACGCGCTGATGAAGGAACGGCGCCAGCGCGCGCGGCGCCTCCTCGTATGTGCGCGAGACGAAGGTTTCGACGCGATAGCCACAGCGCGCCAGACGCAGCCCGAGATCGGCGTCTTCCGTCACATTCCAGGCGTCCCATCCGCCAAGGCCGCGCAGAATCTGGGCGCGGAAATGGTTCGAGGTTCCGCCGAGCGCGATCGGCAGGCGCAGCCCGGCGAGGCCCGGATTGATGCAGTCGAACAACGCGGCATAATCGATGGCGAACAGCTTCGTCAGCCAGTTGTCGCTCCAGTTGTCGATGACCAGCCGCGCCTGCAGGCACGCGATGTCCTGCGGGGCGCGTGCGAACAGCGCGGCCGCGCGTCGCAACTGATCGAGGTCGGGCGCGTCCTCCGCGTCGTACACGGCGACCAGATCTCCGCGCGCGAACGGCAACGCGACGTTGAGCGCGCGCGGCTTGGTGCGCGGGGCGCCGGGCGGGGCGACGACAATCTCGTATTCCACGCCGGGTATGGCGGACGCGAGCGCGCGCGCCGTATCGGGATCGTCGTGCTCGACCACGAATTTGATGTCGAGTTTGGCGCGCGGATAGTCGAGCCATTCGAGCGCCTGCACCAGCGCGCCGGCGACCGCCGCCTCGCGGTAGAGCGCAACGACGACGGTGTAGACGGGCAGATCGCGGTCTGCGAGCGGCATGGCTTCGCGCTCGGGCGCGAGCGCGGCGGCGGCCACGAAAAGGCGCAGCACGGTCGCGGCCGAAAACGCCGTTAGCAGCGCGAGCCCGACGACGAACCACGCCTGCGCGGGGAAAAGCGCGGCCAACACGATGGCGCCAGCCAGCAGCGCGCCGGCGAGGATGCGGCTCGCCGCGCCCGGGCCGGTCGCCGCCGACAGGCGCGGCTCCAGCCGCGCGACAGACTGCGCGGCGTCTTGCGCGATCTTTTCCGCATGCGCGGCGCGCACGAAAGCATCGAACCGGCGCGGGGTGGTGACGGCAAGGCCGTTGGCGTCCGGCAGCGCGCCGAGCGCGGCGATGGCCCTGCCGCGCGGGGCGACGAGCCAACGCCGCGCGCCCCGGCCGGCCAGCGGCGCCACGCCGGCGCGCGCGGCCGCCGCATAGTCGAAATCATCCGCAAGCGTCGCGCCGGAGGCGACGAACGGCGCGCCGATCCTGGCGGCGAGCGCGCGGTAGAACGCGTCCTCCCCGATCGCGCGGCGGGCGAGCAGCGCGCGGTCGGCGGTGACGCCCAGCCAGCGCGCCTCGGCGCTGGCGCGCGCGAGCGCGCCGTCGCCGATGGAGGAACCGAGAAACGCCAGTTCGGGCGCGACCGGGGCGCCCGCCCTCGGCGCAGCTCTCTTGAAACCCGCGGCGCTCGTAAAAGCCGCGGCGCTTGCAAAAGCCGCGGCGCTTGCAAAAGCCGCGGCGCTTGGCGCATCGTTCTCGACCCGGTAAACCATACGCTACGCAACCCCCGCCGACAGAATAAACGGAATGCGCGTTTTGAACACGGATTTCAGGATCGGCGCGCGCGCGCGAGGGCTCATAATTTCGCTGGTGGCGCTTGCGGCCGCGCTGGCGCCGCTCGTCGCGCAACCGTTCATTCCCTCGTTCTGGGATCCGGCGCGCCGCCCGCAGCGGCCGGACACGAGCGGCCTGCACATCATCCGCTTTCTGACCGAAGACGAGTATCCGCCGTTCGATTTCATCACGCCGGAGGGCGCCCTCGTCGGGTTCAACGTCGATCTGGCGCGCGCCATCTGCGAGGAATTGAAAGTCGCCTGCACGATCCAGGCGCGCCGCTGGGACAATCTGCTCGACGCGCTCGACCAGAACCAGGGCGACGCCATCGTCGCCTCGCTGGCGATCAATGCCCAGAACCGCGCGCGCGTCGCTTTCACCGCCCCCTACTACGTGACGCCCGGCCGATTCGTCATCAGAACGGCCGCCGCGCTCCCGGGCCAGCCGACGCCGGAAACGCTGGCCGGCCGGAAGGTCGCAGTGGTGGGAAATAGCGCGCACGAAGCCTATCTTCGCCTGTTCTTTCCGCGCGTGGATCTCGCCGCCTACGAGAGCGTGGAGGCCGCGCGCGCGGCGCTCGCGGCCGGCGACGTCGACGCGTTGTTCGCCGACGCCATCGGTTCGGCCATCTGGCTCAACGGCGCGAGTTCGGCCAACTGCTGCGCCTTTTTCGGCGGCCCGTTCGTCGACCGCGCCTTCTTCGGCGAGGGCGTGGGGATCGCGACGGCGAAGGCGAACACGCCGCTGCGACGCGCGCTCGACTATGCGCTCGCGGAACTTGCGCGGCGCGGCGTCTACGCCGAGCTTTACCTGAAGTATTTCCCGATCGGGCCGTTCTAGATTTCAGGGCGTCCTTCGAGACGGACGCTGCGCGTCAGAGATATTTCCGCAGTTCGGCAGCGGCTTCCGTCGGCTGGCGTTCGATGTTGAAGGGGGCGACGAACCTGCCCTTCTTGTCCATGAGGTAGACGAGCGCCGTGTGGTCCATCGTGTAGTCGCCGGTGGAGCTCGGGATTTTCCTGGCGTAGACGCGATAGGCGCGGATTGCGGCGTCGACCGCCGGCCGATCGCCCGACAGGCCGATGATCCGTTTGTCGAAACTGGCGATGTAGCTCTTGAGAACGTCCGGCGTGTCGCGTTCCGGATCGACCGTCACGAACAGCGCGTTGATCTTCGCCTCCGGCTCGAGCCGGGCGAAAATTTCGGAAATCTGGAACATCGCGGTCGGGCACACGTCCGGACAATGCGTGTAGCCGAAGAAGACGAGGATGGGCCGGCCGAGGAAATCCTTGTCCGTCGTCTTCCGGCCATCGGGCCCGACGAGTTCGAACGGGCCGCCGATCATGGCGGACTGCGGCGTCGGCGCGCGCAGCACCAGGAACAGACCGGCGACGACCGTCAGCAGACTGAAGGCGATGAACGCCCAGAGAAGAATTCGGCTCTTCGTTCGGACGGCGGGCGCCGGCATGGATCCCTCCTCGCGCCGTTCGGTTGCACGGCGCGCGGAACCTAACGCCATTCGCCAGCCGCCGCCACGCAAAAATCCGCGACATCGCGCGCCCTGAAGGCCCCGAAATGTTTCCGCTTTCCCTCGACCCGAAAGTCGATCACCATGCGCCAAAGGCGCTTCGAGAGCGCGCCGCGTCGGGAGGGCGCGATGACCAGACACGCATTCGGCGCCTGGCGGCCCATGGACGAGGCGCCGCGCGACGGCACGCGGATCATCGTGGCGATCCGTTCCACCGAACAGGGGCCGGCGGAGGTGGACGTGGCGCGCTGGGCGCGTGCGCCGCACGCGTTCGAAAAAGGCTGGATCGCCGCGGATTCCGACCACGATTGCGTGATCGCCTACGCCGACGTCGAACTCGCCTGCTGGACGCCCCTGCCGAAAAGCCTGCCGGCCGAACGCGCGGCGATCGCGGCCGCGGGCCTGCCGGAGGTTCCGCCCGACAGCGAGATCGGCGGGTCGGGCATTTGAGGGCGCCGGCGCCGTTCTTGATCGTGGTCCGCAAAATTGTCTAGGCTCTGGTCGAACCGGGGAGAGGTTTCATGCGACTGAAGAGAATTCTGTTCGCCGCGGCCGGCGCCGTGGCGCTCGGCGCGGCCCTGCCGACGCCCGCCTTCGCGCAAAAAGTCCTGCGCGTGGTGATGCATTCGGATCTGAAGATCGTCGATCCCATCTGGACGACCGCCTATATCACCCGCAATCACGGCTATATGATCTACGACACCTTGTTTTCGCTGGACGCCAGCAACGAGGTGAAGCCGCAGATGGTCGACAGCGTGGACGTGTCGGCCGACAAGCTCACCTACACGCTCAAGCTGCGCGACGGGCTCGTATGGCACGACGGCCAGCCGGTGACCGCCGAAGATTGCGTCGCCTCGCTGAAACGCTGGGCGGCGCGCGACACGTTCGGGCAGAAACTGTTCGGCTCGTTCGTCGCCGAAACGAGCGCAGCCGACGCCAGGACCATCGTCATCAAGCTGAAGACGGCCACCGGGCAGTTGCTGTTCGGCCTCGCCAAGCCCTCGTCGAACGTGCCGTTCATGATGCCCAAGCGCGTCGCCGAAACGGACCCGAACAAGCAGATTTCCGAATTCGTCGGCTCCGGCCCCTTCGTCTTCAAGGCCGACGAGTGGAAACCCGGCGACAAGGCCGTGTATGTGAAGTTCGACAAATACAAGCCGCGTTCGGAGCCGGCCTCGGGCCTGTCCGGCGGCAAGGTCGTGAACGTGGACCGCGTGGAATGGCGCGCCATCTCCGACCACCAGCAGGCGCTCAACGCGCTGGCGAGCGGGGAGATCGACTATGTCGAGCAACCGCCGCACGACCTGCTGCCGCTGATCAAGGCGGACGCCAATCTCAAGCTGCTCACCTTCCCGTTCGGCGCGCAGTTCACCATGCGGCTGAACTCCACGCAGCCGCCGTTCGACAATCCGAAAATCAAGCAGGCGCTGTGGCACGCGCTGAACCAGGACGACTTCATGAAGGCGGTGGTCGGCAATCCCGAATATTACCGGGGTTGCAAGAGCTACTATCCGTGCGGCTCGCCGCTCTCCACGACCGCAGGCATGGACGGGCTGCTGTCCGCGAACGCGAAGAAGTCCCAGGACCTGCTGAAGGAAGCGGGCTACGACGGCAAGCCGGTGGTGCTGATGGCCTCGACGGACCTCGCAATCCTCACCAACCTGTCGCCGGTCGCCAAGCAGTTGCTGGAGCGC
This sequence comes from uncultured Methylocystaceae bacterium, assembly GCA_937870755.1. Classification (GTDB taxonomy): domain Bacteria; phylum Pseudomonadota; class Alphaproteobacteria; order Rhizobiales; family Beijerinckiaceae; genus JAJXWB01. The sequence continues at coordinate 20,935 of CALMZV010000015.1, forward strand.
GGCGGCTTCAAGGTCGACATGCAGGCGATGGACTGGCAGACGCTGGTGGCGCGGCGCGCCAAGAAAGACCCGCCGTCCGCCGGCGGCTGGAACATCTTCCACACGGTGTGGGGCAATGCCGACATCCTGAATCCGGTGCTGACCGCCTTCATGGGCGCCAATTGCGAGAAAGCCGCGCCAGGCTGGCCTTGCGACGAGGCGCTTGAAAAACTGCGCGACGATTTCATGAAGGCGCCGGACCTGGCCGCGCAGAAGGCGGCGGCGGAAGCCGTGCAGAAGCGTGCGATCGAATATACGACGCACATTCCGCTCGGCGAATATTTCCAGCCGATCGCGGTGCGCAACACAGTCGAAAACGTGGTCGTCGCGCCGGCGCCGGTGTTCTGGAACATCACGAAGAAATAAGCGCGCGCGGGGGCGAAAGCCCCCGCCGACTTTCGGGACCGCGCCCATGCTTTCCTATATCGCGCGACGATTGGTGCAGACGGTTCCCGTGATGCTGATCGTCGCGGTGTTCGTGTTCCTGATGCTGCGGATCGGCCCCAACGACCCGGCTTCGATCCTGGCCGGCGACAACGCCAACGCCGAGCAGGTCGCCGCCATCCGCCAGAACCTCGGGCTCGACCGGCCGCTCCTCTCCCAGTTGTTCGTGTGGCTCGGCGCGATCCTCACCGGCGATTTCGGCGAGAGCTTCTTTTTCAAGAAGCAGGTGAGCGCGCTCATTCTCGACCGGCTGGAGCCGACGTTCATGCTCGCGCTGTGCACCATCGTGCTGGCCGTGGTCGTCGCCGTGCCGCTCGGCGTGATCGCGGCCATGCGGCGCGGGAGCCTGATCGACCGGCTGGTGATGGGCTTCTCGGTGATGGGCTTTTCCGTGCCGGTGTTCGTCATCGGCTATGCGCTCATCTATGTGTTCGCGATCAAGCTGAACTGGCTGCCGGTGCAGGGCTATTCGCGGCTGGCCGACGGGCTGCCCGCCTTCCTGCGATCGATCGCGCTGCCTTCCATGACGCTCGCCATCATCTATGTGGCGTTGCTCGCGCGCATGACGCGCACCTCGGTGCTGGAGGTGCTGGGCGAGGATTACATCCGCACCGCCTATTCGCGCGGGCTGACGCCGTTGCAGGTTCTGGTGCGCCATGCGCTGCCCAACGCGGCGGTGCCGATCGTCACCGTCATCGGGCTGGGCGTGGCGCTGCTGATCGGCGGCGTGGTCGTCACCGAATCCGTCTTCGCCATTCCGGGCCTGGGGCGGCTGACGGTCGACGCCGTGCTCGCGCGCGATTTTCCGACCATCCAGGCGATCATACTGCTCTTCTCGTTCGTCTATGTGATGGTCAATCTCGTCATCGACATCGCCTACACGTTCTTCGATCCGAGGATCCGCTATTGAGCGCCGAACCCGCGCCCTCGATCGCCATCGCGCCGAAACGCAAGTCCGCGTTTCTGTCCGAGCCGGCGATCCTCATTCCCTCGGTCGTGCTCGGCCTGCTCGTTCTCGTCGCGCTGTTCGCGCCGTTTCTCGGCACGATCGACCCCACGCAGTTCGACCCCACGCTGCGCAACAAGCTGCCGGGCCATGTGGGAACCGTGCGCGCGCTCGACGGAACGGAAACGCCGTTCGTCTACCGCATGGGCACCGACAATCTGGGGCGCGACATCTACAGCCGTGTCATCTACGGCACGCGCATCTCGCTGATCGTCGGCGCGCTGGTCGCCCTGGTCTCCACGATCCTCGGGCTGACGATCGGACTGGTGGCGGGCTACGTGCGCTGGCTCGACGGATTCGTCATGCGCATCATGGACGGGCTGATGGCCATCCCGCCCATCCTGCTCGCCATCGCGCTCGTCTCGCTGTCGCGCGCGGGGCTGGTCGCGGTCATCATCGCCATCGCCGTTCCAGACATTCCGCGCGTGGTGCGGCTGGTGCGCGCGGTCGTTCTGTCGATCCGCGAAGAGCCTTATGTGGAAGCCGCGATCACCGCAGGCACGCCGACGCCGACGCTGCTCGTGCGCCACATTCTGCCCAACTGCATCGCCCCGCTGATCGTGCAGGCGACGTTTGTCTGCGCCTCCGCGATCCTGGTGGAGTCCATTCTCTCGTTCCTCGGCGTCGGCCTGCCGCCGGAGGAGCCGAGCTGGGGCAACATCATGGCCGCCGGCCGGCAGTATTTCCGCATCTTTCCGCACAACATCCTGTTCCCCGGCATCTTCATCGCCGCGACCGTCCTGTGCGTGAACGTGCTGGGCGACGCGCTGCGCGACCGGCTCGATCCCAAATTGCGCAAGAGGGTGTGATGGCGGACGTTCTGGCTGTCGACCGTCTGACCGTCGCGCTGCCGCCCGGCTCCGACCGCGACCACGCGGTGGAGGACGTGTCGCTGAAAGTCGGCGCGGGCGAAATCGTCTGCGTCGTGGGGGAGTCGGGTTCGGGCAAATCCGTCACCGCCTTCACGGTCATGGGACTGCTGCCGCGCGAGGTGAAGCCGGTCGGCGGCTCGATCCTGCTGGAAGGGGAGGAATTGCTATCCGCCACGCCGCGGCGCATGCGCGAACTGCGCGGCGCGCGCATGGCCATGATCTTTCAGGAGCCGATGACCGCGCTCAACCCGGTCAAGACCATCGGCGACCAGATCGAGGAAACGCTCACCGTCCATACGAACATGTCGAGCGCGGAGCGGCGCGCGCGCGCGCTCGAAACGGTGGAGGCCGTGCATCTGCCGGACCCGCAGCGCATTCTCAACGCCTACCCGCACCAGCTTTCGGGCGGCCAGCGCCAGCGCGCGATGATCGCCGGCGCGCTCGTACTGGACCCCGCGCTGCTGATCGCCGACGAACCCACCACCGCGCTCGACGTGACGACGCAGGCGCAGATTCTGAAACTCGTCGCCGAACTGCGCGCGCGGCGCGGCACGGGCGTCCTGTTCATCACGCACGATTTCGGCGTGGTTGCGGAAATCGCGCACCGCGTCGTGGTCATGCAGAAGGGCCGCGTGGTCGAACAGGGGCCGGCCGACGATGTGCTCAACCGCCCGCAGCATTCCTATACGCAGATGCTGATCGGCGCCGTGCCCTCGCTCACGCCGCCGGCGCGCGCGCCGCTCGACGCGTCGCCCGTGGTCCTGCAAACGAAAAACCTCTGCAAGACCTACGCATCCGGCGGGCTGTTCCAGAAGAAGCACGTGACGCGCGCGGCGCAGAACGTGACGATCGATGTGCGGCGCGGCGAGACGGTCGGCATCGTCGGCGAATCCGGCTCCGGCAAGTCGACGGTGGCGCGCTGCGTGGCGCGGCTGATCGATCCCACGTCCGGCGAAATCGCCATCGACGGCGTCGATTACGCCAAGGCGTCCGAGCGCGTGCTGCGTCCGCAGCGCAAGCGCATGCAGATCGTCTTTCAGGATCCCTACCGCTCGCTCAACCCGCGCCGCACCGTCGCCAGGAGCCTCATCGAGGCGCCGGTGAATTTCGGCATGGGCGAACAGGCGGCGCTGTCGCGCGCGCGCGACCTGCTGGCGCTCGTCGGCCTGTCGCCGTCCGCGCTCGATCGCTACCCGCACCAGTTTTCAGGCGGGCAACGCCAGCGCATCTGCATCGCGCGCGCGCTGATGGTGGAGCCCGAAGTGCTGATCGCGGACGAGGCGGTCTCGGCGCTCGACGTGTCGGTGCAGGCGCAGGTGCTGAAACTGCTGGACGACGTGCGCGCGCGGTTTCATCTGGCGCTGCTGTTCATCACCCACGATCTGCGCGTGGCCGCGCAAATCTGCGACCGGATCGTGGTGATGCAGAAAGGCACCGTGGTGGAGCAAGGCGCGACGGCGGAGATTTTCGCCGCCCCGCAGCACCCCTATACGAAAGCGCTGTTTGCGGCAGCGCCCGGCAAACACATCGGCTCGAAGGTCACGGCCTGAGCGCGGTCACGCCGCCGTCATCAGGATCGTCTCGCCGGTCGCCACGAGCTTGCGCGTTCCGTCCTCGGCCTCCGCGAACAATTCCGCGCGCGTGAACACCTGGCGTTTGCCGGCCTTCACGACCTGACCGACGCAATGGAAGGCGCGCCCGACGGCCGGCGCCATGCAGTTGACGGAATAGTGCGAGGCGAGCACGGCGCCGACCTGCGTGAACGCCGCGAAGCCGCAGGTCGTGTCGATCATGGCGCCGACGAGGCCGGCATGCAGGAAGCCTGCGTATTGGCCGGCCTCCTCCTTCCAGCCCATGCGCAGTTCGACGCGGCCGGGCTCGGCCGAGACGATCTCGAAGCCGGCCCAGCGGTTGAACGCGGCGGATCCGTTGAGGTGCAGCAGCTTCAGAACGAGATCGGCGTTGCCCATCATGCATTCTCCCGGGGGCGTTGCGCCGGCTGCGGCGCGACGCGAAAGACCGCGTTGGCGCGCGCGCAGATGTCGCCGTCAGCGGTGATGAACGCTTGCGCGAAACACATCGTGCGGCCCGGCTTGACGAAGGTCGTGTCGATTTCGATCCACTGGCCGGCGCCGGCGACAGTGAGGAAATCGACCGTGAGATTGGCGGTGAGCAGGCGGGGGCCGCCTTCCAGCCGCATGCCGCACGACAGGCCCATGGCGTTGTCGGCGAGCGCGGTCAAAAGGCCGCCGTGCACCAGCCCGCGCGAATTGAGGTGCGGTTCCGCCGCGCGCAGGCCGATGATGACCGCGCGGTCGGTGCGGCGCGACCAGATCGGCTCCCACGGCTCGGTGAGCGGCGATGGGCGGGAATGCCGCTCGAACCCATGCGGGACGCGTCGATCCATCGCGATGCTCCGATTATATAGACCAGTCTATATAATTTTGCTTGCTTGGCAAGCTCGGGCTCGATTAGATGCGGCATGGCGGCGAAGGACACCCAGCGAGACAAGATCGTGCGCGCGGCTGCGGATTTGCTGAGACGGCGCGGCTATGCGGCGACCGGCCTGTCCGACATCATCGCTGCGAGCGGCGCGCCGAAGGGGTCGCTGTATCACTACTTCCCCGCCGGCAAGGACCAGATCGCAGCGGCCGCGCTGCGCTATGCCGGCGAACTTCTGGAAAAGACGCTTGTCGATATCGCGGCAAAGACCGACGCCGCAGCGGACATCCTGCGCGTCTACGCCGCGCTGCTGGCGGGGTGGATGGCGCAATCGGGCTTCCGCGACGGCTGCCCGATCACGACGACGGTATTGGAGACGGCGCCGGAAAAGGCGGAGATTGCGGAGGCAGGGCGGGACGCGTTTGCGCGCTGGCGCGCGCCGCTTGAACGGCGGCTGGTCGAACAGGGCGTCGCGCCGACGCGCGCGTTGGCGCTCGCGCAATTCGCGATCATGTCTTTGGAGGGCGCGCTCGTTCTTGCGCGCGTCGAAGCGTCGGAGGCGCCGATCCTGCTGGCGGCTGAAGAGGCGGCCGCCCTGTTCGAGCGCGAGGCGGGGCGCTGATCCCGGCGATCAGTCCGTCAGCACGATCTTCGGATCGTTGCAGAGATTGACGTCGGCCTCGTCGCCGGCGTCCTCGAACTTCCAGCGGGCGACATACTCGCAGCCTTTCGCGCCTTTGAGCGCCACTCTGGCCTTCTTGCCGGCCGGCACGGGTTTGGACAATTTCGCGACCGTCCTGCCGTTCTCGCCCGCCGCGACGATCTCGAACCCGGTCAACGCGGCCTGGCGCTGGTTGGAGATTTCGATCGTCGCCGGCGGTTTCGCGGATCTGGGCTTGGGCGCGGCCGCCGCCGGCGCGACGGCCAGAACGGCGAAAGCCGCCGCGCCGCCAATGATGCTCCGAAACATGGTCTTTCCCTTCGTCGGACGCGAGACTAGACCCTCCCGCGCCATCCGCAAACCCACACAGACGCGGCACATTGACAGGCCCGCGCCGCTCCCGCAAACCTCCGCCGGTCCATTCAACGAGCGAGATCCATGTCCGACGCCAGCCTCCAGCGCATCATCGAAGCGGCCTTCGAGGACCGCGCCAGTATTGGCCCGGCCACGCACGGCGACGTGCGCGACGCGGTCAACGCCGCGCTCGACCAGCTCGATTCCGGCAGGGCGCGGGTGGCGACGCGCGATCCCGCGAAAAGCGGCAGGGACGCCTGGACGGTTCACCAATGGCTGAAGAAAGCGGTGCTGCTCTCCTTCCGCCTCAACGACATGACGACGATCTCCGGCGGGCCGGGCGGCGCGAGCTGGTGGGACAAGGTTCCCTCGAAATTCGCCGGCTGGGGCGCGGCCGAGCACGCGGCCGCCGGCTTCCGCTCGGTTCCCGGCGCCATCGTGCGGCGCTCGGCCTATGTCGCGCCCGGCGTTGTGCTCATGCCCTCCTTCGTCAATCTGGGCGCCTATGTGGACGCCGGCACGATGGTCGACACATGGGCGACCGTCGGCTCGTGCGCGCAGATCGGCAGGAACGTTCATCTGTCGGGCGGCGTCGGCATCGGCGGCGTGCTGGAGCCTTTGCAGGCCGGGCCCACCATCATCGAGGACGACTGTTTCATCGGCGCGCGCTCGGAGGTGGTGGAAGGCGTGGTCGTCGGCCAGGGCGCGGTGCTGGCGATGGGCGTCTATATCGGCGCCTCCACCAAGGTCATCGACCGGCAGACCGGCAAGGTCCACATCGGCTACGTGCCGCCCTATTCGGTCGTCGTCTCCGGCAACGTGCCGGGCAAGCCGCTGCCGGGCGAGAACTGGGGGCCGTCCACCTATTGCGCGGTGATCGTGAAGACGGTCGACGCGCAGACGCGCTCCAAGACCGGCATCAACGAGCTTCTGAGGGATTGATGGCGGGCGACTTCCGCTTTCTCTACCGCACCGACGAGGGGCGCATTCCGCGCGCGACATGGGCGCGCGGCGCGCTGCCGCTTATTCTCGCCTTCAGCGCGCTGACGGCCGTGCTGCGGCAGGCGCTGCGCTTCACCAACAAATCGCTCAGCGAGCGGGCCTTCATCGACGGCCCGACCATCGCCGCGCATGTCTACATCGTCGTCTACGCGGCGGCGGCGCTGTTGATCGCCATCTCGTGGGTCAACCTGTCGGCAAAACGGTTCCGCGATCGCGGACGGCCGGCGCCGCTTGCGCTCGCAGGGCTTCTCCCGCTGGCGGCGTTCGCGGCCGGCGCGGCGCATTGGCTGCAGCCGCGCGTCGCCGAAGTCATGCCGCGCTGGAACGTGACCGCGCTCGATGCGCTGGCGCTGCTGGCGCTTGCGTGGACGCTCGCCGAAATGCTCGACGCGTTGCCGGCGAAAGGCGAAGCATGAGCGCGCCCGACCGCGGCGCGCTCGACATCGCGCGCGCGCTCATCCGCTGCCCCTCGGTGACGCCGGCCGAAGGGGGCGCGCTCGCCTATCTGGAGCGCCTGCTGGGCGCGGCCGGATTCGAGACGCATCGCGTGACGTTCAGCGACCAGGACACGCCCGATGTCGACAATCTCTATGCGAAGATCGGCGCGGGCGCGCCGCATCTGACCTTCGCCGGCCATACCGACGTGGTGCCGCCGGGCGACGAAAGCCTGTGGCGCTTTCCGCCGTTTTCGGCGGAAGTGGCGGAAGGAAGAGTGTGGGGGCGCGGCGCCGCCGACATGAAGGGCGGCGTCGCGGCCTTCGCGGCCGCCGCGCTCGCCTACGTTGAGGAGAACGGGCCGCCGAATGGCTCGCTGTCCTTCCTCATCACCGGCGACGAGGAAGGCCCGTCCATCAACGGCACGGCGAAGCTGCTGCAATGGGCCGCCGCGCGTGGCGAGACATTCTCGCACGCCATCGTCGGCGAGCCGACCAATCCCGACGCGCTCGGCGACATGATCAAGATCGGGCGTCGCGGCTCGCTCAACGGCGCCATCGCGGTCGCCGGCGCGCAGGGTCATTCGGCCTATCCACAACAGGCCGACAACCCCATCGAGACGCTCGCGCGCATCGTGACCGCGCTGTCGGAAAAGCCGCTCGACGAAGGCACGGAGGCCTTCGATCCCACGCGGCTGGTCGTCACCTCGTTCGATGTCGGCAACCCGTCGCGCAACGTCATTCCGGGGCAGGCGCGCGCCCTGTTCAACGTGCGGTTCAACGATCTGTGGACCGCCGGAACGCTGGCGCGCCACATCGAGGCGCTCGTCGCCAGCGCCGCGCCGGGCGCGCGCGCGACCTGCACGTTCTCGCCCTGCAATTCGCCGGCCTTCCGCACACAGCGCTCGGACTTCACCGATCTCGTCGTCGCCGCGATCGCGGACAAGACCGGCCGCCGGCCCGCGCTTTCGACCAGCGGCGGCACGTCCGACGCGCGATTCATCTCGGCCTATTGTCCGGTGATCGAATTCGGTCTGGTCGGCAAGACCATCCACGCCACCGACGAGAACGTTGAGATCGCGGACATCGAAAAACTGACCGACATCTACGGCGCGATCCTGCGCCGCTATTTCGGCCGATAACAGGAGGAACGCATGAGCGGCAAACCGAAGGGCTTTTCCAGAGACGAATGCGCGGCGATCGAGGCCGCGATTTCCGAGCGCCGGTCGATCCGCGCCTTTCTCGACAAGCCCGTGTCGCGCGAAATGGTCGAGCGGCTGCTCGACATCGCCGCGCGCGCGCCGTCGGGCACCAACATGCAGCCGTGGAAGGCGCATGTGGTGACGGGGTCGGAAAAGCAGCGCGTGACGGAAGCCGTGCTCGCCGATTTCGCGGAGACCGGCACGCAGCGCCACAATTCCGAATACAAATACTACCCGGACGAGTTCTTCGAACCCTATCTGTCGCGCCGCCGCAAGGTGGGCTGGGACATGTACGGCATTCTCGGAATCAAGAAGGGCGACGGCGCCGCGATGGCCGCGCAGCACGGGCGCAACTACGTGTTTTTCGACGCGCCGGTCGGCATCGTCTTCACGGTCGACCGCCGTCTCGAAATCGGCTCCTGGCTCGACTACGGATATTTCCTGGAGGCGCTGTCGGTCGCAGCCCGCGCGCATGGCCTCGAAAGCTGCTCGCAGGCGGCCTTCGCCTATTTCCACAAGCCGGTGCGCGAAGCCTTGCAGCTTGCGCCGGAGGAAATGGTCGTGTGCGGTTTCTCGCTCGGCTACGCCGACTGGTCCGCGCCGATCAACGCGCTCGTCACCGACCGCACGCCCGCGAAGGAGTTCGCGACGTTTCGCGGGTTCTGAACCTCACGAAAACAGATCGCGCGGACCGAAGGCCGCGCGTTCGATTTCGAGCAGCCGCAGTTTCGTCCTGACGCCGCCGGGCGCCGAAAAACCGCCGGTCCCGCCGCCCGCCGCCACCACGCGATGGCAGGGCGTGACGATCGGACAGGGGTTGCGCCCGAGCGCGACGCCGACGGCGCGCGCGGCATGCGGGTCGCCGATCGCCTTCGCGAGATCGCCGTACGTTCTGGTGTAACCGGCGGGTATGGCGCGGCAGGCCGCATAGACCGCGCGTTCGAAATCCGGCGCGCCGCTCTCGTCGAGCGCGATCGCATCCAGCGTCGCCGCGCGCCCGTCGATCAGATCGCGGATGCGCGCGATGGCGTCCTGCGCCCGCGGCGAAGGCGCGCGCTCGGCGGCGCCGGACGCGCGGACGAGCCGCGCGCGCGTCGCCTCGTCCGAGCTTTCGGGAAAACTCACCGCGACGAGGCCGCGCGCGCTCCACGCCAGTCCGCAGCGCCCGAGCGCGGTGTCGAACAGACAGAAGCCCGCATCCATGCGGGCATTCTATCAGGCCTTCGCGCCGCGCAGGAAATTGACGATGCCGGAGAAATCGTCGCCGGCGTGGCCGGCCGCCGAAAACAGCGCGTAAAGCTGCGCCGCCGCGCCGCCCATCGGAATGGTCGCGCCGGCGCTTGCGGCCGCCTCCTGCGCCAGCTTCAGATCCTTCAGCATGAGGGCCGCCGCGAAGCCCGGCCTGTAGCCGTTGTTGGCCGGCGAGGTCGGCACGGGGCCCGGCACGGGGCAATAGGTCGTCAACGACCAGCTCTGGCCCGAGGAGGTGGAGGCGACGTCGAACAACGCCTGATGCGTCAGCCCCAGCTTCTCGCCGAGCACGAAGGCTTCGGCGGTGGCGATCATGGTCGCGCCGAGGATCATGTTGTTGCAGATTTTCGCCGCCTGCCCCGCGCCCGCGCCGCCGCAATGGACGATCTTCTTGCCCATTTTCTCCAGCACGGGCCTGGCGGCGGCGAACGCCGCTTCCGTCCCCCCGCACATGAAGGTGAGCGTCGCGCCCTTCGCGCCGCCCGTGCCGCCGGACACCGGCGCATCCAAGCTGGCGAGCCCGGCCTTTTGCGCGATGGCGTGCGCGGCGCGCGCGGAATCGACGTCGATGGTGGAGCTGTCGATCAGCAGCGCGCCCTTCTTCGCCTTGTCGGCGATCTCGCCCCATACGCCGAGCACGTGTTTGCCCATGGGCAGCATGGTGACGACGACATCGGCGCCGGCGACCGCCTCGAGCGCGGAGGCCGCCGTCTTCACGCCCTCGGCGCGCGCCTGCTCCAGCGAGGCTGCGGCAAGATCGAACCCGACCGTCTCGAACCCCGCCTTCGCCAGATTGACGGCCATCGGCCCGCCCATGTTGCCGAGGCCGATGAATGCGATCTTGCTCATTTTGCTCCCCCGCTCCCTGCGGTTTTCCAGAATCTTCCGCCGTTGGGCTATCATTGGGGCATGGCCAAGGGCGAGGCGCAACAGGGCACATACGGATTGCGACGGTTCGCCCCGCTGGGCGCCATCGCGCTGGCGCTCGCCGCCTTCTTCGCGCTGCGGCTCGACCGCGCGCTGTCGTTCGAGCAGCTCGTCGAAACGCGCGCGGCGTGGCGCGCTTATGTCGGCGCCCACCCGGTCGGCTCCGTCGCCGGTTTCGTCGCGCTCTATGCGGGGCTCGTCGCCATTTCCGCGCCCGGCGCGACGATCATGACGCTGGCCGCCGGCGCGCTGTTCGGCGCATGGGTGGGCGCGCCGGCGGCCGCGCTCGGCGCCACGCTCGGCGCGAGCCTGCTGTTTCTGGCGGCCCGCTCCGCGCTCGGAACGTGGCTGGCCACGCGCGCCGGACCGGCGCTCGGCCGGCTGACGGCCGGGTTCCGAAAAGATGCGGCCAGCTACATGCTGTTCCTGCGCCTGTCGCCGCTCTTTCCGTTCTGGCTGGTCAATCTGGCGGCCGCGCTCGCCGGGGCGCCGTTCGCGACCTTTCTCTGGACGACGGCGATCGGCGTGCTGCCGGCGGCCGCCGTATTCGCCTATGCCGGGGCGAGCCTCGATTCGCTGGCGGAGACGGCCATCGCGGCCCGCGCCGCCTGCCGCGCGGCGGGCGAGGCCGCCTGCCCGCTGTCGCTGCCGCTGTCGGCGATCTTCTCGCCGCGGCTGGCGGGGCTGCTCCTGGGCTTCTCCCTGCTTGCGCTCGCGCCCGTCCTCGCGCGACGGTGGCGCGCGCGACATTCCGGATAGGACAGATGGAAACGCTTACTCCCGACCTTTGCGTGATCGGCGCCGGCGCCGGCGGACTTTCGGTCGCCGCCGGCGCGGCGCGGCTCGGCGCCTCGGTCGTGCTCATCGAAAAGGGCGCGATGGGCGGCGACTGCCTGAATTTCGGCTGCGTGCCCTCCAAGGCCCTGCTGGCGGCGGGCGCGGCCGCGCAGGCGATGCGCGAGGCCGGGCGTTTCGGCCTGCGCGCCGTGGAGCCGCGCGCGGACTGGGCGCAGGTGCGCGCGCATGTGAAAGGCGCCATCGCCGCCATCGCGCCGATGGATTCGCAGGCGCGCTACGAAGGCATGGGCGTGCGGGTGATCCGCGCGCACGCGCGTTTCGCCGATCCGCGCACGCTGGAGGCCGGTGGCGTCGCCGTGCGGGCGCGCCGGTTCGTGATCGCGACCGGCTCGGCGCCCGCGACGCCGCCAATACCGGGGCTGGAGCTGGTGCGGTTTCTGACCAACGAGACGGTCTTCGACCTCGAAACCTTTCCGACGCGGCTGATCGTGCTCGGCGGCGGGGCGGTCGGCGTGGAGATGGCGCAGGCGTTCCGGCGGCTGGGCTCCGAAGTCGTGATCATCGAGGCAGAACGGGCGCTGGCGCGCGAAGACCCGGAGATGGCGCGCGTGGCGCTGGACGCGCTGCGGCGCGAGGGCGTGGAACTGCGCGAGAACGCGCGCGTGACGCGCCTCGAGCCGCACGGGGCGGGACTGCGCGCAATTCTGCCGCACGCGGCGTTCGAGGATCATATCGACGGGTCGCACCTCCTGATCGCGACCGGGCGGCGGCCGAACGTCGACAATCTGGGGCTGGAGCGGGCCGGCGTGCGATACGGACCGGAGGCAATAGCGGTCGGCCGCGACATGCGCACGTCCAATCGCCGCATTTACGCCATTGGCGATGCGGCCGGCGGACAGGCGACGCATGCGGCCAGCCACCATGCGACGGTGGTGCTGAAACGCGCGCTGTTCCGCCTGCCGGCGAAGGCGAACCCGGCCATCGTGCCGCGCGTCGTCTATACCGAGCCGGAACTGGCGAGCGTGGGGCTGAGCGAGGCGCAGGCGCGCGCCGGGCGGCGCAGGATACGGGTGCTGCGCTTTGCGGTCGCAAGCGCCGACCGCGCGGAAACCGAGGCGCGGCGCAGCGGGCACATCAAGGTCGTGACCGACGCGGGCGGCGAGATTCTGGGCTGCGCGATCGCCGCGCACGGCGCCGCCGACCTGATCGCGCCGTGGGGGCTGGCGATCGGCAAGGGGCTCAAGATCGACGCGCTGGCCAATCTGGTGGCGCCCTACCCCACGCTGAGCGAGATTTCGCGGCGCGCGGCGATCGAATTCTACGCGGAAAAACTGGACGGTCCGCTGGCGCGGCTGGGGCTGCGGCTGGCGCGGATGCTGGGCTGACTGGCTGCGGCGCGGGATAGTTGGAAAAGCCGCCCGCGCCCGCTTGCGTTCACACGCGCGAGAGGCTAAACGACGGCTCTCTCGACGGCTTGTCGAGATCGACGCGGCCAGCCCGCATCGAAACGCGCCCGTAGCTCAGCTGGATAGAGCACCAGACTACGAATCTGGGGGTCAGAGGTTCGAATCCTTTCGGGCGCGCCATTTTCCTGAAATATCGCAATTGGTTAGCGCGCATGCGACGCCGCTCCCGTCTTAGGACGGTTGCGGAGGACGGTGTTTAAGACGGCGCGATCTTGCGCAAAGCCGCGATCGCTTCCGCTGGGTCGAAGCGCAGGATTTCCGCGATCTCGATCAGTTCGACCACATCGACGCGCCGCTGCCCGCTTTCTAGGCGAGCGACGAACGATTGGTACTCACCCAGCTGCTCCGCAAATTGCGCCTGCGTCATCCCAGCTTCCTCGCGTTTGTCGGCGAGGAAGGCGATCAGGGCATCGTGTCGTGCTGTTCCTAACGTCTTGGCCAATCGAACCCCGCTTGCAGAAGCGGGGTTTCCAGTAATCTGCTTTTCAGATTATCTTAAAAATAGATATTTTGGAGAGATGCGATGGAGACGGCAAAGGAAGTCGGATTCTTGCTGCTGATAGCCGCAGCGCTTGCTCCGATGGTGTTGGGCATCGGCTGGGGCATCGTGGAGCATAACATTCTACCGCGCTTCATTCCCCGCCATGAGATCAAGCGCTTGGTGGAGGACATAAAATCGCGCTATCCACATGATCCTGTTGACGCAGCGAGGAACGAGGAAATGGCTGCTTGGTATCGTTCCGAGGCAGTGGCACAAGGAAAATGGCGACGAGTGCGACAACAGCTCGAACTTATGGGCCGTTCACCAGCGCGGGCAACAAAACGCAAGCTCCTATGAATCAGCTTTCATTTTTCGACCATGTCCGATCTGATTTAAGCGCTGGAACGTTCCTCAGCGAGGTTGCGGCATTTGGCGAGTATGGCCAGCGCACCTTTACTGAGAAAATCGAGGGCATTCCCTATTTCGTCAATGAGTTCTGGACCGCAGGGCAGCGTCAGGCGCATTCAATCCATGAGATTTCCTACCGGGCTTGCTTCAAAGCGCAGTTGCCCGAGTTTTTTATTTCACGACTAACGAAGCCCGGTGACGTGGTTTTTGATCCCTTCATGGGGCGCGGCACAACGCCTGTGCAGGCAGCGCTCATGGGCCGTCAGGCGTTCGGCAATGATATCAACCCTCTGTCAGTTTTTCTGACCCGCCCAAGATTGCGCCCAATCACACTACAGTCTGTGTCGGCGGCGTTGAGAACCGTGGATTGGTCGCGCGGAAATATCGAGCGTGATGATCTGCTGGCCTTCTATCACCCTGCCACGCTCAAAAAGCTGGAGGCCTTGCGTGCATGGCTAACCGAGCGCGCTCCACTGGGTAGTGATGATGTAGATCCCGTGGTCGATTGGATTCGAATGGTGGCGATCAATCGCCTCTCTGGGCATTCGCCCGGCTTCTTTTCAGGCCGCTCAATGCCACCGAACCAAGCTGTCTCGGTCAAAGCGCAAATCAAAATCAATGAAAAGCTCGGAGTTTCGCCGCCCGAGCGTGATGTTGCCGCTGTGATCCTAAAAAAGTCAAAGACTCTGCTCAAAGACGGCAGCGCCCCAAGCCAGGTTCGCTCTAACCTTCACACCGGCGCTGCGTGGGATGTGCCGAGTATAGCTAGTGCCTCTGTCGATCTCACCGTCACGTCGCCGCCGTTTCTCGACATAGTGCAATACGCTTCCGACAACTGGCTACGCTGCTGGTTTGCTGGCATCGACCCTGAGACGGTCGCCATCGACATGCACCGAACCGAAGAAGCTTGGACAGCGATGGTGCACCGAGTCCTGGCCGAACAGGCCCGAATTCTCCGCCCCGGCGGCTACGTCGCTTTCGAGGTCGGAGAGGTGCGGAATGGCAAGGTTCTGCTCGAACGGCTGGTTTGGAAAGCGTCGGAGGGGCTACCGTTCAACCGCCTTGGCGTAATGGTGAACGATCAGGAGTTCACCAAGACTGCAAACTGCTGGGGCGTCGATAACGGCGCGAAGGGCACTAACACCAACCGGATAGTGCTTCTACAGCGTGACTAAAGGATGGTGATCTTGTGGTGAAGCCCTTGGGTCAGCAACCTTTGCGAGGTTGACGCCTCTAGGCTCAGGACCCATTGATTGGCTGAGGGCGATGTGATTCAGGCTCCGCGAG
>CALMZV010000016.1 GCA_937870755.1 uncultured Methylocystaceae bacterium
GTCTGGCGCTGGCCGCGTGTGATCGCGCCCAGCGTGTCGAGGCGGCGGGCGATGGTCGAGAGGAAGCGCTTCTCCGCCTTCACATTGGTCGAGATCGGCCGGAACAGCGGCGGCTGCGCCTGGTTGGTTCGGTGCGTGCGGCCGAGGCCCTGAATGGCGGCGTCCGCCTTCCAGCCTGCCTCGAGCAGATAGTGGATGCGCAGCCGGGTGTTCTTCGCCGACTTCTCCGCATGGTAGCTACGGCCGGTGCCGCCGGCGTCGCTGAACACCAGCACGCGCTTCTGGTCATCCATGAACGCCTGCGTCTCGGCGAGATTGGCGGCTCCTGCGCGCGTCTCGACGACAAGCCGGTCGATGGCGACGCTGCCGCCGGGCTTGCGCACGATACGCCGCGACCGGCCCGTCACCTCCGCAACGGTGTCCGTGCCGAAATACTGGACGAGCTGGTCGAGCGCGCCGGGAACCGGCGGCAGGCTGGCGAGCTTGGCGATCAGCGCGTCGCGGCGGGCAACGGCCTCGCGGCTTTCGACCGGCTGGCCGTCGCGATAGACGGGGCGCGATGACAGATTGCCCTCCGAATCCGTGAACGGCTCGTAGAGCTGGACGGGGAAGGAATGGGCGAGATAATCGAGAACGTACTCGCGCGGAGTGATGTCGACGCGGACGTCGTTCCACTCCTCGGTCGGTAGCTCCGCCAACCGCCGTTCCATCAGCGCCTCGCCGGTCGAGACGATCTGGATAACGGCCGAATGTCCCGCCTCCAGATCGGCGGCGATCGAGCGCAGCAGGGTCGGCGTCTTCATGCTGGTCAGCAAATGGCCGAAGAAGCGCTGCTTGGCGCTTTCGAAGGCCGAGCGCGCGGCGGACTTCGCCTGTTTGTTCAGCGTGCCCGACCCGCCTTCGCCGCCGCCGGTGATGTTGGCCGCCTGCATCGCCGCATCGAGATTGTTATGGATGACGGCGAAGGCCGCGGCATAGGCGTCGTAGATGCGGATCTGCTCGGCCGTCAGCTCATGCTCGACGAGTTCGTATTCGACGCCGGCGAAGGAAAGCGAGCGGGCTGTGTAGAGGCCGAGGGCGCGCAGGTCGCGGGCAAGCACCTCCATCGCCGCGACGCCGCCGGCCTCGATCGCCTCGACGAACTCGGCGCGCGTGGCGAAGGGGAAATCCTCGCCGCCCCACAGGCCAAGCCGCTGGGCATAGGCGAGATTGTGAACGGTGGTCGCGCCGGTGGCGGAGACATAAACGATACGGGCGTCCGGAAGCGCGTTCTGGAGGCGCAGGCCGGCACGGCCTTGCTGCGAGGCGGCGACATCACCGCGTTCTCCCTTACCGCCCGCGGCGTTCTGCATCTGGTGCGCCTCGTCGAAAATCACCACTCCATCGAAGTCGGAGCCCAACCATTCAACGATTTGTTTGACCCGCGAAACCCTCTCTCCGCGGTCGTCGGAGCGCAGCGTGGCGTAGGTTAAAAATAGGACGCCTTCGTTCAGCGCGATCGGCTTGCCCTGCGGGAAACGCGACAACGGCGTGACCAGAAGGCGCTCCATGCCGAGCGCACTCCAATCGCGCTGCGCGTCCTCGATCAGCTTGTCGGATTTGGAGATCCAGACCGCCTTGCGCCGGCCCTGGAGCCAGTTGTCGAGGATGATCGCGGCCGACTCGCGTCCCTTGCCGACGCCGGTGCCGTCCCCGATCATGAAGCCCTGGCGGAGACGGACAGCGCCTTTTGCGTCCTCGGCGGCGGCGGACAGCTTGTCGAAGGTGATGTCGACCGTCCATGCGCCGGGGAGGAAGTCGGCATGCGCCTCGCCGGCATAGATGACGGTTTCGAGCTGGGCGTCCGACAGCAGACCTAGCACGTTCGCCGGCAGGGTCGGGCGATAGCTCGGCTTCGGCGGGGCGACGCTCGCCATCGACGCCGACTGGACGAGCTGGGTTGGATGCGCCGCGGCGCCGGAAATCCGGATGGTCTGTAGGCCGTATTCCTCATAGATCGCGTCGGAGAGGCGTCCGGCCTTGGCGGGCTTCCAGTCAACGGCCTCATAGGCGAGCGGAACGGACTCCGGCTGAGAATGCGTCGCAGCAGATGCCGCCCTGGCCGCCCGGTTGACATAGGCGCGCACGGTCCGGGCCGCGACAGGCGCGGCGACCGGCACAGCGATCGCCGGATCGACCGGCAGGCGCGCCGGGAGATGCTCGGCCAGCCATCCAAGAAGCGTGGCGACATCCGGCGCGACCCCGGGCGCGGCCGGAAAGACGGACGGATCGTCGGCCGGAAGCTTGTCGATGACGGTCAGCCGCGTCGGGATGGTCGTGCCATGCTTGGCGTAGACCGAGCCATCGATAGCGGCGGAAAAGACGACGCGGCCGCGTTCCTGCAGACGGGCATAAGCCGAGGACCAGGCCGGTGCGTCGGGCGCGAAGTTCGCACCGGTGATCGCCACGAGCCTGCCGCCGGGCGCAAGGCGTGACAGCGCCGAGGCGACATGCCGGAAGGCGGCGTCAGCGATGCGTCCCTCGACATTCGCCAACACCGAGAACGGCGGGTTCATGAGAACGACGGTCGGGAGGAGAGCCGGATCAAGGTGATCGTCGATCTGGGCTGCGTCGAAGCGCGTGATGGAAAGGGCCGGAAAGAGGAGGGAGAGAAGATCGGCGCGGGTGTCGGCAAGCTCGTTGAGCAGGAGCGAGCCCCCGGCGATCTCGGCCAGAATGGCGAGAAGCCCGGTGCCGGCCGAGGGCTCCAGCACGCGGTCGGCGGGCGCGATCGCCGCGGCGACCGACGTCGCCAGGCCGAGCGGGATTGGCGTCGAGAACTGCTGGAAGCTCTGCGCCACGTCGGAACGGCGCGTGTGCGTCGGCACCAGCCCGACGATCTTGGAGAGTTGCGACAGGATCGCTTGCGGAGAGCCGGCTTTGCGGAAAAGCGGCTTTCCGTATTTGCGCAGCATGAGGACGGTCGCGACCTCGCATGCCTCGTAGGCCGTTTTCCAGTCCCACGCGCCGGCGGTGTCGGAAGCGCCGAATGCGGATTCCATCGCGCCGCGCAGCACGGCGGCGTTGATAGGCTGACCGCGTTCGAGGTGAGGCAGAAGAAGCTGTGCGGCCGCGACGATCGCCGATGCCGTGCCGGAAGCGACGACGGGCGGAAGCGATGCGGCGATCTCGGCGGCCGCGGTTGCGGATAAAACGTTCATGATGGGGAACCTCGGGAGAGCGGACGGGATCGAGCCGCGCAGCGCTCTCTCTCGACCGCAACGGCTCAAACCCGTCCCGGCCCCACTCTCGCTCTCGTCGCAAAAGGCACGTCGCCGAAGACCACCGATCGCCGCCGGCGGTTTCCGGCCGTCACCTCGTGCTGGCGACGGCTTTGATCTATTGTTTAGAGGAAAGAATATCGGGCGAATTCGACTTCGCAGGTCGAAAACCGAGCCCGCTATATTGGAGAGAGTAAGCTCGTGACCAAGTCACTTCTCCCGCGAGCGCCAAGGTTCTATTGGCTTGTCATCCTCGCGTTCGCCGCTTCGATAATCGCTTCAAGTTTGCCGGATTTCGGGTCGGAGCATTGGTCGATCTCGATCGCAGTCCGGGGCTGTGTCATCGCGGTTGCCGCCGTTCTCGCGGCGCTGTCAGAAATCTGGGACATTGCGCCTTCCGTCATCATCAAAGCGGAAGCCCGCTACCAGAACCGTCAGGCGCGAGAGGTCTACACGATCCCCGTCGTTTTCGGCGCGGCGCCAACGCGTGTTCCGGGGATATCGCGCCTGCGCGTGACGCGGACGGATGACAATCTGGCGATCCGGCCGTGGGCGCTGCGCTTCGAATACGCTGTGGATGGGCGCAAGGGTGAGTGGTAGCGCGGCCCCAACGACCCGCCAGGCGAGCCAACGCGACGATGGCAGGAGCGTCCCGGCTTGGAGACGGGACGCTCGAAAGCGTCATCCGAAGCGACGGCCGGCTTCGGTGAAGGTATATTCGTTCGCGATGATGGTCTCCTCGACGGACTCGTCCGAGGTCAGGTATTCGTATTCGCGTTCGAGCTGCCGGTAGAGCCAGTCAGCGAGATCGCGCAGCGCCTCGGTCACGATCTCCCCGGCATCGGCGGTCATGCCCTGCCAGGTCGGACTGTCGCGCTCGACGGAGATCGCCATGCAATAGGCGTGATAGTAGTGGCCACGGTGGCTGACATCAGCGTGGAGCTGATAGAAATTGCGTCGCTGGACGGTCTGCAAACCGTCGGCGATGGCATGCAGGCGGTCGTCCTTCGGGGCATGGCCCCGGATATCGCGCGAGGCGTTCTTCCTGTAGGAATAGAACGCCTCAAAGCAGGCGCCGTCCCCTTGCGACCAGAAGCCGGTGAAGTAGATGCGTCGCTGCTGCCGGGTTCCGCCGCCCATCAGCCGGACGGCGCGGGCTTTAAGGCGAACGCCGAGAATTTCGCAAATCTGCTCGAAATCATCGAAGATGGTAGCGTACCAGTCATAGTCGAAGCCGCCCTCTCGATACCATGCTCGGGCGTTCTCCCTGGCGGCGTCGGATAGCTCGGCAAGCTGGTAGACCGTCGTCTCGATCACCTTACTCATCGGGATCGCCTCCGCCGAGGACCCGGGCAAGCCAGCCATCGGTGTAGGTCCATGCGATCGTCTTGCCGGTGTTGAGATCGACTACATGCGCGCCGCCGCCGAAGGCGTCGACACGCGGCTGCGAGCAGGAGTTGGCGTACTGGAAGCCCCAGCGGCCTTTCAGGCCAAACTCCGCGGCGCAGATCCTGACGAACTGAAGGAGGCGTTCCGGATCGCCGGTGACGTCGTCGCGCATCCAGAGCTTGCTGCCGCCGTGCTCGGGCTGGATTGACAAGAGGAAGCCGTCCGAGGGCGGATCTTCGGATGCGCCGTCTTCGGAAAGCTGATTGTAAAGCGCAAGCGTGCGGGCGGCATTGTCGGGTGTGCCGACGTCCAGCAGGCATGAGAAATGGGTGAAGTGGTCGGCCATGTCGGGCTCCTGAAAACGAGAAAGCCCGGCGCGACGGCCGGGCGATGGTCGATGGATACGGTGGTGTCGTGGTCAGAGGCGGAAGTGCGTCACAATTCGCTGAGCCTCGGCGTGGTGGCCTAGCATCTCGCGATAGAAGCGCTTTCGCGCCTCCCGCTTGTGGGGATCGTTCCAGGCTGAGCGGGACAGCTTGCGCCGCGCCGCCCGGATGACGGCGCGGTCGCTGTCCCAGACCAGAATGTCGAGACGAAGATAGGTCGCGTACACCGGCGCCTCCTAGACCTTGAAGCGTCGGCGCAGCTCGTCGATCTCGTGAAGTTCGAGGCCGGCGTGCGCGCCGTTGTTGGTGAGGTCGTCCATGAACACCGGATCGAGCGGCCCATTGATAAGAGCAAGCTGAAGGGTGGAAAGACCGGCGAGCACGGCGTCGCGCTCGCGGGCCGTCATGGTGATGGTTTGAAACGCTTCGACGGTCTCGCGCGGTTCGAGCAGGCGCACGCCGCTGTGCTCGTCGATTTCGTAATCGTCGAACTCCTGCACGTCGCCGGTGGCGAGCCATTCGCCATCGTAGTGAACACTTTTGGCGAGGCTTCGCGCCTCTTCGGACGTGTCGGCCTCAACGACGGTTTCGTAATAGACGAAGGCATCGTGGCCTTTGCGGACGACAAATTTCGGCATGGGGATACTCCTTGAATGAACGTGCCAGGCGCGCTGGCCGGGCTGGATTGGGAAACCGGGGGCCGGCGTCACGCCGCCCTCAGCAGCGCGGCCCGCACCGTCTGCCGCCAGTCGGCATGGACAAGCCGGCCCTCAAGGATGCTGGCGCGGAAGCGCAGGTCCTGGGCGGAAGCGGCATTGTTCCGGCGCGCCTCGGCCGACGCTTCCCCACGCAGCGTGCTGGCCTTCGCGACGACGAGGCGCGCTTCGCCATCCGAAGCAACGGGATCGCACCAACGAACGCTGCGATGCGAAGGCTCCCCAGCGAGGACCTGGCATTGTTCGCCGTCGATAACGACGAACAGTCGAGGCTTGAACATCATGGCGTCGCCTTCGCCGGTCTCGAAGTGATCGCGGCCGGAGAGGCGTTCGACGCAGGCGATCGCGTCGTCGAGGGAACTGCACTGGCCGAGATCGACCGTCCTGATCAGGGTGCAGGAATCGAGATCCGGATTGTTCCCGGCATAGCGGGCCTCACCGAGGCAGGTTATTCGCAGCGGAAGCTTTCGGGCAGCGGTGAGCGCCGCGACTGCGGGAAAGGTTCTCGCGCCGAGGGTGGCAATGCTGAAGCTGTTCATCGTGAAGTCTCCGTGACAGGCGGCGGAAGCCTCTCTCCCGCCCGTCATCCCGTCACGGTCAACCGACACCCCTCTCCCTCTATCGCTCTCGAATGGCGGCCGTGGCCGGCATGAAAAAAGCGCCCCGCCAGGAAGACGGGGCGCTCGATTTCCCTCAATCGATTGCCTGATAGATCGCCGATGCTTCGGGATGTCCGTCCAGATAGTCATGGAGGCGATGATAGCCTTCGGCGAGATGATCGGATTCGTACTGGATGGAGAGGTGCGACAGGACGAACAGGGTCGCGATGATGCCCGCGGCTTCCGCGGAGACCTCGCCACGGAACTCGGTGATCCCGCTTTCGATCCGCATGCGCTTGCGGGACGTAGGCGCGAGGAACAGCGGCCGGCCCCGGAGCTCGAAGAAATCCCAGAAACCGCCGCCATAGTCATAAGGACTGAGCCGCTCCATGAAATGATAGACGGCATTCTCCGCGACTATGAGGTGCCGCAGGCCGAACAGGGTCGGCAGGAAGTTTTCGCGACGATCGTCCGGTACAAGGGTCGCAAGTGGGCGTGCGCTGGTCTGGAGCGTCATGGCCTGGTTCTCCTGAGAGAGGATGGAGACAGGTCCGGTCAGCGCTCTCTCTTCGCCGGCCCGAAACCAGCCAGACCCGTCCGCTCTCTTCCTCTTTCACATGAGCCAGAGCCCCTGCGCGATTTCGCGTGCGAGCATGGCGTGAGCATTGGTCATCACGTCGCTGCCGCTGGTTTCGGGGTGATCGAAGAACCGCGCGGCTGGACCGTTCTCGATCCAGTCGGCGTAGTAGCACCAGGACCGATCCTGAAGCCGGAAAGCTGCCATATCAGCAGCCCAATGCGGCTTCGGCTCGACGACGACGGTGACGCCATTGCGGGTTTCGGGCCACGGCAGCGAGCGCTGCGAGGGAGGGCAGCGCAGGTCCGCCGCGAGTATCTCTTCGACGGTGATCATGCCGCAGCCCCCTCGACCGGCGTTGTGATGAAGCCGTTCGGATCGTCGGGATCGGGCGGAAGGTAAGCATCGTAGGGGTTGCCATCGGCGAGATGGCCGAACGGCGTCATGACGATATCGCCGCCCTCTGCGCGGCCCACGGCGCAGAGGACGTAGCGGCGCTCACGGGTGGCGGCGTCCAGGCACTCCATGAGTGCGAGATTACCGTCGCCGGCGGCGCACAGCAGCGTGTTGAAGTTGGTGCGGACGGGGTCGGGAATGGCCACGATATTCTCCTGAAACGAAAATGGCCCGCCGTCCTTCGACGGCGGTCCAGGTGGATGGGGCATGGGATGGTCAGGCGGCAGCCCGACCCTCGACGACATCGGCGCCGATCTCGTCGGCGGTGACCTCTTCGAGACGGGCGCGGCTGTATCCGGTCTTCGCAAGCCAGAGCTCAGCCGCGTCGCGGTTCTCGGCGAGGTGAAGGAGCTCGGCGTTTTCGCCGACATCCTGCACGACACGCACCTGCCCGAGCTTGGGGCGCTCGATCGCGCGGAAGGTCAGGTCGCTGTCGATGCCGTAGGTCCGCATGATCGTGACGAGGATGATGCCGCTCTCGCCGAAGTCGCCTTCATGGAGTGTGAAGCATGGCGGCGTCGAATAGGTCGGCCGCTCACGGGCCGGCTCCTTGCGCACGAGGCGGCCCACGCCGTTACGACGCTCCCATGCCGCGAGCTTCTTTGTGAAGCGAGCTGGCGGCTTGGGCGCGCCGTCGGAATAGGCGACCAGCGAACCGAGCGGGGCGAGGTCGAAGATGAGAGAAGCGGACATGAACGAGGTCTCCTGAAACGAAAACGGCCCGGCGGGATGCCGGGCCTTGGAGTGGAAGGGGAAGGAAAGCGAGGCGGCCGAGGCCGCCACGCATGCGGACTACTCGGCGGCGACGAGCACCGCCGGATCGTCGCTGGTGTCGGCTTCGGCCGCCTCGTCGTCCCCCGCGAGGAATTCCGGCAGAGCAACGTCGTCCTCATCGGAATCCACGAGGCTCTCGACGGCCGGTTCCTCGGCGAGAACGCGAAGCGGCTCCGGCAGCCAGCCGGAGTCGGCCAGGAGACGTTCGGCCTCCCGCGCCATGTCGGCCTTTCTCAGATGGTCGATCAGGCGGGCCTTCTCCTCGCCAAGCGCCTCGTGAACGGCCTCGATGATGCGGGGCTTTGTCACGCGGCCGAGGTAGTTCGTGACGGTCGGGCGGAAACCGGCTTCCGCCATGTCGAGGCCGGTGACGCGGGCAAGGCGGTCGGCTTCGGCCATGCGGTTCCGAAGGTCGTGTTCGGAAATGCCGGTGGCACTGTGCGGATTCGGCCGCTCGTAGAGCGCGTTGATGCCGAACGAGACGCAATGGGCGAGGAGCGCCATGCGGCTGTCGTGATCAAGCACGTCCAGCCAATCCCACAGAGCATCATCGTCGGCCGGCAGGTCCGCCTTCCATCCGGCATGCCGCTCGGCGACCGACTTCGCATAGGGGCTGTTTTTGAGATCGATGCCCTGTTCGCGGAAGTAGACCTCCTGAACCTCGACCTGAATGGTCGCGCCTCTCGGAGACCGCTTGAAGCGGTCGCTTACGAGACGATGGAGCAGCGCCGTCATGGCGATGTGCGGATTTGCGGCCACGGCATCGCTCAGCGCAACGGTGCGGTGTGCCGTCAGTTCGGCGACGAGCTTTTCGGGAAGAGGCCTGATCATGTCCTCTTCCTCGTCGGGCTCGAGGGGCTGACCGCCGACCGTGATCACGGCGTGCTGGACATCGGACGTGGTCACGCCGTCGGCATCCCCGTCGCCCTCGATCTCCGGCGTTTCGCTCTCGACGGACGCGGTCGGCTCGTCCTCGGGACGGACCCAGCCGCGATCGACCACGAGCTCGCCATCCTCATCGACAGTGACGAAGACGCCGGCGACGGCGATCTCGGCGGGGTCGTAGATAACCCGGCGACGCTCGAAGGCCTCGATCTGCTTTTCAAGCTCCGCAAGACGATAGTCGATTTCGCGCGGCAGTTCGTCGACCGCATGATATTTGTCTTCGAGGTCGGCGTGTTCGTCGCGCAGCGCCAGGAAGGCCGCATTTTCTTCCTCGGTCAAATCATCGATTTCGCCCGGGATGGGTCGCAGCCCATACTGATGGCCGTATGGAAGATAGAGGTCAGCCGAGACCCACTTCCAGCCTTCGGCGGCCAGCGCCTCAGCGACCCCTTTAAGCTTTTCGGCGACGAGGCGATCGAGAAGCGGCACATCGTCGAGCCAGCCGTCTTCCTCATCGTCGAACAGGTAACGCGGCAGAACGGGCCCGCCGGCCGCCACATAGGTGTCGAGGCCGATGAAGAGCACCCGCTTGTCGGATGCGGGAACGCTGGTCTCGGTCAGCATGTTGCGAATGCGCCAGGGCTCGCGATGGTGGGATTGCCGGACGGCGTCCCAGACCTGTTCCTGCCGTGCGTGATCCGGGTGCGCGGTGAACGCCTCGAGCATCGCCAGCGTCATGCCGTTCTCTGCATAGACGGCGTGGAGCGTGGGCGAGACCTTCGCAAGTGCAAGGCGCTGATCCACATAGCGCTCCGTGGTGAAATAAGCACTCGCGACCTCGGCGTTGGTCATGCCTCCGTCGACCATGCGCTTGAATGCCTTGAACTGGTCGAGCGGATGAAGCGCGAGCCGGAACGTGTTCTCGGCGAGCGAGTCGTCGATGGCCGATGTCTTGGCGTTGGCTTTCTTGACGATGCAGGGAACCAGACCATCGGCGGGGAAGCGGCCCTTCTCCACCAGCCGGGCGATGACGCGGAAACGGCGGCCGCCGGCCGGCGTCTCGAAATCTCCGGTTTCGTTGCCGTCGGCATCGAGAATAGCGCGGACGTTGATGCCCTGGATCAGATCCTCGCGTCGTTCGACGTCATAGGCGAGATCGTCGAGACCGGCTTCGACATCGGTTTCGCGCACATTGTCGTGGGACAAACGGATGCGGTTGAAGGGAATGTCGCGCGCCCGCGAGAACTCGATCAGTTCGATGGTGGGCTTCTTCTTGGCTCGGGCCATGGTGGCTACTCCGTGACGGGCGCCGAGAGCCTCTCTCTCAGCCCTAAACCCGTCATAAATCCCCATCCCCCCTCTTCCTCTCCGGCGGCTGCGGCGGGCTCGGTGTGAGGTGGCCGCCACCTTCCCTGGCCTGGATCCTGCGCGCGGCACGACGGATGACGACAAGGCGCGTATCGGCGGCCTGTGCGATCCGCTCTATTGTTGACAGCTCCGCATCCGAGCACTCCCCCATCACCTCGATCTCGACGAAGTTGCCGCCCCTGTCGACGTTGGAGACGCTTGGGCGGTGGCTGTAGGAGACGTAGAAGCTTTCGTGGCGCTCAATCGGTCGGACACGCGACCGCAGGAAAATGATGCCTGAGCCGAGATTGCCGCAGAACAGCAGCTCGTCGGCCGGTGTGGTCTTCGCGCCGTTGCCTTTCTGTCTGCGGCCGATCTGGCGGAAGGCCTGGTCGAACGTCGCCGGGTCGCGCGTGATCCGCGCCTCGAGGGCCTCATGGAATATCCATGGTGGCCGCCAGGGGTTTAGCTTCCCGACCGCGATTTGATGGAGGAAATCGGCGAAGCTCGCCGGATCGGCCGGATACGGGCAGGTCCGCCAGATTTCGCGGACCCGCGCGCGCAGCGTGTCCGGCAGCGCGAAGAGGCGAGCACGGCCCTTGCGCCACCAGGCAGCCCGTTGACGGCGGCGCTCGCGTTCGGCCCCGTTCCACCAGACAGCTCGACGGGCCATCTCCTCGTCGACGGAGAGCTGACCGGCGGCGATCTCGTCGGCGAAAAGCGGCAGCGCCTCGCGTTGGAGGCGCTGCTTACGGAGAAATGCCGCGCGTTTACGCGACGTGTCTCCATAGGGCTCGGACCGATGCCAGCGACGAAAACGCATCACGCCGCCCTTTTGTCGATCGCGCCGGCGGCCGGAGCCTCGGTCTCGGGAAGGAAGGACAAGATCCAGTCGGCCGCTTTGCTGGCCTGCGAGGCGGCGCGGACAATGGCGCGATTGTCCTCGCGCAGCACCTCCAGCCACGAACCGATATAGTCGGCGTGTCGTACTGTCGGCACGATGCCCAGCGAGGCGCAGCAAAAGGCGGAGCTCATCTCGGCCACCAGCTCCTCGTACGCATACTTCTTGCTTCCAAAGGAGCCGGAGAGATCGCGGTTCAGCCGGCTGTGGTGGCCGCTGGCATGGCCGATCTCGTGGAGCGCGGTCCTGTGCCAGTTGATCGGCTCGAAATAGGCTTGCGGCGGTGGCACGGCCACGTAGTCGAGCGCGGGCATGTAGAAGGCCCGATCGCCGCCGATGCGGAAGTCGATGGCGGTCGCTTTGATGAGAGCGTCGACCGTCGGTTCGATCAGGCCAGGCGGCGGGAGCGGCGCGGCAACGATGATGTCGTCGGGCAGGCCCTCGCATTGCGCCGTGTTGAACACGGTGAACCGCTTGAGAAAGGGGATGGCCTGGGCTTCCTCGCCGGTTTCGCGCGCCCGCCGCTTCTCGTCCTCGGGGATGAAGCGGTCTGCATAGACGACGGTGGTGCCGTGCTCGCCCTTGCGGACATTTCCGCCGAGCGCTGCCGCCTGACGGTATGTGAGCCAGCCCTGACCGGGGAAGCCATGCTGTACGACTGCGCCCCAGAGGATGAGGATGTTGATGCCGCTATAGGCGCGGCTGGTGCTGGCATTGTTCGGAAGCCCGAGCGGGGCTCTGGCTGCGGCCTTGTCCCAGGGCTGCACCCACGGGAAGCGCCCGGCCTCGAGGTCGGCGATGATCTTGTCGGTGATTTCGTCATAGAGGTTCGTCCGGTCGGAGCCGGTGCGAGGGGTGCGGTCATGTCTGGACATCGCGGTTCTCCGCGACGGGCGCCGGGAGCCTCTCTCCCAGCTTTCAACCCGTCACGGCTAACCCAGTCCGCACTCTGACTCTCGGGGGCGTTGCGGGGTCTCCCCGCAGAAGGGGGTGTGCCGGCGACTTCGGCGCCGGCCAGGGGGAAGACTTCCCCCAAAGTTCTATCGGATCGTAAACCCGGGAAAACGCAAAGCCGACTATCAGTAATTACGCCCTTCAGGCGAGCTATCCGAAAACGGTTACTCAAGCCGAAACCGCATTCGCCAACCCGTCTATGAGCAGATCAAAAGCGATGCGCAAGTCCTCCTGTCGTAGCTTCTCGACCAAATCGCCGCAAGTCGGCAGGCCAATCTCGACGGACCTGCGACTCGTTCATCCGCATCAGCCGCGGACCAATTGCGCAGCCGCTTCGCCGGCGCTGTCCATATAGCTGGTGTCCCGGTGCAGAAGCACGACGGCGAATGCGCCATCGAGCAGAAGAACGATCTGCCGCGCGAGACGGCGCGCTTCGTCGGGGGCCCGGATTTCCTCCAGCACGACGCAGAGCCAGTCCTCGACCCGCTTCTTGTGCGCGCGGCCCGCGAGGATCGCCGGATGTCCCGGCAGGTGGATGAGCTCGACCGACGTCCGCAGGAACCCGCACCCCTTCCACTTGGGATGCCGCGCAGACGCCGCCAGATTGCGGAAAATGCCTTGCACCTTGTCCGCCGTGTTGCCCTCGGTCTCGGCGAACCAGCGCTGGAACAACGCAAGGTTCGGCTGGTCGCGCGTTTCGAGATAGGCGGCGATCAGGTCGTCCTTGCTGCGGAAGTGATAATAGAGCGTTCGCTTGGTAAGCCCGGCCTTTTCGGCGACCGCGTCGACGCTCACGGCGCGGATGCCTTCCGCGTGGAACAGCTTCCCGGCTGCTTCAATGATGCGCTCGCGTGTCGGTCTCAATGATCTAGGCATGCCCGAATGTATACTAACCAGTTAATATACTCAACCGGCATATCCATTTATCCTTCCGGCATGCGTAACCCGTCTTCAAACACCACCCTTATCGAAGGACAGCCGGTCGAGCTTTCCTCACCGGACGGTGTTCTGCTTGCCGGCCATCTCTGGCGGGTCCGGCAAGCAGACACCATGGGGACCGTCATTATCAATCCTGCAACCGGGGTGCTCGCGCGCTATTACCATCGCTATGCCCGTTTCCTCGTGGAGCACGGATTCGACGTGCTGACCTATGATTATCGCGGCATCGGGCTGTCGCGGCCCGTCCATCTGCCTGGCTGCGGCTATCGCTGGCGTGACTGGGGCGAGCTGGATTTTGAAGCCGCCATCAGGTTCATAGAGCAGCAGGGTCGTCATGACAGAGTGCTGGTGGTCGGGCACAGCGTTGGCGGCTTCCTGCCGGGACTCGCTGCGAGTGCTCGCCGCATCGAGCGCATGCTGACCGTTGGCGCCCAATATGCCTGGTGGGGCGACTACGCCTTGCATCGGCGGCTCCGCCTGTTTCTCAAATGGCATGTGGCGATGCCCGCCCTGACGCTTGCCTGCGGCTATTTCCCCGGCCGCCGGCTCGGTTGGCTGGAAGACCTGCCGGCTGGCGTCGCTCTCGAATGGAGTTTTCGCAGGTCGCGTTTCGAGCATAGCCATCCGCGCGCGCTGCGGCGAAGCGCGCTCGACCGCATGGCTGCCGTTACGGCGCCGATCCTGGCGGTTGCCATGTCTGACGACGAGCTTGGAACTCCGGCCGCCATTCGCCGGACGCTGAACTACTACACCGGCAGCGCCGAGCGAACCGCGGTGCTGCTACGGCCGTCGGACTATGGACGCGACACGGTCGGTCATTTCGGCCTGTTCCACGATAGCCATGCCGCCGGCTTCTGGCTGGAGACGCTTCTGTGGCTGCGCGACGACCGAAATCCATGGCCCGGCCACGTCATCGATCCTTGAACGGAAGGTTTTCATGCACCGTCTCTTTTACTCGCCCGGCGCCTGCTCGCTCGCTATCCACATCGTGCTGGAGGAGATTGGCGAGCCTTACGAGGCCGAGGTCCGCTCAGCCAAAAACGGCGAAGGCACGACGACGGCGGACTATCTGGCGCTCAACCCGAAAGGCCGCGTGCCGGCGCTGACAGGCGTTCCCGGTGGCGCTGGCGGCGCACCTGACCTTTTGACCGAAGCCGTCGCTATCCTGTTGTTTCTCGCTCGAAGCCATCCCGAGGCGAAACTGCTGCCTGCCGATCCGGCTGGTGAAGCCCGATGCCTGGAATGGCTGAGCTGGATCTCGATCGATCTACACGGCATCGGCTATGGCCAGCTCTGGCGTCCGCACCGGTTCGTGCCCGATCCGGCGCTCCATGAGGCAGTGAAGAGCAAGGGGATTGAGAACATTCGCACCGCCTACGATCATATCGACCACATCCTGTCCGATGGCCGCGAATGGGCAGTGCCCAGCCAATACACGGTCGTTGATGCCTATCTTGTCGTGTTCTGGCTTTGGGGTCAGCGGATCGGTCTTGAGATGGACACAAGCTGGCCGGACTTGGCGCGGCTGATGAACAAGGTGCTGGAACGTCAGACGGTGAAGCAGGCGCTCAGGCAGGAGGGCCTGGCTTGAGGTGATGTCCATCACGGCCCATCAGGCGTGCGTTGCGGATGTCAGATGCTCGAACAGACTGCGCGCGGGCGCGGTCAGCTCCGCTTCGCTGCGAACACAAACGGACAGTTCGCGCGTCGCCCAGCCGTCGTGAAGCCGAGCCATTGCAATACGCGCGGATCGCCTCAAGCGCCGCGCTGCCGTTTCCGGTACGATGCCGACGCCGACGCCCTCGCTGGCCATTCGGCAGATACTTTCGAAACTGCGAAGCGCCACGCGCAACTTCAACTTCGTCCCAAACTGGGCAGCCTGCATCTCAAGGTGCTGTTGCAAAGCTCCGTCCGCCAAGGCGATGAAAGGATGATCGAGCAGATCGGCGAAGCGAAGCTGGGGCTTTTTCGCAAGATCATGGTCCAGCGCGAAGACGGCTACCAGCCGGTCGATGGCGAAGGGGTGCGATATGAGGTCGGCGATCTCGGCGGCGCTGGACAGGATACCGATTTCGGCAAAGCCCGCGGCAACGCTGCGCGCGATCTCAGAGCTTTGCCTTTCTTTCAGTTCGATGTCGATCTGTGGATGGGCTGCCATCCAGGGCGCGAGCCGTTCGGGCAGAAATTCCGTAACCGCCGCCGTATTGGCGAAGATGCGGACGCTTGCGCGCATTCGCTTGGCGTAGCGGGATATCTCTCCGCGCATCTGCGCCATCTGATGCAGGATCGTGCGCGCATGGTGGGCGAGCGCCTCGCCGGCTTCGGTCGGACTGACGCCCCGCCGGCCGCGCTGGAGCAGCAGGACTTCGCCTGCGGCCTCCATGTCTCGCAAACGCTCGCTGGCAGCCGGCAGCGACATCCCTGCATCGGCCGCGCCATGGGTGATGCTCCCGGCATCGACGACGGCCAGGAAAAGGCGCAGATCAATCAGGTCGAAACGCATGCTGACCGTATAGTCGCATTTTTGCCTTCGGCATAGCCGAAGTCACGCATCGGTCTTTCCGCATTGCGCGAAAACGACCGCCCGATATTCATGGGCAATGTTTGATCTTTCCACACCGTTACTCGCCGCAGTCGTTACCACCTTCTTCGCGGCCGGCCTCGTCAAGGGCGTCACCGGCATGGGGCTGCCTACCGTGGCGATGGGCGTGCTTGGTGCCCTTGTCTCTCCGCTGGCGGCCGCAAGCCTGCTGATCGTGCCATCCTTTGTCACCAATGTCTGGCAGCTCCTGGCCGGCCCGAACTTCGGCGCGCTCCTGCGGCGGCTCTGGCCGATGATGCTGGCTGTCGTCGCGGGAACCGTGCTCGGATCGACATGGATCGCCGGCGGCGACACGAAGCTTACGACAGCATTTCTCGGCATCGCGCTCGTCGTCTACGCGGCCTTTACATTGTTTGCGCGTCAGATCAGCGTTTCGCGCCGTACCGAGCCGTGGCTGTCACCGCTGATCGGCGCAATCACAGGAGCCGTGACGGGGGGAACCGGCGTTTTCGTCATTCCGGCAGTTCCTTATCTCCAGGCGCTTGGTCTGTCGAAGGACGACCTCGTGCAGGCTCTCGGCCTCTCGTTTACCGTGTCGACGATCGCGCTCGCCATCGGACTTGGCGCGCATGGAGCATTCCAGGCCGACCGTCTCTGGCTATCGGCGCTCGCTGTCTTGCCTGCGCTGGCGGGCATGTGGGTGGGGCAGCGCGTTCGCAACCGGATCAGCCCGCTCGCCTTTCGCCGCGGCTTCCTGATTTGCCTGCTGCTTCTCGGCTGCGAAATGGCTACGCGGTCTCTGCTATGATTTGAGAAGTCTCGTGGGCAAGCAAATCCACCAATGTGAGAGGTCGATTGTTTTCTCTAACTTCGGCGAACCGGAACGTAGTCGGCACTCGATCTTCTGCGAAAAGCTCATAGAGCAGAGCACAAATAGCTGTTAGATCAAGTTACATTGGATTCCGGCGAGCACGAATCGGGAGGGCGGGAACGATGCATTTAAGGAAGCTTGCTGTCCGTAACTTTCGACGGCTGCAAGATGTTGTTATCGACCTTGCATCTGATATTTCCATCTTCGTCGGCGCTAATAATAGTGGCAAGACGTCCGTCGGCCACGCACTCCAGCTCTTCACAGGCCATGGCCGTTTTAACATCCATGATTTCAGCGCGGATTTATGGCCGGGGATCGTTGCATTCGGTGCGGGCGACGACAGTCTGGCGTTGCCGACCATGGAAGTCGATATTTGGCTGGAAATCGGGGCGGAGGATGTTCATCGCGCCATTGACCTGCTGCCTAGTCTCGCTTGGGACAGCACACTCGTCGGGATGCGTGTCGCCTATGCGCCGATAGACCCTGACGCGACACGTGTCCGTTTCAATGAGGCCCGCGAGCGCGCGCTCGCTGCAGTCGAGAAAGATGCGACCGGCGCCCCGGTGTTTGACCCGGCGCCACGACACCTTCGTGATTATCTGCGCGATACTCTGCATGATGAGTATGAGCTGCGCTACTTTGTGCTTGATCCGGCGCGGTTCGACACCGACATGGTCGCCGAGGACGGCTACGTACCCTCGTCGCTTGCGGGTCGGGATCGCAGCGGCCGTGAAATTCTCAACAGCATCCTGCGCATCGATTTCCTGGACGCCCAGCGTCACCTGTCCGACAGCGCTGGAGGAGGTCGGGCCGAGGACCTGTCGAGAGTCCTCAGCCGCTTCTACGGGCGCAATCTTGAGCAGAAGGGTGACGACCTCGAGGCGCTTCGCGCATTGGCTCAATCGGAGATCGCGCTCAACCAGCATCTGGAGAGAGTGTTTGAGCCGACCTTGAAGAGCTTATCGAAGCTCGGATATCCTGGACTCTCCAACCCTCGCATGATGATCCGCTCCGCGCTCGATCCGGCACAGATCATGAGCAGCCGTGATGCGGCCTTGGTCCACTATGCGCTCGGCCCAGACGATGGTGCGGCCGATCCTCCAACATTGCCTGACCGCTACAACGGGTTAGGGTTCAAGAACCTCATATTTATGGTCGTTGAACTGCTCGACCTCCATGCGCAATGGCTGGCTATCGAAGAAAACCGTCCGCCGGTCCATCTGATCTTCATCGAGGAACCAGAGGCACACCTGCACGCGCAGCTCCAGCAAGCTTTCATTCGCAAAGTGATGGACATCCTCGCGCTCAAGGGTGTCGACCGGACCGCTTACACAAGCCAGGTCGTCGTCACCACGCATTCGACCCATATCCTCTACGAGCGGGGCTTTCGGCCGATCCGCTATTTTCGGCGTTCGCGCGCGAACGCCAAGTCGACGTCCGACGTGCTCAACCTTTCTGCATTCTACGACAGCACCGCCCCCGACATTCGCACCTTCCTTGAGCGCTACCTCAAGCTCGCGCATTGCGATCTGTTCTTCGCGGACGCCGCCGTGCTCGTTGAGGGCAATGTCGAACGGCTATTGCTGCCGCAAATGATCGAGACCGCTGCTCCGCGACTGCAATCGACATATCTCACCATTCTGGAGATTGGTGGCGCTTTCGGCTACCGCTTCAAGGCGCTGATCGAATTTCTCGGCCTCACCACCCTCATAATAACCGACCTTGACAGTGTGTTCGGTCCAGTGGCCTTGGCCGAAGGCGAAGACACCTTCGTAGGCCAAGCTGGTGGGCCCGCGGACCAGAGTGAGACTGCCGCACAGGAGGAGCCTGATCTCGACGCCGCTGACGAGGATGATGAGGGCGAAGAGGCGGCGCCGGCGGCGGGCGACAAGCCGGGCAAGGCCTGCATTGCCGGGCATCCAGGCGCGGCAACCTCCAATCAGACGTTGCTGCAATGGCTGCCTAAATGCGGGACCGTCGAGGCGCTCTGGGATGCGACGGCCGACGACAAGACTCAGGCTCGTGTGAATGACGATGACGCGCTTGTTCGGGTTGCCTATCAATGCCGCACTGACGTCAGTTGGGGTCACGATACGGCCGCGCTCGCAGGACGAACGCTTGAGGAGGCTTTCGCGCTTGAGAACCTCGAGTGGTGCCAGCACAAGGATCGCCGGCTGCTTCAGTTGAGGATCGCGAAGAACGACGAAAAGACACTGGCTGAGCTCGTCAGCCGTATCCACAAGCGCGTTCAGGCGAAGAGTTTCAGCAAGACCGACTTTGCTCTGGCGTTGCTCGCTGAGGATCCAACCAAGTGGATTGTGCCGGAATATATCACGGAAGGGCTACGTTGGCTTGAGGGCGAAATCGCGCCACCCGAACCGGAACCTGATGACGAGGGCGAAGACGAAGGCAGCGATGGTGGGGCTGACGGCGAGCACGGCGACACTGGCGCTGAAGACGCCGTCCACCTCGCCGTGTCCGCTGCTGGCAACGGATTTGCCGCATGACCAGTCGCATCGGCAGCCCGGACACACCCGCGGACGTCGAGGTTCGTGCCTGTCTTGATGCAAAGGTTCCCAGTTCCTTCGTGATGGTCGCTGGGGCCGGCTCCGGCAAAACAACCTCGCTGATCAAGGCCCTTGACCATCTCGCTCGAACCCGTGGCCCTTCTCTGCGTCGCGCGGGGCGGCAGATCGCCTGCATCACCTATACAGAAGTCGCCGTCGGCGAGATTTCTGAGGATGTTGGCGTCTCGCCGCTATTCCACATCTCCACGATCCATAGCTTCCTGTGGTCGGTGATCCGACCGTTCCAAAGCGACATAGCAACCTGGGTTGGCGTCAGAATCGAGGAGAAGATCGCCGAGCGGCGAGCGCATTACGAAAAGCCACGCACGCAGGCACGAACCAAGGCGCGGCTAGAGATCGAGATCGCCGAACTCGAGGCTCAGTTGGGCGCGATTGCGTCGGTGGATAGATTCACCTACGGCACTGGCAGCAGCTATGCCGAAGGTATTCTGGGTCATGATGACGTCCTCAAACTGACGCCCTATTGTGTCGGCGCGCATCCACTGTTGCGCAGAGTGATCGCCAGCCGTTTCCCATTCATCTTTATCGACGAAAGCCAAGACACCAACCCGGAAGTTGTCGAGGCATTGCGCTCGATCGCAGCCGAGCAGCCTAGGTTGTGTGTCGGCTTTTTCGGCGATCCGATGCAGAAGATCTATATGAGCGGCAGCGGCGCTGTTCCGCTTGACGAAGGCTGGGCAAACATCAGCAAGCCGGAGAATTTTCGTTGCCCGACGTCAGTTCTCGCGGTCGTCAACGCCATTCGCGCCGGCGGCGACGGTCTCGTCCAGACACGTGGACGCCGGATCAAGGTCGGCGAAGTAGAACAGCCTGTGCTTGGCACGGCCAATCTGTTCGTTCTGCCGGCCGACCATCAGCGAAGCGCTCGCCTCGCCGCGGTCCGTGCATGGCTCGCAGCGCAAACCGAAGACAAGCTTTGGCTGAGCGATGTCTCCGAGGGCGATGTCAGGCTGCTGGTCTTGGTCCACCGGATGGCCGCCGTCCGGCTCGGCTTTCCGAACCTCTACGCTGCGCTCAACGATCACGCCCCGACCAGCTTTGCCGAGGGGATCGCCGACGGCTCCGCCTGGCCACTACGACCTATAGCGCAGCAGATCCTGCCGATAGTCTCGGCAGTTCGGCAAGGCGACCGCTTTACGGTCATGTCGATCCTGCGTCTTGCCAGCCCCAAGCTCCAGCCCGATCGCCTGCGTGGCCAGCCAGCGGCGGCTGTGCTGACAGGACTGCAGCAGGCGGTCGATCACCTTGCAGCGATGCTTGCTGACGGTTCGCAAGCGACAGTCGGCGCGGTGATGCGGCACGTCCACGATACGGAACTGCTTCGACTGGATGACCGCTTCGGACCGCATCTGGTTGACGGGCCTGCGGACGACGGTAGCAGCGGCTTCGGAAATGTTCAGGCTTTACTCGCCTGTAGCGTCAACGAGCTCTGGGCGTACCGCCGCTACTTCACCGAGGAGTCACCGTTCGCGACGCACCACGGGGTGAAGGGAGCGCAGTTCGAGCGGGTTCTTGTCGTGGTGGATGACGAGGAGGCGGCGTTCCACCAATACTCTTACGGGAAATACTTCGGCTACGTACCGCTTTCTGAGAATGACCAAGCGCGGATCACGGCTGGCGAAGAGACGGTCCTCGATCGCACGCGGCGTCTTTTCTACGTATGCTGCTCACGCGCCATGACGGATCTCGCCGTGGTGCTCTTCGTGCCGGACGTGCCGGCGGCGCTCGCCGCAATCGCAGAAAAGGGGTTGTTCCCGGACACCTCGGTTTGGGGCGTTGAGGCGCTCGCCTGATCAACGGGAGCGAACGGCACCATCGTGGTATCCGTTTCGGCGCCATGAAAACAGCGACTGCCTCATGCCGAAGGCTTCAACAGGTGAAGGCGGGGATATCCCAACCGGGAGGATCGTAGATCTTCGAACGCTTGATCTGGCCCGAGAAGCCCGTCGCTTTCGCGATAGCCGCCCTGTCAGCCTTCCAACCCCGTCGATCCCTGTTCGGATCGGCCATGATCTGCGTGATCATATCGTGAGGGTCGACCGGATACCGATAAAGACCGCGGGGATCGCAGTTGCCCGCATCGCCGAAGTGGAGCAAGCGTATTTCGGCCTCGTGCTTGAAGGCGCGGCGCTTGAGAAGAAGCGATCGGGCGAGCCCTCGTGCCGAGATTTCCAGGCGTCCGTTGTTGGCCAGATATGCCTTCAGGGCCGGCTCGGTTTCATAGCTCACGGCGCCTACAAAACAGGTGTCTTGAGGCATGCGAGGGTGAGCTGCGGCAAGCGATGTCAGCAGTTTGCGTGGCGTCGAACGGATACGCAGATACCTCTTACTCGGATCGTTCGCATAAATTCCCCACATCGCTTCCGAGAGGCTGTGCCGCGTCCAGCACTGGCCGACGAAATCATCCTTGAAACCGTAATCGAACCGTTCTCCATCCAACGTTCCGCCGAGGTTGAGCTGGAAATTCTCAAACTTATCCTTCCAATTGCTGATCTTGCTCAGGACGTTCTGGCTGTCGCTGAACAGCGTGAAAACGTACTCCTGCGGCATGATGCGATAGATGTGTTGATCGAGTTCCTTGTCGTCCAGATTCAGGAAATTCATTCTTGTTGTTCCCCCCATTATGACACTCGTAGTTCGAACACGCTATCTGGCCTGACGCGCCGCTTCGTCTCGTCGCCGTTGAACGATGCTTTCCATCAGACGCGGCTGCGGCGTCCTGCCGAAGCGGTTCTGAATGAAGCGCGCCTGATTCTGATCCATGCCGTAGACGAACCGCGATGCGCCTTCGACGACCTGCCGATTGCATTCTTTCACGAGAGCGATCTGGTTTGTGCGCAGGACTCCATCGAGAAAGCCGCGATCATGGGAGGCGATGAAGAGAAGGCGCGGACCAATCGGCAGCGCGATATGGTCACCCTCCTGATCGAGGCCATTCGTCCTGATTATCGGGCGGTCGGAGGTCAGGAATGCGGGGGCGGCTGGCGGTGATTGCAGCACGCGCCAGTCCATTTCGTTGATTTTGCCGCCAACGCTGTCGTGGTCGACCAGGGAATAGAAGACCTGGAACTGATGGCGTTCCTTGATGCCTAGCGGTTGGCCGGCGAGGAACTCGGCAAAGGTCTCTGGATCTTCAGCGCCGCGCGCAGCCTGATAGCGCGCTTCAGCGTCAGCGTCGGTGCGGCTGAAATCCTCGTGCCACCATTCCCTGAAAGCCTCGATATCCTCGGGGCAACGCAGCAGCAGCGACAGGAGAAACCTCGTCCACGCCGAGCGGCTATGGCTGTCCCAAGACGCCTGGTGGCCGTGTCGTTCGAGCATGGTGAGCGCGTTGGACGCCCAGGTATCGAGCGGCTTAAAAAACTTTTCTTCAACCTGCTGTGCAAGGCTCGGCTCAAAGCCCTTCAGTTCATACAGGCGCTCCTGATACCCGGTGCGATCAGGCATGATCTTTCTCGCAACGATTTCATGACGCGGTTTGGTGAACTCCGTGACCTTGCCGTCGGCAGCCGCCCATTTTTTCAGGTAAAACGCTGGAATATAGTGATGCTTTGTTGGAGGGTTTGACGTCATTTACTGTATTAAGCCGATTTCGTGATATTCCCTCAAACGATAACAAGTACAGAATGTAATTTCACCGGAAATTCCTACCTTTCACCGTTATCAGGCCGATGTGGGCGTGACCGTCCGACAAGGTTCGGCCCCCGAACGGGCTCGGCGGCAGGACGAGCGGACCTGGCGTCGAAGTACCGTGATGAAGCTCGTCCCCGCATCCGCTAAATGCTGGCTCGGGCGTCAGCGAGTGATGCTGCTATCGCGGCCACCGAGCGGAAAAGGACGAGCGGATCATCCCGCGTGGGAAGGAAACCACGCCGTTGCCAGAACTGCGCGGCTTCATTGTCCACGGCGTTGACCATCAGCGCTCGCCCGCCGACCAGACTTGCGGCCTGAACGCAACGCTGAAGCGCATGCTTCACCAAGCCCGTGCCAACGCCGCGTCCCGACCATTCCGTATCGGCGGCAAGCTGGCCGAGAAGAAGGCAGGGGACCGGATCAGGCGGCTGACCAGTGCGGATCGAGCGCGGCAGCACTCCCGGGACAACGGCGGTCGGCGCAAGACCGTAGTAGCCAACGACACGTCCGGCCTCGTGAACGACGAGAACTGCCGTGAAGCCCTTCTGCTGATTGGAGAGAGCGCGTGTCTTCAGCCAGTGATCAAGCGTCGGGTTCCCACAGGAGAACTCGGACACGTCATGCGTGGCGGTGAGCGGTTCGGGAGCCGATAGCGCCACGATTTACCGCTTCGCCTCATAACCGGCTTCCCAGGGTGCCGGCCGCCTGGACAGTTCGACCATTTCCGGAACCGGAGCTGCCGGGGCGGAGAGAACCTCCATGAACCCGGCGAACCCTTCCGGGCTCATACGGATCAAGCTTTGCTCCATGACGACTTCTTCGGCCGCACGCACCGCAGCGTCACGCACGAAGTCGGTGCGCGAGCGCCCACGCAGCGTTGCCGCACGATCGATCATTGCGACATCCGCTTCCGGCAGTCGCATCGAGATCGGATATTCCTTGCGTTCGGCATTGGCGACCATAACTTTTCTCCTTAGCCGCATGATAAGAGATTGTATCGTAAAACGCAATACGCTACGATGGCGTTTATGTTGAGCGATCTGAAAAATGCCATCTCGGTACGACCGGTGGTCCGTTCGGAGACAAAAGCGAACAGGTTATTTCGCTATGCCAGTGCGCGCGGGCACACGCCGCGCCACGCCTGCATACGCCGGAACACGGCAATAGTCGCCAAACATTCTATCGTGTTTTCAGTTGCTTATACTTCATATCCGGCAAACTCTACCGGGTATGAGCGTGCGATCAACCCATACTCCGCCGAAAATGAAAAGAAGCGAGCGCGAAGAGCTGCTCGAATCTCTTCTGCTCCACGAGCCGGAACTTACCTTTACTCCTCGTGGCGAGCCCGATCCACGGCTCTTGCGCTTGGTGGCATTTCTGGCGCGGCAAGCTGCTCGGGAAAGCTACGCGGAGGAAGTGAAGGCGACGAGGCGACGGGGGAAGCGCGCCTCTTGATGCACCGAGGAGACGCGCATTGAAAGTTGCGATCTATGCCCGCTATTCGTCCGACAGTCAACGTGACGCGTCCATCGCCGACCAGTTTCGGATGTGCCGCCTTCATGCCGAGAAGCAGGGTTGGACCATTGTCGAGGAATACTCTGACCACGCCATTTCCGGCTCCAGCATGATCCAGCGCGCTGGCATCCAGGCGCTGATCATGGATTCCAGCCGCGGCCGTTTCGACCTGATCATGGCCGAGGCGCTGGATCGGATCAGCCGGGATCAGGAAGACATCGCCGGCATCTACAAGCGCATGCGCTATGCCGACGTGAAGATGCTCACCCTGTCTGAGGGCGAGATCAGCGAGTTGCATGTCGGGCTCAAGGGTACGATGAACGCGCTCTTCCTGAAGGATCTGGCCGACAAGACCCGACGCGGGCAGCGTGGCCGTGTTGAGGCGGGAAAATCGGGTGGAGGCAATTCCTACGGCTACGACGTGGTGAAGAGGTTCGACGCCAACGGCGAACCGATCCGCGGCGACCGCACGATCAACGAGGCTCAAGCCGAAGTCGTCCGCCGCATCTTCCGCGACTATGCCGCCGGCAAGTCGGCCAAGACCATAGCCTTCGCGTTGAACAAGGCGGGTATCGCCGCCCCGTCCGGCGGAGAATGGGGCTTCAGCACTATCAACGGCAACCCCAAGCGCGGGAACGGCATCCTCAACAACGAGATGTATGTCGGCAAGATCGTCTGGAACCGTCAGCGCTTCGTGAAGGACCCCGATACAGGCAAGCGCCAGGCTCGCCCCAATCCCGAATCCGAATGGGTCGTTCAGGAGGCACCGGAGCTGCGCATCCTTGACGACGATCTCTGGAATGCCGTGAAGGCGCGGCAGGGCGAAAACCGGACCGAGCGGGACGAGGCCGGTGTCGCCGACATCCGCAAGATGAACTATCGCCGCCGACCCAGGTATCTCTTCTCCGGTCTCACGCGTTGCGCTTGCTGCGGGGGCGGTTACTCGGCGATCTCAGCCACGCTGATTGGTTGCTCGACGGCACGCAACAAGGGAACCTGCGACAACCGCGTCAACATTCGGCGCGAGGAACTCGAAGCGCGGGTACTGAACGCCCTCCGCACCCGCCTTGTTGATCCCGAACTGTTCGCCCGGTTCTGCGAGGTGTTCACCCAGGAAATGAACCGGCTGCGCATGGAAGGCCGCGCGGGGATCGCTGCGGCCGAGGCGGAGGTGGCCAGGATCGACCGGGAGCTCGATACACTGCTCAACCTGATCCTCAAGGGCGGCGCGGCGGATGCCATCAACGCGAAGATGGTCCTGCTGGAAGCCCGGAAGAAGGAACTGGCGCTGTTCCTGGCCGAGGCCGAAGAGCCGCCGCCGCTTCTCCATCCCGCCATGGCGCTGCAATACCGCAACCGCGTCCAGCAACTCTACGAAGCCTTGCAGGATGAAGAGGAAGAGAAGCGGACCGAGGCAGCGGACATCCTGCGCTCTCTCGTGGACAGGATCGTGCTGACCCCCGTCGAAGGCAAGGTGGAGATCGACGTTCAGGGCGATCTCGCTGGAATCCTTATGATTTCCGCTCAAAAGAAAAACCCCGCCTGGGGGCGGGGTGGATCGCAAGTAAAGATGGTTGCGGGGGCTGGATTACACCACCCTGGAAAAGGTCCCCGCCAGCTATGTCGCGGACGACC
>CALMZV010000017.1 GCA_937870755.1 uncultured Methylocystaceae bacterium
CGGCGAAGGTGTTGCGATCCGCCTCGATCCAATGGGTCTCGCCCATCATCTTCACAGAGACGGCGTGCGATTCCATCGGCCGGATCAGGCGGACGCGGCGTTCGATCTCGCCATCATCGAGCATGATCGAGGTTTCTGGGACCTGGACGGCGGCGCGGCCCGACCGCTCGTTGACCAGCAGCCTCGCGCCGGACTCCAGGAGGCGGGCGAGCGCATCGTCCAGCGTGACCGGACGATTGCGCAGGCGCTGCGCGATCGTCAGTAGCCGGGTCTCCGCGCCGGTGCCCGGATGGATATAGATGGTCTGGCGGCCGGTGACGGTGAAGCCTTCCGCGGTCAGCGTCTCCAGCCCGACATCGTAGATGCCGGCGGCGATGGCGCCCTCGATCTTGGCGGTGAGAAGCTGCTCGAAGGCGGTGAACAGCACGCCCTGAAGCTCGATGGTCAGCGCCAGCAGCCGGTTGAGGAAGGTGGTGATCGGCGGCAGCTCATCCTTGATGCCGTTCGCATCCATCAGCTTCAGGCCCGTGGCGGACTCGAAACGGTCGAGCGAGCAACCCTCGACCTTGCCGCGCACCAGCAGGAGGTAGAGCTGGCGCAAGGCATCGCGGGCATAGGGGCTTTCGAGATTGTCCTCGGGCCGGAACAGACCCTGGCCGCCGGTCTGGCGTTGGCCACGGGTGATGGCGCCCAGGGTGTCGAGCCGCCGGGCGATGGTGGAGAGGAACCGCTTCTCCGCCTTCACATCCGTGGCGATGGGGCGGAAGAGTGGCGGCTGCGCCTGGTTGGTGCGATGCGTGCGCCCAAGGCCCTGAATGGCGGCGTCGGCCTTCCAGCCCGGTTCGAGCAGATAGTGAACACGCAGCCGCGTGTTCCGCGCCGACAGCTCGGCGTGATAGGAGCGCCCGGTGCCGCCTGCGTCCGAGAAGATCAGGATGCGCTTGGCGTCATCCATGAACCCTTGCGTCTCGGCGAGATTGGCGGCCGCAGCGCGGTTCTCGACGATCAGACGTTGGCCCTTGCGGACGATGCGCCGGGAGCGGCCCGTCACCTCGGCAACGAGGTCCGTGCCAAAATGCTGGACGATCTGATCGAGTGCGCCGGGCACCGGCGGCAGGCTGGCGAGTTTGGCGATCAGCTCGTCACGGCGGGCGACGGCTTCACGACTTTCGACCGGCTGGCCGTCGTGCATGACCGGCCGTGACGACAGATTGCCTTCCGAGTCGGTGAACGGCTCGTAGAGCTGCACCGGGAAGGAATGGGCGAGGTAGTCGAGAACATATTCCCTCGGCGTGATGTCGACGCGAACGTCGTTCCATTCCTCGGTCGGCAGGTCGGCCAGCCGGCGTTCCATCAGCGCCTCGCCGGTCGAGACGATCTGGATGACAGCGGCATGGCCGGCTTCCAGGTCGCTGGTGATCGACCGGATCAGGGTCGGCGTCTTCATGCTGGTGAGCAGATGGCCGAAGAAGCGCTGCTTAGCGCTCTCGAAGGCCGAGCGGGCGGCGGACTTGGCCTGCCGGTTCAGCGTGCCGGTGGCGCCGGTGATATTGGCCGCCTCCATCGCCGCATCCAGATGGTTGTGGATGATGGCGAAGGCTCCGGCATAAGCGTCGTAGATGCGGGTCTGCTCCGGCGTCAGCGCGTGCTCGACCAGCTCATATTCCACGCCGTCGAAGGAGAGCGAGCGGGCGGTGTAGAGGCCGAGCGCCCGCAGGTCCCGCGCCAGCACCTCCATCGCTGCCACGCCGCCAGCCTCGATGGCCTCGACGAACTCGGCCCTGGTCGAGAACGGAAAATCCTCGCCGCCCCAGAGGCCGAGACGCTGCGCATAGGCGAGGTTATGAACGGTGGTCGCGCCGGTCGCCGAGACATAGACCACACGGGCGTTCGGCAAGGCGTGCTGGAGGCGAAGCCCGGCGCGCCCCTGCTGCGAGGCGGCGACGTCGCCGCGTTCTCCTTTGCCGCCACCGGCGTTTGCCATCGCATGGGCCTCGTCGAAAATGATCGCTCCATCGAAATCGGAGCCCAACCATTCGACGATCTGCCGGACGCGCGAAACCTTCTCGCCACGGTCGTCGGAGCGTAGCGTGGCATAGGTCGTAAACAGGACGCCTTCCGGCAGCGTGATCGGCCGCCCCTGCGGGAAGCGCGACAGCGGCGTGACCAGCAGGCGCTCCATGCCGAGCGCCGACCAGTCGCGCTGCGCGTCCTCGATCAGCTTGTCGGACTTGCTGATCCACACCGCCTTGCGGCGGCCCTTCATCCAGTTGTCGAGAATGATGGCGGCGGACTGGCGGCCTTTGCCGACGCCGGTG
>CALMZV010000018.1 GCA_937870755.1 uncultured Methylocystaceae bacterium
TGCCGCCCATGCCGGACATGCCGCCCATGCCCGACATGCCGCCCATGCCCGACATACCGGACATGCCGCCCATGCCCGACATGCCGCCCATGCCCGACATACCGGACATGCCGCTCATGCCGCCCATGCCCGACATGCCGCCCATGCCAGACATGCCGCCCATGCCCGACATGCCGCCCATGCCGGACATGCCGCCCATTCCGCTCATGCCCTGGGCCGAAGCGGCCGCTGACAGAACGAGCGCGAGCGCCGACGCGCCGATCAGAGCCTTGAGAGTCGATTTCATACTGTTGCTCCAGTCTTCGAGAATGTCAGCGTCACGCGGAATACGAGACGCCCCCCACGGGGCTTGCGACCCCTTGGCGGCAAGCGCCGCCACGTCGATCCGGCAGACACGATCGCTCCATTTGCCCATGGCGCCCGTTCGCCGATCTCGAACGTGGCCAGACTACACGCGCGCCATCAGGTGTCTTTGATCCAGTCGGGCGACGCATCGTCGCGGCGCGAATCATCGCCGCGCAGAATCGCCGGAAAACGCCCGCTCTTGCTGCGTGGCGCGGCGCGCACGGACAGTCGTGCGACAAAATATCACGCGCCAACGGCGAGCGCGCGACAACCCTTCCAAGGTCCGGCGCTGATTGCGGACGGGTGGGCGGATGCTGGCGGACGCGCGGACACGCCGCGCGTCCGTCGTCCCTTCCCGGCGCATTCCACGCTTGGCCCGCAGCATCTCAATCGGGCTCGCGCAAGGCCGCCTGGGCCGAGGGCGCAATACCGCTCGCCGGTCGTGCCGGACGATCGCGAAGGCAATGTGGAGTCACGAAACCGCCCGTGCATTGCGAAAGATCAACGGGCCCGTCGAAACCGCGCGCGCGGGCGCGACACGACGCCGCGCGCGGGACTGGACCGAGCGTTCGCGGTCGCGCATTCTCGCAGACGATTCCAATGGGTGGCGGGCATGAAGCTCTACGATCTCAAGGCCGGGTTGAACCCGCGTCGCGTGCGCATTTTTCTCGCCGAGAAAGGCGTGCCGATCGAAAAGATCGACATCGACATGACGAGCGGCGAGAACAAGGACGAGTCGTTCCTGGCCAAGAACCCGATGGGCACGCTGCCGGTGCTCGAATTCGACGACGGCTCCTATCTGGCCGAATCGATCGCCATCTGCCGCTATTTCGAGGAGCTTTATCCGCAGCCGTCGCTGTTCGGCGCCAGCCCGCTGGAGCGGGCCCGCATCGAGATGTGGAACCGGCGCATGGAGCTCGAGATCCAGCTGCCGATTCAGGACATCTTCCAGAACCTTTCGCCGTTCTGGGCGACGCGGCGCCAGCAGGTCGCCGAATACGGCCGCGTGCGACAGGCGCAACTGCTCGAACGGATGGCCTGGCTCAACCGCGAGCTGGAAACGCGGCCCTATATCGCCGGGGACCGCTACACGGTCGCCGACATCACCGCGCAATGCGCATTCGTGATGGGAAAGGCGACGGGCTCGCCCATTCCGGAAGACCTGGTTCACCTGCGCCGCTGGTACGACCTCGTCACCAGCCGGCCGAGCGCGCGCGCCTGAGCCGGCGATTTCCGCAGG
Organism: uncultured Methylocystaceae bacterium; assembly: GCA_937870755.1. Classification (GTDB taxonomy): domain Bacteria; phylum Pseudomonadota; class Alphaproteobacteria; order Rhizobiales; family Beijerinckiaceae; genus JAJXWB01. The sequence goes on from CALMZV010000018.1 coordinate 1,586, forward strand.
ATTTATCAAAATGGCTCCTGCTAACGTCTCCGAAACGTGAGGCGGAGCGCGGCGCATGGAGAATTTCAACGATCGGTCGGCCTATGCGGAGCGGCTTGCACGCGTGATGGCCTATATCCACGACCATCTCGATGAGGAGCTCGACTTCGCGCGGCTGGCCGAGGTCGCCTGCCTGTCGCCGTATCACTGGCATCGGATTTATCTCGCGCTGTATGGCGAATCGGCTGCGGCCACTGTGCGGCGTCTGCGCCTGCATCGCGCGGCCGGCGATCTCGCCAATTGCGCCACGCCCATCGCCGAAATCGCAACGCGCGCGGGCTACGACAGCGTCGCTGCGTTCAACCGCGCGTTCAAGGCCGTCTATGGCGCGCCGCCGGCGCAGTTCCGCCGTGAAGGCGGACCGTTTGGCGCCCGTCCAGCCGGAGAAGAAACCATGCACGATCTCAAAATTCTCGAAACGCCGCGCCGCCGCCTCGCCGTCGCGCCGCACATTGGACCCTATATCGAAATCGGCCGAGCGTTCGACGCGCTTTATGGCGTGCTCGGCGCGCGCAATCTCATCAGGCCGACGCAGGAAATGATCGCGGTCTACTGCGACGACCCGTCAGCGGTTGCGCCTGCAGCATTGCGATCGGCAGCCGGCGTTTCGGTGGACTCCGACTTCCCGATCGCTCCACCGCTCGAGGAATTCATCATTGCGGGCGGTCCCTGCGCCGTGTTGCGCCATACCGGCCCATATGCGCAACTGAAGAGCGCCTACGACTGGCTGTTCGGCGTCTGGCTGCCGTCGTCGGGCCGCGTTCCTGCGGACCAGCCGGTCTACGAAGTCTACATCAACAATCCGCAGACGGCGGCGCAGGCCGATCTCGTCACCGACATTCATCTGCCATTGCGTTAGAGGGGCGTGGCGGCGAACTGACGGGTCGGCGCGACGAATTCGTTCTGCGCCTCGACGAGGAGAATTTCGCGCGAGCCGGCCGCGGCGGTGCGCTCAAGCAGTCCGAAAACGGACGAGGCGGCGCGCTCGAGCGCCACGCGCGGCGCGCCAGTCGCCAGCATATGCGCGAAGAACAGCGCCGCGATCGCATCGCCGGCGCCGTTGACGGAAATGTCGAGGCGCGGCGTGCGCAGCCGCCAGACGCCCTCGGCCCCCGCCGCGACGATATCGAGCGCGTCCGCAGGCGTGTCGTCGATGCGCAGCGAGGTGACGAGCGCCACGCGCGGACCTCGCGCCTGCAATCGCGCAAGCGCCGCGCGCAGATCCGCCTTGGTTGCGACGCGATGGCCCGACAGAAACTCCAGCTCGAAATGATTGGGCGTGACGATATCGGCGAGCGACAGGGCGTCGTTGGAGAAGAACTCCGGCACGCCGGGCCGCACGAATACGCCGCGCCCGACATCGCCGATGACCGGATCGCAACAATAGAGCGCGGCGCGATTGCGCGCCTTCACGCGCGCGGCGGCCGACAGGATCGCGGCGCCCGTTTCCGGCGCACCGACATAGCCCGACAACACGCCATCGCAGTCAGCGAGCGCGCCGCGTTCGTCGACGCCTTCGACGCATTCGGCGATCAGTTGCGCGTCGAACGCCGCGCCGCGCCAGGCGCCGTAGCCGGTATGGTTGGAGAACTGCACGGTGTGGATCGGCCAGACCTCGTGGCCAAGCCGCTGCAGAGGAAAAACGGCGGCGGCGTTGCCGACATGGCCGAAGGCGACGTGCGACTGAATGGAGAGAATGTTCATGCGGCGAATCTAGAACACCCGCCGTCCAAGCGAAATCGGGGGCGTTGCCAGCCGCGCCCGGACATGCAAAATCAGATTAACTGAGTAATTAAACGGGATGGAAGCATCATGACCGCGCACGCCAGTTACACAGAAGCAAAACCGCCGGCGCCGGAGGGCTGGCGCCTGTTCGACGTGCGCGGCGGGTTCATCGACCAGAACGGCCCGCTGTTCTTTCGCAAGGACGACGGCGACTTCCTGCTCGGCATGCGAATCGAGGAACGGCATTGCAACCCGCGCAAGGTCGGCCACGGCGGCTGGCTGATGACGTTCGCGGACATGATGATGCCCATGGCCGCGCATCATCATCCCAAGGTCGGGCGTAAGTTCCTGCCGACCATCAGCCTGACGACGGATTTTCTCGCGCCGGCGCCGCTGGGTTCGTGGCTTTGGGGGCGCACGAACGTCTTGCGCGTGACGCGCAATCTGGTGTTCGCGCAGGGGTTGATCCATGCGGACGAGGCGCTGATCGCGCGCGTGAACGGTATCTTCAAGATCGGCGAGCCGCTGGCGAATCTCATCGGCGATGCGGACGTGTGAGGCCGCGCCGCCGCTTGACCGGCGCCGCGCCGTTCGGCCAGTTTCGGGGCGCTGCAATCCAGAGGCGCCCATGAAGCCGTTCCATGTCTGTCTGATGCTTTCGATCGCGCTCGGCCTGGCCGGCTGCAACGCCGCTCAGAACCCGCCGCCGGCGGCCAGCGCGCCCGCGCATAACGCCGGCGTCACGCCGTCGGGGTTCAAGCTGCCGGAAGGCGCGGGCTGTTCGGGCGAGATCGCGCGCTATCGCGCCGTCATCGCCAACGACCGGGCGACCGGGCATGTCGGCGCGTCCGTCGCGGAGCGGATCGAGGGCGAGATCGGCCAGGCGGCGGCGTCCTGCCAGGCGGGCAAGGAAGGCGAGGCGATCGCGCTCGTGCGCGCGAGCAAGGCGCGCCACGGCTATCCGGGTTGAGCGAAGGCGTGCGCCAGATAGACGCCGATGAAATCCGGCGTCGTCAGGCGGGCCAGATCGTTCATGCCGAACACCGCGCGCAGGCCGGCGAGTTCCGGTCGCCGCTCGCGCTGCATGTGCCGGACGACGCGCGCGGCGGCCTCGGCCGCGCTCTCGCGCACGCTCACGCCGCGCAGACAGGCGATGCGCGGTCCCATCTCCACGATCGTCCAGAGCGGATCGACCTGCGCTTCGTCCATCGCGAAGCCGGTTTCCTCCTCCAGTTCGCGCGCGACGGAGCCCGCCAGATCGACCGCGCCGTCGCGCACGTCGGACGGGTCGGGCGTGCCGGCGGGAAAATAGCATTGGCCGGCGTTGGCGGTGTGGGCGGCCATCTCGCCGAGTAGAAACGCGCCGTCCGACGAGCGCAGCGCCGCCATCGCGAAGCCGTTGAACACGGCGGCGTCGGGAAAGCCGAAATCGCGCCAGGCGATGAAGGCCGAGAAATCCGTCTCGAAATAGGTCGCGCGGTAGACGCCGTTCTCGATGCGCGGCGCCCGGCAAAGCAGCACGCGGCCGTCGAACAGCGCGGGCTTTTCGGCGACGAGTTTCTTCCAATGCGCGGCGATCGCGGCGCGTTGCGTGCGCGCGAACGGCCAGTCGCAGGCTTCGACCGGGCATTCCAGTCTCTCGACGCGATGGATGCGCGCGCTCACAGGCTCAGCGTTCCATCCGACACCCGCACCGCGTGGCCGCCGATGGTGGCGGCGGCGAGCGCGCCCGCCTCGACCGTCAGCCCCAGCACGATCTGCGACGGACGGCCCATTTCGTAGCCCTGTTCGATGACGAGATCGTGCGCGCCGTCTTCCGGCCGCTCGAATGCGACCGCCTGGCCGGCGAAGGCGGCTGCGGCCGCGCCGGTGGCGGGGTCCTCCACCATGCCGAGGCCGGCGGAAAACATGCGCGCATGGACGGAATGGGCCGGGTCCGCCGTCTCGCGCGTGTAGAGAAAGGCGCCGCGCCCGCCCGCGAGCGCGCTGGCGAGCAGCGTGGGGTTCGGCGCGGCGCGCGCGATGGCCGCGAGGCCCTCGACCGGCACGCAGCAGAAGGGCGTTCCGGCCGACCAGACCTGCGGGCGATGGCCGTCGAAACCGATTTCGGAAATCTCCAGCGACAGGGCCGCGGCAAGACGCGCGGGATCGGCGTCGGCGATTTTTTCCGGCAGGCGGGGCAGGTCGAAATAGCAGAACGAGGCGCCTTCCCGCTCGAGCCGCACGGTGCAGCGGATGGCGCCGACCGCCTCCTCCAGCACCACCTGAAGATCGCGCCCGCCCGCCATTTCGGGCGCGCGCAGCCCCGCGATCAGCACGGCCGCGCCGACCGTCGGGTGGCCCGCGAATGGCAGTTCGGCCGCGGGCGTGAAAATGCGCAGCCGCGCCGTGTTCACCGGATTGGCCGGGGGCAGCACGAACACCGTCTCCGACAGGTTGAACTCGCGCGCGATCTTCTGCATGGCCGCGCCGTCCAATCCCCCGGCGTCGCGCACGACCGCCAGCGGATTGCCGGCGAGCGCGAATTTCGTAAAAACGTCGAGCGTGTGGAATCGCCGCTGCATGGCGCCATGCTACACGAAGGCGGAGCGTTCGCATGTTCGTGGTGTTCGATATCGGCAATGTGCTGCTGCGCTGGGACCCCCGCATTCTCGCGCGCCGGCTGATCGCCGACCCCGAACGGGTCGAGCATTTCATGGCGACCGCTTGCGGGCCGGATCATCTGGCGGCGTTCGACCGCACGGACGATTGCGGCGCCGTGACCGATGCGCGCGCCGCGACCTTTCCGGATTTCGCGGCGGAGCTGCGCGCCTTCAACGAACGCTGGCTGGAGACGATCGACGGGCCGATCGCCGAGAACGTCGCCCTTTTGGCGCGACTGAAGGCCGTGGGCCGGCCCGTCTACGCGCTCACCAATTTCGCGGCCGACAAGTTCGAGCAGTCGCGACTGCTTTGGCCTTTCCTCGACAGTTTCGATGTGGCGGTCGTCTCGGGGCGGGAAGGGACGATCAAGCCGGAACCGGCGATTTTCGAGATTCTGCTGGCCCGCACCGGCCGGGCCGCGGGCCAGTTGCTGTTCATCGACGATTCCGCCGCCAATGTCGCGGCCGCGCGGGCGGCGGGAATCGAGACCATCCAGTACGCGCCGGGGCTGGACCTTGGCGGCGCGCTGCGGGCGCGCGGGATCGCCGGCGCCTGACCGCGCCGCTTGACCGTGCGGGGGCGAGCTTGTAGGAGAACATTCGAAAAGTGCGGGTCGGGCCATGCGCAACATTCTTGTCGTAACGCGAGCGCCAGAGACGGAGCGGGCCTGAACCCCGCCACTCCGCCGATGGCGCATTCACGAGGTCCCGAAGGGGGCCTTTTTTGTTGGCCGTTCGCCGGCCCCGACGAACGAACGCCGAGGACAGAACGATGTCGAAACAGATGACTGGCGCGGAAATGATCGTGGAGGCCCTGAAGGATCAGGGCGTCGATACGATTTTCGGCTATCCGGGCGGCGCGGTGCTGCCGATCTACGACGCGATCTTCCAGCAGAACTACGTCCGGCACGTGCTGGTGCGCCACGAGCAGGGCGCGGCCCACGCGGCGGAAGGCTACGCGCGCTCCACTGGCAAGGTCGGCGTGCTGCTGGTGACCTCCGGCCCCGGCGCGACCAACGCGGTGACGGGCCTGACCGACGCGCTGCTCGATTCCATTCCGCTCGTCTGCATCACCGGACAGGTGCCGACCCATCTCATCGGCTCGGATGCGTTCCAGGAATGCGACACGGTCGGCATCACGCGCTCGTGCACCAAGCATAATTATCTCGTCAAGCGGATCGAGGACCTGCCGCGCATTCTCCACGAGGCGTTCTACGTCGCCGCCAGGGGCCGCCCCGGCCCTGTCGTGATCGACATTCCCAAGGACGTGCAGTTCGCCACCGGAACCTACACGCCCCCGCGCGGCGTGCAGCACAAGACCTACCAGCCGAAGGTGAAGGGCGATCTGGAGAAGATCAAACAGGCGGTCGCCCTGATGGCGGCGGCGAAGAAGCCGGTCTTCTACACCGGCGGCGGCGTCATCAATTCCGGCCCGCAGGCCTCCATGCTGCTGCGCGAGCTGGTCAAGCTCACGGGCTTTCCGATCACTTCGACACTCATGGGACTGGGCGCCTATCCCGCGCCCGATCCGCAATGGCTTGGCATGCTCGGCATGCACGGCTCCTACGAGGCCAACAACGCCATGCACGATTGCGATCTGATGATCGCGGTCGGCGCGCGGTTCGACGACCGCATCACCGGACGGCTCGACGCGTTCTCGCCGGGTTCGAAGAAGATCCACATCGACATCGATCCCTCGTCGATCAACAAGAACGTGGCGGTCGATCTCGGCATCGTCGGCGATTGCGCGCATGTGCTGGAGGATCTGGTGCGGCTGTGGCGCGCCAACGCCGTCCATCCCGACAAGAAGGCGCTCGACGCCTGGTGGGGCCAGATCGAGTCGTGGCGCAAGCGCAACTCATTCGCCTACAAGCCGTCGAAGGAGACGATCAAGCCGCAGTACGCCGTGCAGCGGCTTTACGAACTCACCAAGAACCGCAACACCTACATCACGACGGAAGTCGGCCAGCACCAGATGTGGGCGGCACAGCACTACCACTTCAAGGAGCCGAACCGCTGGATGACCTCGGGCGGGCTGGGCACCATGGGCTACGGACTGCCGGCGGCGGTCGGCGTGCAGATGGCCCACCCGGACGCGCTCGTCATCGACATCGCGGGCGAGGCCTCGATTCTGATGAACATTCAGGAGATGACGACTGCCGTGCAGTTCCGCCTGCCGGTGAAAATCTTCATTCTCAACAACGAGTACATGGGCATGGTGCGCCAGTGGCAGGAACTGCTGCACGGCGGGCGCTATTCGCATTCCTATTCGGAATCGCTGCCCGATTTCGTGAAGCTCGCCGAAGCCTACGGCGCGCACGGCATCCGCTGCTCGGACCCGGCCGATCTCGACCGCGCGATCCAGGAGATGATCGATTCCCCCAAGGCCGTCATCTTCGACTGCGTGGTGGACAAGGCCGAAAACTGCCTGCCGATGATCCCGTCGGGCAAGGCGCACAACGAGATGATCCTGCCCGATTTCGACGCCGATCTCGGCGCCGTGATCGACGACAAGGGGAAGATGCTGGTGTGAGCGGAAAGGGCGCCGGCGCGATGGAAGCGTTTGCGGCGGAATGGATCGCGGCGTTCAACGCGCACGATCTCGACCGCATTCTCTCCCACTACGCCGACGACGTCGTGCTCGTGTCGCCGATCGCGGTCGAACGGCTCGGCGTCGCCGACGGCGCGGTGCGCGGCAAGGCGGCGCTGCGCGATTATCTCGCGCGCGCGTTGGGGCCGGGCTCGCGGCTGAAGTTCACGCTGCGACGCTGTTATGCCGGCGTCGGCAGTCTGGTTCTCGACTACGAGCGCCACGACGGACGTCGCGGCGCGGAGATGATGGAATTCGATCGCGACGGCCGCGTCAGCCGCGTCGTCGCGCATTACGCGGACAACAAAGGAACACGGTCATGAACGCGCCTGCTTCTGCGCCCTCGCCCTATTCCTCGGCGCTCGGCAAATCGAATATCGAGAGTCACACGCTGTCGGTGCTGGTCGACAACGAGCCGGGCGTGCTGGCGCGCGTGGTCGGCCTGTTCTCGGGCCGGGGCTACAATATCGAGAGCCTGACGGTCGCCGAGGTCGCGCACGGCGAACAGCTTTCGCGCATCACCATCGTGACGACCGGCACGCCGGAAGTGATCGAGCAGATCAGCCACCAGCTCGAACGCATCGTGCCGATCCACAAGGTGACGGACCTCACCGTGTTCGGCAAGTCCATCCAGCGCGAACTGGCGATGGTGAAGGTGCGGGGCAAGGGCGAGAATCGCGTGGAGGCGATGCGGCTCGCCGACGCGTTCCGCGCCAAGGTGATCGACGCGACGACCGAAAGCTTCGTTTTCGAACTGACCGGGCGCCCCGACAAGATCGACGATTTCGTCGAACTGATGCGCCCGCTCGGGCTGGTGGAGGTGTCCCGCACGGGCGTAGCGGCCATCTCGCGCGGACCCGACCCCATCTGATGCCGACCGACCGGCTGACGGGGCTGGCGCTGTTCGCCTTCGTCATGTCGATCACGCCGGGGCCGAACAATCTCATGGCGCTGACGTCGGGCGCGAATTTCGGTTTTCGGCGGACGACGCCGCACATGCTGGGCGTCGCGCTCGGTTTCGCGGTCATGGCGGCGCTGGTGGGGCTGGGCGTCGGGCAGACGCTGATGCGCATACCGCTCGCCCACGAGATTCTGCGCTGGGGCGGGCTGGCCTACATGCTGTTTCTGGCCGCGCGGCTGCTGGGTCTCGGCGGCGCGGGCGCGGGCGGGCAGGCGGCGGGCGCGCGCGAGGGCCGGCCGATGCGCTTTGCGGAAGCCGCCGCGTTCCAGTGGGTGAACCCCAAGGCGTGGGTCGCGGCGCTCGGGGCGGTGGCGACCTATGTGGGCCCAGGCGATGTGGCGGCCGGCGCGCTCATGGTCGGCGCGGTGTTCGCGCTCGTCTGCCTGCCGTGCATCGCGGCGTGGGGCGGGTTCGGCGCGGCGCTCAGCGCCTGGCTGGCGGCGCCGGGTCGCATGCGGCTGTTCAACACGGTCATGGCCGGGCTGCTCCTGCTCTCCCTCGCGCCCATCGTTTTCGAGTGAACGGCCGGTTTTCCGGCTTTGACGCAGGCGCGGGGCGTCTTTAAGAAAGCGCCCGTCGATTTCTTCCAGAGAACAGGCCGGCGTCGCCGCCCAAAGGGGAACCAAACATGCGCGTCTATTACGATCGGGATGCCGACATCAATCTCATCAAGGGCAAGAAGGTGGCCGTCGTCGGCTACGGCAGCCAGGGCCATGCGCATGTGCTCAACCTGCGCGATTCCGGCGTGAAGAACGTCGCGGTCGCGCTGCGCAAGGATTCGCCCACCGCCAGGAAGGCGGAAGGCGAGGGGTTGAAGGTGATGACGGTGGCGGAAGCGGCCAAGTGGGCCGACGTGGTGATGATGCTCACGCCCGACGAACTGCAGGGCGACATCTACGCCAACGAACTCGCCCCCAATATGAAGAAGGGCGCCGCGCTCCTGTTCGCGCACGGTCTCAACGTGCATTTCAATCTCATTGAGCCGCGCAAGGATCTCGACGTGCTGATGGTGGCGCCGAAAGGTCCGGGCCATACGGTCCGCTCCGAATACAAGCGCGGCGGCGGCGTGCCGTGCCTCATCGCCATCCACCAGGACGCGAGCGGCAACGCGCACGACCTCGGCCTGTCCTATGCGTCGGCCATCGGCGGCGGTCGCGCGGGAATTATCGAGACGACGTTCCGCGAGGAATGCGAAACCGACCTGTTCGGCGAGCAGGTGGTGCTGTGCGGCGGTCTGGTGGAACTCATCCGCGCCGGCTTCGAGACGCTGGTGGAAGCCGGCTACGCGCCGGAAATGGCCTATTTCGAGTGCCTGCACGAAGTGAAGCTGATCGTCGACCTCATCTACGAGGGCGGCATCGCCAACATGAACTACTCGATCTCCAACACGGCGGAATATGGCGAATACGTCACGGGCCCGCGCATCATCACGCCGGCGACGAAGGCGGAAATGAAGCGCGTGCTGGAGGACATCCAGTCCGGCAAGTTCACGCGCAACTGGATGCTCGAAAACAAGGTCAACCAGACCTCGTTCAAGGCCACGCGCGCGCGCAACGCCGCGCACCAGATCGAGGAAGTCGGCGGCAAGCTGCGCGAAATGATGCCGTGGATCGGCAAGAACAAGCTGGTCGACAAGGACAAGAACTGACCGCCCGCCGCGCGCGCGGCGCCTGAAGCGTTTTCGCTTCCGATGGAATCGGAAGCGATGCTCTTCTTCACGCGAAGGGCTAACCGCTTCGCTCGAAAACACTCTGACGAGCCGCCGCGTTTGTTGCGCGGCGGCTTTTTTTGCGCAAACCTGCGCCGCTCATGCCGCCATCCGTCGCCTCTCCCGTCGCCTTCGACCGCGTGCGCCTCGCCTTCGAAGGGCGTGTTGTCCTGCGCGACATCGATCTTTCGGTGCGCGCCGGCGCGTGGACATTCGTCTACGGGCCGCCGGGCGCGGGCAAGACGAGCTTGCTGAAACTCGCCGCCGGAATCCTAGAGCCGAGCGCGGGGACGGTCGCGCGCGACGGCGCGGCGCGGCTGGTGTTGCAGGACGACGGGCTCGACGAGACCGTCGCGGCGCGCGTGCTGGTCGCGGCCGCCATGCCGGCGCCGGACGATGCGGCGGCGTGCGCCTTGCTCGTCGATCTCGGGCTCGACGCCTATCTCGACCACACGCCGTTCCAGCTCTCGCGCGGCCATCGCAAGCGGCTCGCGCTCGCCTGCGCGCTCGCGGCCGAGCCGGCGCTGGTCGCGCTCGACGATCCGTTCGGGCCGCTCGACCGGCGGGCGCGGCGCCTGACGGCGGGCGTGCTGCGACGGGCGGCGGACGCGCGCGGGCAGGCGATCCTCATGACATCGAACGATCCGGCCGACGGTGTGGCGCTCGCCGACCGGATCGTCGTTCTGACGGCGGGTCCGGCGGCGCGCATCGCTGCGGTCCACCCGAACGCGCCGGCGCAAAGCGCTTCGCCCGACGACATCGCCGCGACGCCGCTCTACGCGGCGCTGGAACGCGCGATGTGGGACGGGCCTGCATCCTGACCCGGGGTTTCGCCGGGCTGGTCCAGGCGGCCGCCCGCGCGCCCGAGGGCTTGTCGCGGCCCACAGCCTGCGTTATCGATAGTCACGCAGCCTCCGCGGGGCGGAGCGTATGCGCGCATGGGACGATGATGGCCGTGGGACACGCGATTGCGAAAGAGAACAGGAACGGGTTCGCCCGCGCCGTCTCGCGCGCGCCCGCCGCCCTGTCCCTGAACGGCCTGCTTCTTCTTAGCCGCCCCTGAGCGCCGGCTGGGCCTTTGGCCTGGGCGCTGAGGGGTGACGCCGCCACAAGAACCGCAGCCCGAGAACCGCAGCCCGAGAACCGCATTCATTGCGACCCTCCGGTCCACATTTCAGGAAGATCCCATGTCCGTATCCAAGTCTCCCGCGCCCGAATCCGCGGCCACCGGCTCCAACAAGCAGCGTGTGCTGATTTTCGACACCACCTTGCGCGACGGCGAGCAATGCCCCGGCGCGACCATGACGTTCGAGGAGAAGCTGGAGGTCGCCGAACTGCTCGACACGATGGGCGTCGACATCATCGAGGCGGGCTTTCCGGCGGCCTCGGACGGCGATTTCGAATCCGTCGCCGAAATCGCGCGACGCGGCAGGAATGCGGTGATCGCCGGCCTGTCGCGCACCGCGCTCGCCGACATCGACCGGTGCGGCGAGGCGATCAAACCCGCGCGGCGCGGCCGCATCCATACGTTCATCTCCACCTCTCCGCTGCATATGAGCGTGAAGCTCGGCATGACGCCGGAGCAGGTGTTGCAGGCTTCCATCGACGCGGTGACGCGCGCGCGCAGATACACCGACGACGTGGAATGGTCGGCCGAGGACGCCACCCGCACCGAGATCGACTTTCTGTGCCGGATCGTGGAGGCGGCGATCAAGGCCGGCGCGACGACGATCAATCTGCCGGACACGGTCGGCTACGCCACGCCGCAGGAATATCAGGCGATGTTCGAGACGGTGCGCGCGCGCGTGCCGAATTCCGACAAGGCGATCTTCTCGGTCCACTGCCACAACGATCTGGGCATGGCGGTCGCCAATTCGCTGGCGGGCGTGGCCGGCGGCGCGCGGCAGATCGAATGCACCATCAACGGCATCGGCGAGCGGGCGGGCAACGCGGCGCTCGAGGAGATCGTGATGGCGATGCGCACGCGCGCGGACGTATTGCCCTACGAGACGGGGATCGAGACGCCGATGCTCAATCGCGCCTCGAAACTCGTGTCGGCGGTGACGAGCTTCCCCGTGCAATACAACAAGGCGATCGTCGGGCGGAACGCGTTCGCGCACGAAAGCGGCATTCACCAGCACGGTATGCTGAAAAGCGCGCTCACCTACGAGATCATGACGCCGGAGAGCGTCGGCGTGTCCAAGACGTCGCTCGTCATGGGCAAACATTCGGGCCGCGCGGCCTTCCGCGAGAAGCTGAAGGAGATGGGCTACGAGCTGGGCGAGAACGCGCTCAACGACGCCTTCCGCCGGTTCAAGGATCTCGCCGACCGCAAGAAGATCGTCTACGACGAGGACATCGCGGCGCTGGTGGACGACGAGATCGTCAATGCGCACGACCGCATCAAAGTCGTGGCGCTGACGGTGATCGCGGGCACGGGCGGGCCGCAGTCGGCGGCGCTGACGCTCGAGATCGACGGCGAGAAGAAGGTGACGCAGGCGACCGGCAACGGGCCGGTGGACGCGATCTTCAACGCCATCCACGCGCTCGCCCCGCACGAGGCGACGCTGGAGCTCTACCAGGTGCATGCCGTCACCGGCGGCACGGACGCGCAGGCCGAAGTGTCGGTGCGGCTGGCCGAAGGCGGGCAGTCGGTGGTCGGCAAGGGCGCCGATCCGGACACGCTGGTCGCTTCGGCCCGCGCCTATGTGACGGCGCTCAACAAGCTGATGGTCAAGCGCACACGCGGGCGGCCGGAGGAGCGACAGGCGGTCTGACGGCTGCCAAGCAACCGGCAGGCGGGGCGCTGGCGCCCCGCTTTTTTTCCGCCGCGGCCGATCCGGTCGCATCTGCGCGATATCGCCGCACAGGCGTTCGCTGGCCTTCCGACCGATGCGCCGACTTTCCACATAGAGCGCGATACGTCCGGCCGACGCGACCGGAGCCATTCGAGGGGATTGTCATGCGCAAGACATCGATCGCCGTTCTGACGCTGGTTTCCAGTTTCGCGCTCGCCGCCCCGGCGTTCGCCCAGAGGCCGGAGCCCGGCACGGGGCCGGTGGCGGCTGCCTGCCAGCAGGATATCGAGAAACTCTGTCCCAACACGACTCACGGGCGGGGCGAGGCGCGCGCCTGTCTGGAACAGAACAAATCCAGGGTGAGCGCGGCCTGCGCGACGGCGCTGGAGTCGACGGGGCCCGGCCGCCGTCGCTAGGGCGGAGTCGCGCCCGCCGCGCACGGACGCATTTTGCATCGAAACAGGCTGGACAGGGCGGGAGGCGTTTGCTATCTCGCCCGCTCTGCCGGCGAGCGTCGGCGGTCGATGGGCGCATAGCTCAGTTGGTAGAGCAGCTGACTCTTAATCAGCGGGTCCTAGGTTCGAGCCCTAGTGCGCCCACCATCGAAATCGGTTCGGCGTCGCGTTTTCGCCGCACTCGCCACCGAGTCTGACGCGGATTTTCCAAAGCGGGTCTGGCTCGCATGGTTTTTACGCGCGCTTTTCTTCTCGTTTGTCTGGGCGCGGCTCTTGCCGCGCCAATCGCGCACGAGGCCGCCGCGCAGGACAGTTTCTTCGGTCCCTGGCCGGGGGACCGCGCGCGCCAGCGCGATCCGGCCGGCGGCTTGTGGCGCGCCGACCCCGCATACGAAGACGAGCGGCTGCCCGGCCGACGTTCGGGCCGCGCGGCGCCCCGCACGCGGACCATGGAGGACGTGCCGGACTTCGGTCGACCGGGCCCGCCGATGCAGATCGACCCGGCCCGTCGCGCCCCGCGCCAGGCCGCGCTGCCGCCAGACGCCGATCCGGCCTATTCCACGCCGCTCGACTTCGACGAGGAGATCGACACCAGCCGCACGACGCGCGCCTACGTCGCCGATCCGACCGGACAGAAGCCCGGAACGCTGACGATCAACACGCGTTCGCGCAAACTTTACCTGTCGCTGCGCGACGGTCGCGCGATCGAATATGGAATCGGCGTTGGCCGGCAGGGATTTTCCTGGAAGGGCCAGGCCTACATCGGCCGCAAGGCGTTCTGGCCCGGCTGGACACCGCCGCGCGAGATGCTTCAGCGCCGGCCCGATCTGCCGCCGCACATGGAAGGCGGCATGGACAATCCGCTCGGCGCGCGCGCGCTCTATCTGTTCCAGGGCAACAAGGACACGCTGTTTCGCATCCACGGCACGAACGAGCCGGAAACGATCGGCCGCGCCGTGTCTTCCGGATGCATCCGCATGCTGAATGTCGATGTCATCGACCTCTATGGCCGCGTGCCGAAGGGCGCGCGCGTCGTCGTGCTGTAGGCGCTTCTTTCCGGTCGCTCAGTCCCAGCCCGGCGGCGGCGTGAAGGCGCGCCAGTCGCGTTCCAGCAACTGCGCGAACCGGATGGCGCTGTGATCGAGATATTGCGGCGCGACGATCTGCACGCCGACCGGCAGGCCGTCTTCGGCAGCGCCGAGCGGCGCGACGGTGGAGGGCAGAAAAACGACGCCGGAATACCCTGCCCAGAACAGTTGCGTGGTGGAGGGCTGCGGCGCGCCGTCGACCGAAAGCATTCGCTCCCAGCGCTCGCCCGTCTGCATGTGCGGGAAAGCGGTGGTCGTCGCGGTCGGGCAAAGCAGCAGATCGAACCGCGTGAAGAATTCCTCCCATCGCGCGCGCAGCGCATGGCGCCTGTTGTCCCACGCGAGCCATTCGCGATGCGTCATGGTGTTGGCGCGCGCATGCCAGGCGTAGTAATCGGTGCGGCCCTTCATGGCGTCGCGGTCGCGCGCGAGGCGGTCGAACGTCGCGTCGTCCATGCGTCCGCTGGTGGCCGAACGCAGCAGCATGATGAAGATCTCGTGCGCTTCCGTCGGATCGACGGGCCGCGCGTTCTCGTCGACGGTCGCCCCCGCCTTGCGCAGGAAGTCGGCGAGCTTGCCGAACTGTTCGCGCACCGCGCTGTCGACCGGCGCCGTTGGCGCGCTCGCCATGATGGCCACGCGGAAGTCCGAGAGTTTCGTCCTGTTCGAGCGCGGCAGGTTGAGCGACCAGCCACGCCCGTCGACGGCATTGGGGCCGGCGACGATTTCGAGCGCGGTTTCGAGATCGTGCGCGGAGCGCGCGAGCGGTCCGATGACGGAAATGTCGCCGTGCGAATACGAATCCGGCAACAGGTGTCCGTCGCGCGAGCAGATGTCGAAGGTCGGCTTGTGGCCGTAGACGCCGCAATAATGTGCGGGATCGCGGATGGAGGCGCCGATGTCGGAGCCGATTTCGAGGCCGGTGAGACCGGCCGCCAGCGCCGCGGCGCTGCCGCCGGACGAGCCGCCGGGCGTGCGCTCCACATTCCACGGATTGCTCGTGGTTCCGTAGATGGGATTGAATGACTGCCAGTCGGCCAGCGCGACCGGCACGTTGGTCTTGCCGAACACGATCGCGCCCGAGCGCTCCAGCCGCTCGACCGACAGGGCCGTTTTCTGCGCGATGTTGTTCTTGAACTGCGTGAAGCCCCAGGTGGTCGGAAGGCCGGCGACGTCGAACGATTCCTTCACCGTCATCGGCACGCCGTGCAGCGGCCCGCGCGGCTCGCCGCGCAGGGTGGCCGCGTCCGCCTCCGCCGCGCGCCGGCGCGCCTCCTCCTCCTGCATAACGACGATGGCGTTGATGCGTGGATTGAGTCGCGCCACACGCGCGAGAAAGAAGTCGAGCAGTTCGACCGCGCCGATCTTCCTCTCGCGGATCAGGCGCGCGAGAGTCGTGGCGGAAGCGAAGGCGAGCTTTTCATCCATGATCGAGGTTCCTGCACAGCAGGCGTTCCAAACGAAAAAAAAAGCCCGCGCCGTCCGGCGCGGGCATTCGGGCATGCATGCTCACGGCATGTTGTCGTTGATGACCACCCAGCGGCCGTTCTTGATCTGGTGCAATTGCAGGGGCACCTTGAACAGGTGGCTGTCCTTGGAGAACTTCGTCTCGGCGCCCGTAAAGATGTCGACGTGCCCGCCCTTGCCCGATTCGAGCGAGGCGAGCATCGACTCGCCAGTGAGATCCTTGCCCGCGCTGCGGGCGGCGATCGCGAAATTCATGATCGCGTTGTAGCCGTAGATCGTCTGGGCGTTGGGGTCCGAGCCGAACATTTTCTGGTGGCGCTGGACCCAGTCCTTGACCTTGCCGGTCGCGGTGTCGGCGTAGGGGGTCGGGAAATAGCCCGTGGCGTAAAGGCCTTCCACGTTTTCCTTGCCGAGGGTGATGACGTCCGTGACGTTGGCGGCGGCCGAGGTGATGAAGATCGGGTTCCAGGCCGATTTCTTGGCTTCCGTCATCACGCCGACCGTCTCGCGCACGACCGTGGCGAGCGCCACCATTTCGCATCCGTCCGACTTCATGCGCGCCACCTGCGAGGAAAAGTCCGTCGCGCCGCGCTTGTAGGTGGTCACGCTCACGGGCTTCATTTTGGCTTCCGCCATGTATTGATCGAAGCCGGCCTGCACCTGTTTGCCGAATTCGTCGTCCTGGAGGCAGATGCAGATCTTCTGCGCCTTGGTGCGGCCGACGATCTCCTTCATCGTGCGCTTCATCGCTTCGGGATAGGGCATCGTCGTCGCGAATTTCAGCCGGTCCTGCGGTTGTTTGGGGTCGACCTGATAGGAAAATTCCGCCGACGTGATGGGGAAGAGATGGAGCACGCCGGCGTCCAGCGCGACCGGCATGGCTGCGAGCGTGGTGGGCGAACCCAGCGAGCCGACCAGCGCGAAAATCTTGTCGAGTTCGACCATCTTCTGCGTCGCCAGAACGGCGCGCTTGGGATCGTAAGCGACGTCCTCCACGACCAGACGCAGTTTGCGGCCATTGATGCCGCCGGAGGAATTGATCTCTTCCACCGCGAGCTTCATCCCGTTCACGCCGTTCACGCCGTAGGCCTTGATCGGACCCGACATGTCCTGGTGCGTGCCGATGACGATTTCGGAATCCGTCACGCCCTGTTTGGCGAACTTGGTCTGCGCCTGCGCGCCGCCGGCCGCCAGCGCGAACGCGAGCGTCGAGACGAAATACATCGTGCGTTTCATGTTTCCCTCGTTGATCGTCCGTTCCCTCGACCGACGTCTTCGCGCCGGCCTTGTCGTCAGGCTGCCGGCAATTCGCGCGCCTGACAAGCGAAATGTCGGACGATCGCATCGTATGATCGTTTCGCCCGTGCTGCGTCGCCGCGAATTTTCGGTTGCAACGCACAAGCCATCGATTGCGCGCGCGAGGATCACCGCCTATCGTCGCCCGGTGGGGTTTGCGGAAAGGCCGGCCATGAAAGTCACGATCGACATCGATTGCACGCCGCTGGAGGCGCGCCAGTTCATGGGGCTGCCGGATGTGGAGCCGATGCAGAAGGCCATCATGGACAGCGTCCAGTCGCGGATGATGAAGGAGATCGAGACCTACACGCCGGAAAAATTCATCGACGCCTGGCTTCCGATGATGACCATCAACCGCGACTGGATGCGCACGATGTTCAGCGCTTTCATGAACACCGGCGAGAAGGCCGGCGAGAAAAAATAGCTCAATAGGATTTCGGCAGGTCGAGCACCTTTTCCGCCACGAACGAGAGAATGAGCTGTTCGGTGACGGGCGCGATGCGCGGAATCATCACTTCGCGCAGAAGCCGTTCGACATGGTATTCCTTCGCGTAGCCGAAGCCGCCATGGGTCATGACTGCGGTCAGACAGGAGTCGTAGCCCGCGCGCGCGCCGAGAAACTTGGCGCTGTTGGCCTCCGCGCCGCAGGGTTGGCCGCTGTCGTAGAGCGCGGCCGCGCGCATCGCCATCAGCCATGCCGATTCCAGATACATCCAGCGTTCGGCGAGCGGATGCTGAACGCCCTGGTTCATGCCGATGGGCCGGTCGAACACCACGCGCTCGCGCGCGTAAGCCGCCGCGCGGGCCAGCGCATCCTGCCCGATGCCGATCGCTTCCGCGCCGATGAGAATGCGCTCCGGGTTCAGGCTGTCGAGAATGTAGCGGAAGCCCTTACCTTCCTCGCCGATGCGGCAGTCCTCGGGCACGAACAGTCCGTCGATGAACACGGCGTTCGAGTCCACCGCTTTGCGGCCCATCTTGGGAATGCGGCGGATCTCCATCTTCGCGCGGTCGATGTCGGCGTAGAAGATGGTGATGCCGTCGGTGGGCTTGCGCGCGTCCTCATAGCGCGTGGTGCGCGTCAACAGCATGATCTTGTTGGCGACCTGGCCGGTCGACGTCCACACTTTCTGGCCGCGCACCAGATAGCCGCCGGGAACCTTCTCCGCGAATGTCTTGATCTTCGTGGAATCGAGGCCCGCATCGGGCTCGGTGAACCCGAAGGCGACCTTGTCCTGGCCCGCGACCAGGCGCGGGATCCATGCGTTCTTCTGTTGCTGCGAACCGTAGACGACAATGGGGTGCGGGCCGAACAGGTTGATGTGGATTGAGGAGGCCGCCTGCATGCCGCCGCCGTGGCGCGCGACCTCGTTCATCATGATCGCGGCTTCCGTCACGCCGAGGCCCGCGCCGCCGAATTCCTCCGGCATCGTTATGCCGAGCCAGCCGCCGTCGGCCATCGCGCGATGAAACTCGTGCGGAAATGCGCCGTCCTCGTCGCGCGCGAGCCAGTACTCGTCCGAAAATCGCGTGACCACGGCGCGCACGCCGTCGCGGATCTGCTGGTGCGCGCTCGTCAGATCGGTCGTCATGTTTGCGTTCGCCCTCGTGCGTTTCCCGCGCGCAAGACTAGGGTCCCGCCCGCGGCGCGACAAGCAGCGCGCGCCGTTTTGCGGAGCGGAACGCGCTGGCGCGTTTGCAGGCCGGCCGTTGCGTCGTATGTTGCGCAAAAAGGGAGGAGCGTGTGAAGCGCGTTTATATTTCCGCGTGGGGCGAACCGCAGGATGTCGCCGAATGCAGGACGGCGCCGGACCTGCCGGCGCCGGGCGCCGGCGAAGTTCTGTTTTCCGTCATCGCCTTTCCGATCAACCCGGCCGATCTCATGTTCTGCCGCGGCCGGTATCGGCTGAAGCCGCCGCTGCCAGCCACGCCCGGCGCCGAATGCGTGGGGCGCGTGGAGGCGGTCGGCGCCGGCGTCACGCGCGTGAAGCCGGGCGATCTCGTCATCAACCTCATGCGCGAGAACTGGGCCTCGCATCGACTGGTGCGCGATGTCGAAGTGCTGCGCATTCCCGCGGGCCTCGATCTGGCGCAAGCTGCGATGATCCGCATCAATCCGCCGACCGCCGAACTGATGCTGACCGACATCGTGGCGCTGAAGGAAGGCGACTGGATCATCCAGAACGCGGCGAATTCGGCGGTCGGACGGCTGGTGATCGAACTGGCGCGGCGACGCGGCCTGCGCTCGATCGCGGTCACGCGACGCGACGACATATTCGGCGAGCTGGAGGCGCTCGGCGCCGACGCCTGTCTGCTGGATGGCGAGGATCTGGCCGAACGCGCGCAGGCGGCGAGCGGCGGCGCGCCGATCCGGCTCGGGCTGGACGCGGTGTCGGGCGCGGCGTGCGCGCGGCTGGCGATGGCGGTCGCCGAGGACGGCGTGCTGTGCAACTACGGATCGCTGACGGGCGAGGACGCGCGCATCCACACCGCGGACACGATCTACCGGGGCGTGTCCATCGCCGGCTTCATGCTCGGGCGTGCGCTCGCGCGCCGGTCCGTCGCGGATGTGGAGGCGATCTATGCGCGTATCGCCGACGACATCGCCAAGGGCGGCCTGCACGCGCCGATCGGCGCCGTCTATCCGATCGAACAGATCAAGGACGCGCTCAGCCATGCGCAACGGGCGGGCCACAACGGCAAGATTCTCGTCGCGCCGAACGGACCCTTCTGACCAATTCCGGGACCCATCATGATCGCCTCGCTCCATCATCTTTCCATCGCAGCGCGCAGTTTCGACGAGGCGGCGCGCGCCTACGCAGTCCTGCTCGACCGCGAGCCCGTGGGCGTCTCGCAGGTGGACGGGGCGCGCGCGGTCTGGTTCGCGCTTTCCAACGTGGCGCTGCGCATCGTCGCGCCGGACGGCGCGGGCGCGGCGGGCGATGCGGTGCGCGCGCGGCTCGCGCAAGCGGGGGAAGGTTTGTGGGAAATGGCGTTCGCCACCGACGATCTGGCCCGCGCGGCGCGCACCTGCGCGCGGCGCGCGCTCGAGGCGGCGCAGGTCGACATGGATGCGGGACCGCGCGAGACGGCGAGAGGATTGCGCCTGTCGGAGAGCGCGACGCACGGCGTGCCCATCGCCATCCTGCAGGCGCAGCCGTTGCGCAGCGAAGGTCCCACCATAGACGTGCTGGACCATGTCGTCATCGGCACGCCCAATCCCGGCCGCGCGGTGGAGCTCTACGGCGGGCGTCTGGGGCTCGACATGCGGCTCGACCGCACGAATGCGGCATGGGGCGCGCGGCTCATCTTCTTCCGCTGCGGCGACACGATCGTCGAAATCGCCCACGCGCTGAAGAACGCGGCCGCCGACAAGCCGGACGGATTCGGCGGCGTTTCGCTGCGCGCGCACGATATCGACAAAGCGCGCGCGCGCTATCTGGCGGCGGGGCTGAACGTCTCCGAAGTGCGCACGGGGCGGCGCGAGGGCACGCAGGTGTGCACTGTGCGGACCGGCACGCTCGGCGTGCCGACCATTCTCATCGGCGGCGTGAAGCGCGTTTTCTCGTGACGCGCCGCGCCTGAGGGCGCACAATACTCGTTTCATTCGAGCCGGGAGGAAGCCATGTCCGCTCTCGATCCGAAAACCGTCAGCAAAGGCGCCTATGTCGGCGGCAAATGGGTGCACGCCTCCGACGGACGCACCTTCGATGTGACCGATCCGGCCACCGGCGAAACCATCGCCGTGCTGCCGGACTGCACCGCTCAGGATACCGCCCGCGCCATCGAGAACGCGCACGAGACGTTCCAGCAATGGCGCAAGGTTTCGCCCAAGGAGCGCGCGCGCATATTGCGGCGGTGGGCCGATCTGATGACGGCGCATCAGGACGAACTTGGCGCGCTGCTGGCGCGCGAACAGGGCAAGCCGCTCGCCGAGGCGAAGGGCGAAATCGCCTATGGGGCATCGTTCGTCGAATGGTTCGCCGAAGAGGGTCGGCGCGTCTATGGCGACGTCATTCCCTCGCCGCTGCCAGGGCGCGAGGTTCTGGCGCTGAAGGAGCCGATCGGCGTGGCGGCGGCGATCACGCCGTGGAATTTTCCGAACGCGATGATCACGCGCAAGGTGGGGCCGGCGCTTGCGGTCGGCTGCACGTCGGTCGTCAAGCCGGCCGCCGAGACGCCGCTGTCGGCGCTGGCGATCGCGGTGCTGGCGAGCGAAGCAGGGCTGCCGCCTGGCGCGCTCAACGTCGTCACATCCGACCGCGCGCAGGAAGTGGGCGAGATGCTGACCAGCCATCCGCTGGTGCGCAAGGTCTCGTTCACCGGCTCGACGGAGGTCGGTCGCATCATCATGCGGCAATCGTCGGAGACGATCAAAAAGGTGTCGCTCGAACTCGGCGGCAACGCGCCGTTCATCGTGTTCGACGACGCCGATCTCGATGCGGCGGTGCAGGGCGCGCTCGCGTCCAAATATCGCAACACGGGGCAGACCTGCGTCTGCGCCAATCGCTTCTATGTTCAGGCGGCCGTCTACGACGCGTTCGCCGAAAAGCTCGCGGCGGCGGTGAAACAGTTCAAGGTCGGGCCGGCGTTCGAGCCGGGCGTGACCCAGGGACCGCTCATCAATCAGGACGCGCTGGACAAGGTGGAGGCGCTCGTGAAGGACGCCGAGACCAAAGGCGCCAGAGCGCTGACGGGCGGCCGGCGACATACGCTCGGCGGCACCTTCTATGAACCCACCATTCTGACGAATGTCGCGCGCGAATCGCGACTCCTGAATGAGGAGATCTTCGGTCCCGTGGCGCCGCTCGTGAAATTCGAGACGGACGAAGAGGCGATCGCGCTCGCCAACGCCAGCGAATACGGGCTCGCGGCCTATTTCTATGCGCGCGACCTCGGCCGCGTGTGGCGCGTGCTGCACGCGCTGGAGACGGGAATCGTCGGCGTCAACGAAGGCATCATCTCGATGGCGGAGGCGCCGTTCGGCGGCGTGAAGCAATCGGGCCTCGGCCGCGAGGGTTCGAAATACGGCGTCGACGAATATGTCGAGATCAAATACGTGTGTCTGGGCGGGCTGGGCTGACGGCGCACAACGAAAGAGACGCCCGCAGACGCCGCGCGCCGCAAGAGAAAATACGGAGGAGAATTTGAACGACATGGATTTCACCGGCAAGACTGTGCTGGTGGTGGGCGGATCGAGCGGCATCGGCAACGGCATCGCGCAGGCGTTTCGCGCGAGGGGCGCGCAGGTCCATGTCTGGGGCACGCGCGCGTCGTCCGCCGACTACAGGAAGGAAGACGGCAGCGACCTGACGGGTTTGCACTACGCGCAGGTCGATGTTGGCGAGGAAGGCGCCATCGAGAACCATGCGCCGCCGTTCGAGACGCTCGATGTGCTGGTCCTGTCGCAGGGCATCGTCATGTACAAGCGCGGCGAATACCAGATGGAGGGGTTCGCGCGCGTGGTCGACGTGAATCTCAACTCCATCATGGCGTGCGCGCTGAAATTCTACGACATGCTGAGGGCGTCGAGAGGCTCGATCGTCACCATATCGTCCACCGCCGCCTATCACGCCACGCGCGGCAATCCGGCGTATGGCGCCTCCAAGACCGGGCTCGTCGGCCTCACGCGCACGCTCGGAGAGGCGTGGGCGCGCGACGGCGTTCGCGTGAACGGCGTGGCGCCGGGGCTGGTGGACACCAAGCTGACCAAGGTGACGACGCAGAATCCGGAGCGTCTGGCGGCGAGCCTGCAGAGGATTCCGGCCGGGCGGCTCGGCACGCCAGCGGACATGGCGGGCGCGACGCTCTTTCTCGCCTCGCCGCTCGCGTCCTACATCTGCGGGCAGACGATACCGGTCGACGGCGGCCTCATTCTCTGATCGTCGCCGCGATCAGACTCCGAGCGAGTGGCGGGCGGCTTCGGCGTCGAGATAGGCGTCGAACACGGTTGCGATCGAGCGGATGAAATCGCGGCCGATGGGCTTCGCCTCGATCACCGGCCCGCGCCGCACGAGCAAACCGTCGGCGGCCATCTCGTCCAGGCGCGGCCAGGCGTAGGCGAGCTCGTCGAGGGCGCGGCCGTGGCGCGCGCAGACATCGGCGAGGTCGACGCCGAGATCGCACATCAGGCGCTCGATGATTTCGGCGCGGAACTTGTCGTCCGCGGTCGCGGACACGCCGCGCACGACCGGCAGTTCGCCGGCCACGATCTTCTCGCGCCATTTCGGCACGGCGGAGGCGTTCTGCACATAGCCCTGCGGCAGCGCGCCGATCGCCGATGCGCCGAAACCGATGAGCGTCGTGGCGTTGTCGGTGGTGTAGCCCTGGAAATTGCGGCGCATGCGCCCGTCGGCGGCTGCCCTGGCGAGCGAATCGGCGGGATTGGCGAAATGGTCGAGACCAAGCCGCGTCCAGCCGCGCGCCCCGAGGATTTCGGCGGCCCGACGCTGCATTTCGTAGCGCAAAATGGCCTCGGGCAGTTCGTCCTCGCGAATCAGCTTCTGATGCGCCTTCATCCACGGCACATGCGCGTAGCCGAACAGCGAGAGACGCTCGGGGTTGAGCGAAATCGCCTGGTCGATGGTGCTTTCGAGACTGACGAGCGTCTGGCGCGGCAGGCCGTACATGAGGTCGAGATTGAGCGAGACGACGCCGGCCTGGCGCAGTTCGGCGGCGGCCGCGCGCACCAGCTCGTACGGCTGAATGCGGTTGATGGCCTGCTGCACGTCCGGCTGGAAATCCTGCGCGCCGAGGCTCGCGCGGTTCATGCCGGCGGCGGCCGCAGTCTTCACCCACTCGGGCGTCAGCAGGCGCGGGTCCAGCTCCACGGCGATTTCGGCGTCGGCGGTGAAGTCGAATCTGGCGCGCAGCCGATCGAGAATCGCGGCGAACTCCGACGGCGCCAGCATGTTGGGCGTGCCGCCGCCGAAATGCACGGCGCTGGCCGACAGCCGATGGGGCAGGGCGGCCGCCACGATGTCGATCTCGCGCAGCAGATTGCCGACATAATCCTCGATCGGTTTGCGCCGATTGACGACCGCCGTATGGCAGCCGCAGTACCAGCACATGCGGTCGCAGAAGGGGATGTGCAGATAGAGCGACGCCGGACCGTCCTGGGGGCGCAGCGCGGCCAGCCAAGCCGCATAATCCGCCGCGCCGACGTCGGCGGAAAACTGCACGGCGGTCGGATAGGATGTGTAACGCGGCGCGCGCCCGCCGTATCTGGAAACCAGAAAAGCCGAATCGGCCGAGTCCCCGCCCAGCTTTTCCCCGCCCGGCTTTCCACCATCCGTCCGCTCAGCGACAGCAGACCCCGCGACGCTCGACATCTCAACTCCGTGCAGCGCCCAAAACGTCAGCCGACCATATCCCAAACGGGATGTGGCCAAAATCAATTTCGTGTATGGTTTGGGCGGTTCATGGCGCGTCGCGCCGGGTGACACATTGACACATGTCAAGGCCGCAGCACTTTGCGCTAGGCATCGTGCCAAGGCGGGAACGGGCGCTCCGGCGCGCATTCTGCTTTAAGTGTCCCGCAAAACAGGGCAGAAACATGGCGCAAGCAATTCAATCCGGAAAAAGCCTGCGATTCGGCGAACTCAGCCTGATGGTTGTGTTCGCCGCACTTGCGGTTTTTTCAGCATTCGTCGCGACTAAGGCTTACACGCCCGAGTACGCGTTCCACGCAATTCTATTCGCGATCGGCTCGGCGGCCGCCGTCTTCGGCATCATGAAGCGGTATGGCGTGCGCGCGGCCGTGGTCGAGCAGACCATCGACGGCAAACCCAACTACAACTACGGTCCGATCAAGTTCACGGCCGTGGCCGCGATGATCTGGGGGCTGGCGGGCTTTCTGGTCGGTCTCATCGCCGCACTCCAGCTCGCCTATCCGGCGCTGAACTTCGACCTGCCCTGGATCAGTTTCGGACGCCTGCGCCCGCTGCATACGTCGGCGGTTATTTTCGCGTTTGGCGGCAACGTGCTGTTGGCGACCTCGCTCTATGTGGTGCAGCGCACCAGCCGCGCGCGGCTGGCCGGCGATCTGTCGCCCTGGTATGTCGCGCTCGGCTACAACTTCTTCATCGTCATCGCGGGCACGGGCTACCTGCTCGGCATCACCCGCAGCCACGAATACGCGGAGCCGGAATGGTACGCGATTCTATTCCTGGTGACTGTGTGGGTGACGTATCTGCTCGTCATGCTCGGCACGCTCTGGAAACGGTCCGAGCCGCACATCTACGTCGCGAACTGGTTCTACCTGTCGATGATCGTCACGATCGCGGTGCTGGTGCTCGGCAACAACACCGAGGTTCCGGTCTCGATCTTCTCGTCGAAATCCTACCCCGTGTGGTCGGGCGTGCAGGACGCGATGATCCAGTGGTGGTACGGCCACAACGCGGTGGGCTTCTTCCTGACCGCGGGCTTCCTCGGCATCATGTACTACTTCGTGCCCAAGCGCGCGGAGCGTCCGGTTTATTCCTACCGGCTGTCGATCGTGCACTTCTGGGCGCTGATCTTCCTGTACATCTGGGCCGGCCCCCATCACCTGCACTACACCGCCCTGCCGGACTGGGCGCAGACGCTCGGCATGACCTTCTCGGTCATCCTGTGGATGCCCTCGTGGGGCGGCATGATCAACGGCCTGATGACGCTGTCGGGCGCCTGGGACAAGCTGCGGACCGATCCGGTGCTGCGCATGCTGGTGGTGTCGGTCGCCTTCTACGGCATGTCGACCTTCGAGGGTCCGATGATGGCGGTGAAAGCGGTCAACGCGCTCTCGCACTATACCGACTGGACGATCGGCCATGTGCATTCCGGCGCGCTCGGCTGGGTGGGTTTCGTGTCCTTCGGCGCGCTCTATTGCCTCATCCCGTGGGTGTTCAACCGCAAGGGGCTCTACTCGCTGAAGCTCGTCGACTGGCACTTCTGGGTCGGCACGATCGGCATCGTGTTCTACATCTCGTCGATGTGGGTCGCGGGCATCATGCAGGGCCTGATGTGGCGTTCGTACACGGCGCTCGGCTTCCTCGAATATTCCTTCGTCGAAACCGTGGACGCCATGCATCCGATGTATGTCATCCGCGCTCTTGGCGGCGGCCTGTTCGTGGTTGGGGCCTGCATCATGGCCTACAACATCTACATGACCATCCGTTCGCCTGAATCCGAAGCCGTGCCGTCCGGCCGTCCTTCGCTCGCGCCGGCCGAATGAGGAGACAAGAAATGGCTTCGGCTCAAAATTCCTCTATCTGGCAGAAGCACGGGATTTTCGAGAAGAACTCGATCGTTCTCGTGATCGGCATCATCGTCGCCATCGCGTGGGGCGGCCTCGTCGAGATCGTGCCGCTCTTCTATCTGAAGAGCACGATCGAGAAAGTGCAGGGCGTGCGGCCTTACTCGCCGCTCGAACTCGCGGGCTTCAACATCTATGTCCGCGAGGGCTGTTACAACTGCCACTCGCAGATGGTTCGTCCCCTGCGCGACGAGGTCGAACGTTACGGGCATTATTCGCTCGCGGCGGAGTCCATGTACGATCACCCCTTCCAGTGGGGCTCCAAGCGCACCGGTCCCGATCTGGCCCGTGTCGGCGGCAAATACTCGGACGACTGGCACCGCGATCACATGAACAACCCGCGCGCGGTGGTGCCGACCTCGATCATGCCTGCCTATCCGTGGCTCGCGAAGACGCCGCTCGATCTTCCCAACATCAAGGAAGATTTGCGTACGCTCGCGATCGTCGGCGTTCCTTACACCAAGGAAATGATCGACAAGGCGGACGCAGACCTGAAGGCGCAGGCGACCGCCGACGGCGGCGACGTGCAGAAGCGCTACGCCAACGCCATCGCGCGCGATCTCGGCGGCAAGCCGACCGAACTCGATGCGCTGATCGCGTATCTGCAACGCCTGGGCACGCAAGTGGACTTCAAACTCTACGACGCGAAAGCCAACATCCGGTGAGGGCGAGGTCATGAACGCTTACAATTTCTGGCGCGAAACCGTCGGGATTTGGGGCACGATCTACTTCGCCATCATTTTCGTCGCCGCCGTGGCCTACGCATTGTGGCCGTCGAAGAAAGCAACCTTCGACAAGGCGGCGCAGACCCCGCTCATTGAGGACTGAACCATGAGCCATGCTTCCGAACCGAGAGTCGACGCCCACACGGGCACGCCGACCACCGGTCATGAATGGGACGGCATCGCCGAACTGAATACGCCGCTGCCGCGCTGGTGGCTGTGGACCTTCTACGCCACCATCGTCTGGTCGATCGGCTATTGGGTCGTCTATCCGGCCTGGCCGCTCGCGACCACGCACACGAACGGACTGTTCGGGTGGAACTCCCGCGCCGCCATCGTGGATGAGCTGAACGAGTTGAAGACCATTCGCGGCGCCGCCGGCGCCAAACTCGAGAAAGCGAGCCTCGCTGAGATCAAGGGCGACGCGCAGATGCTGAGCTTCGCCCGTGCGCAGGGCGCGGCGGCCTTCGCCACCAATTGCGCGCCTTGCCACGGCGCGGGCGCACAGGGCGCGAAGGGTTATCCGAACCTGAACGACGACGAATGGATCTGGGGCGGCACGCCCGAGGCCATTTCGCAGACGATCACCCACGGCATCCGCTGGGATGCGGACAAGGACAGCCGCGCCGGCGCCATGCCCGCCTTCGGCAAGGACGGCACGCTCAAGGCCGACGAGATCGCCAACGTCGCCGGTTACGTGCAGTCGATCGGCGGCGTGAAGGTCGAGGGTTCGCCTGATCTCGCCAAAGGCAAGACGATCTATGCCGAAAACTGCGCCGCCTGCCACGGCGACGACGGCAAGGGCAATATGGAGCTGGGCTCGCCCAGTCTGGTCGACAAGATCTGGCTATACGGCTCCGACAAGGCCACTATCGTCAACCGAATCCAGAACGGCGGCGGCGGCGTGATGCCTTCGTGGGGCGGGCGCCTTGATCCCGTCACGATCAAGTCGCTTACCGTGTACGTCCATAGTCTGGGCGGAGGCAAATGACGTGAGCGTAACATCACCGTCGCCTGAGACCGGGGCTTCACAGCCCCGGTTTGATTTGGCGAAGACCGACGATACTTTGATCGTCGGGCCGACGTATGCGGCCGCGAAGAAAATCTTTCCGCAGAAAACCAGCGGCACGTATCGTCGCATCAAATGGCTCGTTCTGTTCGTCACGCTCGGCATCTACTACTTCCTTCCGTTCGTTCGCTGGGACCGCGGGCCGCACGCGCCCGGACAGGCCGTTCTGGTCGACCTGGAACACCGTCGCTTCTACTTCTTCTTCATCGAAATCTGGCCGCAGGAAGTTTATTATTTCACCGGCCTGCTTATCATCGCCGCGCTCACGCTGTTTCTCATGAACGCGCTGGCGGGCCGCGTCTGGTGCGGCTATCTGTGCTGGCAGACGGTCTGGACCGATTTGTTCATGGCGGTCGAACGCTGGGTCGAAGGCGACCGGCGCGAACGCATGCAGCTCGACGCTGCGCCGTGGTCCGCGCGGAAGATCGGCAAACGCGCGCTCAAACATTTCATATGGCTGATGATCGCCTGGTGGACGGGCGGCGTTTGGGTTCTCTACTTTGCGGACGCGCCCACGCTCGTCACACAGCTCGCCACGCTCCAGGCGCCGTCCATCGCCTATACCTGGATCGGCATTCTCACCTTCACCACCTATATTTTCGCCGGCCATATGCGCGAACAGACATGTCTCTACATGTGTCCGTGGCCGCGCATTCAGGCGGCGCTGACGGACGAGAACGCGCTCAACGTCACCTATCGCTACGATCGGGGCGAGCCGCGAATGTCGGTCAAGAAGGCCGCGGCGGTGCGCAAGGCGGGCGAGATCGCCGGCGACTGCGTCGACTGCAACCAGTGTGTGCACGCGTGTCCGACGGGCGTCGACATTCGCCATGGCCCGCAACTTGGCTGCATCCAGTGCGGCCTGTGCATCGACGCCTGCGACACGGTCATGCGCAAGGTCGGCCGTCCCGAACGGCTGATCGCCTACGATACCGATATCAACATCAAGCGACGCGCCGTCGGCCTGCCCAATGTCTACCGGTTCGTTCGCACGCGCACCGTGCTCTACGTGGTGCTGATCTCGCTGATCGCCGGCGGCATGGCGGCCAAACTGGCCACGCGCGCGGACTCGGGTCTGGCCGTCATCCACGATCGCAATCCGCAATACGTGCTGCTGTCGGACGGCGCGCTGCGCAACGGCTATACTGTGAGGTTCGCCAACAAGGCGCCGGAGCCGCGCACATTCGCGTTGGCGGTGGAAGGTCTGAAGGGTGCGACGGTCGAGCTTGCGGGCGCGGGCAAGGACGCGCAAGGTCGACCGACGATCGAGGTAGGCCGCGACCAGACGCGCGAGGTGCGGCTGCTGCTGTCCACGCGGGAGAGCCTGCCGGCCAACGCCTCCATCCCCATGACGTTCACGCTGATAGACGAAACGGGTAAGGTGCTCGCGGCCGCTAAGGATTTCTTCCGGGGGCCGTGACCGGACCGCCGCCGAAGGCTTCGGCCTTCGGCTGCGCGGCATTGACGTATCGACCGCGAAGATCGCGCGCCGCATCGCGCGAAGAGGTGTTCCATGCCGACCAACGTGCAACCGACATCCGGGCGGCCCGGCGAAGATGACGGCGGCTTCCGACTGACCGGACGGCACGTCTTCATCATCCTGTGCTGCTTTTTCGGCGTGATGCTGGCCGCCAATCTGACGATGGCGCGGTTCGCGCTCAAGACGTTCAGCGGCGAGGTGACGGCGCACCCCTACGAGCGGGGGCTGCGATTCAACGCGGAAGTCGATGCTTTGCGCGCACAGGACAAGCTTGGCTGGACGTTCGACGGAAAAGTCGCGCTCGGCGTGGACAGTGTGGCGGGCGTCGACATCGAGGCGCGGGACGCCTCGGGCGCGCCGCTGACAGGGCTTGAGGTTTCGGTGGTGCTGGAGGCGCCGGCCGACCGCAAGCGCGACAGAACGCTCAAGGTGCGCGAGGTCGCGCCAGGCCGATATGCGGCGCGCGGCCCGGCGATGGCCGGCGCATGGGATGTCGTGCTAACGGCGGGGCGCGGCGGCGAGCGGCAATTCCAGTCGCGCAACAGAGTGACCCTCAAGTAGCGGAACGCGATGCGGGACCAGGTCGACCTTTCCGGATTCGTACGCGAGGGCGAGGACGGCATGCGCCGGCTCGATCTGGCGCTCGACGGCGTGACCTGCGCGGCCTGCATCGGCGAAATTGAAACCGCGATGGGCCGTCTCGACGGCGTGACTGGCGCACGACTCAACTACACCAACAGCCGGCTGGCGCTGGCCTGGAAAACGCCATCGTTCAATCCAGCGGACGCAGTCGAGCGGCTGCGCACGATGGGCTACCGGGCCTATCCGTTCGAGATCGCCGAAGCCGAAGCGCGCGACAGCGAACAGGCCAAGCATCTGTTGCGCTGTCTGGCGGTCGCCGGCTTCGCGGCGATGAACGTCATGCTCTTGTCCGTTTCGGTGTGGGCGGGCAACGTCAGCGACATCACGCCCGAAACGCGCGACATGTTCCACTGGATTTCGGCGCTGATCGCCATTCCCGCGGCGGCGTTTTCCGGCCGACCGTTTTTCGTCAGCGCCTGGAACGCGGTCAAGCGCGGATCGCTCAACATGGACGTGCCGATTTCGCTCGGCATCATTCTCGCGCTCGGCATGTCGCTGGTGGAGACGGCGCTGTCCAATCATCACGCCTATTTCGATTCGGCGCTGATGCTGATCTTCTTCCTCCTCACCGGCCGTTTCATGGAGCAGGCCATGCGCCGGCGCACGCGCGCGGTCGCGGGCAATCTCGCCGCGCTGCGTTCGCCGGTCGCCGCCCGAATCGAGGCCGACGGCTCGATCGTGCAGGTTCCGACCGCGCGGCTTGCGGTCGGCGACATCATTCTGGTGCGGCCCGGCGAACGCGCGCCGGCCGACGGCCTGGTCGTTGCGGGCGCAAGCGATGTCGACGAAAGCATCGTCACCGGCGAAACGCAGCGCCGTTCCGTTGCGGAAGGCGCGTCGATCTATTCGGGCACGATGAATTTCTCCGGCGCGCTGCGCGTGCGCGTCGAGGCGGCCGGCGAAGGCTCGTTTCTGTCCGAGATCGAGCGGCTGCTGGAAAAGGCGGGCGCGGAACGATCGGGCTATGTGGGGCTCGCCGAACGCGCTTCGCGCATCTATGCGCCAGTCGTGCATGTGACGGCGCTGGCGACCGCCATCGGCTGGCTGATCGCCGGCGCCTCGGCGCACGACTCCATCATCATCGCCATCGCTGTGCTCATCATCACCTGCCCGTGCGCGCTGGCGCTTGCGGTGCCGGCGGTGCATGTGGTGGCGAGCGGCGCGCTGTTCCGCGCGGGCGTGCTGCTCAACGGCGGCCACGCAATCGAACGGCTGGCGGAAGCGGATACGGCGGTGTTCGACAAGACCGGCACGCTCACGCTGCTCGAGCCGCGCGCGGCCAACGCCGGCGATTATCCGCCCGCGCTGGTTGAAAAGGCGGCGCGCCTTGCGCGCTCGAGCCGCCATCCCCTTGCCCGCGCTCTGGCGATGTCGGCGCCGCACGGCGCGCTGTTCGACGATGCGTGCGAGAGCGCGGGCGAGGGCGTTGCGGCTGTGGTCGAGGGCATGGAGGCCAGGCTCGGCTCGGCCGCGTTCTGCGGCGTGGGCGCCGAACGGCCCGACGGCGCGGGGCACGACGCGTCCGCCATCTATTTCCGCCACGGCGACGAAACCGCGATGTTTCTCGTCCGCCAGACCTTGCGCGCCGATGCTGTCGAGACGATCGCCGCGCTGAAACGCGCCGGCATGGAGATCGAGATCGTGTCCGGCGACAACGAGCAGGCGACGCGCGCGGTCGCAGAGGCGCTCGGCGTCGCGCGCTGGACGGCGCGCGCACGGCCGGCCGACAAGGTGGCGCGGCTGGAAGAACTGCGCGCCGACGGGCGGCGCGCGTTGATGGTCGGCGACGGGTTCAATGACGCGCCGGCGCTCGCGGCCGCCCATGTCTCGCTGTCGCCGATTACGGCGGCCGACGTCGCGCAAGCCTCGGCGGACGCGGTGTTCCTCGGCGAACGGCTGGCGCCGGTGGCGCAGGCTCTCGCCATCTCGCGCAAGGCGCGCGGGCTGATGCGCGAAAATCTGCTCATCGCGGTGGTCTACAACGCGATCGCCGTGCCGCTCGCGATCGCCGGTCTCGTCACGCCGCTGATCGCGGCGGTCGCCATGTCCGGCTCATCGCTCATCGTCACGGCCAACGCGTTGCGCGCGGCGCCGCGCAGCGAGGAAGCGGCCGACGTCGATGCGGGCGCGCGTGCGCCGGCCACGCAGGCGGGAGCGCCGGCATGACCATCCTCATCATACTCGTGCCGATCGCGCTGCTGCTCGGGTTCGTGGGACTCGTGGCCTTCGTCTGGTCGCTCAAGGCCGGCCAGTACGACGACATGGACGGCGCCTCGGTGCGGGTGCTGATGGACGACGACGTCGAGGATCGCAAGCCGTGAGCATGATCGATCTCGACCAGATGGCGGGGCGCGCGGGGCGGCTCGATTGCGTATGCCCGCCGGAGGAGGCGGGCAGGCGGGCGAGCGAGGGATTGTGGCGGCTGGCGGCCGGTTTCGGACTGGCGGTGCTGGCGCAAACGCTGGTGCTGGCTGCGCTGCCGGTGTCGGCGGCGGCGATCGCGCCGCAACCGTGGCTTGCGGGCGCGCCCTATGCGCTCACGCTGCTCGGGGCGACGCTCGCCACCTTTCCGGCTGCGTTTCTGGTCGACTCATTCGGCCGGCGCGGCGCGCTGGCGCTGGGCGCCAGCCTTGGGATCGCCGGTGGTGCGCTGGCGGCGTTCGCGTCGCTCCATCGCGAATTTCTGTTGCTGTGCGTCGGCGCGTTCTGGCTCGGTGTGTCGAACGGGTTCGCGCTGTTCTATCGTCACGCGGCGGCGGCCGGTCCATCGGGCGCGCGGGGCGGGGCGTTCGTCTTTGCGGGCGGCGCGGTCGCGGCGCTGGCCGCGCCCACCCTCCTGCAACTGGCCAGCGACCATGCCGGTCCGTTCGCCGACGCGTGGGCGCTGGCGGCGGCCGGCGTCGTCGATCTTCTGGCTCTGCTGGTGGCGATTTTCCTTCCCCATGCGCTGGCGCGGCCGCGCGAGGAGGCGTCCTCGCAGGCCGGCGCGGGACGGTTCTACATCGCCACCGCGCTCGGTGCGCTCGCCTGGTTCGCCATGACTGCGATGATGGCGCGCGCGGCCTCCAGCCTCATCGGTTGCGGCGCCACGGCGTCGGCGGTCGGCGGCGTGATCGCCTGGCACCTCATGGCGATGTATGCGCCGTCCGCGCTCTTGCGCCTGTCGCCGTGGACGCCGCCGGCGGCCCTCACGCTCGGCGCGGGTTTCGCGCTTCTGGCCGGCGGGCTCGCGCTGTTTGTCGGCTCGGCGGACACGGCGCGGATCGCCGTTGCGATGGTTGCTGCGGGCGCGGGCTGGTCGCTGGCCAACGCCGGCCTGTTGCAGGTGCTCTATGCGCGCGGAAGTCCGTCGCGGGCGATGCTGGCGGGCCACGATTTCGCGTTGTTTGGAGCGGCGCTCGCCGGCGCCATGGCCGCGCCGCTGGTCTGAAGCCGAACGTGGGGCGTTTTCGCCTCTTGTGGAACCGATGCTCCAATCATCTGTTTCGACGCGTTTTCTTCACGCGACGCCGTGTCCGCCTGGCTCGAGAACGCCTAGAGCGGGGCCGCGCGCGCGTGGCGCAAATAGGCGGTCGGCGTCGGCGTGAAGCCGGCCCGTTCGAGCGCGCCGCGCTCGTCGCAGCCGCGCAGGCCCGCGCCGCCTTCCACCTCGATCAGAATGTCGTCGCAGCCGTTGTCGCGTGCGAGCTTGTCGAGGGCCGCATGGAAGGCGCGGTTGATCGCATCGCCCGCCAGCGACGCGGAGGCGATGTGCGAAACGCGCAAGCGCGGCGCGCCAAGAAGACACGGCTCCACGAAAAAGGCGAAGACGGCGTGGAAATGGCCGCGCGAGTCGATGAGCGCCATCAGGTGGCCGCCGCCGCCGTACGTCCGCTCCACACGCGCGGTGAATTCGGTCCAGTGCTTGAGCCCGAGCGCGGGGTGGCGGAACGACACCAGCGGAAAGACCAGCTTGCGCTCATGCGGGCGCAGCGGTCTGGCGGTGAAAATCAAATCGTTCGCATCTTGCGCCATGGATGGCGGCTCCCAACCTCGCCTTGAGGAAGGATGGCGGGACGAACGCGGTCAGGTCATTGGGATAGGTCAAGGGATGGCCCCGGCGGCGGGCCGGCGCTTGACCTTTGCAAGGAGGATGCATTGACTGGCGGCCTCATCCGCCGGAGCCGTCATGCCCATCGTCAACCGTGTCGCCGAACTCAGCCCCGACATCGCCGCCTGGCGGCGCGAACTGCACCAGATGCCCGAACTGCTGTTCGACGTGCACCGCACGGCCGCGTTCGTGGCGGACAAGCTGAAAGCGTTCGGGTGCGACGAGGTCGTCGCCGGCATCGGGCGCACCGGCGTCGTGGGGGTGATCCGCGGGGGCAAGGGGCCGGGGCGGACCATAGGGCTGCGCGCCGACATGGACGCGCTGCCGATCCAGGAGGCGCGCGACCTGCCTTACAAGTCGCAGACGCCCGGCGCCATGCACGCCTGCGGCCACGACGGGCACACGGCGATGCTGCTCGGCGCGGCGCGCTACCTGTGCGAGACGCGCGGTTTCGCCGGCACGGCGGTCGTGATCTTCCAGCCGGCCGAAGAGGGCGGCGCCGGCGCGAGGGAAATGGTGGACGACGGCGTGATGGACCGCTTCGGCGTGGAGGAGATTTACGGCGTGCATAATGCGCCCGGCCTGCCGATCGGTGCGTTCGCCACGCGCGCGGGGCCGATCATGGCCTCGACCGATACGTTCGAGATCGAGATCGCGGGGCGCGGCGGCCATGCGGCCAAGCCCGACGAGTGCGTCGATCCGGTCCTCATCGGCGCGCAGATCGTGAGCGCGTTGCAGACCATCGCCGCGCGCAACGTCGATCCGCTGGATTCGGTCGTCGTTTCGGTCACGCAGTTTAACGCCGGCACTGCGTTCAACATCATACCGGCGACCGCGCGGCTTGCTGGCACCATCCGCTCGCTCAACAAGGAAACGCGCGCCTTCGCCGCGGCGCGCCTGGCGGAAATCGCGGACGGCGTCGCGCGGCTCAACCGCGCCGAGGCCCGCACGACTCTGACGAGCGGGTATCCGGTGACCGTGAACCACGCACGCGAAACCGATTTCGCGCTGAAGATCGCGCGCGAGGTGGCGGGCGTGGAACGCGTGAACGCCAGCACGCCGCCGGTGATGGGCGCGGAGGACTTTTCATTCATGCTGGAGGCGCGACCCGGCGCGTTCGTCTTCATCGGCAACGGACCCTCGGCGGGATTGCACCACCCCGAGTACGACTTCAACGACGACGCCATTCCCTACGGCGTGAGCTATTTCGCCAAACTGGTGGAGGCGGCGACCGCGGCGTAGACAGCTGCCTGCGCGTAAATCGCAAAAAAACGCGCCCGCTCGCAACTTTGGCAAAATGCGTTTCGCCCGCCCCGCGCGGCGAACGCCTTATGCTCCCTGTGCGCGCGCGCGTGGTGCATTCCTTCTCTTTCGGTAGGCGCCGGGCAGGCTGCGCCGGATTGCGCGCCAAACAGCGCCACGCTTCGCGACAGGCGCGAACATCGAACAGACACAAGGCGTTGCGACGACTGCCGGGAATACGCGCGGCTTTCGTGCGCCGCGCGGCGCCGGCGCGCGCGTCGTTGATGGGCGCAGGGCCATCGCCTATGGAAACGCGCA
This sequence comes from uncultured Methylocystaceae bacterium, assembly GCA_937870755.1. Lineage (GTDB taxonomy): Bacteria > Pseudomonadota > Alphaproteobacteria > Rhizobiales > Beijerinckiaceae > JAJXWB01. Next base: position 37,210 of record CALMZV010000018.1, read on the forward strand.
TGCGCGCGCCGTCCGTCGGCGATGCGAAATTGGTCCGTCGGTCGAACCCATGAACAGTCTTGAAGCGGAAGCCATCGAAATCATTCGCGAGGCGGTCGCGGCGGCCCGCAACCCGGCCATGCTGTATTCTATCGGCAAGGATTCCTCGGTCCTGCTGCATCTCGCGCGCAAGGCGTTCTTTCCGGCGCCGCCGCCGTTTCCGCTGCTGCATGTCGACACCGGCTGGAAGTTCAAGGCGATGTATGCGCATCGCGATCGCATGGTGGCCGAGAGCGGCATGAAGCTCATTTCGCACATCAATGCGGACGGCGTCGCCGCCGGTGTCGGTCCGTTCACACACGGCTCGAACTACCACACCGATGTGATGAAAACGCAGGCGCTCAAACAGGCGCTCGACGCGCGCGGCTACGACGTGGTGTTCGGCGGCGCGCGGCGCGACGAGGAAAGAAGTCGCGCGAAAGAGCGCGTGTTCTCGTTCCGCGCGGCTAACCATCGCTGGGATCCGAAGGCGCAACGACCCGAACTCTGGAACCTTTACAACACGCATGTGCGCCCCGGCGAAACGATCCGCGTGTTTCCCATCAGCAACTGGACCGAACTCGACATCTGGCAATACATCCACGTCGAAAACATACCCATCGTGCCGCTCTATCTGTCGGCGGAACGGCCCGTCGTGCAACGCGGCGGTCAGTTGCTGATGGTGGACGACGAGCGCTTTCCCATCGCCGCAGGGGAGAAGGTGGAATTGCGTCGCGTGCGGTTCCGCACCCTTGGATGCTGGCCGCTGACGGCGGCCGTCGAAAGCGATGCGGCGAGCATCGAAGACGTGATCGCCGAGACGTTCGGCGCGCGCTCCTCCGAGCGCCAGGGCCGCCTGATCGACAACGACCAGCCGGGCTCGATGGAGAAGAAGAAGCAGGAAGGCTATTTCTGATGCGCCGGCTTGAGGCTCACGAGATCGGCGCGTTTCTCGCCGCGCAGCGCGACAAGCAGACGTTGCGCTTCATCACCTGCGGCAGCGTGGACGATGGCAAGAGCACGCTGATCGGCCGCCTGCTCTACGAAAGCAAGAGCATTTTCGACGACCAACTCGCCTCGCTCGAAACGGAGTCGCGCCGGTTCGGCACGCAAGGCGCCAATCTCGATCTGGCGCTGCTGGTCGACGGTCTGCAGGCCGAGCGCGAGCAGGGCATCACAATCGACGTCGCCTATCGCTTCTTCGCCAGCGAAAAGCGGCGTTTCATCGTAGCCGACACGCCGGGCCACGAGCAATATACGCGCAACATGGCGACGGGCGCCTCGACGGCGGACCTCGCCATCCTGCTCGTCGATGCGCGAAAGGGCGTGCTGGTTCAAACGCGCCGGCACAGCCGGATCGTCGCGTTGATGGGCATTCGCCATATCGTGCTTGCCGTCAACAAGATGGATCTCGTCGACTACGACCGGGCGACCTTCGCGCGCATCGTCGACGACTATCGCGCTTTCGCAGACGGTCTCGGATTTGCGACCATCGAGGCCATTCCGGTGTCGGGCCTTTCCGGCGCCAATGTGATGACGAAGAGCGTCGATACGCCGTGGCATGCCGGCCCCAGTCTCATGGACTATCTCGACACGGTGGACGTTGGCGGCGCACGTGTGCTCGGACCGCTGCGCATGCCGGTGCAATTCGTCAACCGGCCAAATCTCGATTTTCGCGGCTATTGCGGGCGGATCGCGGAGGGCGAGGCGCGCGTGGGCGCTGCGGTGCGTGTCGTTCCTACGGGCGCGACATCGCGCATCGCATCTATCCTGCGCGGGTTCGAAGAGGTCGATGTCGCGCACGCGGGCGAATCCGTCACGGTGACGCTCGCCGACGAAATCGACATCAGTCGCGGCGACGTGCTGGCGGCCGGCGAGGCGCCGCTCGAATCGGCCGACCAGTTCGAGGGTCGGCTGTTGTGGCTCAACGAACATGCGATGACGCCGGGGCGGCAGTATCTTTTCAAGCTCGCCACGCGCGAAGCGACCGCGACGATCACCGAGATCAAGTATCGCGAGGATGTCGACACCGGCGCGCATCTGTCGGCCAAGACGCTGGCGATGAACGAGATCGCGCGCGTGACGCTGTCGACCAGCGCGCCGGTCGCCTTCGAGTCCTATGCAGCCAGCCGCACGCTCGGCGCCTTCATTCTCATCGACAAGCTGACATTCGAGACAGTCGGCGCGGGCGTGATCGAATTTGCGCTGCGGCGCGCGCGCAACATCCACTGGCAGGCCCTGGAGATCGGCGCGGCCTCGCGATCGGCGCAGAAACAGCAGAAGCCGCGCTGCATCTGGTTCACCGGTCTCTCCGGCTCCGGCAAGTCGACCATCGCCAACATGCTCGACAAGCGCCTCAACGCAGATGGCCGACATACCTATCTGCTCGATGGCGACAACGTGCGCCACGGTCTCAATCGCGATCTCGGCTTCACGGAGGCCGACCGCGTCGAGAACATTCGCCGCGTGGCGGAAGTCGCCAAACTGATGGTGGACGCGGGGCTTATCGTGATCGTCAGCTTCATCTCGCCGTTCCGCAGCGAACGGCGCATGGCGCGCGAACTGTTCGCGGCGGGCGCGTTTACGGAAGTGTTCGTGGATACGCCGATCGAGGAATGCGAACGGCGGGACGTGAAGGGCCTTTATGCGCTTGCGCGGCAAGGCAAACTGAAGAATTTCACCGGCGTCGACAGCCCCTACGAGGCGCCAGAGCGGCCGGAAGCGCATGTGCGCACGCAGGAGACGACCACCGACGCCGCGATCGAGCAGATTCTCGCGGCGCTGACGTAGCGCTGACTGGACAGGCGGTCGCGCGGGTTCCAAACTGACGCTTCCGCTTGCATCAGTCGGGAGCCGATCTTGCAATCCTTTCAGGGCGTTCATCCTTTCGCCGCGTTCGATATCGCCGAACTCGTCCGCTTGCGCGCACGCACGCGTGGCGACCATCCGTTTCTCATCTGGGCGCCGTTCGACGGTGTGGATGAAACGCTGACCTACGCGCAGTTTTACGAGCGCACGGCGCGTCTGGCGGCGGGATTGCGCAAGCGCGGGGTGAAGCCGCGCGACCACGTGCTCGTCCATCTCGACAATTGCTTGGAGACGCTCGTCGCCTGGTACGGGTTGGCGATCCTGGGCGCCGTGCCGGTGACGACCAACGCGCGATCCTCGCTCGACGAGCTCACGTATTTCGCGGATCATTGCGGGGCGGTGGCTGCGATCACGCAGCCCAAGTTCGCCGATCTCGTCAACCGGTCGTCGCGCAATTTCCGGTTCGTCGCGGTCACGTCTCACGACAACGGCGCGGCGCCGTCCGCGGGTTGCGCGCCGGGAACGGATTCGTTCGAGGCGCTGTTGGGCGAGGCCGCCGATGCGCCGCATCGCGCACCGGATCCGCTGCATCCGATGGGCGTGCAATATACGTCCGGCACCACCTCACGGCCCAAGGGCGTGCTGTGGACGCATGCCAATGCATTGTGGGGCGCGCGCGTGAATGCAACGCACGAGGACCTGCGCGCCGACGATGTGCATCTTGTCTATCTGCCGCTGTTCCACACCAATGCGCAGGCCTATTCGATTCTCGCCACGCTGTGGGCCGGCGCGACGGCGGTCGTCATGCCGCGCTTTTCGGCCAGTCGGTTCTGGCCGACGGCGCTGAAGTATCGTTGCACGTGGACATCGCTCATTCCGTTCTGCGTGAAGGCACTGGTGTCGGTGGAGAAACCCGCCTCGCATCACTTCCGGCTCTGGGGCAGCGCGATCTGCGATCCACCGACCGATGCGGAGTTTGGTGTGCGCACCATCGGCTGGTGGGGCATGACCGAGACGATCACGCACGGCATCGTGGGCGACGTGCATCTGCCGAATACGCCGCTGTCGTGCGGACGCCCGGCGCCCGAATATGGCATACACATCGTCGACGAAGCCGGCGCGCCGGTCGCGCCTGGCGAGACGGGCCATCTTCTGGTCAAGGGCGTGCGCGGCCTGTCGTTGTTCGCCGAATATATCCACAATCCGCAGGCGACGGCGGATTCGTTCGACGAGCAGGGACGATTCCGCACCGGCGATCGTGTGAAGCTGCTGGCGGACGGGCATGTCCAGTTCGGTGATCGCGACAAGGACATGCTGAAGGTGGGTGGCGAGAACGTCGCCGCCTCGGAAATCGAACGCGTTATCCTGACGGTGGCCGGCGTGCGCGAGGCTGCGGTCGTCGCGAAGAAACATCCGATGCTGGACGAGGCGCCGGTCGCCTTCGTCATCGCCGACGAAGGCGCCGACCGCGCCACGCTGGCCGCGCGCATCGAGGCCGCGTGCGGGGAGGCGCTCGCGGATTTCAAGCGGCCGCACGAGGTGCGGGTCGTCGACGACATGCCGCGTTCAACTCTCGAAAAGGTAGCCAAGGCGCAGTTGCGCACGCTGCTCAACGAAAGTACGGGATAATGCGCAGCGTCGATCTCAACGCCGACATGGCCGAAGGATTTGGCGTGTACACGTGCGGCGACGACGAGGCGATGCTCGACGTCGTCACGTCCGCGAATGTCGCATGCGGCTTTCATGCAGGCGATCCGCAGATCATGGCGCGCACGTTTGCGCGCGCCCGCGAGAAGGGCGTCGCGGTGGGCGCCCATCCGGGCTATCCGGATTTGTGGGGTTTCGGGCGCCGGCGCATTCCGTTCACGCCGGGCGAGATCGAACGGTTGATCGCCTACCAGATCGGCGCCGCGCAGGCGCTTGCTGTTTATGCGGGCGCGCGCGTCACCTATGTGAAATGTCATGGCGCGCTCGCCAATCTGTGCGAGGTGGAGCGCGATGCAGCCGAGGCGGTCGGCCGCGCCATCAAGGCGGTCGACCGCGCGCTTGTGTGGCTGACGATCGCAGTCGGCGAGCAGACGCGCGCGGCCGACACGCTTGGACTGAACGGCGTGGCGGAGATCTACGCCGACCGTGGCTATACGCGCGCGGGACGTCTCGTGCCGCGCGGGCAGCCCGGCGCCATGGTGCTCGATCCGCGCGCGGCCGCCGCGCGTGTGGCCGCCATGGTGGCGGAGGGCGCGATCATCGCCAACGACGGCGCGCGGATCGCAACGCCCATCGGGTCGGTCTGCGTGCATGGCGACAGCGCGGGCGCGGTCGAAAGGGCGCGTATGGTGCGTGCGGCGCTGGAGCAGGCGGGCGTGAGACTTGCCGCCTTCGCGCCGATGTGATCGGAGGGTGCGATGCAGCCGCGCGACTATCGCCTGCTCGATTCCGGCGAACGTGCGCTGATCGTCGAATTCGGCGACCGTGTCGACGCCGCGATCAACGCGCGCGTGCTGGCGCTCGACGGCGCGCTCGCGAAGGCCGCGCCGGCTGGAATAATCGAGACCGTGCCGACATATCGCTCGCTCGCTATTCATTACGATCCGCTGCGGCTGTCGCGCGACGCTCTCGCAGACCATGTCGAGCGCCTCGCGCAACCGCATGGCGCAGCGCCCGCGCCTGCTGCGCGCTGGACATTTCCCTGTTGTCTCGATGAGGGGATGGGCGAGGACCTGGGCGAGGTCGCCGCCGCGACCGGCCTCTCGCGCAATCGTGTGGCGGCGCTGTTCGTCGGCGCCGTCTATCGCGTCTACATGTACGGTTTTGCGCCCGGCTGGTGCTATCTCGGCGGCCTGCCGCACGAAATCGCGCTGTCGCGCCGCGCGATCCTGCGGCCGCCGACGCCGGAGAATTCCGTGCTGATCGGGGGTGGACTGGCGCTGGTGGCGGTCAATTCGATGCCGACGGGCTGGTATGTTGTTGCGCGCACGCCCGAGCGCATGTTCGCGCGCGACCGCGCCCAGCCTTTTCTGGTCGGAGTGGGCGACGAAATCATCTTCGCGCCGGTGGATGGCGCGGCCTTCGCCGCCCTCGAAGAGCGCGTCGCGCAGGGTGAAGTCGTCGCGCGGCGGACGGGGCTTTGATGAGCGCGGGCCTTCGCATTCTCGCCGCAGGGCCGGGCGTGACGGTGCAGGACGCGGGACGGCGCGGGTATTTGCGCTACGGCGTGACGGCGGCAGGCCCCATGGACGAGTGGAGTTTTCGCATCGCCAATCGCGCGGCCGGCGCCCGGGAGGGCGCGGCGGCGCTGGAAATTTCCGTCGGTGGGATCGAGGCCACCGCGCAAGGCGCGCCGTTGCGGCTCGCCCTCGTCGGTGGCGAATTCAATGCGCGGCTCGACGGCGTCGCGCTGCCGACGGCCTGTGTCTTCTCGTTGCATCCCGGCGATCGGCTCGTCGTGCGCGCGGGCCCGCGCGGCGCGTGGGCCTATCTGGCTTTCGGCGGCGCGCTTGCTCTGCCGTCGACGCTCGGCTCTCTCTCCATGCATGCGCGCTCGGGCCTCGGTGGGACGGGCGTGCGCGCGGGCGATGTTCTGCCGCTCGCCGATGCGCAGCCCGGCCCGTCGCATCCGCTGGCGTTGCGCGGCGCGCCGCCGTCCTCGGCGCCTATCCGCGCGATCCCGGGCCCGCAGGACGACTATTTCGACGTCGCGGCGCTGGCGGCGTTTTTCGACAGCGCGTGGACCGTGGCGGCGCGCAGCGACCGCATGGCCTATGCGTTGACGGGACCGCGCATCGCGCATGCGAAAGGGTTCAACATCGTTTCGGACGGTGTGGCCTTTGGCGCCATCCAGATCGCCGGCGAGCGGCAGCCGCTCGTGCTCATGGCCGACCGCGCGCCGACCGGCGGCTATCCGAAAATCGCCAATGTCGTCGCGGCGGATCTCGGACGGCTGGCCCAGATGCGACCGGGCGAAACGGTGCGGTTTCGCCGCGCGAGCGTCGCGGAGGCGGTCGCGGCGTTGCGCGTCGCGCACGAGGCGGTCGCGGCGGGCGCCCATCCTTCGGCCGCGCTGTCCATGGACGCCCTGCTCAACGCCAATCTCATCAGCGGCGTGACGCGAGGATGAGCCGGCATTTTAACGTCGCGTTAACCATCGGGTGGCGAAGGTTGGCGACTGGCTCCAATCAGGCGACCGCCATGGCCGCACCCGCTTCAAGAAACGCAACCCTGGCAACCTCCCGGCCTTCACAGGCCGCGGGCGGCGACAGGCAAGCCGCTTTGGCCGCGCTCGAAAAGCTGGCGAAGGCGGCGCAAACCGTCGCCACCGACGAGACGGCGTTGCGAGCCAGCGCGCCGCCCAAAGCCGCGGGTATTCGGGCGGGTCGCGTCGAAGCCGTCGCAGCTCTGTTCGCCGTGGGCGTCGCGGCCACGCTCGGCTTCACATTCGGTCCACACGTCCTTTCGGGCGAGGAGCCGCAACTGTCGGCGGCGGCATACGACGACGTCGCGCCGTGGAAGCCCGTCGTGACCGCCGCGACAGCCCCGCAGGCGAAGGTCGATCAATTGCAGCGCGAGGTGGACGGCCTGCGCGGCGCGTTGCGCCGGCAGTCGCAGGATTTTCAGAAAGAATTCCAGGCGCTGCGACGAGACATGGCGGAGGCGGCGACGCACGCGCCACGCCTTGCGGCGCAGTCGCAAAAGGATGGCGTCGCCGCGCTCGAAAAACAGGTTGCGCGCATCGACCGTCTCGAACGCCTGATGGCCGACCAGACGCCGACGGATGCGCCCAAAACGGCCGCCAGACCCGAAGGCGGCGTGACGAAGGCGATGCGCGCCACTCCGGTCCCGCCCGGCGGCTACGTGCTGCGACGGGTGGTCGACGGCGTCGCGCACGTGCAGTCCGAGCGCGGGCTGGAGCACGTGATCGTCGGCGACGTGCTGCCCGGCGCAGGACGCGTGCGGGCGATCGAGAAGCGCGACGGGCGCTGGCTCGTGTTCACCAAGAATGGCGTGATCGACCAGAACGACTATTGACGGGTCATTTCATCATCTGGCCGCGAATTTCGCCGCCCTTGTTCTTTTCCGTATGCACGTTGAAATACCAGTCGCCTTTGGCGAGATCGGCGGCCTGCGCCTGGGTGAGGGTCGCCTCGCCCGAGAACGGGCTCTTGTCGATCTTGACCGTCACCACAGGCGGCGCGTTGGCGCCGGGAGCGGCGGGTCCGTGGAAATGTGCGGCCGTGACCGGTCCGGAAAGTCCCTTGTAGTCGCCTTTCCAGGACAATTTGCGGGTGGCGGTGTCGAACGTCGCCTGAATGTCGCCGGTCGCCTTGGAATCGTTGGGTGGGACTTCCGCCGCCGAAGACAATTTCGCCTTGTAGCTCATCATCTCTGCAGAGGCGGGGGATGCGGCGATCGCGAGGATGGCCGCCGCCAGTAAACGGGAAGCGCGCATGGACTCCTCCTTTGTCCTGTAGATGAGGAGAAAACGGCGCGCCGGGCCGTAGGTTCCGCCAGGCGCCATCGTCCGGCCGGGTGGAATTGCAGCCGCTCCGATGCTATGTCGCGGCGACAGAGGAGTTACGCCATGGACCGACGGACAGCGTTCAGCCGGATGATTGCGTGTGTTGGCGTCGCGGTCGGTTTGGTGCAGGCGCAAGCAGGAAAGGCCGGCGGCATGGTCACGATCGAGGATGTGACGCTCGATGAATTGAAGCGCGGCATGGCGGACGGATCGATCGTGCTCGTCGACGTGCGCGAACCGAACGAATGGGCGGCCGGGCGTATTCCGGGAGCGGTTTTCAATCCGCTGTCTTCGTTCGACGTGTCCAAACTCCCCAGTGCGCCGGGCAAGCGCGTGGTGCTGCAATGTCGTTCCGGCAATCGCTCCAAGACCGCGCTCGGCCTTGCGCAATCGGGCGGCCGCGCGGACGTGAAGGCGCATTTCGGCGGCGGCATGCTGGCCTGGCAGGGCGCGGGCGAACCGGTCGACCGCTAAGACCTAGATTTTCCGCTCCTTCAGCCCCGCCCAGAACCGCCTGCGGTCAGAGCGGCGCAGCACATCGACGGGGATCGTGCGGCCGATGCGGTCGGCGTCTAGCAGACGCACAAGGTCGTCCATGCCTCGCACCGGGCGTCCGTCGAGCGCGAGCACCATGTCGCCGGTCAGCAATCCCGCTTCATCGGCCGGCCCGCCGCGCTCGACGGCCGTGATGGCGGCGCCTGTCGCCTGTTCGAGCCCGAGACGAAGCGCGATCCGTCGCGGAACCGGCGCGGTGGCTGCGCCGACGCCGAGATGCGCCCTGCGCACCCGGCCGTGCCGCAGAATTTCGCCCAGCACGAATTGCGCGGTGTTGGCGGCGACCGCGAAGCAGATGCCCTGCGCGCCCTGAATGACGGCGGTGTTGACGCCAATGACCTCGCCGGCGGCCGAACACAGCGGTCCGCCGGAGTTGCCGGGGTTGAGCGCGGCGTCTGTCTGGATGACATCCTCGATCATGCGGCCGTTGCGCGCCCGCAGCGACCGGCCGAGCGCGGAGACGATTCCGGCGGTGACGGTGGCGTCGAAGCCCAATGGATTGCCGATGGCGATTGCGATCTGGCCGCGTCGGAGCGTGTGCGAATCGCCGAGCCGGGCATGCGGCAGTTTCTCGTTCTCCACGATGCGCAGCAGCGCGAGATCGGTGTCAGCGTCGGCGCCGAGAATCTGCGCGGTCAGGGCGCGTCCGTCGAGCATAGCGATCCCGGCGCGCCGGCCGGCGGCGACCACGTGGTCGTTCGTCAGAACGAGTCCGTCGGGCGAGACGATGACGCCGGAGCCCGAGCCGCGCTTGCGGCCTTCGCCGTCGCGCATGTCGATGCGCACCACGCTCGGGCCGACCGCGTCGACGACGCTTGCGACCGCGCGCGAGTAGGCGTCGAGCAGCGGCCCCTCGTCGGCAAGCGGACGCTCGCGCGCGGGCGCCTCGGGGGCGTCGTCGGCCTCGTCAAGCACGGACTCCAGGGGAAAATCGAGCATGGACGCTCATATGGGCGCCGGCGCGGAGTCCTGCAACGCCGGTTGATATTGGACCGCTTTCGGTCGATGCTGGCCGGCGAAGCGGGCGCTTGACCTGCTCGGGGAGGAAACCATGAAACTCGTCAAACGCGCCGTTGCGGCGCTGGGAATGGTGACGCTTGGCATGGCGCCGGCGCTCGCCCAGAAAGCCTACGGGCCGGGCGTGACCGATACGGAGATCAAGTTCGGCAACACCATGCCCTACAGCGGGCCGGCCTCGTCGCTCGGCACGGTCGGCAAGATCATGGGCGCCTATTTCGACATGATCAACGAGAAGGGCGGAATCAACGGGCGCAAGCTCAACATGATTTCGCTCGACGACGGATTCGCGCCGCCCAAGACCGTGGAAGCCGCCAAGCGGCTGGTGGAAAGCGATCAGGTGGCGTTCGTCTACGGCACGATGGGCACGGCGCCGTCATCGGCCATCGCCAAATACCTCAACGGCGCGAAGGTGCCGCATGTGTTCCTGATCTCCTCCGCCGCCAAGTGGAACGATCCGAAGAACATGCCGTGGTCGATCGCGCTGCCGTGGGCGCCGAACTATCCGACGGAAGCGGGCATCGATGTGCGCTATGCGCTCGCGAAGAATCCGGGCGCCAGGTTCGCGGTCCTCTACCAGAACGACGACGCCGGCAAGGAATATCTGCGCGGCGTGCGCGAGGCGCTGGGGGCGGACGCCGACAAGAAGATCGCGCTCGCATCCTCCTTTGAAGTGGTCGATCCAACGGTGGATTCTCAGATCGTGTCACTGGCGGCGACCAAGGCGGACGTGTTCCTCATCTACAGCGTCACGCCGCGCGCGTGCGCGCAGGCCATTCGCAAGGCCTGGGAGGTGGGCTGGCGGCCGCTGCGCTTCATTTCGTCGGGCTGCAACAATGTCGAGACGATCTTCAAGCCGGCGGGGCTCGACGCCTCGAAGGGGCTTCTGACGCTCGCCTCGCTCAAGCCGCTCGATCTCAACACGACGGATGCGGGCCTGCGCGGCTATATCGACTTCATGAAGGCGCGCGTGCCGGGCGTGGACGTCAACTATTCGTCCGGCCTCTATGCCTACATGAGCGCTGGCGCTCTGGTCGAACTGCTTAAGCAGTGCGGCGACAATCTCACGCGCGAAAACATCATGAAGCAGGCGGCCAATCTGAAGGGCGTGTCGCTGCCGCTGCTGATGCCCGGCATCACGCTCAACACGACGCCGGACGATTATTCACCGATCAAGGACGGATACATGATGGAGTTCGACGGCGAGAAATTCGTTAAAATCAGCGAACTCCTGAAAGCGAAATAGGCAGCAACGATAGCGGCCGGCCCGGGCGGCGTCCGGGCCGGCTTTTTCATGGACGGAAGGAAACAAAATGGCGCAGGCGCGCAGCGAGAAGGTGGAAACCTACAAGGCCTTGCTCAACGACTTCATGGCCGAGCACATCTATCCGAACGAACGGCGCTTCTATCTCGAAGGCGAGCGGCTCGGGCCGTGGGCGGCCTATCCGATCGTCGAGGAACTGAAGCCGAAGGCGCGCGCACTCGGGCTGTGGAACCTGTTCATGTCCGATCCGCACCACGGCGCCGGGCTGTCGAACGCCGAATATGCGCCGCTGTGCGAGATCATGGGTCGCTCCCTGCTCGCGCCGGAAGTGTTCAACTGCTCGGCGCCGGACACCGGCAATATGGAGACGATCCATCGCTACGGCACGGAGGAGCAGAAGAAGAAGTGGCTCACGCCGCTACTGAATGGCGAAATCCGCTCGGCCTTCGCCATGACGGAGCCGCTCGTCGCCTCCTCCGACGCCACGAACATTTCGTGCCAAGTGACGCGCGACGGCGATCATTACGTCATCAACGGGCGCAAATGGTACACGACGGGTTCGACGCATCCCAACTGCCGCATCATGATCTTCATGGGCAAGACCTCGCCCGACAATCCCAACCGCCACGCGCAGCAGTCGATGATCCTGACGCCGCGCGACACGCCCGGCATCACCGTGCTGCGGCCGCTGCCGGTGTTCGGCTTCTACGGCCTGCCGGATCGCGCGTCCGAAGTGCTGTTCGAAAACGTGCGCGTGCCGGTGTCCAACGTGCTGCTGGGCGAGGGCAGGGGGTTCGAGATTGCGCAGGGACGTCTCGGTCCGGGGCGCATTCATCACTGCATGCGGCTGATCGGCATGGCGGAGCGCATTCTCGAGCGCATGTGCCGGCGCGCCGAATTCCGCACGCCGTTCGGCAAGCCGCTCGCGGAACAGACCGTCACGCTCGAACGCATCGCGGAGGCGCGGATCGCCATCGAGCAATGCCGGCTGCTGACGATGAAGGCGGCCGAGATGATGGACACGGTCGGCAACAAGGAAGCCAAACAGGAAATCGCGATGATCAAGGTCGCCGCGCCCGCCATGGCCGAGAAGATCGTGGACTGGGCGATTCAGGCGTTCGGCGGCGGCGGCTCCAACAACGATCATTTCCTGTCGATGGCCTACGCGGTCGCGCGCCTGCTGCGGCTGGCCGACGGTCCGGACGAAGTGCACCGCAATCAGATCGGACGCCTGGAGCTGAAACGCCATCGCAACACCGACGTGCGGCGCACGGGCGGCGGCGCCGATGTCCTGTCGATCGACGAAATCCGCCACATGACGGCGAACGGCGCCTGGCCGCGGCCGGCCGGATGGAAGGAGTGAAGGGGCGCGGCCGCAAGAGCCCGCACCCTTTGCTTGCACGCATGCAAGCAAAGCTCGTCTAATATGAAATTCCAGTTCGAAGAGGGAGATTTTGCATGAAGAAGCTGGTCACGACCATTTTGGCCGCGACGGTTCTGGCCGCGGGCGCCGGTTTGAGCGTCGCAGCCGACAATCCGATTGTCGAACGTCAGAAAATTTTCAAAGGCTGGGGCGACGTCACGAAGCAGCCCGGCGCCGCCCTGAAAGGCGAGGCGAAATTCGACCTCGCCGCCGCGCAGGCCGCGCTGAAGGCCTATGCGACGGATTCGGCCAGGCTGGCGACGCTTTTCCCCGACAATTCGAAGACCGGCAACGACACGGCCGCGCTGCCGAAAATCTGGCAGGAAAAGCCCAAGTTCGAAGCCATCTACAAGAAACTCGCCGAAGACGCCGGCAAGGCCTCCGCCGCAATCAAGGACGAGGCGACGTTCAAGACCGAGTTCGGCAAGGTGCTCGGCAATTGCAAGGCTTGCCACGACGACTACCGCCAGAAAAAATCCTGATCGGCGAAGCCGTTGCAAGGGCCGCTTCGGCGGCCCTTGTTTTTTGCAGAGTATGGTTTCTCGGAGAGCATGAATGAGCGATGTTGCTGCGCCGCGCCAGCAGGTTCTCGCCTGGGACCTTCCGACGCGCGCGTTCAAATGGACGCTGGTCGCGCTCGTGTTCTTCGGCTGGCTGTCGAACGAGATCGGCCACGCGACGCCTGCGTGGCACAAGTGGAACGGCTACGCGATTCTCGTTCTCGTCGTGTTTCGGCTGCTGTGGGGATTTTTCGGCGGCTCGACGGCGCGGTTCGCCAATTTCGTGCGCGGACCCGGCGCCGCCATCGGTTATCTGCGCGACGCGCTGGCAGGTTCCGGCCCACGCTATCTCGGGCACAATCCGCTCGGCGCATGTATGGTGCTGGCGCTCATCGCGATCGTCGGCGCGCAGGCTGCGACGGGTCTCTATGCGGCGGACGAGGACCGGCTCATTATTTCAGGACCTCTCGCCCGCACGGTCTCGGACGGTTGGGTCAATTTCGCCGCGCGTTGGCATCACCGCCTGTTCGATCTTCTGACAATCCTCATCGTCGTGCACGTCGCGGTCAATCTCTTCTATCAGTTCGTGAAGAGGGACCGGCTGATCAGCGCCATGGCGCGCGGCGTGAAGCCGGCGGACGATTTCGCCGATCACCGGGAAGCGCGCGCCGGCGCCCCGGCGGTCGCCGCTGCATGTCTTGCGGCCGCCATCGTCATCGTGTTCGGCGGCATGTTCGCGCTCGGCGGCAAGCCTTTCTGAACGGGCGCGCGTTCGCCGCGCGCCGCATCTCAATTCACGCCGAGCTTCTTCTGCAGGTTCGTCGAAGACGTCGTGTACTGGAACGTCAGTTTCTTGTCCGGGTAGACGTAGCGGTGCACGCGCTGGGCGGCGAGCGCCACTTCGTGAAAGCCCGAGAGAATGAGTTTCAGCTTGCCGGGATAGGTGTTGATGTCGCCGACGGCGAAAACGCCCGGCGTCGAGGTCTCGAATTTCTCGGTGTCCACCGGCACGAGGTTCTCGTGCAGGTTCAGCCCCCAGTCGGCGATGGGGCCGAGTTTCATGGTCAGGCCGAAGAAGGGCATGAGGCGCTCGATTGCCACGTCCCGGGTGGCGCCGTCGTTCAGTTTGACGGTCGCGGCCGTTAGATCGGCGCCTTCGCCCGCCAACGCCGCCACCTGGCCGATCATCAAATCCATTTTGCCGCTCGCGACCAGTTCGCGCATGGCGTTGACCGAATGCGGCGCGCCGCGGAAATCGTCGCGGCGATGGACGAGGGTGATGCGTTTGGCGAAGGGATGGAGATTGAGCGTCCAGTCGAGCGCGGAATCGCCGCCGCCGACGATCATGACGTTCCTGTCGCGGAAGTCTTCCATGCGGCGCACAGCGTAGTGCACCGACGTGCCTTCAAATTTGTCGATGCCGGCGATCGGCGGCTTCTTGGGCTGGAACGAGCCGCCGCCGGCGGCTACCAGAACGGCCTTGCATTCGAAAACCTTGCCGGCGTCCGTCTTGACGCGGAACGCGGGCCGCTCCGGCGTGCCGAGCGTCTCGACGGCTTCCACCATCTCGCCGAAATGGAACGTGGGGTGGAACGGTTCGATCTGCTTCATGAGATTGTCGACCAGCCCCTGGCCGGTGACGATCGGGAAGCCGGGGATGTCGTAGATCGGCTTTTCCGGATAGAGCTCGGAGCACTGACCGCCGGCGCGCGGCAGTATGTCGATGAGGTGGGCCTTTATGTCGAGCAGGCCCAGTTCGAACACGGCGAACAGGCCTGCGGGGCCCGCGCCGACGATGACGACGTCGGTTGCGATGATGTCGGTCATGGCGAAATCCTTGGGATGGGCAGGCTCAGCCCTGCTTGCCGGGGGTCCGGACCACCAGCCCGTCGAGGTCCGCCGACACCTTGATCTGGCAGCACAGGCGCGAGGTGGGGCGCACGTCGAATGCGAAATCCAGCATATCCTCTTCCATTGGCGTGGCCTTGCCCGTTTTTCCGATCCAGGCGTCGTCAACATAAACATGACAGGTCGCGCAGGCGCATGCCCCGCCGCATTCCGCCAGAATTTCGGGAATCGAGTCGCGGATTGCGGCTTCCATGACGGTCGAGCCGATTTCGGCCTCGACCGTGCGCGCGCGCCCTTCCGAATCGACGAAGGTGATCTTGGGCATGAGTTGCGGACTTTCCTCGTGAAGCGAGCGGATGTGGGCGGCCGGCGTCGTTCGGGAGCGCCGGCCTGTTCGGCCGGCCTCCTTTATAGCGCCGGTCGGGTTTTGGGTAGGGGGCGTGGGCGCCCGGGCGCATAACGCAAGCGGCGGCCTCCGGGCCGCCGTTCATGCGATCGAATTGTTCCCCGCCGCCGCGGTGGGAGAGGAAAAGGCGCCTGCGCCGGGCGGTGTCAGCCGGCCAGCAGATCCTCAATGGCCGCGCGCGCCTCGCTGGTCGCCTGTTCCAGCGCGCGCAGCGCTCCGGACGCGTCGCCCGCGGGCGTCGAAACGGCCTGTTCGTACCGTTCGGCGGCCGCGGCCACCGCCTTCGCCCCGACGGTGCGGGCGGAGCCCTTGAGCGTATGGGCGAGATCGGCGCGCCGCTTGGGGTCGGCGACCGCAGGGTCGGCCAGGCGGCCGATGATGTGGGCGGCCTGGCGATGGAAAAGCTGTAGCAGCTCGGATTCGAGCGCCCGGTCGCCCAGCGACTGGCGGGCGAGGTGGACGAGATCGAGCGTCAGCGCGGGCGTCGACCCGTGGTGGAAACGGTCCGCCGACATTGCAAGAGCGGGACTGGCCACTTCACCCTCCATTCGGACGCTCCCGCCGGGGACGGGGCGTTGGGGCAGCATGGCGAGGGACGGTTGAAAAAGCGGTTGATGCGATCGGCGCGAGCGTCCGCTCTCCGATTATGGTGTAGCGAGCGTTAACGACGTTTGGACATTCCGGGGCTCGCTTGGTTTCCATCGAAATCGACGAGGGGTAGAGTAACGGTTGGTTAACGGTCCGCAGGCGGGCGGATTCCGTGCAGTCCTTTTCGGACTGACAGCGTAAAGAGGCGTTCATGGCGACCCAGCCAAAACCCCAGGATGCGGCGTCGGCCGCGCTTTCGGCCATCGAGGATGCGCTCAATCTGACGGGCGACGAGGCGCAGCGCGCGAATACGGCGAGCGCCGACGGCATGGTCGCGAGCGAAGCGTCCGGCGACAGCAAGCCCTTGAGATTGCCGGAAATCCGGGAGGACGAGCTGGCGGCGCGACCGGGCGCCGAACGGCCGGACCGGGAAACGGCGACGCCGGGCGCGCCGGCGACGCCCGCCAACGACGACCGCCGCACGGTCGGCCAGATTCTGCAGGCGATGCAGGTGCGGCCCTCGCCGACGCCGTTGATCGTCGCCGGCCTTGCGTCGCTGGTCTGGGCGGCGGTGTGGCTGTTCTTCGTCGCCACCAACCGCACGACGTTCTTCTCGGGCGAAACGCTGCGGATCGAGGCGGCCTACGGGGTGCTGGCGCTCGTCGGGCCCATCGCCTTCTTCTATACATTGGCGATCATCGCGCGGCGCGCGCAGGAAATGCGCCTGACCGCGCGCTCGATGACGGAAGTCGCGATGCGGCTGGCCGAGCCCGAGACGATCGCCACCGAACAGGTCATCACCCTGTCGCAGGCCATCCGCCGCGAGGTGGCCTCCATGGGCGACGGCATCGAGCGTGCGCTGGCGCGCGCCAGCGAGCTCGAAACGATGGTCCGTTCCGAAGTCTCGACGCTCGAACGCTCCTATGCCGACAACGAACGGCGCATCCGCACGCTGATCGACGAACTGTCGAACGAGCGCGAGGCGATCGTCAACAACGCCGAAAAAGTGCGCACGGCCATGACCGGCGCGCACGAAAACCTGTCGCAGACTCTCGCGCTCACGTCGCAGAACCTGGCTGACACGGTGAGCGAGGCCGGCAGCCGCGTGACGCTGTCGCTCGGCGCCAAGGGCGAGGAAATCTCGCAGTCGCTCGACACCACCAGCGAACGGCTTCTGGCCGGTCTGAACGCGCATGGCGCCGACATTGTCGGCCGGTTGGCGGATGCGAGCCAGACCGCCGCCCGCAGCCTGAACGAGGCGACCGAAACGGTCTCGAACCTGCTCGTCTCGCGCGTCGACGACGTGAACGAAAAACTGCGCCAGTCGGGCGAAATGCTTGCGCTCGATCTGCAGGGCCGTGGCGAAGACGTGGTGCGCCGGCTCGGCGCGCTCAGCGAACATGTGGGCGAGACGATTTCGGGCCATGGCGAAAACCTGATCGAGCGGCTGGCGGCGACGAGCGATCGGCTTCACCAAACGGTCGCGGTGCAGGGGCAGACGCTCGACGCGTCGATCGCGGAGACCGCGCAGCGCCTCGCCGACTCGCTGGCCGTCCGTGTGGCGGAAGCCAGCGAGACGCTCGGCGCGCAAGGAGAGCGCATGGCCGGCCTCCTGCGACGCATTCACGACGAGACGCGCGGCGAACTCGAACTGCACACGGAACGCGTGGTTTCGATGTTCGAGGCCAAGACCGGCGAGACGGCCGGCGCGCTGACGCGTCACGTGGACGGAACGGAGGCTCGGCTGATCGAGGCGGCCGAGCGCGCCCAATCCGGGTTTGCGGAGACCGCCGCCGCGCTGCAGGCGCGCGTGACGGAGACGACGGGTGCGGCGCAGTCCGCGTTCGCGCTCGCCGCGCACACCCTCTACCAGCATCTGGCGGACAAATCCGAGGAGACGCAGGCTGCCTTCCAGCAGAAGACCGCCGCGTTGCAGGCCCAATTCGCCGAAACGGCGGAGCGCGCCGTCAACGACCTCATCGCGCGCACGAGCGGCGTCGAACAGCAGTTCGCCGAAACGTCGGGCCAGGCCGCCAAGGCGATGGAAACGAACATCGGGGCGCTGCACGAGAATTTCGCGACCAGCGCGCGCGATGCGCTTGCGGCGATCGAACGGCGCGCGGGCGACCTGCATATTCAGTTCGCCTCCACGGCCACCGATGCAGTGACCGCCATCGGCGCGCATGGCGACCGTCTCAACGAAGCTTTGGGGATGGCGATTTCCGAATTCGTCGGCACGCTGCACGAACGCGAACGCGAGACGGCGGCGCGCCTGGTCGCGCTCGGCGAGAACGTGGCGGAGGAATTCGCGCAGCGTCTGGAAACGGCCGAAGCCAATCTGCGCGCCAACGGCGGCGATCTGGTCACGCGGCTGGAACGTCAGGCCGACGCGATCAACGCTGGCGTCGCCGACAGGTTCGAGGGGTTCGACAGCAAGCTCCGCGAGATTCTGGACGCGGCCGCCACGCGGTTGCTCGAAGGCGGCGCGCAGCACAAGGACGCAGTCTTCTCGCGACTGGCCGCATTCGAAAGCACGCTGCAGGACCACGCGAGTTCTGCAGCCACGCGCATCGAAGCGCAGGGACGCGGGTTCGCGACGAATTTCGCCGAGCAGCTCGACGCCTTCTCCAAGGAATTTGCACATCGCGCGGGCGAAGCGGCCGCGCGCGTGGATTCGGAAGGGCAGGCGGCGAACGCGCGGATCGCCGAGCGTCTGGCGGCCTACGAGAGCGTGCTGGCCGAACATGTCGGCGGCTCGGCGCAGCGCATCGCCGACGCGTCGCGTCTGTTGTCGGAAGACGTCTCCGGTCATCTTACGGCCATCGAAAAGGCGGTGACGGTGTCAGGCGCCACGTTCAACAAACAGCTCGCCGAACGGGCGGCCGACATCGCGTCGCTGCTGACGGCGCAGGTCGACGCGTTCGAAGTGCGCTCGACTGCCAAGACGCGCGAAGCCGCCGAACGGCTCGACGCCCTCGCCGAGCGGATCGAAACGGGACTGGAGGCGCGTTCGCAGACGTTCAGCGAGGCGCTGGCGCGTCGCGCGATCGAAATCGCGCGCGTGCTGGGCGAAGGCGGGCGCGAGGTGACGCAGGCCCTCGACGCGAAAGCCAAGGAAATCGATACGGTGCTGCTCGAGCGGTCCAGCGCGCTCAGCGAGACGCTCGGCGCCAAGGCGAGCGAAATCAACGCCACGCTCGGCGGTCGGGCCGACGAAATCGCATCGACGCTCGACGGGCGCATCGCGCAGTTCGAGGACCGTGTGGTCAAACGGCTCGGCACGGTGTCGGACGAGATCGACTCGCGCGGTCGCCAGGTGGTCGATGCGCTGCATCAGCGCCTGGAAGGCGTGCACGCGGGCCTGAGCGATCGCGCCAGCCTGCTGACCGGCGTGGCCTCGGACATCGACGCGCGCGGCCGTGCGGTGGTGGAAGCTCTGGCCGCCCGCACGCAGGAGATCGTCACCACGCTCGCAGAGGCGCGCCGCGAACTGGATGTGGTGCTGCATGCGCGCACCGGCGACCTCGGCCTCGCACTCGCTCAGCGCGTCACCGACATTCAGTCGAGCGTGGCGCAAAACCTCGGCGCGCTCGAGAAGTCGATCGAAGAACGCGGACGCTCGCTCGGCGAATTGCTGATGGCGCGCTCGGGCGACCTGCACGAGATCTTCGACACCAAGGGACCGATGCTGGTGGAACTCCTCAGCGCCCGCGGCGGCGAGGTTTCGAAGGAACTCGCAAGCGTGGGAGAAATGGTTGCGCACGCCATCGAGCAACGCGGCTCGGCGGTAGTCGACCATCTCGCGCGCAAACAATCCGACCTCGAACGCACGCTCGATCAGTCGACCGAGGCGCTGCGCGCCGCGCTCGAGGAAAGCGCGACGCAATCTGTCGGCAATCTCGCCGGCGTCAGCGAACGCATTCGCGGGGAGATGGTCGGCGTTCTCAATCGCCTCGGCCAGACGCACGTCGCGCTGCAGGATATTGTCGGCAAGGCATCCGAAGGACTCGGCGCCATCGATTCCTCGCTGCATGACAAGCTGGTCGCGTTCCGTGGTGCGATCGCGCAGGCGACGGCCGATGTCGATCGAATCTCGGCGGCGGCGACCGCCTCGGTCGGCGATGCGCGTTCGCTCGTCAGTGCGATCGACACGCACAATGCGGCCCTGTCGCAGAGCGCTGCCGAACTCGCCAGATCGCAGGCCGCGATCGAGAACACGCTGGAAGCGCGCCGCGAGTCGCTGGCGACGCTGCTGCAGACGCTCGAAGAGCGGCGCGAGGATTTCGACAATGTGCTGGCGTCGTTCTCCGGTCTCGTGGAGAACGCCTTCCGGCAGTCGGAAGCGCGCGCGCGCGAAATCGGCGCCTATCTCGCCGAAACGTCGCAAGGCACGGCGGAAACGGTCGAACAGCGATTCGCCGAAATCCGCGCGGCCACCGGTCGCGAACGCGAACGCACGGCTTCGGCCATGCGCTCGGCCTACGAGCAGGCCAACGAGCAGATGGCTCAATTGTTCGGCGAAGCGACCGAGCGATTCACGTCGGCCGCCAGCGAGATCCGCGAAATGACCGCGCAGGTGCGTCGCGAGATCGAGGATGCGCGCACCCTGATCGGGCGCGGCGTCGCCGAACTGCCGCGCGAGGCGGCCGAGCAAGCCAACGCCGTGCGCAAGATCGTCGGCGACCAGATGAAGGCGCTGAACGAATTGGCGACCATCGTTGCGCGGTCCGGCGGCGGCTACGACGTGGCCGAAGCCGATGTGCGCGCGCCGGTCGTCGAAACGCCCCCGCCGCGCAGACCGGAGCCGCCGCGTCGCGCAGAGCCGCGCGCGCCGGAGCCCTCGCGCGAGGAGACGCCGCCGCAACGTCCGCGTATTCCCGCGCCGGCGCCGCGCGCGCAACAGGCCGATGCGCGCGGCGGCGGATGGCTGTCCGATTTGTTGGCGCGCGCATCTCGAGACGAGCCTGCGGAGACGCGGCCCACGCAGCCCAAGCCAGCCGCGCGCGCCATCGATTCGCTGGATGCGCTGTCGCTCGACATCGCGCGGATGCTGGACGCCGACGCCGTCGCGGATCTCTGGGAGCGTTATCGTCGTGGCGAATCCAACGTGTTCAGCCGCAAGCTCTACACGCCGCAGGGGCAGGCCGCGTTCGACGAAATCCGCCGGCGCTACCGGGCGGAACGGCCGTTCCGCGAGACGATCGACCGCTATATCGGCGAGTTCGAGCGTCTGCTGACGGAGGTCGGCCGCGACGATCCCGATGGATCGCTCGCGCGTTCGTACCTCGTGTCGGATACCGGCAAGGTCTACACCATGCTCGCGCACGCGGCGCAGCGGTTCGAGTGAACCACGCGCGTTCGCGGTTCGATGCGGCGCGGTCGCCCTCGGCGACCGCGTTTTTCTTTGCGCGGATCAGATAGTTGTGGCGGTCCAGCGCAGGATGCGTCCGAGCACATCCTGCAACGCCGCGTCGAGCGCCTGGGCGGCGACGCCGTCGGCGGTCCTGGGGGCAGGCGCCTGGCCAGAGAAAGTCCGCACCGCGTGCACGCGGCCGTTGCGGCCGGAGACGATGCGGGCGGCGATTTCGACGCGCGCCTCATGCGTCGTGACATCGACTTCGAAGCGACGAATTTCGGTCGTCAGCTGGTAGTCGTAGACCATGCCCGACGAAACCACGGAGCGTGCGAGCTTGGCCTGTTCGAACGTGCGCGTCAGGCGCGTCTGCACCAGGCGCGGCAGCCGATCGCTCCATTGCGCTTTCGCCAGATAAGACAACTGGTCCGGCGCCGTTCGGATGACAATGCGGTCGGAATCGAGCGTATCGCTCGCATCGGGTTCCGCGATCAGCAGGGCGCCGCGAATCGCGCCCACCCGCTCGGCGGGCGGGGGAAAGGCGGATAGATCGTAGCTTGGCGGCGGCGCAGAAGAACACGCCGACAGCGCGGCGGCGCCGACGAGAATGCAGGTTGCGCGCTCAATGGTCGCGAGGGGCCGGAACCCGAAACCCATCCGCCTCTCACCTCGCCGCGCCGATTGACCGTCGCCAACAAATACAACAGCAGCAGGCCGGATTTGCA
Organism: uncultured Methylocystaceae bacterium; assembly: GCA_937870755.1. Classification (GTDB taxonomy): domain Bacteria; phylum Pseudomonadota; class Alphaproteobacteria; order Rhizobiales; family Beijerinckiaceae; genus JAJXWB01. The sequence goes on from CALMZV010000018.1 coordinate 59,230, forward strand.
ATGACACGGCTGCAACACCGCGCCGGCAAAGCGCCGGCTCGACTCAGGGGCCGTTGTATTCAGGAAGCTTCGGCTTGCCGCCGAAGATGATCTGGCTCGGGTCTTTCTCCAGTTGCCGCACGGCGCGGTTGATCTCGTTCAACGTCTTGCGCCCGTCGACCGCCAACGCCTCGTACTGGCGCAGCCCAGAGCCGGAGAAGCGCGCGATATTGCCGGCGATTTCCTTCAATCGCACATCCAGATTGTCGGCAAGCCGACGGATGGAGCGGGCCGCTTCGCCGACATCGGCGAAGGTCGGACCTACCTGGCCTTTGCTGGAGCCGAGAAACGAGTCCAGTCCGCCCAGCGTCGAATCAAGCTTGGCGGCGGCCTTCTGCACGTCGGCGACGATCGATTTTACCTTCTGCGGGTCGATCGCCTTCACGACATTGTCGGCGTCTTTCGAAAGCTCCTGCAAACTGGCGACCAGCGGCTTGGACGCACGGCCGAGATCGCCCAGCGAGGCCATCAGGTCTTTCAGACCATCAGAATTCTCGCCGAGCGCGGCGGAGAATTTCTGCGCGTTCTTGATGGTGGAAGCGATGGCGTCCGCGTTCTCGTCGATCAGCTTGCTGGCGCGACTGGTGAAGTCGCCGAGCTGCGTGGCGATTCGCTGCGCCGTCTCGATCAGATCCTGAAACTGCGAGGGATCGCCGCGCACGGTCGGCACGCTCTGGTTCTCCAGCACGGTGAGGGGCGCAGCATCCGCGCTGCCGCCGAACAGGGCGACAGAGGCGACGCCCGTCAGTCCCTGATATTCCAGACGCGCGCGCGTGTCCGTCTTGACCGGCGTGCGCCGGTCGATCTCGACGCGGGCGATCACTTCGCTGGGGTTTGCCGGGTTGAGCTCGAGATCCTTCACGTCGCCCACGCGCAGGCCGTTGAAGGTCACGCCGCCGCCTCGCGAAAGGCCGGACACCGAACCCGTGAATATGATGTCGTAGGGCACGCGCCGTGCGGCTTTCGAGGGACCCGAAAACCAGAACACGAACCCAAACGCCGCCGCGATCACCGCCAGCGTGAAGGCGCCGATCAACGCGAAATTGGCTCTCGTCTCCATGCCGTTGGGCTCCCGACGGGCGTCCGCCCAAGTTCAGTTCATCATCCGGCCGAGGCCTGCGGCGGCGAGATCATGCGCCCCCGCTTGCCATGAAAATACGCGCGCAGCCAGGGATGCTCCGAGGCGAGCATCGTTTCCATCGGACCGGCCGCGATTACCTTCCGGTCGGCGAGCGCGGCGATCCTGTCGCAAATCGCGTAGAGCGAATCGAGGTCGTGCGTCACCATGAATACCGTCAGCCCCAGCGTGTGCTGAAGCGTCTGGATCAGTTCGTCGAAGTCGGCCGCGCCGATCGGGTCGAGGCCGGATGTCGGCTCGTCGAGAAACACCAGATCCGGATCGAGCGCCAACGCCCGCGCAAGCGCGGCGCGCTTGATCATGCCGCCCGACAATTCCGACGGAAATTTGTCGGCCGCATCGGGCCGCAGGCCGACCAGCTCGATCTTCAGAAGCGCAAGCTCGTCCATAAGCCTCTGCGAGATGTCGAGATATTCGCGCATTGGCGCCTGCACGTTCTGCTTGACCGTGAGGCCCGAAAACAGCGCGCCCTGCTGAAACATCACGCCGAAACGGCGATGGACCGCGTGTTCCTCCGCCTCCGTCAAAGTGTCGAGATCGCGGCCGAACACCTCGATCTTTCCCGCCCGTTTCGGCACGAGGCCGAGGATCGTGCGCATGAGCACGGACTTGCCCATGCCCGAGCCGCCGACGAATCCCAGAACCTCGCCGCGAAAGACGTCGAGGTTCAGGCCGTTCATGATGATCTTGTCGCCGAAGCCGACGACGAGATCACGCACCTTGATGACGGTTTCGCGCCCGGCGTCGTTGGAAGATGTGGTTCGGCTCATCGACCCGGGCCTCAATAGTCGATGGCGGCGAAGAACATGGCGAACAGTCCGTCAATGACGATCACCATGAAAATCGATTTCACGACCGAGGCCGTCACCTGCCGGCCGAGCGATTCGGCGGAACCGTGCACCGCCATGCCCTCCATCGCCGCGATGATGCCGATGACCAGCGCCATGAACGGCGCCTTGATCATGCCGACCATGAACGTGTTGAAGCCGATGGCGGTTTGCAAGCGGGACATGAACGCCTCGGGACTGAGGCCGCCGTAAACCCACGAGACGAGCAGCCCCCCGCCGATCGCCGCCATGTTCGCCAGAAACGTCAACAGCGGGAGCGCGACGATAAGGGCGATAAGGCGCGGAGCGACCAGCGCCTGCATCGGCGAAACGCCCATGACTTTCAGCGCGTCGATCTCCTCGCGCATTTTCATCGAGCCGACTTCGGCGGTGATCGCCGAACCCGTGCGCCCCGCGATCATGATGGAGGTGAGCAGCACGCCCAGTTCGCGCAGAATGAGAATGCCGATGAGATCGACGGCAAACGTTTCCGCGCCGAAATAGCGCAACTGGAAAATGCCCTGTTGCGCGACAATCCCGCCCACCAGAAAATTGATGAGCAGAATGATCGGCACGGAGCGGAGCGCGAAATTCTCCAGATGATAGAAGATGGATGTCGCGCGGAAGTCGTGCGGACGCAGGATCGCGCGCGTGAGAGCGACAACGCTTTCGCCGAGAAACGAGACGCCCTTGGCGATGTCGCGGCCTGCGTAGACCACATTGTGGCCGACATCGACGAGGAAATCCATCACCGTGTCCGTGCGTCGGTCGGGATGGCTCTCGAAGGCGCGCCAGCCGGCTTCCTGCAGCAGGGTCTTGTATTGAGACTCGGCGCGGTCGATGCGGTTTTGCGCGCCGGTCGCCTCGATCGACACGCGCGCGCGGTCGATCAGCCACGCGCCGGCCGTGTCCAGGCGGTCGACGCCGGAGAAATCGAACACGGCGAGCCGCGCGCCGCGCGCGGCTTCGACAAGACCGTCGGCGGCGCGCTCGACCGCACGCCCGGCGTCGATGGTCCAGGCCCCCCTCAGCGCCAGACGCACGGCATCGCCGGCGCGTTCGCTGGAAAATTGCGGTTCAGCCGACATGAAACTCCCGAAGCAGAGGAAGAATCTCATATTTCGACCGGGTGTGAAAGACCGTCGCACGCGTGGCGCCGAACGCCGATTCGGGGTTAGAAGATCCACATGCAGCGTGCGCTCTCGGTCTCGGTCGAACGGTTTCCTATCGCCGGCGGTTTCGTCATATCGCGTGGCGCGAAAACCGAGGCCGTGGTGGTGGTGGCCGAGTTGCGCACGGCAGACGCTCGCGGGCGCGGCGAATGCGTGCCGTATGCGCGCTACGGCGAGAGCGTTGAAAGCGTTGTCGCCGCGATCGAAAGCGTGCGGGGCGAGATCGAGGGCGGGGCGACGCGAGCACGGGTGCAGCAATTGCTGCCGGCCGGCGCCGCGCGCAACGCGCTCGATTGCGCGCTATGGGATCTGGAAGCGAAACGGTCCGGCCGGCGGGCGCATCTGGCGGCCGGCCTCGACCGAATCGCGCCCGCGACCACCGCGTTCACGCTTTCGCTCGGAACGCCGGAAGCGATGGCGGCGGCCGTCGCCCACGCCGGGCATCGCCCGGTGCTGAAGATCAAGCTCGGGGGCGAGGGAGATGTCGCGCGCATCGCGGCCGTGCGCGCGGCCGCGCCCGAGGCGGCCCTCATAGTGGACGCCAACGAAGCCTGGGCGCCCGAGGACCTGCCGGAATATTTCGCCGCGTGCCGGGCGGCGGATGTGCGCCTGATCGAGCAGCCGTTGCCGGCCGGCGCCGATTCCGCGCTCGCCCATATCGCGCGAACGACGCCGGTCTGTGCCGACGAGAGCGTGCATGATCGCGCGGGGCTCGCGGCGCTGAAGGACCGTTACGACTGCATCAACATCAAGCTCGACAAGACGGGCGGACTGACGGAAGCGCTGGCGCTGGCGCACGAAGCGGAAAGGTTGGGCTTCGGTCTGTTCGTCGGCTGCATGGTGGGCACATCGCTTGCGATGGCGCCGGCGATGTTGCTGACGCCGCGCGCGCGTTTCGTCGATCTCGACGGCCCGCTGCTGCTGTCGCAGGATCGCACGCCGGGGCTGCGCTACGACGGGTCGCTCGTATATCCGCCGTCGTCCGAGGTCTGGGGATAGGAGCGGTCGAGAAAGGTCGCCCACAGGGCGAGGACGAAGGCGACCAGCGCCAGCGCCGCCATCGCGAGATACGAATAGGCGCCGAACCTTTCCCACAGATGGCCGCAGGCGAGCTTGACGCCGGCGATGCCCAGCGCGTTGGCGCCGGAGGCCCAGCCCTGTCCCTGCGCGCGGCGCCGTTCGCCGGCAAGCCGGCCGATGGCGTAGACGGCGCCCAGATGCGTGGCCGCGAACGAACCCGCATGCAGCAGTTGCAGGCCCACGAGCGCCAGGGGATGGGTGGCGAACGCCATCAGCGTCCAGCGTAGAACGCCGACGCCCGCGCCGGCGATGAGAAACCGAAACGCGCTGTCGGCGCCGCCGAGCCTGCGGCCTATGAGCATGAAGAAGGCGATTTCGGCCACCACCGACACCGCCCATAGAAGACCGATGGTCCTATTGTCGAAACCGAGCGTGCGAAAACCGATGGAGCCGAACGCATAGATGTCGGCATGGCTCGCCTGGACGATCATCGCGGTCGCTATGACGAGCGCAAGCAGGAGCGGGCGTTCGATTTTCGGAGCGCGTTCTTCGCCGTCGCCCACGCGGGCCGGCGCCTCTGCCGGCGGACTGAGCGCGATCAATGCGGGGATGGCGCAGCCCATGACGGCGGCCACGAGAAATGGCGTCGCCTGCGGCGGAAACAGGCCGACGAGCCAACCGCCAATGATCATCAGGGCCAGACACGACAGCGAGCCCGCGCCCCGCACTACGCCATAGTCCAGCGCGGGCTCGCGCGTGAGCACACGGCGGCGCGTTTCGCGCAGCACGAGACTGTCGGCCAGCGGCGGCATCGGCCCCTGCGCGAACGCCGAGAGGATCATCAGCGCGTAGATCGGCCAGAAATCGCGCGCAAAACCGAGCGCGGTCATGGCCAGCGCCATGCCCAGCGCGCAGACCGCGATCAGGATGCCCGTTCGTCCAGTGCGATCGGCGATGGACGGGATGACGAGGTTCGACAGAAACCGCGCCACCGGAGTCGTCGCCTGGATCGCGGCGATCGCCGGCGCCGTCAGGCCAACGGTCGCAAACCAGAGCGGCATGAACGGCAGTTGCAGCCCGATCGGCGCGATGACCAGCGTCTGAACGATCGCCAGCCGCACCGCGGAAATCTCGCCGGAAGGCCGCGTGGAGCGCCCAAAACTCATCATTCGACCACGCCGCGCCGGCGCTCGGGTTGCTTTGAATCAGTGCAAAAATCACCTTGCGTCATATCTTGTTTTTGTGCCGTTGGCCCGGCGACGGCAAGGGGATGAGGGGGAGCGTTGTCCGGGATGCGGAGGTCTCGTCATGGCTATCCTGCCGCCCAGTCTCTGGCATCGCAATGCAGAGCCGGATCCTTTCCGCGCATTCATGCGCGAGATGCAGGACATGTTCGGTCGGTTCGGTTCGCTTGCACCCGCGCTCGACGTCGGCGCCGCGACGCCCGCCATCAATGTCGCGGAAACGAAGGATGCGGTCGAAATCACGGCGGAACTGCCCGGAGTCGATGAGAAGGACATAAAGCTCTCGCTTGAAGGAAACCGTCTGGTCGTGTCCGGCGAGAAAAAGACCGAGAGCGAGAACAAGGACAAGGACTGGCACGTGGTCGAACGCAGTTGGGGCGCCTTCCATCGCGCGGTGGCGCTTCCGTTCGAGCCCAAGGACGAAGATGTCGCGGCCCATTACGATAAAGGCGTGCTGCACGTGACCGTGAAGAAGCGGGCGCCCGCGGCCGCGCAGGCTTCCGCCATTCGGATCAGGTCCGGCCCGCCGACGGCATGAGCGATTGGACGGTCCGGCTTGACCGGGCCGTCATTCCATCACCGCTGCCTTGAGAATGCAGACCATGGTCGCGCGGGCGGGCGCGTCGGCGCGATTGCGGATGACATGCGGCCGGTCGCAGCGATAACGCAGGGTTTCGCCGGCTCTGGCGGTTTCCGTCACGCCGGCGACCTCCACCTCCAGTTCGCCCTCCATCACGGACAGGCATTCGACCGAGCCGCGCTGATGGGCGTCCGATTCGAGCACGCCGCCGGGACCGGCCGAAAAATCATACCATTGCAGCCATTCGACGGTCTTGATCCAGCCGATGATGGCGAGCCGGCATTGCCCGTCGTCCGACACGAGAATGGGCGTGTCGCCGCGCGAGGATTTCTCGATGAACGGGCCTTCTTGCACGCCCTGGAGAACGCGTTCGATGGATATGTCCAGCGCCTGCGACAGGCGCCAGATGGTGGCGAGCGTGGGGTTGGTCTCGTTGCGCTCGATCTGGCTGATGATGGACTTGGCCACGCCGGATTGTTCCGACAATTCGGACAGCGAGAGATTGTAGGCCTTGCGCAGCCGCTGGACCGTGCGCCCGAGCTGTCCGGACACGGCCTGTGCGCCGGCCTCCAATGCTTTCTGCCTGTCTCGTCCTTCCACACCCATCGGTTGCTCCCGAGTTCGTTTGGGATAGTAGCCGAATTTGTTTGGAAGAACGAACGAAATCGCGTCAGGTCGTGCGGCCGACGCCACTGGCGCGTCGCTCCGGGCGGGCCAGACCAAGCCGGTGCTCCCGCCAGATCAGATAGAGGCCGGCCAGGGTGACGACGGTCGCCCCCACGACGATCCGCATGGACGGGATCTCGCCGAAGAACATATAGCCGAGCGCCACCGCCCAGATCATCGATGCGTAGTCGAATGGCGCGATGACCGAGGCGTCGGCGTAGCGATAGCTTTCGGTGAGCATGATCTGGCCCGCGCCGCCCGCCAGACCGATCGCGCACAATATGCCGAACTGACCCCAGCTCGGCGCCCGCCAAAGTTGATCGGCGAAGAACGCGCCGAGCGGAGCCGCGAGCGGCCACAGCAGTCCCGCCGTCATCAGCAGGAAGCTCAGTGACGTCGTGAGCATGGAGAAATAGAACACGATGGCGCCGGTCGTCTCGGTCTGGGTGAGGCGGCGCGTCTGGATGGTCGCGAGCGAGGCGCAACTTGCGCCGAACAGCGCGGCGAGCACCCCGAAGGTCGAGCCGGCGCCTTCGCCCAGGTGATCGGAGACCATGACGATCACACCGACAAACCCGGCCGCAACGGCGCTCCAGCGATAGGCGCGCACATGTTCGCCAAGGAACAGCGCGGCGATCACCACCACCAGAAGCGGCGTCATATAGCCGATGGCCGTCGCATCCGGCAGCGGCAGCAACGCGAGGCCGAGAAAGAATCCGCCCATGCCGCCCGTGCCGACAATGCCGCGCAATAGATGGCCGAACGGCCGCCTGGTGTGAATGGCGCGCGGAAATTCGCCGACCCATCGCAGCCAGATCACCAGCGCCACCAGCGCGAACAGCGAGCGGAAGAACACGATCTGCGAAATGGGCAAGGCGCTCGCCATCGCCTTGGCGAGCGCGCCCATGCAGGCGAACGCGAAGGTTGAGGCGAGTTTGAGCGCGACGCCTGTCAGCATCACACAACCGTGTTGAAGGCGCCGCCGTCGATGAGGATGGATTGGCCCGTGATATAGCCGGCATGCGCGCTCGCCAGGAAGGCGCAGAGATGGCCAAACTCCTCCGGCCGGCCGTAACGTTTGGCCGGCACGCTCTTCTCGCGTTCGGCGCGGAAGGCTTCGAGCGTCATGCCGCGCATCTGCGCCTGTCTCGCGCCGGCCGAGGCAATGCGGTCTGTGTCGAACACGCCGGGCAGTATGTGATTGATCGTGACGTTGCGGTCGGCGAACGCGCGCGCGGCGGCCGCCAGAAACGCGGTGAGGCCGGCGCGCGCGCCCGAAGACAGGTCCAGACCGATCAGAGGGGTGCGCACGGAGGCCGACGTGATGTCGATGATGCGGCCGAAACCGCGCGCCGCCATGCCGTCGATGGTCGCCTGCACCAGCGCGATGGGCGCGATCATGTTGGCCTCGAGCCCGGCGATCATCTCCGCGTGCGAAATCTGGCGGAAGTCCTTCGGCGGGGGGCCGCCGTTGTTGTTGACGAGAATGTCGGGTTCGGGACAGGCTGCCAGGAGCGCCGCACGCCCTTCGGGCAGACCGACGTCGCACGCGACCGCGTTGACGCGCGCGCCGGTCGTGCGGCGAATTTCGTCGGCTGCTTTTTCCAGAACGCCGGCGTCGCGGCCGTTCATCACGATCTCGCAGCCGGCTTCGGCGAGCGCGCGCGCGCAGGCTTTGCCCAGCCCGCGCGATGAGGCGCAGACAATGGCCTTGCGGCCGGCGATTCCGAGGTCCATGGCGTCGCGCTCCCGAACTGTCATTATGTCCACGCTTAAAGCGATTGAAGAAGACTGCCAACCGGCGCGCTTCAGGCGAACAGCGCCAGCCGCTCGCGCGCCGGCAGCGCGTCGAGCCGTGCGAGCGGTCGCGGCGCCGGCGGTTGCGGAAGCGCGCGCGGGGCGGGGGGCGTCAGCAGGGCGGGCGGCGCGGTCTCCAGCCCTTGCAGGATGCGCTGCCCGAGTTCGCGCACAAGGCGCGCCTGCCGGTCGATCTCCGTGCACAACACGCCGTCGAAGCCGCGTTCGCGCATCGACCACACGATGTCGGACAGGCGCTCAGCGATCCGGTCCGCCTCCGGATGCGGTTCGCGCGCGGGCGTGGGCGCGACGCCGGGGCCTGCGCCCGTGAGCATCGCCTCCAACCTGTCGGCGAGATCGGACAGGCGCTGCGTTTCCGCCAGGCGCTGACGACGGGCGAATTCCATCAGGAACCAGCGGCCGCGCGCGGTCTCCATCACCGCTTCTTCGATGGCGGCGTAATCGGATGGTTTCAGGTCCGGCGGCGGGGCTGGCGACATGGCGAATCGATTTTCAGCAGCATCGGGCAAAGTCGCCCATCTGCATAGGCGCCGGCTTGCGCGAGGGCTGCGCTTCGCGGTTAGGTAGCGCCATAACAACGTTTACGGGAGGTTGTCGTGGGGCGCATGCAGGGTCGAAGCGGGATTGTGACGGCAGCGGGTTCAGGCATGGGGCGGGCGGGCGCGCTGCTGCTGGCGCGCGAAGGCGCCGCGGTGTGCTGCGTGGACCGCGACGGCGCGGCGGCGCAGGCCGTCGTCGCCGAGATCGTGGCCGCCGGCGGGCGCGCCCATGCGATCGCCGTCGACCTTCGCGCGCCCGAACGCGCCCGCGCGATCTTCGGCGAGGCGGAGGCCGTGCTCGGTCCAGTCGATTTTCTCTGGAACCATCTGGGCCATCCCGGTCCCTCGGCGATCGAGGATCTCGACGTCGAGGCGTGGAGCCTGGCGATCGATCTCAACATGCGCTCGCCGCTCCTGACTGCCGCCGCCGCGCTGAAGGCGATGGCCGCGCGCGGAAAGGGCAGCATCCTGTTCACGGCCTCGACGTCGGGATTGTCAGCTTCCTCGTTCAGCCCGGTTTATTCCGGCGCGAAGTTCGGCGTGATCGGCCTCGCCAAAGGCCTCGCCAAACGCTACGCCAAACAGGGCGTGCGCGTGAACGCCATCTGTCCGGGGCCTGTCGACACGCCGATGCTGCGCGTGTTCGTCAACCGGCCGGATCAGGCGGGCGCGGCGGCCGCCGATACCGAATCGCTGGTGCGCCAGTTCGGCGCTTCGACCGCGATGGGCCGGCCGGGCCGGCCGGAGGAAATCGCCGCCGCCGCGCTGTTTCTGTTGTCGGACGAAGCCTCGTTCGTCACCGGGGTCGCGCTGCCGGTCGACGGCGGGCTGACGGCGTGAACCTCAGGGCTTCTCCTTGAACAGGAACGGCGCCACGTCCGACACGCCGGGCTGTTTGAGCGCGGCGTAGGGCATGGGGCGGCACACCGCCATCGCCGACAGGCCGATCCGCGCGGTCAGCATTCCGTTCAGCACGCCTTCGCCAAGTCGCGCCGACAGGCGTGCGGCGATGCCGTGGCCGAGAATCTGCTGCACCAGCGAATCGCCGATGGCGACGCCGCCGGTGATGGCCAGGTGCGCGCCGACGGAACGCGCCAGTTTGAGAAAGCCGAGCAGGCCCGGCCGTCCTCCGTAGATTTCAGATATGCGGCGGATGAGCCGCACCGCCTGCGCGCCGACGAACAGCACGTCGACGATCGCGCGCGGGGCGATGGCGGTCACGACCGAGACGCGCCTGGCGGCGGCCGCGATCTCGTGCTGCGCGCTCTGGTCGAGCGCGGTCATCAGATTGCGTTCGGCGATGTCGATGAGATCGCGGCCGTCGACGATCTCGCGCGTGAGTTCGCCCACCAGCGCGCGCGCACGCGCCGTATCGGGACGCTTCTCGTAGATGGAGACGAGTTCGCGCACCCGCGCGCGCGCGGCCTCCCGGTCGTCCGCCGTTCGGGCTTCAGCCAGCGCGACATGGAGTTTTGCGATGTGGCGCTGGCGAAAGACCGCGCGCGCTTCGCGCAGGCCCAACACGAGCAACGCCAGAACGGCGGCGGCGGCCAGCGCGACGCCGATCCAGCCCAGCGTCTGCGAACGGGTGAACAGATCGTCGATCAGTTGCGTCAGCCACAGGCCGAGCGCGAGACCGACCAGTCCCGTCAGCGCCGACCAGAACAGCCCGCCCCACGACACCAGCGAGCGTTGCAGCACGCCGCGCTTTTGTGCGACTTCGACCGCCTCTTCGCCGTCCGGCTCCGCCAGTCCGGACGGAGCGAACGGGTCGGGGGTTGACGCCACCACCGCGCCGGACGCCGTGCGGATTTCGTCGTCCATGCGCACGGCGGCCTCGTCCAGCCGGAACGCGCGCGGGCGCTGGCGTTGTGGCGTTTCGCCGTTCATTCTAGCCGATCTCCGATCAGGAATTCGAGCGCGCGGTCCAGGCGTATGGAGGGCAGGGGCAGCGGCTGACCGTCCTTGCCGAGTTTGGGCGCGGGGGGGCGAAACCGAACGAACCGATAATCGGCGTGCGTATGCGGCGCCGCTATGCCCTCGCCGCGAAACACGGCTTTCGGATCGGCCGGCAGGTCTCCGGGAAAGATGGCGGCTTCCGCGCGGCCGTCGAACAGTTCGCCGTCGACACGCTCGCCGGCGAGCGGCACGCCGACGATGGCTTCTAGATCGCTCCGCTCGCTGACGAGACGGGCCTGACGGATGGTGGCCTCGCGCGTCGCGCGCACGGCCGCGAGCGCGATCACGTCCACATCGGCGCCGACGTTTTCGGCGCGCGCAATGGCGCGCGCGGTCAGCATGCGCAGGATCGCTTCCAGCCGGTCGTGACTGGTGTGATGCAAGTGGTCGGCCTTGGTCGCGGCGAACAGGATGCGATCGATCTTCGGGCGGAAGATAGCGGAGAACATGCCGCTGCGGCCGGCGCGAAAGGCGAGCAGCACCTCCGTCAGCGCGTTTTCGAGATCGCGCACGGCGGCGGGACCGGAGTTGAGCGCGCTCAGCGCGTCGACCAGCACGATCTGACGGTCGAGCCGCGCGAAATGATCGCGAAAGAACGGTCTGACGACATGCGCCTTATAGGCCTCGTAGCGACGCTCCATCATCGCGTGCAGGGAGCCGCTGTCGGCTTCCTGTCCCTCGCCCAGCTTCAGCGGCGCGAACGTGAGCGCAGGTGATCCTTCCAGATCGCCGGGCATCAGAAACCGGCCTGGCGGCAGCGTGGAGAGCGCATATTCGTCGGCGCGCGCGGCGTGCAGATAGCCGGTGAAGAGCGCGGCGAGCCTGCGCGCCGTCTCCTCGCTCGCGGCGCTTGCGGAATCGGTCTCGACGGTCGCGCCGCGCCAGTCGACGGCCAGCGGCGCACGCGCCGCGGAGGCGGACGCCTCCAACGTCTCGCGGGACCAGTCAGCATAGGATTTGCCGAGCAGCGGAAGGTCCAGAAGCCATTCGCCGGGATAGTCGACGATGTCGAGCGTGAGTTCGGAGGGGCCAGAGCGCCAGCCCGGCCCGCGTTCGAATTCGATGGTCACGCGCAATTCGGAAATGCGGCGCGTGGACTGCGGCCAGGCCCGGTCCGGGCCGGTCAGGGCGGCGATGTGGTCCTCATAGGCGAAACGTGGCACATGATCGTCGGGCTGGTGTTCGAGCCGCGCGCGTTTCAGCCGGCCTTCGGCGTGCACCTTGAACACCGGCAGCACGCGCTCGTCGTCGCGCGCGGCCGCGGCGGCGCGCACGAGGTTCTGCACCAGCGCCGTGATGAACACTGTCTTGCCAGCCCGCGACAGGCCGGTCACGCCTAGGCGCAGACCCGTTCCGGTCAGGTAGTCGCCGAGCGAGGAGGCCGCGATGCGGGCCTCGAACAGGATGTCCTTCAAAATCGACAAGGCAGACTCGGTGGGAGATGGCGGGCAGGCGTACAGATAAGCGTGGTCGCTACGCTTTCCAACTTGCCGCCGGTCAGGGCTCGCCGCAGTTCAGGGCGCCGCCGCCGCCGGCGGCGGGAGCGCGGCGACGGCGCCTTCGATCAGGCTCGCGCGCGCCTTCAGCGGGCCGATTTCGACCGCAGCCATATTGAGGAGGGCGCGGACGAGGATTGGTTGCGGCCGGCCAGCGCCGTCGAACAGGTTTAGGTCGGCTTCCGGCCCCGCCGCCACGCCCTCGGCGAGTCTGGCCGCGTAATTGGCGATGCGCGCCGCATCGCTCCCGCAGACCGGCGCGCGGGGGCGGGAGTCCGGGCCGGGGGCGGGCCCGAGCGCGAGGCCGGGGAAGGGCAGCATGGCGAGGCGCACGGGGGCGACCTCGAGCGGGCCGACGCCGGCTGCGATCGTCGGGGTGCGCATGAGCGCGGGCGCGCGATCCGGCACGACCGACCGTGCGATGGCGCGTGGCTTGCCACTCTTTTTCGCTTTCGCCACACCGCCGCGCCCGTGGGCGGCGAGCCAGCGCGCGCGCAACGTATTGCCGAGGCCACGGGTGGTGAGTCCCCTGGGCTCGGGGCCGAGCAATGTGCGGCCGGCGATGCGGCCCGCCTTCGCCGGGGCGGCGACGAAGCCGCATGTGGCCGGCGCCCAGCGCGAAACGATCGAACGCGCGGTCCTGAGGCCGAAATCGACATAGTAGCGGCGCAGCAGCACCGCAGCCGCCATCGCGCCCTCGCGGGCGCTGGCGAACGCCACATGCCCCTCGGCGTCGGCGGCGATCTCGCCGTTCCAGCCGGCGCGCTTGATGCACCAGTAGTTGTTGAGGCGCACGCAGCGCGACAGGCCGGAAATGTCGCGGCCGAGCGCAAGCGCGATGGCCTTGTCCGTCTCAATATCGAGATTGAGCGCGCTCTCGCGTCGCCAGTTGTCGACCGCGCGCTCGCCCGGCCGGAACATTGGCGCGGCGGCAAAACCCGCCCACGCCTCCGGCAAAGCGCGCCACGGCGTCGCTTCTCCCGCAAGCGCTAAGGCCAGCGCGAACGTTTCGAGAACCATAAAGCTAGTTTATCAGTCCGAATCGTCGGCGTCTGCGTGCAGCATCGAGGGCGTGGTGAAACTGACGAGACGGCCCCCGCCCCAGCCGATGTTGGACCAGGAAGGCGATTCGAAATCGAGAATGGCGAGGCCCGAGGTCGGATATTTCATGTCAAGGCGCGTGCGCGCATCCATGTCGCCCGTCCCGGACATGCGGAAGGCGAATTCCGCAAGGCCCGGATTGTGGCCGACGACCAGCATGGTTCGAACCACATCCGGCGTCTTGTGAAACTCGACCATCAGCGTAGATTCCTCGGCCAGATAGAGGTCCGGGTCGAAGATCACCTTGAAGCGCCGATTCATGCCGGCGATCACGCAATCGAGCGTTTCGCGCGTGCGGCGCGCATCGGAGGCGACCGCCAGATTGGGCAGGATGTTCTGCGAAGCAAGATATTCGCCGACTCGGATCGCATCTTCCCGGCCGCGCTTCGTCAACGCGCGTTCCTTGTCCCCGCCGCCTGCCTCGCGAGCGGCCTTGCCATGTCGAAGTAGAATGAGACGACGCATGCGAACAAGCTAGCGACAACACCTGTCAAAGGCGAGATGCCGGGCGCGGGCTCTCGCGCGACGGCTCGTCGCGGCGTTCGCGCAGGTCTCCCGGCTGGCGATCCCTGAAGTGCGGCTTGCGGCGAGCGTCGCTCTGAGCGAAAAAGGGGGCGACGACAACCAATGGGCTCTCGCCATGCCGCTCTACGCCTATCGGTGCGAAGATTGCCAGACGACGTTCCAGACGCTGGTGCGGTCCGGCGAGACGCCGGAATGCCCGCATTGCGCGAGCGTGAAACTCGACCGTCAGCTGTCGCTGATCGCCCACCCCGCGCGCGGCGACGACTATACGCCGATGCCGGCCGTCCCCTGCGACGCCGGGGGCTGCGGCATGTGCCCGGCGATGGCGGGGGCGTGCGGGTAGCGCGGCAGTAGCAGGCGGATACGCAAACGACAACGGCGCGGGTCATCCGCGCCGTTCGTGTTTCGGGTCGTCGCTTTCAGCGCTCGCGGCGGTTGAGGAACGCCAGCCGCTCGAACAGGTGTACGTCCTGCTCGTTCTTCAGGAGCGCGCCGTGCAGCGGCGGGATCAGTTTCTTCGGATCGCGTTCGCGCAGCGTCTCGGGGCCGATGTCCTCGTTCAGCAGCAGCTTCAGCCAGTCGAGCAGTTCGGATGTCGAGGGCTTCTTCTTCAGGCCCGGCACGTCGCGCACTTCGAAGAAGATGCGCAAAGCCTCTTCCACCAGCCGCTTCTTGATGTCGGGGAAATGCACGTCGACGATCTGTTCCATCGTCTCGGCGTCGGGGAACTTGATGTAGTGGAAGAAGCAGCGGCGCAGGAAAGCGTCTGGCAGTTCCTTCTCGTTGTTGGACGTGATGACGACGATCGGCCGCTTGTGCGCCTTGATGTTCTCGCCCGTCTCGTAGACGTGGAATTCCATGCGGTCGAGTTCGAGCAGAAGATCGTTCGGAAACTCGATGTCGGCCTTGTCGATCTCGTCGATCAGCAGCACGGGCCGCTGTTCGGCGGTGAAGGCCTCCCATAATTTGCCGCGCTTGATATAATTCTTGATGTCGCTGACGCGCGGGTCGCCCAGCTGGCTGTCGCGCAGGCGCGAGACGGCGTCGTATTCGTAGAGGCCCTGCTGCGCCTTGGTGGTCGATTTGATGTGCCAGGTGAGCAGCGGCGCGCCGATGGCCTTGGCGACTTCCTCGGCCAGCACCGTCTTGCCGGTGCCGGGCTCGCCTTTCACCAGCAGCGGACGCTCCAGAACGATGGCGGCGTTCACCGCCACTTTCAGGTCTTCGGTGGCGACGTAGTCTTTTGTGCCCGTAAAGCGCATGGGGTCCTGGTCCTGGATCGTTTCCTCTATCGATCCAAATTACCGATGGCGCACGCACGGCACAAGCGCGCAGGCGTTCGCATAGCGAAATCCGGGTTTCGACCTACTGTCGCCGGTGCGTCTGAATAGACTCAAGATAAGCCAGGAAATCGTCGATCTCGGCGGGCGACAGTTTAAACTCCGGCATGGTGGCGTCGTGCCCGACGACGATGCCTTCGGCCAGCGCCTCCTGCAGGTTCTCGAGCGGATATCGCCGGGACAGATCGCGAAACGCGGGGGCGGGCGGGCGTGGGCTCTCCCCCGTCGCCCCGACGGCGTGGCAACTCTCGCACTTGCGGGCGATGGCCTGGCCGGCCGCAATGTCGCCCGCGCGCGCGGGAATCGCCCAGACAGGGGTGGCCAGCAGGACGAACGTGAGGAGCGCGAATCGCATGGCGCCATTGTGCGCCTTGCGGGGCGAGGCGCAATGCGGCCGGCTCGACTGGACCACGCGGGCGTGGCAACATGGCGCCATGTTCCTGCAATTCTTCACATCCCTGCGCGAGGCGCAGGTGCCCGTCACTCTTCGCGAATATCTGACGCTGATGGAGGCGCTCGACCTCGATCTGGCGGAGAAGTCGGTGGAGGATTTTTACTATCTCTCCCGCGCCTGCCTGGTGAAGGACGAGCGCAATCTCGACAAGTTCGACCGCGTGTTCGGCTCCGTCTTCAAGGGGCTCGAATCGCTGCTCGATGCGATGGAAAAGGCGGACATTCCCGAAGAGTGGCTGAAGAAGCTGGCCGAGAAATATCTCACGGAGGAGGAGAAGGCGCAGCTGGAGGCCATGGGCTGGGAAAAGCTGATGGAGACGCTGCGCAAGCGCCTCGAGGAACAGAAGGAGCGCCATCAGGGCGGCAGCAAGTGGATCGGCACGGCGGGCACCTCGCCGTTCGGCGCCTATGGCTACAATCCGGAAGGCGTGCGCATCGGCCAGAAGGAAAGCCGCCATCGCCGCGCAGTGAAAGTCTGGGACAAACGCGAGTTCAAGGATCTCGACGGCGACGTCGAACTCGGCACACGCAACATCAAGATCGCGCTGCGCCGCCTGCGCAAATTCGCACGCACCGGCGCGCCGGAAGAACTCGACCTCGACACCACCATCCGCGACACGGCCAAACAGGGCTATCTCGACATCAAGCTGCGCCCGGAGCGGCGCAATGCGGTGAAGGTGCTGCTATTCTTCGACATCGGCGGGTCGATGGACTGGCACGTCTCGCAGGTGGAGGAATTGTTCTCGGCCTGCAAGACCGAGTTCAAGCACATGGAGCACTTCTATTTCCACAACTGCCTCTACGAAGGCGTGTGGAAGGACAACAAGCGCCGCTTCACCGACAAGACGCCGACATGGCAGGTGCTGCACACGTTTCCGCACGACTACAAGGTCGTGTTCGTCGGCGATGCGTCGATGAGCCCATACGAGATCATGCAGCCCGGCGGCTCGGTCGAGCACATGAACGAGGAGCCGGGCTACATGTGGTTGGAGCGCGTGACGCGCACCTATCCGCACACCGTGTGGATCAACCCCGTGCCGGAAAACCAGTGGGATTACACGCAGTCCATCAAGCTGATACAGCGCTACATGTCCAACCGCATGTTCCCACTGACTCTGGAAGGGCTCGACGGCGCGATGAAGGAACTCGTGCGGTAGCGTCCGCTCTCACCCTTCGGATGATCGAGGCGCGTCATGGCACAGCAAACGATCGGGCGCGCAAGTCTCATCACGCCATTCGCCTTTTTGGCGATCGCGACGGCGACGAACCAGATGTCGTTCGCCAGCTGGCAGACGCTGGTCAACAATTTCGCCAAGGATTTCGGCGCGACCGGTTTTGAAATCGGCGTGCAGCAGTCCATCCGGGAAATTCCGGGGCTGCTCGCGTTCACCGCCGCCTTCGTTCTCTTGTTGATGCGCGAGCAGACGCTCGCGCGCGCCTCGCTGTTCGTGCTCGGGCTAGGCATCGCGCTGACCGGATTCTTTCCGAGCGTGGCGGGGCTTTACGCGACCACGCTCATCATGAGCATCGGATTCCACTATTACGAGACAGTCAATCAATCGCTGTCGCTGCAATGGTTCGACCGCAAGGAGGCGCCCACGCGGCTTGCGCGTATCATGTCGCTGTCGGCCATCACGCAATGCGCCGCCTATCTGTTCATTCTCGTGGCCGCGCGCGTGTGGAACGTGTCGTATCAAAATTTCTTTCTGGGCTTCGGGCTTGTGTCGGTCGTCGCGGCGCTCTGGCTTTCCTTCGCGTATCCAATGTTCCCCCAGCATGTGCCGCAGAATCGCGGCGTAGTGGTGCGCAAACGGTACTGGCTCTATTATGCGCTCAATTTCATGGGCGGCGCGCGGCGTCAGATTTTCGTGGTCTTCGCGGCTTGGCTGATGGTGGAGAAGTTCGGCTACAAGCCGGAGGACGTCGCAGCCCTGTTCCTCATAAATTACCTGTTCAACTTCTTCGCTGCGCCCGTCGTGGGGCGTTTCATCCTGCGTTTTGGCGAGCGCGCGGCCATCGTGTTCGAGAACGTGAGCCTGATGGGCGTGTTTGTCGCATACGCCTTCGTGCAGGACGCACGGGTTGCGGCGGCGCTCTATGTCATCGACAATGCATTCTTCGCACTCTCGATCGCGCAGAAGACCTATTTTCAGAAGATCGCCGACCCGGCCGATCTCGCGCCGACGGCCGGCGTCGCGTTTACCATCAATCATATCGCGGCGGTGTTTCTGCCCGCGGCGCTCGGCTTGTTGTGGCTGAGCAGCCCCGCCGCCGTCTTTCTCTGCGGCGCGGGGTTCGCGGCCGTCGCGCTGCTGCTCGCCACGTTCATCCCGCGCGATCCAGATGCGGAACGGCCCACCATCTTCGCGCGGTCTGTGGAAGCGCCGGCCGAATAGCGGTTCGCCGACAGAAAAACGCCCGCCGGGCGGCGGGCGTTCCCTTGTCGCCTCGTCAGCTTCTTCGAACCAGGCCGAACAAAAGGGAAATCACGAGCAGAATGATCGCGATGTAGAAGAGTATCTTCGCACCTTCCATCGCGGTGCCTGCGACGCCGCCGAAGCCGAGAACGCCGGCGACGATGGCGACAATGAGGAACACAACCGCCCAGTGAAGCATATTTCCGAAGTTCATGCCGTCCTCCTTCATTGTCCGTCGCGCTGCTCGCTATCGAGACTGGCGCGCAGCATCCATGCCGCCTTTTCGTGGTGCGCAAGGCACTTGTTGCAAAGGTCCTGGGTTACGTAGTCCTTTGCTTCGTCCGCGTCGGATGAGGCCTTGCGCAACGTCCGTATCGCCGCCTCGTTCCGTCGTTTGAGATCGGCGACCATGCCGAACTCATCCGGAAGCGAGCCCGGCATCTGGATGCCGGACGGAAACTTGCCGGGGTTCACCGGCGCATCGAACCCCAGTTGACGTATGCGTTCGGCGATTTCGTCAACGGATGCGAACAGGGCCTCGTATTGCTCCTGAAGCAGTTTGTGGAGTTGTCCGAATAATGGACCGCGCACGTTCCAGTGATAAACATGCGTGAGAACCATCAGGCTGTAGGTTCCGTCGAGAGTTTCGTTGAGCGCTTTGGCGGACTGGCTACGCTTGTCAATCGACAGCCCAATGTCCATCGCCTCCGCTGCGTCCGCATCTGCCTGCTTCGACCGTGCTTTCGCCATTTCTTACTCCAGCCCACGCTGCGGAACCGTCGTCCGAGCAGTCGGCCGGTTAACGCGCGCTGAAGCAGGAGGTTCCCTTGGCGGTCTGGAATGGCCGACTTTTCCAAGGCCGGTTCGCCGTCAGCTCCGCTTGTCGGTCGGGTCAGCGATCTCTTCGGCGGTCATGTCGCCGCGCGGCTCCAGTCTCGCGAAATCCCCGCGCGCGGCGATCGTTTCCTCGATACGGCGGGCGATTTCCGGATTGTTCGCCATCAGCGTCTGCAGGTCGCCGGCGTCCAGCAACAGTAGTTTTGTAGGCAGCGTGGCGCGCACGGTCGCGGTGCGACGCGTCTTGCGCAGCACGGCGATCTCTCCGAAGAAATGCCCCTCGCCAAGGCGCGTGGTCGCATGCGGCAATTGCACTTCCACTTCGCCTGCGGCGACAAAATACATTGACCGCGCGACGTCGCCGCGCCGAACGATGATCGTATTCGCGGGCACCGTCTGCGCGCGCAGATACTGGATGATCTCTGCGATTTCTGATGCATCGAGCGAAGCGAACAGGGGAACGCGCGCCACCATCGACCATGTGACGACGAATTCGCGACGATGGATTTCTTCCGCGAACACCGTGGCGACGATGCCGACTGGAAGGGCGAGCATGAGAAAGCCCATGAACGCCGTCATGCTGGCGATGATGCGGCCGGCGACAGTGATAGGCACAACGTCGCCGTAGCCGACGGTGGTGACTGTGACAGCGGCCCACCACATGGCGGCGGGAATCGAGCCGAATTTGTCGGGCTGGGCGTCGTGCTCGGCGATGTGCATGGCCGACGCCATGACCAGAATGACGCCCAGAATGATGACAACCGTCGCAGCAAGCGCCTTGCGCTCGGCCTGCAATGCGGCGACGAGCGAACGCATACCGGGCGAATAGCGCGCGAGCTTGAAAAACCGGATGAGGCGGAGCAGCAGCAGAACGCGAAAGTCAGCAGGGACGAAGAACGACAGATAAAATGGCAGAACGGTCGCCAGGTCGACTATGGCGAGCGGCGTGCGCGCATAAGCCCAGCGCGCCGACCACGGCGCTTTGCGGGAATAGGGCGCGCTGTCGGGCGCCGTCCAGATGCGCAGCGCATATTCGATGGTGAACGCGACGAGCGATGCGACTTCGATCGCCAGGAACACGGCGGCGAACCGCGCGTCTAGCGACGGCACGGTTTCCAGAACGACCGCGGTCACGCTTGCGATGACGAGAACGATGAGTGCGGCGTGCGCCGAGCGCGCCACCCAATCGGACACGCCGCCATCGAGAATGTCGTGAACCCGGCGCCGCATGCGTGCAATTTTCACGCGGCGGCGGGACGCCATGGCTCAGGCCTTCTCCTGCAGCGCCGCCTCGACGGCGGCGAGCGCCGCTTCGATCTGTCCGCCGTTCGGACCGCCGGCCTGGGCCATGTCGGGCCGGCCGCCGCCTCCCTTACCGCCCAGCGCCTCGGCCGCGATGCGCACGAAATCGACAGCATTGAAGCGCTGCGTCAAATCCGGCGTGACCGCCACGACGACGCCGCCCTTGCCATCCGCGCTCTCGTTGGCGATGGCGACTACGCCGGAACCGAGCGTTTTCTTGCCTTCGTCGGCGAGCGTTTTCAGGTCCTTCATCTCCACGCCGCGCACGGCGCGCGCGAGGAACCTGACGCCAGAGATTTCCTTGAACGGCGCGGCTTCCGCGCCCCCGCCGCCCATCGCCAGTTTGCGGCGCGTTTCTCCCAGTTCGCGCTCGAGCCGCTTGCGGTCCTCGATGAGAGAGGACAGCCGCGCCGGCGCATCCTCGGCCGGCGCGCGCACGAGATCGGCGATCTCGCGCATGCGACGAGCTTCGGCATTGAGATGACGGCGCGCGGCGTCCGCCGTCTTGGCCTCGATGCGGCGAACGCCGGAAGCAACCGCGCTCTCCGACACAATCGACACAAGGCCGATCTCGCCCGTGCGCGCGACGTGGGTGCCGCCGCACAATTCGACCGAGTAGGGTCGGCCTGCATTCGGACCGCCGGGTTCCACGCCCATGGAAACCACGCGCACCTCGTCGCCGTATTTCTCGCCGAACAGCGCGCGCGCGCCGGAAGCGACCGCGTCGTCGACCGCCATGAGGCGGGTTGTGACTTCGGCGTTTTCGAGAACCACGCGGTTGGCGATGTTCTCGACCTGTTCGAGTTCCTCCTCGGAGATCGGCCTGGTGTGCACGAAATCGAACCGCAGTCGGTCGGGCGCCACGAGCGAACCCTTCTGGGCGACATGATCGCCTAGCACCTGACGCAACGCTTCGTGCAGCAGGTGGGTGGCGGAATGATTTGCGCGGATGGAGGCGCGCCGCGCGTGGTCCACGTTCATTTCGAGCGGCGCGCCGATCGCGACCCTCCCCTGTTCGACCACGCCTTCGTGGACGATGAGATCACCGAGCTTCTTGGTCGTGTTTTCGACGCGGAATCGCACGCCCGGCCCCAGCAGCACGCCGGTGTCGCCGACCTGGCCGCCCGCCTCGCCGTAGAACGGCGTCTGGTTGAGGAGAACGAGACCGCGCGCGCCGGCGCTGAGCGATTCAACCTCCGCGCCGCCCGAAAGAATGGCGGTGACGACACCCTCGGCGGTTTCGGTCTCGTAGCCGAGAAACTCGGTCGCGCCGATCCTGTCGCGCAGTCCGTACCAGACGGCTTCGGTCGCCGATTCGCCGGAGCCGGCCCAAGCCTTGCGGGCTTCGGCCCGCTGGCGTTCCATGGCGGCCGCGAACGCTTGGGTGTCGACGCCCACTCCACGCGGGCGCAAAGCGTCCTGGGTGAGGTCGAGCGGGAAACCGTACGTGTCGTAGAGCCGGAAGGCCACGTCGCCGGACAACTGACCACCTGCGGAAAGGCCACGCGCCTCGTCCTCGAGAATAGTCAGGCCGCGCGCGAGCGTCGCCCGGAACCGCGTTTCTTCGGTGCGCAGGGTTTCGACGATCAGCGGCTCAGAGCGGATCAGTTCGGGATAGGCCTGGCCCATCTCGCGTACGAGCGCGGGCACGAGCTTCCACATCAATGGTTCGCGGGCGCCCAGCAACTGCGCGTGGCGCATCGCGCGGCGCATGATGCGACGAAGCACATAGCCGCGCCCCTCGTTGAGCGGCGTCACGCCATCGGCGACGAGGAAAGCGGATGCGCGCAGATGGTCGGCGATGACGCGATGACTGGCGGCCTGGGGCCCGTCTGGCGCCACCCCCGTTTCTTCCGCGACCGCGCGGATGAGAGCCCTGAAGAGATCGATTTCGTAGTTGGACTGCACGCCCTGCAGCAGCGCCGCCGCACGCTCGAGCCCCATGCCGGTGTCGATCGAGGGCTTGGGCAGCGGTACGCGTTCGCCGGGCGCGATCTGCTCGTACTGCATGAACACAAGGTTCCAGAATTCCAGAAACCGGTCGCCGTCCTCGTCAGGAGAGCCCGGCGGGCCGCCCTGCAGTTTCTCGCCTTGATCGAAGAAAATCTCGGAGCAGGGGCCACAGGGTCCCGTCTCGCCCATCGACCAGAAATTGTCGCTGGTCGCGATGCGGATGATTTTGTCGTCGGAGAATCCCGCGATCTTCTTCCACAGATCGAACGCCTCATCGTCGTCGTGATAGACCGTGACGAGCAGTCGATCCCTAGGCAGGCCGAAATGTTTCGTGATGAGGCTCCAGGCGAGTTCGATGGCGCCTTCCTTGAAATAGTCGCCGAACGAGAAATTGCCCAGCATCTCAAAGAATGTGTGGTGGCGCGCCGTGTAGCCGACGTTGTCGAGATCGTTGTGCTTGCCGCCGGCGCGCACGCATTTCTGGGAGGAGGCGGCGCGCGTGTACGGACGCTTCTCGACGCCGGTGAAGACGTTCTTGAACTGCACCATACCGGCGTTGGTGAACATCAACGTCGGATCGTTGCGCGGCACCAGCGGCGACGACGGCGCCTTGTGATGTCCGTGGGCGCCGAAAAAGTCCAGGAACGTTGCGCGGATTTCGTTGACGCCGCTCATGATCGTAGAAGCTCGCAATCGCAGTCGGGATAGCCGGTCGTCCGCGGGCTCGACGGCTCAAGCGAAAGGCCCGGCTGGGCCGGGCCTTTCTAACGGGGCCTCTTGAACCTGTCGAGGGAGCCAGAGATGGCGGACCGGCGCTCCTCGGGGGCGCGGTCAATCGGCCTCGTCAATCCCGCTGGGATCGTGCCGTCCGGGTCGTCGGGCGCGCGGGAAAGGGCGGGGCTAATCCTCCTCGGCAGCGTCCGCCTGCTCCAGAATGCGCTCCGCGATCAGGCCGGCGTTCTCGCGAATGGTCTGCTCGATCCTTTGGGCGATTTCCGGGTTCTGGCGCAGGAACGTCTTGGCGTTCTCGCGTCCCTGGCCCAGTCGCTGGCTGTCGTACGAAAACCAGGCGCCGGATTTCTCGACGACGCCGGCCTTGGCCCCGAGGTCGATCAATTCGCCCATTTTCGAGATGCCTTCGCCGTACATGATGTCGAACTCGACCTGTTTGAACGGCGGCGCGACCTTGTTCTTCACCACCTTGACACGGGTCTGATTGCCGACCACCTCGTCGCGGTCCTTGATCGCGCCAATGCGGCGGATGTCGAGGCGGACCGAGGCGTAGAACTTCAGCGCATTCCCGCCGGTGGTCGTCTCGGGCGATCCGTACATGACGCCGATCTTCATGCGGATCTGGTTGATGAAGATCACCATCGTGTTGGAGCGCGAGATGGACGCCGTCAGTTTGCGCAGCGCCTGACTCATCAGGCGCGCCTGAAGGCCCGGCTGCACCTCGCCCATTTCGCCCTCGATTTCGGCGCGCGGGGTGAGCGCGGCTACCGAATCGACCACCAGCACGTCGACCGCGCCGGAGCGCACGAGCGTATCCGTGATTTCGAGCGCCTGCTCCCCGGTGTCAGGCTGGGAAATGAGTAAATCCTCGAGATTGACGCCCAGCTTGCGGGCGTAAACGGGGTCGAGCGCATGTTCGGCGTCCACGAAAGCGCATACCCCGCCGCGCTTCTGAGCCTCGGCGATCACGTGGAGCGCGAGCGTCGTCTTGCCCGACGATTCCGGGCCGTAAACCTCGACGATGCGACCGCGCGGCAGGCCGCCGACGCCCAGCGCGATATCCAGCCCAAGCGAACCGGTCGAAACCGTCTCGATCTCGACAGCTTTCTGGTTCTTGCCGAGCCGCATGATCGACCCCTTGCCGAAGGCGCGCTCGATCTGCGACAGGGCGGCGTCCAGCGCCTTGGTCTTGTCCACGGACGTTCCTTCCACGAGGCGGAGATTCGCTTGGCTCACGGGGTCGTTCCTTCTTACATGGGCCGTGCGCTTCGGCAACGACCA
This sequence comes from uncultured Methylocystaceae bacterium, assembly GCA_937870755.1. Classification (GTDB taxonomy): domain Bacteria; phylum Pseudomonadota; class Alphaproteobacteria; order Rhizobiales; family Beijerinckiaceae; genus JAJXWB01. The sequence goes on from CALMZV010000018.1 coordinate 83,669, forward strand.
TCATCTCAAATACTGTACCCCGTTTGTTCTCGTTCGCAAGTTCTTTTTTTGTTCTTTCTGCGACGTCAGCCGTGTCGACCGCAATTCCGTATCTACATGGACCGGCGTACATAGCTCAGGTTGACAAAGGTTCAAGCCGCATCGCAGCTTACAAGCGGTTCGGCGGCAAGGGCGTCCCTGGCGGCATGCTTCCGGCGGCGTGGTCACTCGTGGCAAAGGAAATGCGTAATGCGGAAAATGATTGCAGCTCTGGCGCTCGTCGCGGCGCTTCCTTTGGCTGGATGCTATTCGCCTGGCGAGCGCGCGCTGGGCGGCGCGGCTCTGGGCGGCGCCGGCGGCGCGATCATCGGTTCGGCGGTGTCGGGCGGCCGGGCGAGCGGCGCGCTCGCGGGCGCGGCGATTGGCGCGGCGAGCGGTGCGGTGGTCGGTGCAGCGACGGCGCCGGGGCGCGGCGGACGCTGCGCGCAGTGGGACTATGACTATTACGGCAACCCGGTCTGCGTCGGTTATTACGGCTACTGAGCGGCCAAAGGCATCCAAGCATTCCCAGTGCCCGTCGCGGTTTGTCCGCGGCGGGCGTTTTATTTCGCGTGGCGTGGCTAGTTAGGCGCCCGGGCGCGCCATGGCGAAACGTTTGAGCCATTCCGCGCAAACGAGATAGCCCAGGGTCAGCGCTGCGAGCGACAGGAGCAGGCCCGGTTGAAGGGCCGCGAACCCGAACCACGCATGGGCGGGGCCGAGCGCCACCGTCAGCGCGCCGGCGAGCGCTCCGAGCGTGGTCAGTGTCAGGGCCGGGTGGGGTCGGCTATTCCACGGCGCGGCGGGCGCGCGGATAAGGAAGATCACCAGCACCTGCGTGCAGATCGATTCCACGAACCAGGCGGCGCGAAACGTCTCCGGCGCGGCTTGGAACACATAGATCAGCAGGCCGAACGTGGCGGCGTCGAACACCGAGGATAGCGGCCCCATGGTGAGCGTGAACCGCTGAATCGCGCGCATGTCCCAGGAGTGTGGCGCGGCGATTTCCGCAGGATCGACGTTGTCGAACGGAATGCCGATCTCCGAGAGATCGTAGAAGAGATTGTTGAGCAGGATCTGGATGGCGGTCAGGGGAAGGAAGGGAAGGAACAGCGAGGCGAACGCCATCGACAGCATGTTGCCGAAATTGGAGCTCGTGCCCATCCGCACGTATTTCATGACGTTCACGTAGGTGCGGCGCCCTTCCTCCACACCTTGAGCCAGGACGCCGAGATCGGGTTCGAGAAGGATCATGTCGGCGGCCGCCCGCGCCACATCCGTCGCGCCGTCGACCGACATTCCGACATCGGCCGCCTTGATCGCGGGGGCGTCGTTGATGCCGTCGCCCAGAAAGCCCGCCACTTGGCCGGTCGCCTGCAGCGCACGGATGATGCGCGACTTCTGGTCGGGCGAGACGCGCGCGTATATGTCGACGTCGCGCACGCGCGCGGCCAGCGCCGTATCGTCGAGCGCTGCGATTTCCGCGCCGGTCATCAGGTTGCGCGCCGGCAGATCGAGGCTTTCCACGACATGAGCGACGGCGGCGGGCGCGTCGCCGGACACGATCTTCACCTTCACGCCCAGTTGGGCCAGTTGCGCGATTGCCGACCGCGCACTCGCCTTTGGTGGGTCGACGAAGGCGCAGAAGCCGGCAATCGTCAGATTGTGTTCGTCATCCATTGTCAGGCGTTCGCGTTCACGCGCCACCTCGCGCCAGGCGACCGCGATGAGCCGCTCGCCGGCGCGCTCGCGTTTCTCGCAGAACGCATTGAGCCGTGCGCGGCCTGCGTCGTCGAGCGCGACGGCGCCGCCGTCCGCCCCTTCGGCGGCGACGGATCGACGAATGATTTCCTCCGGCGCGCCCTTGACGATGGCGAGGCGCAAGCCGCCCCGTTCCGCGAGAACGGACACGCGGCGACGCTCGAAATCGAAGGGCAGGTCGTCGATCTTGCGCCAGCCCGAGAGATCCAGCCCGGCGGCGTGGCCGAGAATCGCTTCGTCCAGCGGCGAGCGCACGCCCGTTTCGAAGCGACTGTTGACGGCTGCGAGTTCCAGCACGCGCTCGCCATCCTCGCCCCATGGTCCGGGATGGCCGACGAGCGCGATGCGCGCCTCGGTCAGCGTGCCGGTCTTGTCCGTGCAAATGACATCCATGGCGCCGAGGTCGTGGATGGCGGCCAGTTTCTTCACCACGACCTTGCGCGCTGCCATGCGCACGGCGCCACGCGACAGCGTGACCGTCAGCACCATCGGCAACAGTTCGGGCGTCAGCCCGACGGCGAGCGCGACGGCGAACATGAAGGACTCGAGCGCCGGACGGGCGAAGGCCAAATGCGCCAGCAACACGAACAGCACGAGAAAAATGGTCAGGCGCACGATCAGGACGCCGAGATCGTGCAGCCCGCGCTCGAACGCTGTCGGCGGCTCCCGACTTTCGAGCGCGGCGGCGACGCCGCCGAACAGCGTTCGCCCGCCGGTCGCCACAACGAGCATCGTCGCCTCGCCGCTGACCAGCGCTGTGCCGCCGAACATCGCGTCGAAAGCTTCCGCCGGCTCGCGCGCCCCGCTCGGACCGGGGCGTTTTTCGGCGGGAAAGGCTTCGCCCGTCAGCAAGGATTCGTTGGCCGCGGCGGAACGACTCGCAAGAACGATTCCGTCGGCCGGCGCCAGATCGCCCGCCCGCAGCACCACCACGTCGCCGGCCACGATGTCTTCGACAGGTTTCGACACGAGCGCGCCGTCGCGCAGGACGTCGGCGTGGATGGCGACCGAGCGGCGCAGGGCTTCGGCGGCGCGTTCGGCGCGGTCTTCCTGCGCGATGTCCAGCGCGACCGACGCCAGAACGATGACGAGAATGATGATCAGGCTCGCCACATCGCCTGTCAGACCGGCCACGATCGCGGCGACGACCAGAATGGCGACGAGCGGCTCGGACAGTCGGCGCGCGAGCTTCGCCAGCATCTTGCGGCGTGTGGCAGGGGCGACCGTGTTGGGGCCGTCCCGCGCGAGCCGCGCCCGCGCCTGCGCGCTCGACAGTCCGTCCGGTCCCGCGTCCAGCGCCGCAAACCATGCGGCCGCCGATTTGGCCCAGAACGGCTCGCGCGCGTCATCGCGCATGGAAACGGGCGCGGACGGATGCGTCATGGTCTCGGCGCTCGGGAATCGTCAGACCCGAGACTGCGCGCAATTGCATGGAGCGCGCAACCGCGCGTCGCCTGAAGAGAATGCGTCAAGACGGAAACTGGAGCATCGCTTCCGACTTCGTCGGGAGCGATACGAAAGCCGGCGCTCGGCGAGAGCTCAGTCGCGGATTCGCTTGATGATGCCGGTCAGGCCGTGGACGATCCGCTCGCCGTGGCTGACGGTGGGCGCGGGCGCGACCGAGCCGACCGGGGTGGCGTCGATCTTGGCGGAGGCGAATTTCGTGTCCGAGAAATTCAATCCCGCCATGTTCATGACGGCCGGCTGCGCGAAACCAATGGCGACAATGGCCATGGCCCCGACGCCGAGCGTGCGCTCGGGCGTGATGGCGAAGCGGTGGCGGCGGCGTTTCTTGAGGATTGGCGACATCGAACGGCTCCCACAGCCATCATGCCGCGCCGACATGAAAGAAAAGTTTACGCTTTTTCGCCGGTCACGGCATGTTTTCCTTAACCGTCTCGACCAGTTGCTTGAGCGTGAACGGCTTCGGCATGAACCCGAAATCCTCGCCCGCCGGCAGGTTCTTGGAGAAGGCTTCCTCCGCGTAGCCGGACACGAAGATCACCTTCGCCTGCACGCCGCGCTTGCGCAGTTCGCCGAACATCGTGGGGCCGTCCATCTCCGGCATCACCACGTCGGAAATGACTAGGTCGATCTTGCCTTCGGCTTCCTCGACGACCTGCAGCGCCTCCACGCCGCTGCCGGCCTCCAGCACCGTGTAGCCGCGCGAGACGAGCGCGCGAGCGCCGAAGGCGCGCACGGCTTCCTCGTCCTCCACGAGCAGGATGGTGCCGTGTCCGGTCACGTCCGCGACAGGTTTGGCCGCCTCCGCCTTCGGCGCGATCTCGGCCGGTTCGGCGATGTGGCGCGGAAGGAAGATGCGGAACGTCGTGCCTTTGCCGACGGTCGAATCCGCGAACACGAAGCCGCCCGTCTGCTTGACGATGCCGTAGACCATCGACAATCCGAGGCCCGTTCCCTTGCCGACTTCCTTGGTGGTGAAGAAGGGTTCGAAAATCTTTTCGCGGATTTCCGCAGGAATGCCGTGGCCGGTGTCAGCGACTTCGATCAGCACGTATTCGGCCGGCGTCAGCAGCGCTTCGTGAAAACCGGCGCATTCGGCGGGGGCGATGTTGCGGGTGCGCACGGAAATGCGTCCGCCGTCGGGCATGGCGTCGCGCGCGTTAACGACGAGATTGACGATCACCTGTTCGAGCTGGTTGAGGTCCGCCTTCACCAGCCACAAATCGCGCCCGTGTTTCAGTTCCAGCTCGATCTTCTCGCCGACCAGCCGTCGTATCAGCATCTGAACGTCGGACAGGAGATCGCCGATCTGCAGCACCTGCGGGCGCAACGTCTGCCGGCGCGAGAAAGCGAGCAGCTGTCGGACCAGGCTCGCCGCGCGGTTGGCGTTTTGCTTGATCTGCATGATGTCCTGGAAGGACGGATCGGTCGGTCGGTGATTGGCCAGCAGCAGGTCCGAGTAGCCGATGATGGCGGTGAGCACGTTGTTGAAATCATGCGCGACGCCGCCAGCGAGTTGGCCGATCGCCTGCATTTTCTGCGATTGCGCGAAATTCTCCTGCAACGCCTTCTGTTCGGTCGTGTCGAGCGCGTAAAGCATCGCCTCCGCGGCCTTGCCGTCGGACGGCGCGAGGAAGAAGCGCGCCGATTGCGCGCCGCCCTCCGCACTCTCGATCGTCACGTCGACGGGCGCCGCGTCGATCTGTCCGTCGATCGCGGCGTCGATCGCCTTTTCCACGGCTGCGCGGTCGCGCTCGGCGACGCCGGCGAAAATCGAGCGACCATGCTGCGCGCCCTTGAACGCCGAGGGCATGAGCTTGGCGAACGCGGCGTTGGAGGAACGGATCGCGCCCTCGCGATCAAGCATGGCGATCGCCATCGGTGTGGAATTGAAGAACCGCGCGAACCGCACCTCTGCCGCGCGCAGGTCTTCCGCCGGCTCTTCGCCGGCGGCGCGGTTGAGCACGAGCGTGCGCGAGCCGCCCGGCGCGCCTTCGCTCGAGAAGGCCACGCGATGGATCAGCCGCACCGGCAGGCTTTGGCCGCCGCGCCGCTTGAGATCGAGGTCGATCTGCTCGGTGCGCACTTCGCCCGGCTCGCCGGCGACCGAGGTGAGCAAGGCCGAACCGGCGCCGGCGACGAGTTGTTTGAGCGTCATGCCGCCGAGGCCGACCTGCGCGAGATCGTAGTCGAGCCAGTTGGCGAGCGTGGCGTTCATGTAGGTGACCGCGCCCTTGCCGTCGGCGGAAAAGAAGCCGGCCGGCGCGTGATCGAGAAAATTGATCGCGTGCTGCAATTCTTGGAACACGTTCTCGTGGCGTTCGCGCTCGCGCGTGACGTCCGACACCGCCCACAGCGTGGCCCGGCGCGCGCCCAGACGCTCCAGCGGGCGCACGCGAACGCGATACCAGCCGACTTCGCCTGCGCCGCCGAGCGGCGGGGACAGCCGCACCTCCTCCGAGCCGCGCCGGCCTTCGCGCGCGGCTTGCGCCAGCCGATAGATGGCCTCCGACACTTCGGGCGCGCCGGAGAACAGCCGCTCGACGGTGCGCAGTTCGGCCGGCTCGTGGGCGCCCGACAGATTCATGTAGGATTCGTTGGCGTAGATGATGCGCGACTCGCCTTCGATGACCAGCAGCCCTTCCGCGCTCGTGTCCGAGACGATCTTGGTGATGTCGTTCTTCACCGCCTGGCCGGCGAACTGCACGAAGCCGACGGCGTAGGCGAACAGCGCCAGCACGCCGATCATCGCGAGCACGGCGAGCAGCGCCACGATCAAACGTGATGCGTCCTCCCGCGGGAGGAAGGAAAAGGCGGCAGCCGCAGCGACCAGTGCGACGGCGAGCGCCAGCACCAGACCGGGACTGCCGGAACGTTCGCTGCGGTCGATGGCGGGGATCGGCGTCTCGGGCGCGGGCGCGTCAGGCATAGCGAGTCTCGCCCATCCGCGCGAACCCGAACCGCCCGGCGCACAGGGCCGGATGGAGGCGGAACATTCCCTTCATTCGTCGGCCCCCGACGGGAGGTGGATCGGCACGGTCGAAAACGCCTGTCGCCACGGATTCACAGTGCGCGCGCGGCGATTCGCGGCCTCGCGCCCCACGCGTCGCATTGCAATCGAATTGCGCCCAAAAGCAAGCATTTCCGCAATTGGCCGCAGCCTGCGTTAACCATGCATTAACCTTCTGGCGTTTCCGGCCGCGCGTCATGCTAAGTTGGCTGTCGCGCGCGGCCCTGCGAATGGCGGGCGACCCGTTGAGAGGCATTGCGGACCATGTCGTTTCTGAGCACCAGCGCCGACAGCAACATCCTGAAATATGCGATTGCAGCCGTGCTGCTGCTGCTGGCGATCGTGCTGGTCCTGTTCATTTTCCGGGCGCTTTTCGGCAACCGCATCCGCCTTTCGGGCGCACGCGGACGCCAGCTGCGGCTGGGCGTCGTCGACATTTACGATCTCGACCGTGAGCGTCAGCTCGTCATCGTGCGGCGCGATAATGTCGAACATTTGCTCATGATCGGCGGGCCCAACGACGTCGTTATCGAACCCGCGATCGTGCGCGCCGAAAGCCGCGAGGGCCGGGGACCGCGCGAACGCGAGGGCGCGCCGAGCTGGGCGACCGGGGAGGGCGGCGAGGACGGGCGCCCGAGCGCGCCCGAGGCGCCGCCGGCCGTCGAGCCGCCGTCGATGGAGCGCGAAATTCCGAAACTGCCCGACCTGTTCGCCCGCACGCGCAAGCCCGCGGCTGAGGCGCCGAAGCCGGAACGCGTCGAACCGCCGAAGCGTGAGACGCCCAGAGCCGAACCGGCCAGGCAGGAGCCCGCCAGGCAGGAGCCCGCCAAGCCCGAACCCACCAAACCCGAAATGGCCAAACCCGAAGTGGCCAAACCCGAAGTGGCGAAGTCCGAGGCGCCCAGGCCAGCCGAGCCCCCGGCGCCGCGCCCTCTGCCGCCGCTGTTCCGACGTGCGCCGGGCGAGGACGGCGCGCCCATATCGCCCGCGCCGCGCGCCACGCCGGTCGCGCCGCCGGCGCCCCCGCCGGTCGCTCCCAAACCGGCCGCCCCGCAGCCGGCGCCCGTGACGCCGCCGCCGCCGGTCGCGCCGCGTCCCGCCTCCCCGCCGCCCGGCGTTTCGACCTCCGCGCCGCCTGCGCCGCAGCCGCCGGTCGAGCTGCGGCCGCCGCCGCCCGCGCCCGCCGCGCCGCCGCCCCCGCCTGCGCCGCCTCCTTCCGCGATCGAACCGAAGCCGGCCGCCCCGCCGCAGCCGGAGCCTGCGCCCGTTCCGCCGCCCGCGCCGACGGCGCCCAAGCCTTCGCCGCCACCAGCTCCGGAGGCCGACCCGCTCGACACGCTGGAAGAGGAAATGGCCAAACTGCTCGGGCGGCCGACGCCCAAGCACTGAGAATGCGCCAGAACGAAAAGAGCCCGGCTGCAAGGCCGGGCTTTTTGTCGTTCAATCGTCGCGATAGACGCGTTCGCGTCGCTCGTGACGCTCCTGCGCCTCGATCGACAGGGTGGCGATCGGGCGCGCGTCGAGCCGCTTCAACGAGATCGGTTCGCCGGTCTCGTCGCAATAGCCGTATGTCCCCTCCTCGATCCGGTTCAGCGCCGCCTCGATCTTGGCGATCAGCTTGCGCTGGCGGTCGCGGGCCCGCAATTCGATCGCGCGATCGGTTTCGGACGAGGCGCGGTCGGCGAGATCGGGATGGTTTTCGCTTTCGTTCTGGAGAGCCGCAAGAGTCTCGCGGCTTTCGCGTAGAATTTCCTCTTTCCAGAGGAGGAGCTTGCGGCGGAAATACTCGCGCTGCCGCTCGTTCATGAAGGGCTCGTCTTCGGACGGCTTGTAGGTCTCGTCGATTTCGACGCTCATTCGAGACTCACTCCCAGGAGCCACGTTATGGGCGCGCCTTATAGTCTCCCCCGCATGCTGGCGCAACGATTGTCGAAGGGGGCGAGACCGGCGGCTGGAGCGTCGCCGCCCCGGCCGCCGCGTGTCCCGGGCGAGACGCTCAGGCCATCGCCTTCTTCAGGTTCTCGTCGATCTTGTCGAGGAAGCCGGTTGTGGACAGCCACTTCTGGTCGGCGCCGACCAGCAGCGCGAGGTCCTTGGTCATGAAGCCGGCTTCGACCGTGTCCACGCAGACCTTCTCCAGCGTGTCGGCGAATTTCTTCAGTTCGGGGTTGTTGTCGAGCTTGGCGCGATGGGCGAGGCCGCGCGTCCAGGCGAATATCGAGGCGATGGAGTTGGTGGATGTCTCCTTGCCCTTCTGGTGCTCGCGGTAGTGGCGCGTGACGGTGCCGTGGGCGGCCTCGGCCTCGACCGTCTTGCCGTCCGGCGTCATGAGAACGGAGGTCATGAGGCCCAGCGAGCCGAAGCCCTGCGCCACCGTGTCGGACTGCACGTCGCCGTCGTAGTTCTTGCACGCCCACACGTAGCCGCCCGACCATTTGAGCGCGGAGGCGACCATGTCGTCGATGAGGCGATGCTCGTAGGTGAGGCCGCGCTTGTCGAACTCGGCCTTGAACTCCTTCTCGTAGACTTCCTGGAAGATGTCCTTGAAGCGCCCGTCATAGGCCTTGAGAATGGTGTTCTTGGTGGAGAGATAGACCGGGAAATTGCGCTGCAGGCCGTAGTTGAGGGAGGCGCGCGCGAAATCGCGGATCGAGTCGTCGAGGTTGTACATGGCCATGGCCACGCCGCCGCCCGGCGCCTTGAAGACTTCCTTTTCGATCACCTTGCCGTCGTCGCCGACGAACTTGATCGACAGCACGCCCTTGGTCGGGAACTTGAAGTCGGTCGCGCGATACTGGTCGCCGAAGGCGTGACGGCCGACGACGATCGGCTGCGTCCAGCCGGGCACCAGGCGCGGCACGTTCTTGCAGATGATCGGTTCGCGGAAAATGGTGCCGCCGAGAATGTTGCGGATGGTGCCGTTGGGCGACTTCCACATTTCCTTCAGCTTGAATTCCTCGACGCGGGCCTCGTCCGGGGTGATGGTCGCGCATTTGACGGCGACGCCGTATTTCTTGGTGGCCTCGGCGGAGTCGATGGTCACCTGGTCGTTGGTGGCGTCGCGGTTCTCGACGGAAAGATCGTAATATTTCAGGTCGATGTCGAGATAGGGATGGATCAGCTTGTCCTTGATGTACTGCCAGATGATGCGGGTCATCTCGTCGCCGTCCATCTCGACGACCGGGTTCGCGACCTTGATCTTTTTCATGAAATGCACCCCTGCGGTAGGCGGCGCATCGGGCCGCCGGAAAGGACAGGCGGGCCTATAGCATCGGCGGGGCGGGCGGCCTAGTAGGGCTTTAGGCGCGTCGTGCTTCCCTTTCCCCGCGGGGAGAAGGCGCGCGTCACTCCTCGCCGCGCGCCTCCAGTTCCTCCAGCCGGGCGGCGGCGCAGCGGTCGAGTTCGGGGATGATGTAGCGTTGCAGGTAGGGCAGGCGCGCCCAGGCGCAGTCGGCGCGCGGGCCGACGCATTTGCGCGCGCGCCGGCAGCCTTTGCGCGGGCACTGGCGGAAATAGCCGACGGCCGTCATCACGCCGCGAAACACATGCAGATGCGCCGCGCGCTTTTCCGGGTCGAAGGCGCGTATGCGGTCCATGCGCGCCGCCATCGGATATTCGTCCTCGTATTCGTCTTTCTCGAAGCGCGGCGGGCGGTATTCGGACATGATTCTTCCTTCCCGCGCGGCGCGCGGGTTGCGGGGAGGGGACCGGAGCGCGACGGCGCCGGAGTGTGGTTGTTGAGCCGGCGCCTTCGCGGTCCGGTCGCGGCGGTTTTTCGGAGCGTTCTTCCGCGCTT
>CALMZV010000019.1 GCA_937870755.1 uncultured Methylocystaceae bacterium
GTTCGCGAGCGCGACTGCGCGCCCGAGCTGATGCGAGGATCGCGCGGCGCGCTTTTCGCCGCGCCCCCCGAACGGCTGCAGGTCGTTCGCGAGCGCGACTGCGCGCCCGAGCTGATGCGAGGATCGCGCGGCGCGCTTTGCGCCGCGCCATATCAAGCCGCCAGATCCGCCACGACGGCGTCGAGCACCGGGAATCCTTCCGCGCTCACGCGCAGGCGTCCTTCGCGGGTGTATTCGACAAGCCCGTCGGCGATGAGATCGGCGACGCGGGAGGCCGCGAGCGCCTTGCCGGTCAGCGCCTGAAACCGCTGGGGGTCGATGCCTTCGGACAGCCGCAACCCCATCAGCAGAAACTCGTCGCCCTGCTCCTCGATCGACAGCGCCTCGTCCTCGATCAGACCGTGGCCTTCGGTCTCCACGCAGGTGAGCCACATTTCCGGGTGTTTTTCGGTCGCCTGCGCGCGTCGCGCCTTGCCCTGCGCGATCCGCCCGTGCGCGCCGGGGCCGACGCCGACATATTCGCCGTAGCGCCAGTAGATGAGATTGTGCCGGCTCTCCGCGCCGGGCCGCGCGTGGTTGGAGATTTCGTAGGCCGGCATGCCGGCGCGGTTCATCGTGTCCTGCGTCACGTCCCACAGCGCGCGCTGGGTGTCGATGTCGGGCGTGACGAGCTTGCCCGCCCGTTCGAGCCGCTCGAACATCGTGTCCGGCTCGATGGTGAGCTGGTAGAGCGAGAGATGTTCGGGCGCGATGGCGAGGGCCTCGTGCAACTCGGCCCGCCAGCCCTCGACCGTCTGGCCGGGGCGCGCGTAGATGAGGTCGAACGAGGCGCGGGAGAAAGTCTTCGTCGCCACTTCGAGCGCGGCCAGCGCCTCGTCGCGCGAATGCAGCCGGCCGAGCGCGCGCAGGTCGGTGTCGTTCAGCGCCTGCACCCCAAGCGAGACCCGGTTGACGCCGGCCGCGCGATAGCCGCGAAACCGCTCGGCTTCGACGCTGGAGGGGTTGGCTTCGAGCGTGACCTCGACGTTCGCGTCGACCGTCCAGTTCTCCGCGATCGCTTCAAGAACCGCCTCCACCGTGCGCGGCTTCATCAGCGACGGCGTGCCGCCGCCGAAGAAGATCGAGGCGACGGTGCGCCCGCCCGTCAGCTGCGCGCGATGGGCGAGTTCGGCGCGAAACGCGTCCACATAGCGCTCCTCGTCGATCGGGGCGCGCCGCACATGGCTGTTGAAGTCGCAATAGGGACACTTCGACAGGCAGAACGGCCAGTGCACGTAGACGCCGAAGCCTGGGTCGATTCGAAGCGGATGAATGGAGGCCATGGCGCCTTATTGCACGAGCCGGGCCTCGATAAAATGTCTCAGGACGGCACAAGCAGCGCGCGCGCCATTTTCTGGAACGCGCGCGCCCGGTGCGACAGCGCCCGCGACCCGTCGGCCGGAATCCCGTGCTTTTCCGTCGATTCCATCTCGCCGAACGTGCGGAAATGGCCGTCGGGCTGGAAGATCGGGTCGTAGCCGAAGCCGCGCTCGCCGCGCGGCGCGACGAGATCGCCGTCGACCCGGCCCTCGAAGCTTGCCTCTGTCCCGTCCGGCCACACGACCGCCAGCGCCGAAATGAAACAGCCGCGCCACGGCCGCGGCGCGCCGCTCGCCTCCAGTTCGGCGAGGATTTTCGCCATCGCCTGCGAAAACCCGCCCGCCTCGCTCGCAAATCGCGCCGAGGCGACGCCCGGCAGGCCGCCGAGCGGCTCCACACAGAGGCCCGAATCGTCGGCCAGGGCCGGCAGCCCGGATGCGGCCGTGGCCGCCCGCGCCTTGATGAGCGCGTTGGCGACGAAATCGGCGCCTGTCTCCTCCGGCTCGCCGAGGCCCAGTTCGCCGGCCGAGACGGCCTCGATTCCGCAGGGGCCGAGCAGTTCGCGCATCTCGCGCAATTTGCCCGCGTTGTGGGTGGCGATGACGATCTTGCCGGAAAGCGCGCGGCTCATCCCGCGACCGCCGCCTTCTGCAATTCGGTCAGTTGCGCCACGCCTTGCCGGGCGAGCGCGAGCATCGACATCAGTTCGGCGTCGCTGAACGGCGCGGCTTCGGCCGTCATCTGCACTTCGACGAGGCCGCCTGCGCCGGTGATGACAAAATTGGCGTCGGTGTCGGCGCTCGAATCCTCGTCGTAATCGAGATCGAGCACGGGAACGCCCTTGTAGACGCCGCACGAGATCGCCGCCACGCTGTCGCGCAGCGGGTTGTCCTTGATGATCGAGCGCCCGCGCATCCACTTCAGGCAATCGTGCAGCGCAATCCAGGCGCCGGTGATGGAGGCGGTGCGCGTGCCGCCGTCCGCCTGCAGGACGTCGCAGTCGAGCGTGATCTGCCGTTCGCCGAGCGCGGGCAGATGGGTCACCGCCCGTAGCGAGCGGCCGATCAGCCGCTGGATTTCCTGCGTGCGGCCGGAAGGCTTGCCCGAGGTCGACTCGCGGCGTGTGCGGGTGTGGGTGGCGCGCGGCAGCATGGAATATTCCGCCGTCACCCAGCCGCGCCCCTGCCCGCGCAGCCACATCGGCGGCTTGTCTTCGAGGGAGGCGGTGCACAGGACGTGCGTATTGCCGAACTTCACGAGGCACGAGCCTTCCGCATAACGCGCCACGTTGCGCTCGAAGGAGACGGCGCGCAGCGCCTCGGGCGCGCGGGAGGAAGGACGCATGGAGAACCTCGGTTTCGAATTCGGTCCGCCCTTCTAGAGCATCCCGGGCTGGCCGCAAATCGCTGGCCGCCTGTCCCGATCCGTGGCAAGAGGCGGCATGACCGCCGCTTCGCCGGCCGCCTTTCAGGCGCGACGTCCGCGCGTGCGGCGGCTGATGTTGACCGATTTCCGTTCCTATCCCGCGCTCGATCTGGCCGTGGATGCGCCCCTCGTCGCGCTGGTCGGCGACAACGGCGCCGGCAAGACCAACATTCTGGAGGCGTTGTCGCTGTTTGCGCCGGGGCGCGGGCTGCGCCGGGCGGAGCTTGCCGAATGCGCGCGGGCGGGCGGGCAGGGCGGCTTTGCGATCGGACTGACGATCGAGGACGAACTACGCCGGACGCAGCTTGGCTGCGGGCTGGACGCGGACGGCGCGCGCAGGCATCGCATCGACGGCGCGAGCGCCGGTTCGGCGCGCGACTTCGCCGACTACCTGCGCATCGTGTGGATGACGCCGGCGATGGACGGGCTGTTCTACGGGCCGGCCGGCGAGCGACGGCGTTTTCTCGACCGGCTGACGCTGGCGGTCGATGCGGACCACGGCGCGCGCGTGTCGGCCTACGAACGGGCGCTGCGCAACCGCAATCGCCTGCTGGAAACGAACGCCGACCGGGCGTGGCTCGACGCCGCCGAACGCGAGGCTGCGGAACTGGGCGTGGCCGTCGCCGCCGCGCGGCTCGAAACCGTATCGCGGCTCGCAGCCCTGGTGGCGGCCGAACGCGATCCCGATTCGCTCTTTCCCTGGGCCGATCTCGCGATCGAAGGCGGCATCGAGACCATGACGGCCGGCCGCAGCGCGCTCGAGGCCGAGGACCTGTTTCGCGTCGCGCTCGCCCGCAACCGCGCGCGCGACGCCGCCGCCGGCCGCGCGACCTTCGGTCCGCAGGCGAGCGATCTGGTGGTGCGCCACGGGCCGAAGGGCATCGAGGCGCGCCGCTGCTCGACCGGCGAACAGAAGGCGCTGCTGACCGGCGTCGTGCTCGCGCACGCGCGCCTCGTGGCGGCGATGAGCGGCGTTGCGCCGCTGGCGTTGCTGGACGAGATCGCCGCCCATTTCGACCCGCGCCGCCGCGCCGCGCTGTTCGACGAACTCGTGCGCATCGGCTGCCAGGCGTGGCTGACCGGCGCCGACGCGCAGGCGTTCGACGATCTGCGCGGCCGCGCCCTCATGCTGCGCGTGACGCCCGGCCGCGTGGAGGCCTGACGCATGTCGCTGCTGCCTCCCGAGGCTTCCGGGCTCTTGAGATCCGTGTTCGGCTACGACGCGTTCCGCGAGGGTCAGGCCGAGATCATCGCGGCCGTTCTGGCCGGCGGCCCGGTGCTGGCGATCATGCCGACGGGCAGCGGCAAGTCGATGTGCTACCAGTTGCCGGCGCTGATCGAGGGCGGCCTCACCGTCGTCGTCTCGCCGCTGATCGCATTGATGCGCGATCAGGTGAGTCAGTTGCGCGCGCTGGGCGTTTCCGCCGCCACGCTCAATTCGCTGAACGCGCCGGACGAGAACGAGGCGGCGCTGGCCGCGCTGCGCGCGGGGTCGCTCCGGCTTCTCTACGTGTCGCCGGAGCGCCTGGCGATGGATGGGCTGATCGCCGCGTTGCGCCGCGCCCGCGTGCGGCGGCTGGCGATCGACGAGGCTCACTGCGTATCCGAATGGGGACACGATTTCCGCCCCGACTATCGCCGGATCGGCGCGGCGGCGCTGGCGCTGGCGGAGGGCGGCGAGCCCGTGCAGGTCGTGGGGCTGACGGCGACCGCCGACCGGGCGACCCGCGAGGACATCGCGCGCAGGCTGTTTCCCGCGCCGCCCCGGCTCTTTCTGCACAGTTTCGACCGGCCGAACATCGAGCTTAATTTCGCACCCAAGGACCAGCCGCGCCGCCAGCTCGCGCGGTTTCTCGAGAAACACAGGGGCGAGAGCGGCATCGTCTATTGCGCCTCGCGCGAGCGCTGCGAAACGCTGAGCGACTATTTCGAAACATGCGGCCACGCCGCTGTTCCCTATCACGCCGGCCTCGATCACGCGGCGCGCAACCGCAATCAGGATCGCTTCCTGCAGGAGGACGGCGTGGTGGCGGTGGCGACCATCGCGTTCGGCATGGGCGTCAACAAGCCGGACGTGCGGTTCGTGACGCACGCCGACATGCCGTCCTCCATCGAGGCCTATTACCAGGAGATCGGGCGCGCCGGCCGCGACGGCCTGCCGGCCGACACGCTCGCGCTCTATTCGCTCGACGACATGGCGTTCCGCCGCCGCCAGATCGACGCCCGGGATATTTCCGACGAACGCCGGCGCATCGAACACGCGCGGTTCGGCGCGCTGGCGATGTTGTGCGAAACCCCGGCCTGCCGCCGCCAGACGCTGCTCGCCTATTTCGACGAGGAACGCGGCCCATGCGGGCGCTGCGACATCTGCCAGGATCGCGTCCCCGTCATCGACGGCGCGGTCCCTGCGCAGAAGGCGCTGTCGGCTGTCTGGCGCACCGGCCAGCGGTTCGGCGCGAACTATCTGGCCGATGTCCTCGTCGGCGCCGACACCGAGGCCATCCGCCGCAACGGTCACGATTCGATCAGGACTTTCGGCGTCGGACGCGAGTTCGCCAAAGCCGAGTGGGCCTCCATCCTGCGCCAGTTGTTCGCGGCCGGCGCGCTGCGCACGGCGAGCGAACGGCACGGCGGCTTCGCGCTGACCGACAAGGGCGAAGCGATCCTGCGCGGCCAGTCGCCCATCCGCCTGCGGCGCGATCCGATCGCCGCGCGCGAGAAACGGGCGGGCAAGGCCGCATCCCTCGTCGCGCCCGGCCACGAGGCCGCGCTCGCCGCCCTCAAGCGCAAGCGGCTGGAGCTTGCGCGCGAGGAAGGCGTTCCGGCCTTCGTGATTTTCGCCGACCGCACGCTGATCGAAATGGCCGAGCGGCGGCCCGCGACCCTGGACGAGATGCGCGCCATACACGGCGTCGGCCAGGTCAAGCTCGCCCGCTATGGCGAGGGCTTTCTCCAGGCCCTCGAAGAAGCATCGCGTTGACGCTGGCGTTTGCGGGCGGCGAGTCAATAATAATGTAATAAAATCAATAGAATGAGCATGGGAAGCCGGCGCCCCCGACCGGGCGGCGGCGCGGTTGTTCGCGTCGATCAAATCCCTGCAATTTCCGGGCGTTTCGGATAAGATCGCACGTTAACGAATCACGGACGCGCGCGGCGCGTCGGAAATCACGAAATCATGAACGAACACGAGAGCATGAACGCGCGTGCGGACGAGTACGGCGCCGAGTCGATCAAGGTGCTGCGCGGGCTCGACGCCGTGCGCAAGCGGCCGGGCATGTACATCGGCGACACCGACGACGGTTCGGGCCTGCACCACATGGTCTACGAGGTCGTCGACAACGCGATCGACGAGGCGCTCGCCGGCCACGCGACGCTGGTGACCGTCACGCTCAACGCTGACGGGTCATGTACGGTGACCGACAACGGGCGCGGCATTCCGACCGACATCCACAAGGAAGAGGGCGTGTCGGCGGCTGAAGTCATCATGACGCAACTGCACGCCGGCGGAAAGTTCGACCAGAACTCCTACAAGGTTTCGGGCGGTCTGCATGGCGTCGGCGTGTCCGTCGTCAACGCGCTGTCGATCTGGCTCAAACTGCGCATCTGGCGCGACGGCAAAGAGCATTTCATCGAATTCGCCCACGGCGACGCGGTCGCCCCGCTCGTCGTGACGGGCGCGGCGCCCATGGTCGAGGGCGCGCCCAAACGCGGCACGGAAGTCACCTTCCTGCCGAGCCCCGACACGTTTTCGATGGTGGAGTTCGATTACGCGACGATCGAACATCGGCTGCGCGAGCTCGCCTTCCTGAATTCCGGCGTGCGCATCGTGCTCACGGATGCGCGCCACGCCGAGATCAAGCGCGAGGAACTGCACTACGAAGGCGGGCTGGCGGCGTTCGTGCGCTACCTCGACCGCGCAAAGCAGGCGCTGATCGAGGCGCCCGTTCTCATGAAGGGCGAGCGCGACGGCATCGCGGTCGAAGTCGCGCTGTGGTGGAACGACAGCTATCACGAAAACGTCCTGGCCTTCACCAACAACATCCCGCAGCGCGACGGCGGCACGCATCTGGCGGGCTTTCGCGGCGCGCTCACGCGACAGGTGACGGGCTATGCGGAATCGTCCGGCCTGATGAAGCGCGAGAAAGTGGACCTTACCGGCGACGATTGTCGCGAGGGTCTGACCTGCGTTCTGTCGGTGAAAGTGCCGGACCCGAAATTCTCGTCGCAGACGAAGGACAAGCTTGTCTCGTCCGAAGTGCGCCCGGTGGTGGAGGGAATCGTCAACGAGACGCTTGGCCAGTGGCTGGAGGAACATCCGCAGGAAGCGCGCACGCTCGTCGGCAAGGTGGTGGAGGCGGCCGCCGCGCGCGAGGCCGCGCGCAAGGCGCGCGAACTCACCCGTCGCAAGGGCGCGCTCGATGTCGCCAACCTGCCCGGCAAACTGGCCGATTGTCAGGAACGCGATCCCGCCAAGGCGGAAATCTTCATCGTGGAGGGCGATTCGGCCGGCGGCACCGCCAAACAGGGCCGCAATCGCGAGTTTCAGGCTGTGCTGCCGTTGCGCGGCAAGATCCTCAATGTCGAGCGCGCGCGTTTCGACAAGATGCTCGGCTCCGAACAGATCGGCACGCTGATCACGGCGCTCGGCACGGGCATCGGGCGCGACGAATTCAACCCCGACAAGCTGCGCTACCACAAGATCATCATCATGACCGACGCGGACGTGGACGGCGCCCATATCCGCACGCTCATACTCACGTTCTTCTACCGGCAGATGCCGCAACTCATCGAGCGGGGGCACATCTACATCGCGCAGGCGCCGCTCTACAAAGTGACGAAGGGCAAGTCCTCGCAATATCTCAAGGACGAGCGCGCGCTGGAGGATTATCTGATCGATTCGCTGCTCGACGGGGCGAGCCTGCGGCTGGCCTCCGGCGAAACGCGAACGGGCGCGGATCTGCGCGCGGTGCTGGAGGACGCGCGCGCCTTCCGTCAGATTCTGGGCGGCCTGCATTCGCGCTACGATCGCAACGTCGTGGAACAGGCGGCGATGGCGGGCGCGGCGCGCCCGGCGCCGGACGACGCGGGCGAGGCGCAGGCGCTGGCCGCCGACATCGCCGCACGGCTCGACCGCATCGCCGAGGAGACCGAACGCGGCTGGCAGGGCGAGGCGGCCCATGGCGGTTATATTCTGCGCCGCACGCTGCGCGGCGTAACGCAGGTCAGCGTGCTCGACGCGACGCTGCTGGCCTCCAGCGAAGCGCGCAAGCTCAACGAGCGCGCACAGCCGCTGCGCGAGATATTCGTCGCGCCCGCCGTCCTCATGCGCAGGGGCGATGACGCCGTGCTGCACGGCCCCGTCGCGCTCTACGACGCGATGAACGCGCAGGGCCGCAAGGGCCTCGCCATCCAGCGCTACAAGGGCCTGGGTGAAATGAACGCCGAGCAGTTGTGGGAGACGACGCTCGACCGCAACGCGCGTTCGCTGTTGCAGGTGAAGGTGAAGGAAGGCGACGAGGCCGACGACATTTTCGTCAAGTTGATGGGCGACATCGTCGAGCCGCGCCGCGAATTCATCCAGGACAATGCGCTGAGCGTCGCCAATCTCGACGTGTGACGCTCATTCCGCGAGCTTGAGGATCTCGACGATGTCCTCGGGCTTTTCGATCTTGCGCGGGTTGGCCTGCACGAACGGATTGGCCATCGCCAGTTCCGCGATCCGCCCGTAGAGGCCGGGCGTGACGCCGACATCCGACAGTCTGGTCGGCAGGCCGAGCGATGCGATGAGCGCGCGCACGGCGCCCGCCGCATCCGGCCCTTCGCCCAGCATGCGTGCGACGCGCGCCTGTTGCGCTTGCGTGACGCGCAGGTTCCAGCGCATCGCCGCCGGCAGCATCACGCACGACGTATAGCCGTGCGGCACGCCGGCGACGGCGCCCAGCTGGTGGCCGACGCCATGGCTCGCGCCGTAGCGCACGCGGCCGACGCCCTGCGTGGCGAGCCACACGCCGAACTGGCTTTGCTGGCGCGCGACGGCGTCGGCGGGATCGGCTTTCGTGGCGCGCAGGGATTGCGCGAGCAGTTCCAGCCCCTGCAACGAGCATCCGTCGATGAATGGGTTGGCGTCGGGCGAGAGCACGCCTTCGATGGCGTGGTCGATGGCGCGCACGCCGCTCGACAGCCACAGCCAGTCGGGCGTCGCCCGCGGCAGGGCGGGGTCGTAGACGATCGTCTGCGCGCAGAACCACGGCGCGGCGAAGCCGAACTTGATCTTCGTGTCCGGATCGACCGAACCGCCGATCACGCCGAATTCCGCGCCCGACAGCGTGGTGGGAACCGCGATGTAGCGCGGCGCCGGCGCTCCGAGCGACCTGGGCGTTCCGCCCTTCTGCATCGAGCGGGCGATCAGCGCATCGCGGTCGGCGATTTTTTCCGCGCGGATGAGATTGGCGATCTTGACCGCGTCGATCACGCTGCCGCCGCCGAGCGCGATGACGAGATCGGGCGCCGTCGCCTCCATCCGCCGCGCCAGCGCGAACACCGCCGGCATGGGGGAATGCGCGGGGATCGCCGTCTCCACGTCCACGCGCGCCACGCGCAACGCGCGCGCGGCGGCGTCGGCCCGTTCGGCGAGCGAGCGCGTCGAAACGATGAGCGCGCTCCTGTCGCCGCGCCGGACGATTTCGGCGTCCAGCGCCGCGGCGAACGGCGTTCCGTAGACGATCGCCGCCTGATCGAGCAGCTCGAACCGGCCGGATTGCAAGGCCTGCGTCATGAATGTCTCCCGCTCCCGCTCAACCGCGCGCGGCGCGCCGGCGCGCCTGTTCCTCGACGAAATGGCCGAGCATCCTGCGCGCCTCCTCGCTGCGGAAGGCGTCCTCGAAACTGTCGATTCCCGCCTGAATGGCGGCCGGCAGCGACAGCGTCTCCCATTTTGCGATCAGCGCCTTCTGCAGGCGCAGCGCATTGGCGCCGCCCGCCAGCAGCGAGGAGAGCGCCTTGTCGAGGGCGCCCTCCATGTTCTCCGGCGTCGCCACGCGCTCGACAAGGCCCCATTTCTGGGCCTCCTCGGCGCCGAACACATCGCCCGTCAGCAACAGGTCGCGCGTGCGACCCCAGCCGATCAGTTGCGGCAGAACGGCCGCTTCCACCACCGAGGGAATGCCGAGCCGCACTTCCTGCATGCCGAACCGCGCCGCGGTCGAGGCGATGCGGAAGTCGCAGCTTGCCGCAAGCTCCAGCCCCGCGCCGTAGCAATGGCCGTCGACGCGCGCGATGACCGGCACGGGCGCGGCGCGCACGGCCGCGCAGCAGCGATGCACGCGGGTGATGAAAGCGCGCGCCGCGCTCGGGCCGAGTCCGGCCATTTCCGAAATGTCGGCGCCGCCGACGAACGCCTTGCCGCCCGCGCCCGTCACCACAATCGCCCGCACGCCGGGCGTAGCGGCCATCGCTTCGATCGCCGCCACGAAATCGCTCATCAGGGCGGAATTCAGCGAATTGAGTTTGGTCGCATTGTCGATGGTCACGAAGGCGACCTTGCCGTCCTTGCGTTCTGCGATCTGGCGGACGATCTGCCCCGACATGCCTCTTCCTCCCGTGACGATTTGGAATCTTCGGCGCATCATGGCTAGAAAGGACCGAAAGTCGAGCGTGGGTTCGGGAGGAAGAAAATGAAAATCAAGGACAAGGTGATCGTGGTCACGGGCGGCGCCGATGGCATCGGCAGGGCCCTGTGCGAGCGCTTCGCGGCCGAAGGCGCCCGCAAGGTCGTCGTCGCCGACATCAACAAGGCGGGCGCCGAAAAGGTCGCGGCCGCCATCGGCGGCGTCGGCTTCGGATGCGACGTTTCGAAGGAAGCCGAAATCCAGCGCCTGGTCGCCGAGACCGAGCGGCTCGCCGGCCCCATCGATCTGTTCGTGTCGAACGCGGGCATCGGCAATTTCGGCGAGAGTCCCGACGATGCGACGTCCGGCTCCAACGCGCAGTGGCAGCGCGGCTGGGAGGTGAACCTCATGGCGCATGTCTACGCCGCCCGCGCCTGCCTGCCGGGCATGATCGCGCGCGGCTCCGGCTATTTCCTCAATACGGCGTCGGCGGCGGGCCTGCTCAACCAGATCGGCAGCGCGATCTACGGGGTCACCAAGCACGCGGCCGTCGGCTTTGCGGAAATTCTCGCCATCACCCATCGCGATCAGGGGATCAAGGTGTCGGTGCTGTGTCCGCAGGCGGTCGACACGCCGCTGTTGCGCGCCGGCGGTCCCGGCGCCCAGCATGTCGACGGCGTCCTCACGCCCGAACATGTCGCGGGCTTCGTCGTCGAGGCGCTCGAGCGCGAGGATTTCGTCATCCTGCCGCACCCGCAGGTGCTCGGCTACATGCGCAAGAAGACGGAAGACTACAACCGCTGGATCGGCGGCATGGCCAAGTTCCGCAGATCGATGAAGGCTTGAGGCTTCTCTGGCCGCAACTCGACGAACGCCGGGCCTCGATCGTTAGCGCGCTGATGATCGCGGTCGGCCCGCTGTCGCTCGCCCTCTACACGCCCGCGCTGCCGACGCTGGCTGACGCCTTTGGCGTCGGTCCGGGCGCCATCAAGCTGACGCTCACCCTTTATTTTTTCGGTTTCTGCGCCGCCCAGCTGGTCTGCGGACCATTGTCGGACGCCTTCGGCCGCAGACCGGTCGCGCTGGGCTTTCTTGCGATCTATCTCGCCGGCAGCGCGGTCGCGCTCGCCGCGCCCACCATTCTCGTATTGCAGATCGGCCGCGCGTTGCAGGGAATCGGCGCGGCGGCGGGCGTCGCCACCTCGCGCGCGATGGTGCGCGATCTGTTCATCGGCCAGGCGTCCGCGCGCATCATGAACCGCATCGGCCTGATGGTGGCGCTCGTGCCGGCGCTGTCGCCGACGCTGGGCGCGCTCATCCTGGCGGGCGGCCACTGGCGCTGGATCTTCGCGCTGATGTTCGTCTACGCCGTAGTGTTGGTGGCGGCGATGCCCGTCCTGTTGCCGGAAACCAATCGCCATGCCGATCCCGCGCAACTGAAACCCGCGCGTGTGGCGGCCAATTACGCGACCCTGCTTGCCGACCGCCGGTTCATGGCGCCGGCCGGGCTGATGGCGCTGGTGCTCGGGGGCGTCTACACGCTGCCGTCGGTCATGCCGTTCGTGCTGATCGGCAAGCTCGGCCTCACGCCGTTGCAGTTCGCCGCCGCGCTGCTGGCGCAGACAGCCTCGCTGCTTGTCGCCAATCTGCTTGCGAGCCGCCTGTTGCGGCGCACGCCGGCGCGCCGACTCGTTCCGGTCGGCGTCGTCATCATCGTGGCGGCCGGCGTGGGGTTCGCCGCCATTCGCCTGTTCGATGCGCCGCCGCTCGCAGCCTTCATCATCCCGTCCGCTTTGTGGACGTCCGGCATTCCGTTCGTCACGCCGGGCGCCATGACGGCCGCGCTCGCCCATTTTCCGCAGACGGCGGGCGCGGCCTCGGCGCTCATCGGCTTCATGCAGATGGGCGGCGGCTTTCTGGGGTCGGCGATCGCGGCCGCAGCCTTCGGCGACCCGATGGCGGCCGTGGACACGCTCATGCCGGCGATTTCCTTCCTCACCGGCCTCGTTCTGCTCGCGCTGCCGCCCGCGCCCGGACAGGGCGACGGCGACGCTTGAGCGCAGGCCGCGCATTTTTGCTTCTCGCGGGCGGCATCTCTTGCTACCATTTTGTCCGACAATGCTGGTGCGGCGCAAAAAGCCGGCCCCGCCTTGCCTGCAAACGCAATCGGCCCGCAAAAACATCTGGAGAGGAAGGCCCATGGATTTCACTGTTTCCGAGCGCCAGCGCGAGTGGCGCGACCGTGTCGCCGCCTTCATGGCCAAGCACGTCCATCCGGCTGTGCCGGTGTTCGATCAGCAGATGGCGGGCTTCGGCGCCAATCGCTGGCAGGTCGTGCCGATCGTGGAAGACCTCAAGAAGAAGGCGAAGGCCGAGGGTCTGTGGAATCTGTTCCTGCCGCCGAACGCCGACCACGACGAAGGCGAATATCGCGGCATGGGCCTGACCAATCTCGAATACGCCCTGTGCGCGGAAGAGATGGGCAAGGTGACGTTCGGTTCGGAAGTGTTCAACTGCTCGGCGCCCGACACTGGCAACATGGAAGTGCTGCACCGCTACGGCACGAAAAAGCAGAAGGACCAGTGGCTGAAGCCGCTGATGAACGGCGAGATCCGCTCCGCCTTCCTCATGACGGAGCCGGCGGTCGCCTCCTCCGACGCCACCAATATCGAAACCTCCATCAAGCGCGACGGCGACCATTACGTCATCAACGGCCGCAAATGGTGGTCCTCGGGCGTGGGCGATCCGCGCTGCAAGATCGCGATCGTCATGGGCAAGACCGACACGTCCAGGCCCCGCCACGAGCAGCAGTCGCAAATTCTCGTGCCGCTCGACACGCCCGGCGTGAAGGTGGTGCGCCAGTTGCCGGTGTTCGGCTTCGACGACGCCCCGCACGGCCATGCGGAAGTCATTCTCGACAACGTGCGCGTGCCGGCGGACAATCTGCTGCTCGGCGAAGGCCGCGGCTTCGAGATCGCGCAGGGTCGTCTGGGTCCGGGCCGCATCCATCACTGCATGCGCACCGTCGGCGTGGCGGAAGCTGCGCTCGAAAAGATGGTCAAGCGCCTTCAGTCGCGCGTCGCCTTCGGCAAGAAGGTGTCGGAACATTCGGTGTGGGAGCAGCGCATCGCCGAAGCGCGCATCGACATCGAGATGACGCGCCTTCTTTGCCTCAAGGCCGCTGACATGATGGACAAGGTCGGCAACAAGCAGGCCAAGCTCGAAATCGCGATGATCAAGGTCGCGGCCCCGCGCATCGCGCTGAAGATCATCGACGACGCCATCCAGGCGCATGGCGGCGGCGGCGTGACGAGCGACTTCGGTCTGGCCAAGATGTATGCGGGCATCCGCACGCTGCGTCTGGCCGATGGTCCGGACGAGGTGCACAACCGTCAGATCGCGCTGATGGAAATGAAGAAATACTCCAACACGGAGCGCCGCGCGTGAGCGGCCTCGACGCTGAAAGCACTTTCAGCGGCGTGAAACCGGTCGAGGAGCGCCATCGTTTCGACGAGGCGCGCCTTGCGCAGTGGATGAAGGACAACGTCAAGGGCTACCAGGGGCCCTTGACCGTCTTTCAGTTCAAGGGCGGCCAGTCGAATCCGAGCTTCCGGCTCGAAACGCCCGGCCGCGCCTACGTGCTGCGCCGCAAGCCGATGGGCAAACTTCTGCCCTCGGCCCATGCGGTCGACCGCGAGTTCCGCGTCATTTCCGCGCTCCATCCGACGGGTTATCCGGTCGCGCAGCCCTACGCGCTCTGCACGGACGACAGCGTCATCGGATCCATGTTCTACATCATGGGCAATGTCGACGGACGCATCTTCTGGAATGCGCAACTGCCGACGCTCACCAACGCCGACCGTCGCGAGATATTCACCGCCGAGATCGAGACGCTCGCGCGCCTGCATCAGTATGACTACAACGCGCTGGGCCTTTCCGACTTCGGCAAGCCCGGCAACTATTTCGCCCGGCAGATCGACCGCTGGACGAAACAGTATCGCGCTTCCGAAACCGACAGGAACGAAACGGTCGAACGCCTCATCGCGTTTCTGCCGGGTTCCGTGCCGGAGCAGGAGCGCACCTCCGTCGTCCATGGCGACTATCGTCTGGACAACATGATCTTCGAGAAGAACGCCAACACCGTCGCCGCCGTGCTCGACTGGGAGCTGGCCACGCTCGGCGATCCGCTCGCCGATTTCACCTACTTCCTGTGTTCGTGGCTGCTGCCGCCGGACGGGCGCAGCGGCATGGCGGGCGTCGACATCAAGGCGCTCGGCATTCCCTCGCTCGAAGAGGCGGTGGACATCTACTGCAAGGCGACCAACCGTCCGGGCCTTCCCGATCTCGACTGGTATTTCGCCTACAATCTGTTCCGCCTCGTCGGCATTCTGCAGGGCATCGCCGGCCGCGTGCGGGATGGAACGGCGGCGAGCGAACAGGCGAAGGAAACGATCAAGCGAATCGGACCGCTGGCCGAAGCCTCCTGGAAATACGCGCGGAAGGCCGGCGCCTGAAAAGATCGGAAGGCCCGCCCCGCGCGGGCCTTTCTTCATGTTGCGGAAACGCGCGCCGCCCGGCATCATCGCCGCCAATCAACGAGTTCACGGGAGAAACGCATGTCGCTGTTCGATCTGACCGGCAAGACCGCCATCATCACCGGCTCCTCGCGCGGCATCGGCAAGGCGATCGCCGAACGCATGGCCGAACACGGCGCGCGGGTGGTCATCTCGTCGCGCAAGGCCGCGCCGTGCAACGAGGTGGCGGCCGAGATCAACAAGAAATACGGGGCGGGCCGGGCGATCGCGATTCCGGCGAACATTTCCTCGAAACAGGAGCTCCAGCGTCTCGTCGACGAAACGAAGAAGGCGTTTGGCGACATTCACGTCGTCGTCTGCAACGCGGCCGCCAATCCCTATTACGGTCCGCTCGCCGAGATCAGCGACGAGGCTTTCCGCAAGATTCTCGAAAACAACATCATCGCCAACAACTGGCTCATTTCGATGGTCACGCCCGAAATGCGCGCGCGCAAGGACGGCTCGGTCATCATCGTATCCTCCATCGGCGGCCTGCGCGGCTCGCCCGTCATCGGCGCCTATTGCATATCGAAAGCCGCGGACATGCAGCTTGCCCGCAATCTCGCGGTCGAATACGGGCCCGACAACGTGCGTGTGAACTGCATCGCGCCGGGCCTCATCAAGACCGATTTTGCGAAAGCCCTGTGGGACGATCCGGAGACGCTGAAGAAATCGACGTCCGGCGCGGCGCTCAAGCGCATCGGCGAGCCGGACGAGATCGCGGGGTGCGCGGTGTTTCTGGCGTCCGCGGCCGGCGGCTTCGTCACGGGCCAGAATTTCGTGGTCGACGGCGGCGCGACGATCTGAACGCGCCGCGCGTCGAACGACGGCGAGCTTGACGCGCGCGCGGCGCGCCGCCAGCATCGATCGGGCGAAAGTCTCGAGTTCAAGGGTCTCGGGTTCGTCGGGCGGTCGCAGTCATGTTCCACTCGCTCGCTCATCGGGCAGGGCTCGCCATCGCGCATTTTCTCTCGCGCGAGGTCGAGCGCGGGCCGCTGTCCGCGCCGCCCGATTTCGACGAGCTGCGCGCGACGCTGCGCCCCGGCGACATACTGCTGGTGGAGGGCCGCGCGCGCGTTTCCGGCTCGGTCAAATACCTCACTCAGTCGACCTGGTCGCACGCTGCGCTGTGCGTGGGGCCGGTCGCCGGCCGGACCGAGCTCGACGGCGAGCCGCATGTGCTGGTCGAGGCGTTGCTCGCGCACGGCGTCGTCTCCTCGCCGCTGTCGAAGTATCGCGCGAGCCACACGCGCATCTGTCGTCCCCAGCGGCTGACCGGGCAGGATCTGCGCACGCTCGTCGCCTTCGCGGTGGCGAGCATCGGCTATGCTTACGATCTGCGCAACATTCTCGACCTTTTGCGCTACCTTGCGCCGTTGCCGCATATCCCCGTGCATCTGCGCCGCCGGCTGATCGCGGCCGGCGCCGCGTCTCCCACGCGCGCCATCTGCTCCACCCTGATCGCCGAGGCCTTCCATACCATCCGCTATCCGATCCTGCCCACCGTCGAGCGGCTGGAGGCGGAAGCCGAAGGGACGGCCGCGCAGCAACACGCGCTGCGCGAAATCATGCACATCCGCGACAGTTCGCTGTTCACGCCGCGCGATTTCGACATCTCGCCCTATTTCGAGATCGTGAAGCCGGCGCTCGTGTGCGGGTTCGACTATCGGCGTCTGGATTGGCGATGATCGGCGCGCGATTGCCTCGCGCGCGGCGTCGTGCGATAGCCCGCGCCATTCGTCAGGGAGGAAGGGAATGTCCATCACACGCATCGGCGCGGGTCCGCGCATGAGCCAGGCCGTCGTGCACGGCGGCGTCGTCTATCTCGCCGGTCAGGTCGCCAGCAAGACGGCGGGCGGCGGCGTCGAGGACCAGACCCGCGAAATTCTGGCGACGATCGACGCGCTGTTGAAGGAAGCCGGCAGCGACAAGACGAAAATTCTGTCCGCCACCATCTATCTCGTCGACATGGCCACGTTCGGCGAGATGAACAAGGTGTGGGACGGCTGGGTCGTGCAGGGCCACACGCCCGCCCGCGCGACGGTCGAGGCCAAACTCGCCGCGCCCCCCTACAAGGTCGAGATCGCGGTCATCGCCGCGAAATAGGCGCGCCGATCGATCAAGGCGCGCCCGTCGAGGGGCCTGGGGCGCGCGCGGCGCGCCCGTTGAGGGGATTGTCCTCGTCCCAGCCGTATTCGAGCGTTTCGAACCTCAGCGCGCGCGCATCGAACAACAGCAGCCGGCCGACGAGGTTTTCGCCGAACCCGACGATCTCGCGAATCGTCTCCATCGCCATCAGCGCGCCGAGCACGCCCGGCAAGGCGCCAAGCACGCCGGCTTCCGCGCAGGTCGGAACCACGCCCGGTTCCGGCGGCGCCGGAAACAGGCAGCGATAGGTGGGATTGGGCCGCCCGTCGACGCCGGCCTCGAACGGGCGCAGGGTCGTCAGCGATCCGTCGAACGGCCCGATGGCGGCGGTCACGAGCGGCTTGCGTTCGTAGAAGCACGTATCGGAAACCAGATAGCGCGTGGCGAAATTGTCGGACCCGTCGGCGACGACATCGTATCCGCGCACGATCGCGCGCGCGTTTTCGGCTGTCAGCCGCAGCGCATGGCGCTCGACGGCGACATGCGGGTTGAGGCGCGAGATGGCGTCGGCGGCGCTGTCGACCTTCCTGCGCCCGATGTCGGGCGTGCCGTGCAGCACCTGCCGCTGCAGGTTGGAGAGCGAAACCGTGTCGTCGTCGATCACGCCGATCCGTCCGACGCCCGCCGCCGCCAGATATTGCAGGAGCGGCGCGCCGAGGCCGCCCGCGCCCACCACCAGCACGCGCGCCGCTTTCAGCTTCTGCTGCCCCGGCCCGCCGACGTCGGAGAGCACGATATGGCGGGCGTAGCGTTCGATCTCTTCCTGCGAAAAACTCATCGTTCGCGCAGCGCCCAGTCGAGCGCCGCCTCCATCCGGTCGAACCCCCAGAACAGTTCGCCGCCCGTCGTCGTGAAGGAGGGCGCGCCGAAAATCCCGCGCGCCTGCGCCTCCGCCACGTTGGCGCGCAGCGCGTCCTTCACGGGCGCCTCCGTCGCGCGGACCGACGCAGCGGGCGCATCGTGTCCGAGCCGCGCGAGAATGGCCGAATGGGTGGCGGGATCGTCGATCGCGCGACCTTCCGCGAACTCGGCTTCGTAGACGGCGCGCGAGAAAGCGGGTCGCGCGCCCTCGTCGAGCGCCAGCGTGAGCCGCGCGGCCAGCAGCGAATTTTGCGGAAAGGGGTCGGGCCGGTTGAGCGCCAGCCCTTCGGCTGCGCAAATTCGTTCCATGTCGCGCCACATATATCGTCCCTTGGCGGGATAGAGATTGAACGGCGACGTGGACCAGCCCTGCGCGGCGAAGATCGGTCCGAGCAGAAACGGCCGCCAGCGGACCGCGACGCCCCGTCGCGCCGCGCTTTCGCCGATTTTCATCGCGGCGGGGTAGGAATAGGTGGAGGCGAATTCGTACCAGAAATCGAGAACGGCCATGAATGTCGAAACCGCGCGGCTTGAGAGCGCGGGCAAGGTGGACCGGCGCGGGCGCGATCGCAAGGCGGCGCTTCTCGTCGCGGGTTTCGGCGCCCTCGCCATGGCCTTGCTGGGGGCTATCGCGGTTTGGCCGGGGCTCGACATCGCCGTCGCGCGCGCACTGCGGGTTGGCGATCCGGCGGCGCGCTGGGTCGAAACCGCCCGTCGCCTCGCTTATCCGGCGCCCTATGCGCTGGCCGGCGCCGTCGTATTGTACTGGATCGCAAGGCATGCGCGCGGCCGGGCGCCGTTTCCACGGCGCTGCGCCCTCGTCGTCGGGCTGGCGCTGGCTCTCGGTCCGGGCCTCGTCGTCAACGCCGGGCTGAAGAACCACGTGCCGCGCACGCGGCCCCTCCACACGAGCGAAGTGGCGGGCGCCGCCGCGCCGTTCCGCCCCTTCACCGCGCTCGCGGGAAGCTGCGAAAGAAACTGCTCGTTCCCCTCGGGCGAGACGGCGGCGGCTTTCGCCACGCTCGCGCCGGCGCTCGCCGCCCCCGCGCCGGTCCCGGCCGCCGTCGCCGCGCTCGCCTTCGGCGCCGGCGTCGGCGCGCTGCGCATGGCGGCCGGCGCCCATTTCCTGTCGGACGTCGCGGCCTCCGCGGCCCTCATGTGCTTCATGGTTCTGGCCCTGCGCCGCCTTTTGCTTGCGCGGCCGGCGCATTTGCGCGAAAGAGGCGCGCGCCCGTGAGCGGCGTCCGTCGGTTGAGAGGAAAGATGTCGAAAGCCAAGCCCGTCAAACGCGTGGTCCTCGCCTATTCGGGCGGGCTCGATACGTCGATCATCCTCAAATGGCTGCAGACGACCTACGGCTGCGAGGTCGTCACCTTCACCGCCGACCTGGGGCAGGGCGAGGAGCTGGAGCCCGCGCGCGAAAAGGCGATTCTGCTCGGTATCAAGCCGGAGCACATTTTCATCGAGGACCTGCGCGAGGAATTCGTGCGCGACTACGTGTTCCCGATGATCCGCGCCAACGCGCAATACGAGGGGCTTTATCTACTGGGCACTTCCATCGCGCGCCCGCTGATCGCCAAGCGCCAGATCGAGATCGCCCGCAAGGTCGGCGCCGACGCCGTGTGCCACGGCGCCACCGGCAAGGGCAACGATCAGGTGCGGTTCGAACTCGGCTATTACGCGCTCGAGCCCGACATCCGCGTCATCGCGCCGTGGCGCGAATGGGAGTTCCAGTCGCGCACCGACCTCATCGCCTTCGCCGAGCAGCACCAGATTCCGATCGCCAGGGACAAGCGCGGCGAGGCGCCGTTCTCCACCGACGCCAATCTTCTGCACACCTCCTCGGAGGGCAAGGTGCTGGAAGACCCGAACGAGGAGACGCCGGGCTACGTCTATTCCCGCACCGTCAATCCCGAAGACGCGCCCGACGCGCCGCTCTACGTGACGATCGATTTCGAGAAGGGCGACGCGATCGCCGTCGACGGCGTGCGCATGAGCCCGGCGACGCTTCTGGAGAAGCTCAACGACATCGGCCGCGACTACGGCGTCGGCCGGCTCGATCTGGTCGAGAACCGGTTCGTCGGCATCAAGTCGCGCGGCATGTACGAGACGCCCGGCGGAACCATCCTGCTGGCCGCCCATCGCGGCATGGAGTCGCTTACTCTCGACCGCGGCGCGGCGCATCTGAAGGACGAGCTGATGCCGCGCTATGCGGAGCTCATCTACAACGGCTTCTGGTTCTCGCCCGAGCGCGAGATGTTGCAGGCGTTGATCGACCGCAGCCAGCAGTTCGTCACGGGGCAGGTGCGGATGAAGGTCTACAAGGGCTGCGCCTGGGTGGTGGGCCGCCAGAGCCCGTATTCGCTCTACGACCAGAGCCTCGTCACCTTCGAGGAAGGCGGGGCCTACGACCAGCGGGACGCCGAAGGCTTCATCAAGCTCAACGCGCTGCGCCTGCGCACGCTGGCCACGCGCAACCGCCGCATTTCGGGCTGATTTCGCACCGACCCTCGCGGCCGTGATAATTTGCCGTCGGGAATCGAATCGATTCCGACGGGGCGGGCGAGGAACGATGCGACGATTGCTGCTGATCGTGCTCGCCTGCGGGCTGGCGCTGGCGGGGGCGGCCGCGCTCGGCGCGTGGTACTACAATCGTCCGACGCTGCTGAAGGTCGCGGTCGCGCGCGACACCGAGGATCACAAGCTCGTCTTTGCAATCTCGCATGCCTTGTCGAGCGCGCGCCGCAGCGTGCGGCTGCGCATTGTCCCGAGCGACGGCGCCGCAGCCTCTGCCGCAGCGCTCGACGCGGGCGAGGTCGATGTGGCGGTGGTGCGCTCCGACGTCGCCCTGCCCGCGGCCGGCCAGACACTGGCGATCCTTCATCGCAACGCGGTTCTCTTGATCGCGCCGCCCGAACGCGAGATCGCCAGCGTCGCCGATCTCGCGGGCAAGCGGGTCGGCTATCTGCGCGGCCCGCATCCGGGCGACGCCAACGCCAGATTGCTCGACGCCATCCTCGCCCAATACGACGCGCCGAAGGATTCGGTCGTCAAGATTCCGGTCATGCGCCAGGAGGCGGCCGAAGCGCTGCGCGCGGGGCGGGTCGACGTGGTGATGGCGGTCGGCCCGCTCGCCTCCGACGCGCTGGGCGATCTCGTCGCCGCCATCGGCCAGGGGCGCGCCTCTCCGGTCCAGTTCGTGCCGATCGGCGAGGCCAAGGCGATCGCGCAGCGCATGCCGGCGCTGGAGTCGGTCGACGTGCTGCGCGGCGCCTTCGGCGGCGCCCCCCCGCGCCCGCCGGCGGCGTTCGAGACGCTCGGCGTCACGGTGCGGCTGATGGCGCGCGAGACGATGAAGAATTCGGTCGCCGCCGACCTCACGCGCGCGCTGTTCGCCGAACGGGCGGCCATCGCCCGGCTTGCGCCCCTCGCAAACCTGCTCGAGGCGCCCTCCACCGACAAGGACGCCGCCTTGCCGGTGCACGCGGGCGCAGCCGCCTATTACGACAACGAGGAAGAGGGATTTTTCGATAAATATAGCGATATCATATACATAGGCGCAATGCTGCTGTCGGTTGCCGGCTCCGCCGTCGCCGCCCTCGCCAGCCGCATGACAGCCGCCAGCCACAGCGAACTGGATCAGTTGCTCGAACGGCTCCTGGGCGTGCTGCGCGCCGCCCGCACAGCCGGGACCTGCGAGGACCTGGACCGGCTCGAGCGCGAAACCGACGAGATCCTGGTCGCCGGCATGGGAAACCGGTCGATCATGGGCGTCGACAGTCATGGCATGGCGGCGCTTTCGCTGGCGCTCGACCAGGCGCGCCATGCGGTGCGCGAGCGCCGCGCCCATCTGGCGGGCGGCCGTCCGTCCGCCTCGGTCCATGCGCTGCCGGGCTCGCGCGAGGCGGTGTGAAGGTTCCGGGACTTAATGGTTTCTTTCGCGGCGCGCTTCGGCTACAAGGCCCGCTCCAATCGGAGGCCTGACGCCTGCGGGCCGGCTCCGTCACACCCAATCGCGGCTACCCCATGAAGCTTCGCAATATCGCGATCATCGCGCACGTCGACCATGGCAAGACGACTCTGGTCGACCGCCTGCTCCAGCAATCCGGCGCGTTCCGCGAGAACCAGCGGGTGGCCGAACGGGTGATGGACTCCAACGATCTTGAGAAGGAGCGCGGCATCACCATCCTCGCCAAGGCGACCTCGGTCGTCTGGAAGGGCGTCCGCATCAACATCGTCGACACGCCCGGCCACGCCGATTTCGGCGGCGAGGTGGAGCGCATCCTCTCGATGGTGGACGGCGCCATCGTGCTGGTCGACGCCGCCGAAGGCCCCATGCCGCAGACCAAGTTCGTCGTCGGTAAGGCGCTGAAGATCGGCCTCAAGCCGATCGTCTGCATCAACAAGGTCGACAAGCACGACGCGCGCGCCAGCGAAGTCATCAACGAAGTGTTCGACCTGTTCGCCGCGCTCGACGCCACCGACGACCAGCTCGA
This sequence comes from uncultured Methylocystaceae bacterium, assembly GCA_937870755.1. Classification (GTDB taxonomy): domain Bacteria; phylum Pseudomonadota; class Alphaproteobacteria; order Rhizobiales; family Beijerinckiaceae; genus JAJXWB01. Next base: position 22,471 of record CALMZV010000019.1, read on the forward strand.
TTTTCCGATCATCTACGGCTCCGCCAAACAGGGCTGGATGTCCGAGACGCCGGAAGGTCCGCACGATCAGGGCATGGCCCCGCTGTTCGATCTGGTGCTCAAACACGTCCACGCGCCGGAAGTCGGCGAGGGCGGGTTTCGCATGCTCGGCACGCTGCTGGAGGCCAATCCCTATCTCGGCCGCATCATCACCGGCCGCGTGTTCTCCGGCACGGTCAAGCCGAACCAGCCGGTGCGCGTGCTCGCGCGCGACGGCGCGGTGGTCGAGCAGGGGCGCGTGTCGAAAATCCTCGCCTTCCGCGGCATCGAACGCCAGCCGATCGAGGAGGCCGAAGCCGGCGACATCGTCGCGATCGCGGGCCTTGAAAAGTTCAACGTCGCCGACACGCTGGCCGCGCTCGAGGTGAGCGAGCCGCTGCAGGCCCAGCCAATCGACCCGCCGACGCTGTCGATGACCTTCTCGGTCAACGATTCGCCGCTCGCGGGCACGGAGGGCGACAAGGTGACGAGCCGCGTCATCCGCGACCGCCTGTTCAAGGAGGCGGAAGGCAACGTCGCGCTGCGTGTGGAGCCTGCGCCCAATTCCGACGCCTATGTCGTGTCCGGCCGCGGCGAACTGCAGCTTGCGATCCTCATCGAGACGATGCGCCGCGAGGGGTTCGAACTGTCGATCTCGCGGCCGAAGGTCGTGTTCCAGAAGAGCGAGAGCGGCGAGATTCTCGAACCCGTCGAGGAAGTCGTCATCGACGTCGACGAGGAACATTCCGGCGTGGTCGTCCAGAAGATGGCCGAGCGCAAGGCGGAGATGATCGAAATGCGTCCCTCGGGCGGCAATCGCCTGCGGCTCGTGTTCTACGCCCCCACGCGCGGCCTCATCGGCTATCAGGGCGAATTGCTGACCGACACGCGCGGAACCGCGATCATGAACCGCCTGTTCCACGAATACGCGCCGTGGAAGGGCGACATCCCGGGCCGTCGCAACGGCGTGCTGATCTCCAACGAGCAGGGCGAGGCGGTCGCCTACGCGATGTGGAAGCTGGAGGACCGCGGGCCGATGATGATCGAGCCCGGCTGGAAGGTCTATCGCGGCATGATCGTGGGCGAACACACCCGCGACAACGATCTCGAGATCAACGTGTTGAAGGGCAAGCAGCTCACCAACATCCGCACGCAGTCGAAGGACGAGGCGGTGCGCCTGACCCCGCCGATCCGCATGACGCTGGAAAAGGCGCTCGCCTATATCGAGGACGACGAACGGGTGGAGGTGACGCCGAAGTCGATCCGCCTGCGCAAGGCGCTGCTCGATCCCAACGACCGCAAGCGCGCCGAACGCGCCAAGGACACGGCCGCCTGATCTGCCGTCGGCGCGGACTTCGCCGTGACGATGCGCTAGTGTCGCGACGTTAGGAATGCGCCATGGCGTATGGGTCCGATCTGTCCAATCCCGATTTTGGCCGCAGCGCGCGCCGGCTGCGGCTCGATACGCTCGTGCGGCTGCGCTGGCTGGCGATCGCCGGCCAGACGGCGGCGGTGCTGGTCGTCCATTTCGGGTTCGGATTCCCGCTGCCGCTCGAAGCCTGTCTGCTGACGATCGCGGCCTCCGCGGCGCTCAACGTCGCCTCGCGGCTCGTGCTCTCGCGCTCCCATCGGCTGGAGGATGCGCCGGCCACCATCCTGCTGGCGTTCGACGTGCTGCAATTGGCGACGCTGCTGTATCTGACCGGCGGCGTCGAAAACCCGTTCTCGGTGCTCATGTTCGCGCCCGTCGTGATTTCGGCGGTGTCGTTGCCGCGCGTATCGACCGTCTTGCTGTTTGCGATCCTGATGGCGCTCATGCTGGCGCTCGCCTTCTGGCATCTGCCGCTGCCGTGGGGCGGCGCGCCTAGTCCGAGCCTGCCGCCGCTCTATCGCGCGGGGCTGTGGATCGCCGTGGCGCTGGGGGCCGCCTTCGTATGCATTTACGCCGGGCGCGTGGCGGAAGAGGCGCGCCTGCTGTCGGACGCGCTGGCGGCGACCGAACTGGTGCTGGCGCGCGAGCAGCACCTGTCGCAGCTCGACGGGCTGGCGGCCGCCGCCGCGCATGAACTCGGCACGCCGCTGGCCACCATCGCCCTGGTCGCAAAGGAGTTGCGGCGCAACGCGCCCGCCCCGCCCGCGGTCGACGATCTCGATCTGCTCGCCCAGCAGACCCAGCGCTGCCGCGACATTCTCGGCACGCTGCGCTCGCTCGACGATCATTACGGCGGCGTCATGCAGCAGATGCAGCTCGGCGTGCTGCTGGAGGAGGTGAGCGAGCCGCACCGCCATTTCGACATCGAGGTCCGCGCCACGCTTTCGGGCGAGGGACCGCAGCCTGTCACGCGCCGCAGCCCCGGCGTTCTTTACGGTCTGGGCAATCTGGTGGAGAACGCGGTCGATTTCGCGCGGACCTCCGTGCAGGTGACCGGCGTCTGGACGGATCAGGCGGTGGTGGTCACGATCGTGGACGACGGCCCGGGTTTCGCGCCGGAGGTGAAACGGCGTCTGGGCGAACCCTACGTCTCCACGCGGGCCGACGTGCGCAAGGCCAAGAACGAACCGGGCTCCGGCCTCGGCCTCGGCCTGTTCATCGCCAAGACCCTGCTGGAGCGCTCGGGCGCGCATGTGTCGGTCGACAACCGCGCGGAACCCGAAACCGGCGCTTCGATCCGCATCGTCTGGCCGCGCGCGGCGTTTGAAACCGCCGCCGACGCGGGCGAGGGTGCGCGCTGGGAACCGGATGCGCAGGAGGCGCTTGACGGGGTGAGCCAAACCCGTGAAAAGGCGGTCCCATGACCTTGGACGGACGCGCGCCGGAAGCGCCCCCCCTGTCGGACGGCGGCGGAACAGACAAAAGTCTGCTCATCGTCGACGACGACGCCGCTTTTCTCGGTCGCCTCGCGCGCGCGATGGAATCGCGCGGCTATGCGGTGCGCACGGCCAGGTCCGTCGCCGAAGGACTGAGCGAGGTGGAGCGGGCGGCGCCGGCCTTTGCGGTCATCGATATGCGGCTCGGCGACGGCAACGGTCTCGACATCATTTCGGAACTGAAGAAGCGCCGCCCGGATGCGCGCGGCGTCATTCTCACCGGCTACGGCAACATCGCCACCGCGGTGACGGCCGTCAAACTCGGCGCCTTCGACTACCTCGCCAAACCGGCCGACGCCGACGAGATCGACGCGGCCCTGCGCTCGGTCGACCTCGATCACGCGCAACTGCCCGAAAACCCCATGTCGGCCGACCGCGTCCGTTGGGAGCACATCCAGCGCGTCTACGAACTGTGCGGCCGCAACGTGTCGGAAACCGCGCGTCGGTTGAACATGCACCGGCGCACCCTTCAGCGCATTCTCGCCAAACGCGCGCCGCGCTAGAGCAGGTAGCTTCCGATGGAAGCCGAAGCGATGCTCCGTTTTCTGTTCTGACGCGTTTTCTTCACGCGAACCGGCATCCGTTTCACTTGAAAGCGCTCTAGTCCATGAACCCGCCCCAGTCGGGGTCATGCAGCCCGTACAGGCGGCCGGCCGCCAGCCGCGCGAACCGCAACAGCATCGACCTGCGGGTGGCGGCCTGGAGTCTGTGTTCGGGCGCCGCGCGCGCCAGCGAGGCGCCGTAGGCGTCCGCAACGATCAGCCCGGCGTCGGCCGGCAGAATATCCAGCGGCGTCGAAAGGTCGACGGCGAAATAGAGCGCATCGCAATAGTCGCGATAGTCGGGCCATTTGCGGTCGGCGCGGAAGTCGGCGACACACGACTTGATTTCGACGATCTGGATCGACCCGTCGGGCGAGAGCGTCATGAGATCGGCGCGCCGGCCGTTCGGCAGCGCCACTTCGTCGAGCGTCGCCAGGCCCGCCGCCCCGAACATGCGCCGCACCCCGCGCGCGATGGCGCGCGCGGCCTCCGACTGGCGCCCGTCGGGCGGGGGAAGGATTGAAGTCGGGCGGGCGCGTTCCATGTCTCGGCCGGCGATCGGAGCGCGCATCCTAACCCCGTGCGCGCGCCGGCCCAAATCGCCCCGTTGCGAGCCACCGCGCGGAAACATCGGGCGAATTCGCGTCCGGCCGCGCGCCCGGGCGTGGCGGCGAGGTTGACATTTCCGCGCCAATCCGGTCGTTGCTCAGCCGTCGGCCCTGCGCCGCGCGGAGCCTCGCGCATCGCGCGGGCCCCCGTTTTCAGACGTTCCGGAACCCGCATCGCGCCGGGTTCGAGGCCCAAACCCGACGGTTCATGCTTTTCACATCGCCAGAATTTCTGTTCGCCTTTCTGCCGGTCGTCTATGTCGGCTTTCTGGCGCTGAAACGGTTCGCCGGCCATCGCGCGATCGTCAGCTGGCTCATCGTCGCCTCCATGGTGTTCTACGCCTGGTGGAGCCCGCGCTTTCTTGTGCTGCTCGTGGCCTCCATGTGCGTCAACTATGTCGCCGGCCTGGCCATCGAGCGCAGCTTCGGCTTCAACCGCAAGGCGATCGCCGCGGCCGTCATCGTCGCAAACCTGGCGGTGCTCGGCTGGTTCAAATACGCCAACTTCTTTCTGGACGTCGCCGCCGACATCGGGGTCGCGCCGCGCACCGCGCTCGACATCATCCTGCCGCTCGGCATCTCGTTCTTCACCTTCCAGAAAATCGCCTATATCGCCGACATCTACAAAGGCGTGGCGCGCTCGGCCGGCTTTCTCGATTTCGCGCTGTTCGTGTTCTTCTTCCCGCAGCTGATCGCGGGCCCCATCGTCCATCATGCGGAAGTCACCCCGCAGTTCATGAAACTGGGCCATCTGCCGCGAGATAAGGACAGGACGCTCGAAAACCTCGGCGTCGGCTTCACCATCGCGCTGATCGGCCTGTTCAAGAAAGTGGTCATCGCCGATCAGATCGCGCGCTACGCGTCGCCCGTTTATGCATCGGCGACCAGCGCCCCCGGCGTCGGCGCGCTTCTGGCATGGCAGGGCGCGCTTTGCTACACGGTGCAGCTCTATTTCGATTTCTCCGGCTATTCCGACATGGCGATCGGGCTGGCGCGCATGTTCGGCGTGCGCTTTCCGCCGAACTTCAATTCGCCCTATCGCGCGGCCGACATCATCGACTTCTGGCGGCGCTGGCACATGACGCTGTCGCGCTTCCTGCGCGATTACGTCTACATCGCGCTCGGCGGCAATCGCGGCGGCGAGGCGCGGCGCTACGTCAATCTCATGGCGACCATGCTGCTCGGCGGCCTCTGGCACGGCGCTGGCTGGACCTTCATCGTCTGGGGCGCGCTGCACGGCTTTTACCTGCTCTGCAACCACGCATGGCGGCGCTGGAGCCCGTGGCGCATGCCAGCGCCGCTGGGCTGGACGCTGACCATGCTGGCGGTCGTCGTGGCGTGGGTGCTGTTTCGCGCGACCGACATGGCGAGCGCGCTGGCCATTCTCAAAGGTATGACCGGCGTCAACGGCGTATGGACGCCGGCGCTGGCCGCGCACGAAACGCCCCAGGCGCTCGCAAGCGCGCTGGCGCTGATCGCGCTCTGCGTCGTTCTGCCGAATTCGCAGCAGATCATGCGCGCCTTCGACCCCACGCTCGGCGAGGTCGATGCGCGCGGACGCTGGCAGTTGCCGCTCGCCTGGACGCCGTCCAAAAGGTGGGCGGCCGCGTTCGGCGCGGTCGTGGTCGCGGTGCTGCTCCTGTCGTGGGAGCATTCCGAATTCCTCTATTTCAACTTCTAGCCGATGCGCGCCTATCTGCTCACCCTCGTCGCCGCCGCGCTCGCGCTCCTCCTGCTGATCGGGACTTTTCAGGTCGCCGTCGACGGCCTCGGCCTGTTCGGCACGCGGCTCGTGCCGACGGGCCTGTTCCCGAAGGATTTCCGCATCGACGCCGGCGGCGACGACCGGCTGGCGAAATCGCTGGAGATCGCGCGCCCGCGCGGCGATCTCGATGTGGCGTTCGTCGGCTCCTCGCGCGTGCAGTTTTCGTTCGACCCGCGGGCGCTTGCGAATGCGCGCGGCTACAACGCCGCCGTGCGCGGCGGCCGCATGATCGAAAACGGCTGGGTCGTTCGCGAACTGCTCGAACGCGGGCCGAAAGTCCGGCGCATCGTCTGGAACATCGATTTCTGGGAGAATTTCGGCGGCGACGAAATCTTTCTCGATCCGAAATCCTCGCCGTTCCTCCACCCGCGGCCGGTTCTGTCGACGCTGCGGTTGTTGTTCTCCTACGACATGGTTCGCCGTAACGTGAACGCGCTGGAACGCGCGGCGCGCGGCAAGCTGCGCCACGTCTACACGACCGACGGCTTCCTGCGCGTGGAGAACGCCGCGATCCACGCGCCGATCGATTTCGTCGCCATGCCCAGCCTGCGCAACTATCTCGACAAGTCGCTCGTCTCGCAGCGCGCGCGATTCAACGCCAATCTCGTGCGCGGCCTCTCGGCGATGCAGTCGGCGTTGGAGGAGGCCAGGGCGCGCGGCGTCGATGTCGATGTCGTGATGTTGCCCGAACACGCAGCGCGGCTCGCCCTCTATCGGGAAGCCGGCCTTTGGCCGCAGTGGGAGGAATGGAAGCAGGAGACTGCCGCCATGATCGCGCGCGCGCGACAGGCGCCCGGCGCAGGCCGCATCGCGGCGTGGGATTTCACCGCGCTCGGACCGGTCAACACCGCGACTTTTCCGCCCGAGCAGTACGGCCATCCTTATTTCTTCGAAACGCTGCACGTGCGCCCGAGCGTGGCGAAAAAGGCGTTCGCGCGCATCACGGGCGCGCCGGACGCCGAGGCCGATTTCGGCCGGCCGCTCGAAGAGAGCCTGAGCGCGGATGCGCGCGCGAAGGAGCGCGCAGATCTCGCCGCATGGATGGAGGCCCATCCCGCCGAGGTCGCCGACATCAAGTTGCTGGTGGAAGGTCTCAAGAAGTGATTAGCGCGCGTCGGCGCGCATCATCTCGGCGGCTTTTTCCGCGATCATCATCGTCGGCGAGTTTGTGTTGCCGGACGTGATCGCCGGCATGACAGAGGCGTCGGCGATGCGCAGGCCCGCAAGCCCGATCACCGACAATCGTTCGTCCACCACCGCCAGCCTGTCGTCGCGCCGGCCCATGCGCGCCGTGCCCACGGGATGGAAGATGGTTGTGGAGGTGTCGCCTGCCGCATGGGCGAGTTCCTCATCCGAGACGAGATGCGCGCCGGGCTTGTATTCCTGCGGCTTGTAGGGTGCGAGCGCGGGCGCCGAGACGACGCGCCGCGCCAGCCGCAGCGAGTCGGCCGCGACCTTCCGGTCGGCCTCCGTCGACAGATAGTTGGGCCGGATGACCGGCGCATCGTCGGGCGCGGCCGAGCGCGCATGGATCGACCCGCGGCTCGTGGGGCGCAGATTGCACACGCTGACCGTGATCGCGTTGAACGGATGCAGCGGGTCGCCGAACTTGTCGAGCGACAGCGGCTGGATATGGAATTCGACGTTGGGCGTCGCGAACTCCGGCGCGGACCGCGTGAAGGCGCCGAGTTGCGAAGGCGCCATCGTCATCGGCCCGCGCCGGCGCAGCGCAAATTGCAGCCCCATGCCGGCGCGTTTGATCAGCGAGGCGTATTCCGTATTCAGCGTGCGCGTGTTCTCGACGCTGAAGATCGGGCGTATCTGCAAATGATCCTGCAGGTTTTCGCCCACGCCCGCGCGCTCGTGCGCCGCCTCGACGCCGATCTCGCGCAGGCGTTCGCCCGCGCCCACGCCCGAACGTTCGAGAATGGCGGGCGTCGCCACGCTGCCGGCCGCCAGCACGATCTCGCGTCGCGCCCGCCAGGTTTTCTCCACCCCATGCTGGCGAAAGACGACCCCGGTCGCGCGTCCGTCCGCAATCGTCACGCGGTCGATCAGCGCATGCAGTTCGAGCCGCAGATTGGGCCGCCTGAGTGCGGGTTTGAGAAAGCCGCGCGCCGCCGACCAGCGCAGTCCCGCCTTCTGGTTGATGTCGAAATAGTTGCAGCCTTCGTTCGTGCCGGTGTTGAAATCCGTCACGCGCGGAATGCCGGATTGTTCGGCCGCGTCGATGAACCGGTCGAGAATTTCCCAGCGCATGCGTGGTGTTTCCACGCGCCACTCGCCGCCCGCGCCGTGCAGCTTGCTCGCGCCGCCGTAGTAGTCTTCCTGCCGCAGGAAATACGGCAGCACGTCGTCCCAACCCCAGCCCGCAAGGCCCATCTGGCGCCAGCCGTCGTAGTCCGCGCTCTGTCCGCGCATGTAGATCATGGCGTTGATGGCCGAACATCCGCCGATCGTCTTGCCGCGCGGATAGTTGAGCGCGCGACCGTTCAGCCCCGGATCGGGCTCGGTCCTGAACAGCCAGTCGGCCCGCGGATTGCCGATGGCGAACAGGTAGCCGACCGGAATGTGGAACCAGATCCAGCGGTCGTTTCCGCCGCCCTCCAGCACGCCCACGCTGTAGCGCCCGCCTTCGCTCAGCCGATTGGCGAGCACGCAGCCGGCGGAGCCCGCGCCGCACACGATGAAGTCGAATGTCTCTTCCATGATCGCCCGCGCGCCGGCGCGCGCCCTCCCCGACCGCCGACAATCTAGCCAAATCCGGCGCGGTTGGGGACGAAATTATCGGGCGCTCAGATCGCCGTGCGCATCAGGTCCGAGACCACCCGCTCCAGGTCTTTCAGCGTCGCGCAGACCTGCGCCGTGTCGCAACAGGCTTCATATTTCCGCATCACGCTGTCGCCGGTGTTCCAGCTCGACCGCGGTTCGGGATTGAGGAAGATCACGCGACGGGCGCGGTCGTGAATCTTGCGCAGAATGTCGGCGCGCGGTTCGCCGTTGTTGTTGCGCGCGTCGCCCAGAATGAGCACGGTCGTGCGATGGTCGACCTCGTCGCCGGCGAGCCGCTCGAACGTCTCCAGCGCCTCGGCGTAATCGGTCGAACCGCCGAACCGCGACAGCGTTTCGGCCATCGCATAATCCACGTCGTTGTGCTCGAACAATTCCGTCACCTCGCCGAGGTTGCCGGAAAAGGCGAAGGAACGCACGTTCGGCAGCACTTCGTGCAGCGAATAGAGGAACATCAGCAGAAAGCGCGCGGTCTGCGAAACGGAGCCGGAGACGTCGCACAGCGCCATCACCTTCGGCCGCTCCAGCCGGCGGCGTTTCCAGACCGTGTGGAACAACAGACCATCGTACTCGATATTGGCGCGGATGGTGCGGCGAATGTCGAGCTGTCCGCGCCGCGCGATGCGCCGGCGCCGCGCGTGGAGCGCGATCAGCCGTTTCGCCATCTTGCGCACCAGCTCCTGCATGATCCTCATGTCGGAGCGGTCGATGGCGTTCAGCCGCGTGTCGGCGAGAATCTCCTCGCGCAGCTTGCGGCCGGCGTTGGCCGCGAAAATCGCGAGCTGCTTTTCCACATAATCGCGCACTTCCTCGCGCAGCGCCGTGCGCGCCGCATGTAGTCGCTCGCCGCGCCCGCGCTCGCCCGGATCGTCCGACGCCTCGGCCGCCGCGATCACGTCGTCCACTTCCTCGACGCCCATCAGGTTCAGAATGCGCACCGCGAACATGCCGCGCTGGGTGAAGAAGCGGATGTCGTTGAGATTGACGCGCCGCGCCGCGTCCGCCAGCCGTTCCTGCAACGCCGCGCGGTCGCCGCGTTCGAGAAGATCGACAAGGCTCTCGCGCTCGGCCGGTTCGCTTTCGCCCGCGCCCATGCCCTGGCCGCTCGCCTTGCCGCTTGGCTGTCCGCCCTGTCCCTCGGCCTCTCCCTGCTGTTCGCCCTGTTCGCCGCCGGGGCTCTGGCCCTCGCCCGGCGCGCCCTTGTCGTCCTCGCCGGCCGCGCCCTGCGCGCCGCCGCCCTCCGAGAACGAGCGGAACGCGAAGAAGGAATCGAACGTTTCGAAAAACGCCTGTTTCTCGTCCACGCTCTTCGACAGCGCCTGCGCCAGACCCTGTCGCAGCAATTCGCGATCCTCGTAGCCGATCAGCGCCAGCGTGGCGCCCGCCTCGATCGCCTCCGACGTGGTGATGCGCACGTCGGCGGCGCGCAGCGCGCGGATGAAATCGCTGAGCACTTCGGTCACGTGTCCGACCTCACCTCAGTTGATCGCGCGATATTCGGCTTCCTTGTGCGCGGTCGCGATCAGCCCGCCGACTTCCGGTTCGGCTTCCACGATGTCGTCCTGATACTTCAGCAGCACGTTGAGCGTGGACCGCACGAGGTCGGGCTGCAGGTCCTTCGCGTTCAGAAGAACGAGCGTGCGCGCCCAGTCGATCGTTTCGCTCACCGCCGGCAGCTTTTTCAGGTCCAGCTTGCGCAATCCCTGCACGAACGAGACGAGTTGCGCGCGCAGGCGTGGTTCGGCCTGCGGCACGCGGCTCTTGATGATCGCCTGTTCGAGCGCCATGTCGGGGAACGGAATGTGCAGATGCAGGCAGCGCCGCTTGAGCGCGTCGCCCAGTTCGCGCTTGTTGTTGGAGGTGAGAAACACCAGCGGCGTCGTGCGCGCCTTGATCGTGCCGAGCTCGGGCACCGAGATCTGGTAGTCCGACAGAAGCTCCAGCAGGAACGCCTCGAATTCGTCGTCGGCCTTGTCGATCTCGTCGATCAGCAGCACCGCGCCATCCTTCTCCCACAGCGCCTTCAGCAGCGGGCGCGGTTCGAGAAACTCTTCGGAGAAGAACGTGTCGTCGAATTCGTGCAGCCGCCCGAGCGAGTCCTTCAGACCTTTCGCGCCCTGCAACAGATCGCCGAGTTTCTCCTTGAGCACCTGCGTGTAGAGAAGCTGCTTGCCGTATTTCCACTCGTAGAGCGCCTTCGTCTCGTCGAGGCCTTCGTAGCATTGCAGCCGGATCAGCGGCCGCCCGGTGATGCTGGCCGCAGCCTTGGCGAGTTCTGTCTTGCCGACGCCGGGCGGCCCCTCGATCAGCAACGGCTTGTCGAGTTCGCGACACAGATAGAGCGCGGTCGCGATGCCGGCGTCGCAGATGTAGCCGATTTCGCCGAGGCGCCCGCGAATGTCGGCGACCGAGTCGCCGGACGTCATGTGTTTCCTGCCCTGGGTCATTTCGCCTCGCGGAACGCCTCTCGTTCTTTCGAAAATGGTTTGGCGCGGGCGCGCGGCAAAAGCAAGCGCGGCGCGCGTTGACCGGGCGTCGGACGCGTGATGTTCTGGAGAAAACGAGATCCGGGAGGAAAATATGCATTGCGCGCACGTGCGGCGGCACGATTCGTCATGTCCGGTCGGCCGGAGGGGGCGCGTATGAAATCGGTCCTCATCGCCAACCGCGGCGAGATCGCCATTCGCATCGCGCGCGCCTGCGCCGATCTCGGCCTGCGCAGCGTCGCGGTCTATGCGCGCGACGATGCGGCTTCGCTGCACGCCGCCAGGGCGGACGAGGCGATTGCGCTCGAAGGCTCCGGCGTCTCCGCCTATCTCGACGGCGAGGACGTGATCGCCGCCGCGCGCCGCGCGGGCTGCGACGCCATCCATCCCGGCTACGGGTTCCTGTCGGAGCGCGCCGATTTCGCGCGCCGCGTCGCAGACTGCGGCCTCGTGTTCGTCGGCCCCTCGCCGGAGGCGCTTGCGCTGTTCGGCGACAAGGCGCGCGCGCGCGATCTGGCGGGCGAGGTCGGCGTGCCCGTGCCGCCCGGCCGCCAGCCGATCCGCACGGCGGCGGAGGCGGAGGAGTTTTTCGCCACGCTCGCGGGCGCGGCGATGATGGTGAAGGCGGCCGCCGGCGGCGGCGGGCGCGGCATACGCATCGTGCGCGCGCGCGCCGAGATCGCCGAGGCGGTGGAGCGCGCGCGTTCGGAGGCCGAGAAGGCGTTCGGCGACGGCGCGCTCTATGTCGAGCGACTGATCGAGAAGGCGCGTCACATCGAGGTGCAGGTGGCGGGCGACGCCTCCGGCGCGCTCGCGCATTTTTACGAGCGCGAATGTTCCGTGCAGCGCCGTCACCAGAAGATCGTGGAGATCGCGCCCGCCCCGCGCCTTGCGCCGCAGGTGCGCGCAAGGCTCTGCGAGGCCGCGCTCGCGCTGGCCGGGGCCGCGCGCTACCGCAATCTCGGCACGTTCGAATTCTTGGTCGAGGGCGGCGCGGCGGCCGAAGATCGGTTCTTCTTCATCGAGGCCAATCCGCGCCTGCAGGTGGAGCACACGATCACGGAGGAGGCGCTCGGCGTCGATCTGGTGCAAACGCAACTGCGTCTCGCGGCGGGCGCGAGTCTGGCCGCGCTGGGCTTTGGCGCGGGCGCGCCCGCGCCGCGCCGCAGCGCCATCCAGTTGCGCATCAACTGCGAGCGGATCGAGCCGAACGGATCGGTCACGCCGACCGGCGGAATCGTGTCCGTGTTCGAACCCGGCGCGGGACCCGGCGTGCGTGTCGATTCCTACGCCTATGCCGGCTACCGCACGAGCGCGGCCTACGATTCGCTGATCGCCAAACTCGTCGTCCACGCGCCGGATTTCGAGCTGGCGCGCCGCAAGGCCGTTCATGCGCTCGACGAGTTCCGGCTCGAAGGGGTCGACACCAACGCCAATTTCCTGCGCGCGGTGCTCACCCATCCGGGGTTCGCCGACGGCGTGGCCACCACCGGCTTCGTCGACGCGCATGCGCGCGAACTGGCCGCGGCGGCCGAGGCGCCCGCGCGCAAGCTGTTCTTCGATGCGCCCGCCGCCGGCGGCCCCAGCGGCGCCCACCGCCATGTCGATGGCCCGCACGGAACCGAACCCGTCGTCGCGCCGCTGCTCGGCACCATCGTGTCGATCGATGTGGCTGTGGGCGAGACAGTGCGCCCCGGCCAGACGCTGGCGGTGTTGGAAGCGATGAAGATGGAACATCTCGTCGTCGCCGAGCAGGGCGGCGTCGTGCGCGCGCTGGCGGGCGAAAAAGGCGCCACGCTGATGGCGGGCGAACCGATCCTGTTTGTCGAACCCTGCGACGACGTGGAGCAGCAGGCGCAGGAAAGCGAAACGGTCGATCTCGATTTCATTCGGCCCGACCTTGCCGAAATGCGCGCGCGGCACGCCTTCGGCCTCGACGAGAATCGCCCCGATGCGGTCGCGCGTCGCCGCAAGACCAACCATCGCACCGCGCGCGAAAACGTCGCGCAACTGACGGCGGGCGGTTCTTTCAACGAATACGGCGCGCTCATCATCGCCGCGCGTCGCGGCCGCGACACGGTCGAGAATCTCATCCGCACCACGTCCGGCGACGGCGTGGTGTCGGGCGTCGGCACGGTCAACGAGCAGTTGTTCGGGCCGGAGAAATCGCGTGCGCTGATCGTGGCCTACGACTACATGGTTCTGGCTGGCACGCAGGGCCATATGAATCACAAAAAGCAGGACCGCGTGTTCGAACTCGCCGAACAATGGCGCATGCCGGTCGTGCTGTTCGCGGAAGGCGGCGGCGGCCGGCCCGGCGACACCGATGGCGTGGGTCTGACGGGGCTCGACGTGCCGACCTTTGGAACCTTCGCCAAACTGTCCGGCCTCGTGCCGGTTGTGGGCGTGGTGTCGGGCCGGTGTTTCGCCGGCAACGCCGCGTTGCTCGGCTGCTGCGACGTCATCATCGCCACGCGCGATTCCAACATCGGCATGGGCGGCCCGGCGATGATCGAGGGCGGCGGCCTCGGCGTCTACAGGCCCGAGGAGGTCGGCCCCGTCGGCGTCCAGGCGCCCAACGGCGTCATCGACGTTCTGGTGGAGGACGAGATCGAAGCGGTCGAAGCCGCGCGCAGGTATCTTTCCTACTTCCAGGGCGCGATCGCCGACTGGAGCGCCGCCGACCAGCGGCTGCTGCGCCGTGCGATTCCCGAGAACCGCCTGCGCGTCTACGACATTCGCGCCGTCATCGAGACGATGTGCGATGCCGACAGCGTGCTGGAGCTGCGGCGTGATTTCGGCGTGGGCATGATCACCGCGCTCGTGCGGATCGAGGGCAAGCCGTTCGGCCTCATCGCCAACAATTCGAAACATCTCGGCGGCGCGATCGACGCGGAGGCCGCCGACAAGGCCGCGCGCTTCATGCAACTGTGCGACGCGCACGGCCTGCCGATCGTCTCGCTCTGCGACACGCCCGGTTTCATGGTCGGGCCGGAGGCCGAGAAGAGCGCGCTCGTGCGGCGCGTCTGCCGCATGTTCGTGGTCGGCGCCGCGCTCACCGTGCCGTTCTTCACGGTGGTCCTGCGCAAGGGCTACGGGCTCGGCGCGCAATCGATGGCGCGCGGCGGGTTCCATTCCTCGTTCTTCACCGTCGCCTGGCCGACCGGCGAGTTCGGCGGCATGGGGCTCGAAGGGGCGGTTCGGCTGGGCTACCGCAAGGAGCTGGAGGCCATCGCCGATCTCGGCGAGCGGGACAGGAAGTTTCGCGAACTCGTGGACAAGATGTACGAGCACGGCAAGGCGCTCTCCATCGCCTCGGTCATGGAGATCGACGGGGTGATCGACCCGGTCGAGACGCGCGCGTGGATCCTGAAGGGGCTGGCTGCCGCCGGCGGACCGCCCGACCGGACGCGCCGCGAGAAACGCGGTTTCATCGATACGTGGTGATTTGTTCCAATCGGTAAATAATCACTGCGCCTTCAGCACCACCCGGCATTCGGCCGGCAGCGAGGCCATCGTCATCGGCGGCTTCGGCTTGCCGGGCGGCCGGGGCTTGGGGTGCAGCACGGCGTCCGAGAACCACCAGTCGAGCTGGTCGCATCCGTCGCCCGGCGGCACGGGATCCTGCCCCGCGCACGCTTCCCCCCCGCCGGGGCAGAACACGCGCACGTGGAAATGGTAATTGTGCCCGAACATCGGGCGCACCTTGTTGAGCCAGCCACGGTCGCCGCCGGCCTCGCGGCACAGCGCCTTCTTGATGGCGGCGTTGACGAAAATGCGCTGCACCTGCCCGTCCTTGGCGGCGGCGCGGATGACGGCGGCGTGGTCGGGCGTCCACACGCGCGCGTCCACGTCCAGCCTGTCGGCGCGCACCATGTCGGTCGCCGACATCTCCTCGCGTTCGACGCGGGACAGTTCGCGCCGCGGCATGGGGGTCAGCCAGATGTCGGCGTCGAGCCCGATCTGGTGCGAGGCGTGCCCGGTCAGCATCGGCCCGCCGCGCGGCTGCGAGATGTCGCCCACCAGCAGACCCGGCCAGTTGGACACGCGCGGTACGGTCCTGGCGAATTTTTCGAGAAAGGCGATGAGGTTGGGATGGCCCCAGTTGCGGTTGCGCGACAGGCGCATCACCTGCCACGCCGGCCCGTTGATCGGCAGCGCCTCGCCGCCCGCAAGGCATCCGCGCGAATAGAAGCCGATCGCGCGCGCCTCGAGATCGGCCGGCGTCGCCTTGCGGCCGAACAATTCCTTGGCGGGCGTGCCGGGGCTGTCGGGATTGGCGAGCGCGGGCAAGGGTTTGGGGTTGATCGAGCCCTTGTCCTGCGCATGGGCGGGCGCGCCCGCGCTGAAAGCGATCGCGACCGCAAACAAGAGGACCGGCGCGTGTCTCATCATGCGTTCCATCCGGGCGATTCGCGCATCGCCGTCAACCTTACGCGCGATTTCGAGATTGCAACATGCGCCCGGTTGCGGAAACATGCCGGCTTCCATGTTTCGTTTGCGGCGTCGCGTTTGCGGGGGTGTGTCATGAAGCGATTGTTGTTCGCCGTTCTGGCGATGGTCGGTCTTCTTGCCGTCCAGGGCGCCGCCAGCGCCAAGGTGCGCATTCACATCGATCTGTCCAGCCAGCGCATGGCGGTGCAATCGTCGAGCGGCTCTTACGTGTGGCCGGTGTCGACGGCGCGCTCGGGCTACGTCACCCCGCGCGGGTCCTATGCGCCCACCATGCTCAAGCGCATGCATTATTCCCGCAAGTATCAGATGTCGCCCATGCCGCATTCGATCTTCTTCCGCGGCGGCTACGCCATCCACGGCAGCTACGCGACCGGTGCGCTCGGCCGCCCGGCCTCGCACGGTTGCGTGCGGCTTGCGCCGGGCAACGCGGCGAGACTGTTCCAGATGGTCCAGCGCGAAGGCGCCTCCATCTCCATCACCGGCTCGCCGCCCGGCCGCACCATGTTCGCCAAGGCCCAGTCCAAGCACAAGGTTCACTATGCGGGCCACCGCGCCAAGGCCAAGGCGCATTACGCCAAGCGCGGCGGCTATGCGCCGACGGCCTACGCGCCGGTCCAGCGCGCTCCCTCGGTCAAATACTGGCAGCAGAATCCCGGCGGCTTCTGGCGATTGTTCTAGTTGCGCCGGCGTCGCGGGGCGGGCGCGCAGGCCGGCTGGGCGCCGTCTTTCGCGCCGGGCTCGATATAGGCGTTGCAGTCGAAATGGGGATCGATCGGCGGCGCGGGCGGCATCGGCTGCTTTTCGCCCACCGGGTCCGGCACGCCGAACGTCGGCCCCGCGGCCTTCGTCTGGCCTCCGCCCGAAGCGGCCGGCCGGACCGCGCGCGGGTCGATCGACGTGGACCGCCGCAGCGCCGTGCGGCTCGAGAACGTCAACCCCCGGGCCAGCGGCGTCGTGGTCACATCCTGCGCGCCGCGCATGACGATTCGAAACCCGTCCTGGCGCGGGGTGAACGCCACGCCCCCGCGCAGCGAGATCGCGCAGGGCCCGCCCAGCGTCCGCTCGCAGGCCGCGCGCGTGGGGAACCGCGGCGCCTTTTCCTCGAACTCGGCCGCCGCGTTCGCCGCGGCGTGCGCGCAGATGTCGGGAGCGATCCTGCCGCTCGTCGCGCAGGCCTGCGCCGAATAGAAGTGGAGGGTGGTCGCCGCGGGACCTGCGGCGGCCTCGGTCGCGAGCGCGAGCGCGCTTGCGAGCGGCGCGAGGCGGCGCGCGCCGAACGGGAAGGGGAGTTTCAAGGCGGTTCGTTCCGGGCTCCGCGGCGACCGCCCACATTGGCCGGCCGGCGCAAATCTGCGATGGTATGCATAGGACAGAAGTTGATTTTTCGGACGTGATTTTTTCTGGCATGGCCAGGCGGACCGCGTGAGGATCGTATGGCGTCTGCAAAGTTCGGTTTTTTTGCGCTTTTTGTTGGCGGCGGCCTGGCGGGCTGCATGGGCGTTCCGACCGAGGGGCCGGTTTCGGTCGCCGAACAGCAGGCGCTGATCGCGCAGGCTGCGACCACGGCGCCCAAGCTGCAACCGGGCGAGAAGATCAAGGTGACCGTGTTCGGCGAGGATCGGCTTTCGGGCGAATACGAGATCGACCCGGCCGGCTTCGTGTCGCTGCCGCTGGCCGGAACGGTGCGCGCGGCGGGCCTTTCCAAGCCGCAACTGGAACAGGAACTGTCGCGCAAGTTCCGCGGGGAATATCTGCGCAACCCGAAAGTGACCGTCGACGTGGCGAGTTTTCGCCCGTTCTACATCCTCGGCGAGGTGGGAAAGCCGGGCGAATATGCCTTCAAGAGCGGTCTCAACGTCATGAGCGCCATCGCGCTCGCCGGAGGCTCCACCTATCGCGCCAGCCGCTCGAAAGTGCTCATCCAGCACGCCGGTCAGAGCGGGTTCAAGGAATATCCCCTGGCGCCGAACATTCCGGTGCAGCCCGGCGACCTGATTCGCTTGCCAGAGC
Source organism: uncultured Methylocystaceae bacterium (assembly GCA_937870755.1). GTDB lineage: Bacteria > Pseudomonadota > Alphaproteobacteria > Rhizobiales > Beijerinckiaceae > JAJXWB01. Next base: position 40,013 of record CALMZV010000019.1, read on the forward strand.
GCTACTTTTAAGTTCTGGTGACGCTAGGGAAGAATCGGTAGGCATCGGGTTCGAGTGCGGCTGAAACGCGGTTGGTGATCATTTCCGTTCGTTCTTTCAGGGCCTTTCGATGAGAAAGCCCAAACCGAATTTGGCGTGCGTGCGTCCCGGTCTCGGCCGGGCGTTTTCGTGCGCCCTGTTTTTGGGCGCGTGTTTCCTCGTCTCGCCCGCGCGGGCGCAGGATTTGCGGCCTTCCCAGTCGGCGCTCGAGGCGCTCTCGCCCGTCACCGGCGTCAATCGCGAAGAGGGCATGGCGGTCGCCGACTGGATGGTCTACCCCTCGCTATTCGTCGGCGGCGTGTTCAACGACAACATCTACGCGGTTGCGACGCATCGTCGCGTGGGCGCGGGGCTGCGCCTGCGACCGGCGCTGGAGGCCAACCGCGACGCGGGCCTGCATCGCAGCTCCATCTATTTCTCCGCCGACATGCAGTTCTATCCCGGCGTCAACGGGCGATGGCGTTATGCGCCGACGCTGACGCGCGAGCACGACCCCACCAGCATTTCCGCGCGCGCGGGCGCCATTCACGTGTGGACGCCCATGCCGGACCTCAAGGTGACCGTCTCGGGCGATTACACGCGGCAGGCCGGCCTGTTCGGATCGAGTTTCGGGGCGGCCGCCCCGCTCGTCTACGTGACCGGCGGCGCGCCGGTCGGCGGCGCGCACCGGTTCTCCAACCAGTTCACCGGTCATGTCTCGGTCGAGAAGGAAATCACCGATCGCTTGTTCGTGCGCGGCGCCGCGACGGCTCAGTACATTCTCTACGATCGACGGCCTTCTGATTCGTTCGGCGGATTGCCGGGCGTCGGCTTCAACGGCTTTAACGCCAGCAGCGATGCGCAGAGCGGCGTGAACGTGACGGGATCGCTACGCGCGGGCTACTGGATCACGCCGCAGCTGTACGCCTTCGTCGAGCCGGCCGCGGAGGCGCGCCGCTACCGCACCGCGCTCTACGACACCAACGGCTATCGCATCCTGGCGGGCGTCGGGTCCGATCTCATCAGCCTGTTCCGCGGCGAGATTCACGCCGGCTGGCAGCGTCAGTCGAGCGTGCGCGGCGCCTTCGCCGGCGCCGCCAGTCCGACGGTGGGCGCGCGGCTGTTCTACTACCCGACCCAATATCTCACCCTGTCGGCGACCGTCGACCATACCCTGACCTCGGCCGGCGCGCCGGTCGGCAATTTCGGCGCGGCGGCGACGGGCGCGCTGTCGCCATGGCTCGCCTCCGCCGGCGGACGCACGCTGCAGATGCGGGCGCAGGTCGATTACGCGTTCTCGCCAGACTGGTCAGCGTTCGCGCGCGCCGGCTACGGGCAGACGCGATGGTCGCAATGGGGTCGGCGCGATGTCGCATGGTCCGCCGGCGCCGGCATGAGCTACAGTTTCTGGCGCAACGTCGCCCTGACGCTCGAATATCAGGTCACGCGCACCGCGAGCGGCAATGTCTGGCTCGCCAGCCTGTGGGGCGCGGGCGCGGCCGCCGGATACGTGCAGAACATTGCGTCCGTCGGCCTTACGTATCGGTATTGAGATCGCGACCCGGAGCCGCCCACATGAAGCATCTTGCGATCGCCATGTCCGGATTGTTGATCGCGTTCGGCGCGACGGCGGCCCCGCTCGAACATCCGCGCTTCGGGCGCACGCCCCATCCCCAAGCCTGCCCCCAGAAGCAGCCGGGGCTGATCGCGGCCACCGACATGCCGCGTCTGCTGGGCGCCTATCCCAACGGCGGCGAGGGGCTGACCGGCGAGGTGGAAAACCTGCTCGAACGCGATTCCGCCGACGCCATCGCGATCGTGCAGGCGGCGCGCCGCGCCAACGAGGAGCAGAAGGCCGCGATCGCGCTGGCCTTCCTGCGCGCGTTGCGCGTGGCGCAGGTGTGCGATCGGGACGGCGCGCGGGCGTTGCGCGCCGCCTTGCGCGCGGCCGACCCGACGCTCGCGGCCATCTTCGCCGCGCTCGAGGCGCAATATCGCGCCGAGGCTGGGCTACGCGGCGATTCCATGTTCTATCCCGGCGCGGCCGGCGGCTTCGCCACGGGATCCGGCGGCTCCGCTCGGCCGATCAGCCAGTATTGATCCGGCGCGGCGGCTCTGGGCGGTGGGTTGGATGACAGGCGTGTGTGTCGAACAAGCGAGACGTCCGACCGCGCGCGCGCCGCTTGCGACGGGCGAGCGATGGTATGTCGTGCAGACGCAGCCGCGGCGCGAACAGGGCGCGGCCGCCCAGCTCGAGGCGCAGGGCTTCCGCGTTTTCCTGCCCATGTCGTTTCGCACCATCCGCCATGCGCGCAAACTGCGCAGCGTGAAGGCGCCGAGCTTTCCGGGATATCTGTTCGTGGCGCTCGATCTCGGGCGCGATCGCTGGCGCTCGGTCAACGGCACGTTCGGCGTTGCGCGCCTCGTCATGGGCGAGGAGGCGCCGGTCCCGGCGCCGCGCGGCGTCGTCGAAAGCCTGGTCGATCTCGTGGATGAAAACGGCGTGGCGCGGTTCGACCGGGACCTGAACGAAGGTCAGGCCGTGCGCGTGACGTGCGGGCCGCTCGCGTCCGCGGTCGGCCGGCTCATACGCAGCGAACCGGGCGAGCGCGTCTGCGTCCTGCTCGAAATCATGGGCGGCGAGGTCCGCGCCACGCTCAATCGATCGGCGCTCGCAGCCGCCTAGACCGCGCGCGCCGATCCCTTCCGATTGTCCTGACGGGTGAGACGGCGTTTCACCCGAACTGCGGTAGCGTGCCTGAACCACGTTTTGCACGAGATTCATGAACACCGCGCGCGCCTGCGCGATCTTTTCGCACAGGATCGCGCCATGGCGGTGGTGTTCGTTGCGCTGGTCGCCGGTGTCGCGCTTGCGCCGTTGTGGCTCGGCGGCGCGCGACCGATCGCATGGGGCGCGAGCGGACTGTTCTTCGCGGCGCTCGTGCTGGCGTTCGAAACGCTCCTCGTCGCGCGCGGCCAGCATCATCCGTTCGCGCTTGCGCGCATCGCAGCCCCCGCGCTTCTGTTCTCGGCCACGGTCGTCTGGATCGGCGTCCAGATGTCGACGCGCGTTCCCCCCGCGCTCGCACATCCTGCATGGGCGATGGCCGCACTGGAGCTGGGCCGCCCGCTCGAGGCCAGCATTTCCGTTAACCGCGGAGCGACCGCGCTGGCGCTCGTGCGGTTGCTGACGGACGCGAGCGTGTTCTGGCTCGCGCTCCAGCTCTGCCGCGCGCCGGCGCGCGCGCTGGTTTTTCTCAAGGCGTTCACATTGATCGTCGCCGCCTACGCCGCGCTCGGACTTGCGCTCGCCGCATTCGCCTCCGCGCGCATTCCGTTGCCGGACGCGCCCGACAGCAGCGGCTTCGTGCGCGCCACCTTCGTCAATCGCAACCACTTCGCCACCTTCGCAGGCCTGGGCCTTGCGACCGGGTTCGCGCTGTTGCTGCGCCAGTGGCGGCGCGCGGGGGCGGGCGCGCCGGCGCCGGGCGCCTGGCGCGCCGTGCAGGCGCTGGAGGCGACGGCGCGGCGCGGCTGGGTCGTTCTTGGCTGTTGCCTCGTCACGCTCGCGGCGCTGCTGGGGACGGCCTCGCGCGGCGGCGTTCTTGCGGCTGGCCTGGGGCTGCTCGCGGTTCTGGTTCTGTCGGCGCGGGGCCATCGCCGGCGGCCGCGCCAGCAGGTGGAGATCATCCTCGCCGCCGCGCTGCTCCTTGCGATCGCCTTCATCGCGTTTGGCGATCCGGCGCTGGAGCGGCTCGCCGCCTCGGGCATGACCGACGCCAACCGCGGCGCGGTCTACGCCATCGTTGTGCGCGCCATATGCGACGCGCCGCTGACGGGGTTCGGCTACGGGGCGTTCGCCGATATTTTCCCGCTCTATCGCGACGCCTCCATCAGCCCGGTCGGCGTTTGGGACAAGGCGCACAACGTTTATCTCGAAGTCTGGGCCGGGCTGGGCCTGCCGGCGGGAACCGCGCTGATGGGCGCCGTCGCGCTCGCTGCGATCCAATGCGCGGCGGGCGCCCTGCGCCGCCACCGCGACGCGACCCCCGCCATCGTCGGCGTGGCGGCGTCGCTCGTCGTCGGGCTTCATGCTTTGGTCGATTTCAGCGTACAGATTCAGGGCGTGAGCGTGGCGTTCATGGCGCTTCTGGGCGCCGGCGTCGCGGGTTCTGAAAGTTCGCGTCAACCCGTTGCGGACTGAGCAGGTCCTCGAACTCGAGAAGAAGCGCGCCGGATGCTCAAGCGTTTGACCTCACCTTCCGCGCTCGAAGCGCCATCGCAGGTCGATGGCGGATTCGACATGCGCGAGGCGATCCATTTCGTCTGGCGCCAGTGGCGCTTCATCGCGGCGATCACGGCGATCGCGCTGCTGCTGGGAGCGATCCATGTCGCCCGCCAGACTTCGCTCTACACGGCCTCCGCGCAACTGCTGCTCGATCCGGTGAAGGAAAAGGCGGGCGGCCCGGATTCGATCTATCTCGACACGCTGCCCGACCAGTCGCATGTCGACAACCAGATGGCCATCATCCGATCGACCGCGCTGCTGCGCCGCGTGGTGGAAAAGGAGCGGCTGCTGGACGATCCCGAATTCGGCGGCGCGCGCGCGCCCGCGAGCGGCGGACTGATGGCGACGCTGCGCGGCCTGTTCGGCAAATCGCCGGACGCTCCGCCCGCCGACGCGCGCGACAGCGTCAGAACCGGCGAACTGACGCCGGAACTCGCGCGCGCGGTCGAAAGCCTGAAGGGATCGACGCAGGCGGCCCGCTCCGGACAGGCCTCGGTCATCAACGTGTCCTTCACCTCCGCCGATCCCGCCAAAGCCGCGCGGCTGGCCAACGCCATCGTCGACGCCTACGTGGTCGACAAGCTCGACGCGCGGTTCGAGGCCGCAAAACGCGCGTCGGCATGGCTGAGCGACCGGCTGGTGGAATTGCGGCAGCAGCTGCGCGAATCCGAAGAGGCCGTGGCGAAGTTCCGGGCGGACAACAATCTGGCGCAGAGTTCGCCGAGCGCCACGCTCTCGCAGGAGCAGCTCGGGCAGATGAACGCGCGCCTGGTCGCCGCCCGCGCCGAAACGGCGGAGAAGAAGGCGCGACTCGATCTCCTGCAGAAAATGGAGAACGACGGCGCCAGCCTTGCCGCGTTGCCGGAAGCCGTCGCCTCCAGCGCCATCGCCGAGTTGCGCCGCCAGGAGAACGATCTCACGCGCCAGGAGGCCGACCTTCTCGCGCGCTACAGCGAGCGCCATCCGTCCGTCGTCAACGTGCGCGCGCAGATCGCCGACATCCGCCGCGCGGTCGGCGCCGAGGTGCGCCGCCTGAGCGTCAACATCAAGAACGAATACGAACTGGCCAGGGCGCGACAGGCCGCCGTCGAGAAGACGCTGCGCGATGTGACCGGCCAGACCGACATCGACAACGCCAAGGCGATCACGCTGCGCGAACTGGAGCGTAACGTCGCCGTCAACAAGAACCTGTTCGAGGATTTCCTGCAGCGCTCGCGCGTGACGCAGGAACAGGCGTCGTTCCAGGCGCGCGATGCGCGCGTCATCACGCCGGCGGTGCGGCCGGGAGCGCCTTCCGAGCCGAAGAAGTTCCGCATCATGCTCGGCGCGCTCATCATGGGGCTGCTGGCCGGCGTGGGCGGCGCTTATGCGATGGAGTTGATGAACGCCGGCTTCTCCACGCCGCGCCAGATCGAGGAAATGCTGGAGTTGCCGTTGCTCGCCTCCATCTCGCGGATGGAGGCGCGCGATCTGACTGTCGATGGCGTGGTGCTCTCCATGCCCGAATATCCGCTCGCCAAACCATTGTCGCGCTTTTCCGAATCCATTCGCTCGCTGCGCAGCGCCGTGCAGATGTCCGACGTCGACTTTCCCCCGCGCGTCCTGCAGATCACCTCGACCCTGCCGGGCGAAGGCAAGACGACGATGGCGCTGACGATCGCGGCCTCCGCCGCCCAATCCGGCCTGAAGACGCTGCTGATGGATTGCGATCTGCGGCGCACGTCCGCCTCGCGCTTTTTCCGGAACGAAACGACCGTCGGCCTCGTCGACTATCTTGCGGGCGACATCGAGCTGCAAAAGGCGTTCACCTACGATCAGAAGCGGCGTCTGTGGGTGCTGCCGGCCGGCGCACACACGCAGAGCCCGCCCGACCTGCTGGCTTCCGACAGATTGAAACAGTTGCTGGTGGCGTTGCGCGAGCAATTCGATCTGATCGTCATCGACACGCCGCCGATGGGCCCGGTGGCTGATCCCGTCATCGTCTCGCAGCTCGCCGACAAGATCATTTACGTGGTGCGGTGGGCCTCGACCGCGCGCGAGATGGTCGCGCACTCGATTGCGCGCCTGTCGGGGCGCAAGAAGGTCGCGGGCGTGGTCTTCAACCATGTGGTGGACCGACGCGCGCAGAAATACGGCCGCTACGCATATGCGTATTATTACGGCGGTCAGTACTACAAGAAGTACTACAACGAATGAACGCCGCACGACACGCGCGACTTTGGACGGCCGCGCTGGTCGCCGCCGCCGCGCTCTATCTGCTCGCGCAGTCCGCCGGGGTCTTCGCTTACGGAGCCAGCGAACTCCGGGCGGACCCGCGCGCGCATCTGGCGCGCTTCGCCGACGATCCGCGCGTCGGCGCGCTCGCGCGGCGCAAACTGCTGGCGTCCGAACCCGATGTCTGGCAGGTCGAGAACCAGGTCGCTCTCGCGCCGCTGGCCGGCGACGCCTGGCTGGCGCTCGCCGCGGCCCGCATGCGCGCCGGCGCGGAATGGGACAAAGTCGCAGGCGGCCTGGCGATGTCCGCGCTGACGGCGCCGAACGAATCGTGGCTCATGGGCGCGCGCGCCGTGTTCGGCGCGCCGTTGTGGTCGCGCCTGCCGGCGCCCGCGCGCGCCACGCTCGCGCGCGACATCGTGCTCGGATGGGACGATATCGAAACGCCGCAGCGGGTGGCGCTGAAGACCGCGCTTGAGTTCGCGCCGCCCCAGACGCGCGCGGGAATGCAGGCCGCCATCCTCGCCGCCGGGCCGCGCGGGGCGCTGGCGGCCCGCACGCTCGGGCTTGCGGATACGCCCGCCCCGCAACCGAAAGCGAGCCCATGACCGCGCGCACACGTGTTCGGCGTGCGGCCGGTCTTGGCGCGCGCGTGCTGCGCCTGCCGATGCAGTTGCACAACGTATTTCATCATCCCGCCAATCGCGACGACAGGTTCGGCGCCTTGCGCCGCTGGTTCGCATGGCAGGTCGGCGCGCGGCTGGTGTCGTATCCGGTCATCGCGCCGTTCGTCGACGACACGCGCCTCGTCGCCACACCCGGCATGAACGGCGTGACGGGCAACATCTATTTCGGTCTCGCCGAATACGAGGAGATGGCTTTCGCGCTGCACCTCCTGCGCGCGGACGATCTGTTCGTGGATGTGGGCGCCAACGCCGGCGCCTATACGGTGCTGGCGGCCGGCGCCGCCGGCGCGCGGGTCGTCGCGTTCGAGCCGGTGGCGGCAAGCGCCGACATGCTCGCGCGCAATGTGCGATTGAACGATCTGGACGCCCGTGTCGAATTGCATCGCGCCGGCGTCGGCGCGCAAGGCGGCGTGAGCGCTTTCACTCAGGATTTCGACACGACCAATCGCGTCGCGCTGCCGGGCGAGCACGGCGCCAGCGCGCCGCTTGTCACGCTCGACGACACGCTCGGCGCGCGCGCCGCCACGCTGATCAAGATCGATGTCGAAGGTTTCGAAAGCGAAGCGTTGCGCGGCGCGGCGCAGACGCTGGCGAAACCCGAGCTGATCGCGCTGATCGTCGAGATCAACGGCGCCTGCGCGACATATGGATTTTCCGCGCGGGACGTCGAAGGCCCGTTGCATGCGGCCGGCTTCCGCCCGTTCGCGTATCGGCCGACCGAACGCCGGCTGGCGCCGCTGGACGCCGCGCACGCGCGCGACGGCAATGTGATCTTCGTGCGCGATCTGGCGGCCGTCGAATCGCGTTTGCGCGCCGCGCCGCGCCACCGCACCGCCGCTGGCGTCGTGTGAACCGCATGCGCGTCGCAAGGCAGCTCCCATGTGCGGCATAGCGGGCGTTCACGCCTATCACTATGCGGCCAACCCCGTCGACGGGGCCGAGCTTGCGGCCATGAGCGCGCGCATGGCGGCGCGCGGGCCGGATGGGGCAGGCTGCTGGACCGACGGCGCCGCGCGCATCGGTCTCGCGCACCGGCGGCTCGCCATCATCGATCCGTCGGCTGAGGCCGACCAGCCAATGGCGAGCGCGGACGGCCGCCTCGTCGTCGTCTTCAACGGCGAGATTTACAACCACGCCGAACTGCGCGCCGAACTCATCGCCAAAGGCCATGTGTTCCGCACCCGCTCCGACACGGAGGTGCTGCTTCACCTTTATGCCGAACGTGGCGTCGACATGGTGCATGCGCTGCGCGGCATGTTCGCCTTCGCCATGTGGGACGCGCGCGAGAACACGCTCACGCTCGCGCGCGATCCCTACGGCATAAAGCCGCTCTATTACAGCGACGACGGCTGGACGGTGCGGTTCGCGAGCCAGGTGAAGGCGCTGCTGGCGGGCGGCGCGCTGTCGCGCGATCCGGATCCCGCCGGCGCGGTCGGCTTTCTGTTGTTCGGCAGCGTGCCCGAACCGTTCACCATGTATCGCGCCATACGTGCGGTTCCGGCCGGCGCGGTGGTGCGCGTCGACCGTGCGGGCGCAGGTCCCGCGCGCCGCTATCACGCCATCGCGCAGGTGTGGCGCGACGGCGCGGCGTCGACCGCGCCGGACGCGGAAGATCGTATTCGCGCGGCGTTGCGCGATTCGGCGCGCGCGCACCTCGTGTCGGATGTGCCGGTCGGGGCCTTTCTGTCGGCGGGCGTCGATTCGGGCGCGCTGGTCGGTCTCATGCGCGACGCCGGAGCGCGCGACATCGCGACCGTCACCATCGGCTTCGAGGAGTTCGCCGGCGCGCGCGACGACGAAACCGCAATCGCAAGCGAGGTCGCGCGCCACTACGCGACCGATCATGCCACGCGCATCGTCACGCGCGCCGAGTTCGAAACGGACCTGCCGCGCATTCTCGACGCCATGGACCAGCCGACCATCGACGGCGTGAATACATGGTTCGTCGCCAAAGCCGCGCGCGAACGCGGCCTGAAGGTCGCTGTCTCCGGCGTCGGCGGCGATGAACTGTTCGGCGGCTATCCCTCGTTCCGCACGCTGCCGCGCTGGGTGCGCGCCTGCGCCGCGCCCGGGCGCGCGCCGCTGCTTGGCCGTGCGCTGCGCAGCGCGCTCGCGCCGTTTGCCGCCGCGCTCGGCCTCCATCCGAAAGCTGCCGGCATGGTGGAATACGGCGGCGACTATGCCGGCGCCTGGCTGTTGCAGCGCGGCCTGTTCATGCCGTGGGAACTGGAGAAACACCTTGCGCGCGACATCGTCGCCGAGGGCCTGCGCCGCCTGAAGCCGCTCGCGCTGATCGATTCCGTCCTGCGCCCGCGGCCCCGAAGCGCCTTCGCCCGCGTCGCGAGCCTGGAATCCGCGCTCTACCTGCGCAACCAGTTGCTGCGCGACGCCGACTGGGCCGGCATGGCGCACGGTCTCGAAATCCGCACGCCGCTCGTGGACAGCGTTCTCCTGCACGGCGTCGCCGCCAGCGGCTGGCGTGGCCAGGGCGCCAAGCGCCTGCTCGCGGAGGCGCCCTCGCGACCGCTGCCCGCAGCCGTGCGCGCCCGCGCCAAGACCGGCTTCGCGACGCCGGTCGGGCAATGGATCGCCGCGCCCGATCTTCCCGCGCGCGGCGGCCCCCGGCGCGGGTGGGCGCGCGGGTGGAGCAAGCGCATCATTGCGAACGCCGGCGGCGCATGGGCCGCGCAGGTCCGATGAGCGACGCCGGCATGAAGGTCCTCGCCCTCCTGACGGACGGGTTCGGCGCGGCAGGCGGCATCGCGCGCTACAATCAGGATTTCATCACGGCGCTCGCCGTAAGCCCCGCGGTGCGCGCCGTGTCGGCGCTGCCGCGCCATGGGGCGGCGCAGGCCGAAACGCCCGCGCGCGTCGCGCAGCACGCGCCGGCCGGCCGCGTGGCGTGGAGCGCGCATGCGCTGCGCCTTGCGGCTTCTGAAAGGTTCGACGTGGTCTTTTGCGGCCATCTTCGTGCAGCCCCGCTCGCGGCCGCCGTCGCCGGTCTCGCGCGCGCGCCCTTGTGGCTGCAGGCGCACGGGGTCGAAGCCTGGGCGCGGCCCGGCGCGGCGGTCCGTCGCGCGGCCGCGCGCGCCGCGCTCGTCACCTGCGTCTCGCGGCGCACGCGCGAGCGGTTGCTGCGCTGGTGCGATATCGAGCCGGCGCGCGTCTGCGTGCTGCCCAACACGCTCGGCGCGCGGTTTACGCCCGGCCCCGCGTCGCGCGCGGCGCGCGAGCGCCTCGGCCTCGGCGACGCCGCCGTCATTCTCACGGTCGGCCGGCTCGATTCGGCCGAGCGCTACAAGGGCCACGACCGCGTGATCGCGGCGTTGCCGCGCATTCTGCGGGACCGGCCGGACGCGCTCTATGTCGTCGCCGGCGAAGGCGGCGACCGCGCGCGGCTGGAGCGACTGGCCCGCGATGCGAATGTCGCCGGGCGCGTGCGTTTTGTCGGCCGCGTCGCAGACGACGATCTGCCGGACCTCTATCGTGCGGCCAGGGTGTTCGCCATGCCCAGCGAGGGCGAGGGCTTCGGCATCGTGTTTCTGGAAGCGGCGGCCTGCGGCGCGGCTGTGGTCGCGGGCGCCGGCGATGGCGCGGCCGACGCGCTCGCCGACGGCGCGTTCGGCGTGCGCGTCGATCCGCACGACCAGGCGGCGCTGGCGGCGGCGGTGCTCGCGGGCCTGAACGGCGCGGGTCGCGACGGCACGGGCGCCGCGCAACGGTTCGCCTTCTCCCGTTTCGCGCAACATGTGGACCACCTTGTCACACACCGAATCTGATCGCCCTGCGCGCCCGCCCACCGTCATCGAGCCGCCCGGCGGCTGGCGCGCGCTCGACCTGTCCGATCTATGGCGCTACCGCGAACTGTTGTGGGTGCTGACCGAGCGCGACATCAAGGTGCGCTACAAACAGACCGTGCTCGGTTTCGCGTGGGCGATCATCCAGCCGGTGATGCTGATGGTCGTGTTCTCGATCTTCTTCGGCCGGCTCGCCAATATGCCGTCCGACGGCCTTGCCTATCCGGTGTTCGTCTATGCCGGCCTGCTGCCGTGGACGTTCTTCGCCAACGCCGTATCGAACGCCTCCTCCTCGCTGGTCGGCTCGGCCAATCTCGTGAGCAAGGTGTATTTCCCGCGCCTCATCATTCCGCTCTCGTCGGCCGGCGGCGGCATTGTCGATTTCCTGATCGCATTCGTCATTCTGCTGGCGATGATGCTGTTCTACCGTGTCGGCTGGACGGCGAACCTGCTCGCCGCTCCGCTGCTGGTCGCCGGCGTCGTGTTCATCGCGCTCGGGGTCGGCGCGTTTCTGTCGGCGCTCAATGTCGCCTATCGCGACTTTCGCTATGTGGTGCCCTTCCTGTTGCAGTTCTGGATGTTCGCCACGCCCGTCGTCTATCCCGCCAGCCTCGTGCCGGAACAATGGCGCTGGGTCATGTTCCTCAATCCCATGACCGGGTTCATCGAGGGGTTCCGCTCGGTTTTCCTCGGCCGCCCGTTCGATTGGCCGTCGATCGCCGTGTCCCTGGCGGCGGCGTGCATCGTCTTCGTCGTCGGCGTCGCCTATTTCGAAAAAGTCGAGCGGCGGTTCGCCGACATCATCTGAGCAGACGCCACGCGCCATGAACATGCCCGCCATTCGCGCAGACGGACTTTGGAAGGAATACGCCATCGGCGCCCGCGCGCGCGCGCAGCCGACGTTCCGCGAGACGCTGGTCGATGTGTTCGCCGCGCCCGTGCGGCGCCTACGCGGCGCGCCGGCGCGCGAGCAGACGGAAACGTTCTACGCGCTGCGCGACGTTTCGTTCGAGATCGCGCCCGGCGAGGTGGTCGGCATCGTCGGCCGTAACGGGGCGGGCAAGTCCACGCTCCTGAAGATCCTCTCGCGCATCACGGCGCCGACGAGAGGCCGGGTCGAAATCCGCGGGCGCATCGCCAGCCTGCTCGAAGTCGGCACCGGCTTTCATCCGGAACTCACGGGTCGCGAGAACATCCGGCTCAACGGCGCCATTCTCGGCATGTCGGGCGCCGAGATCGCGCGGAAGTTTGACGAAATCGTCGCCTTCTCCGGCGTGGAGAAATTCATCGACACCCCGGTCAAGCATTATTCGAGCGGTATGAACGTGCGCCTGGCTTTTGCGGTCGCGGCCCATCTCGAACCGGAAATCCTGCTCGTGGACGAGGTGCTGGCGGTCGGCGACGCCGAGTTCCAGAAAAAGTGCCTCGGCAAGATGGGCGAGATCGCCAGCCAGCGCGGCCGCACGGTGCTGTTCGTCAGCCATCAGCTCGGCATGGTGGCGCGGCTGTGCGCGCGTACGCTTCTGTTGTCCCAGGGCGAGATCGCCTTTGCCGGCGACACCGCGAGCGCGCTCGATCGCTACATCGCATCCGGCGCGCCGACCGGCGCCAACGTGTTCGAGAACGCCGAGGAGCGGCCGCACGCGCCGGCCGCCATCGTGCGCGTGGAGACGCGCGACGCCGACGGCGCCGTCGTCGACCAGTTTCCCTGGGCTTCCACCGTGCGCGTGCGCGTGGCCCTGCGGCGCAACCAGATATTGCCGAACACCGTTCTCGCCGTCGGTGTGGAGAACCATCTGTCGGTCCGCGTGTGCTCCTGGTACGCGCGGCTTGCGGAGCATTTGGGCGCCGAGGACGGTCTGCAGTGTCTCGAGATCGCCTTTCCCGCGCGCGTCTTGGTGCCGGGCGTCTATTCCTTCGTTGTCGACGTGTTCGAATATGGCGCCATCCATCACCGCGTCGCCAATGTCTGTCCGATTTCAATCGTCGACACGAGCGAGGAACTGTCGGCGATCGGGCCGGTCGATTTCGGAACGGTCATCGTGCCCGGCGAATGGACGCGCCATCGCATCGGCGCGTCGCAGCCCGAGGCCGCGCCCGCGTCATGACCGCCGCCGTCGCCGTCGTCACGCCGTGCTACAACGCGGCGGCCACGCTGGCCGCCACGCTCGAGAGCGCGCTCGCGCAGGATGTCGCGGCGGATATCGTCGTGGTCGACGACGGCTCCACCGACGGCTCGCTCGCGGTCGCGCGCGCATTCGAGCCGCGCGTGCGCGTGACGACCGGGCCAAACCGCGGCGTATCCGCCGCGCGCAACACGGGGATTGCGATCACGCGCGCGCCATGGCTGGTCTTTCTCGACGCCGACGATCTTCTCGCGCCCGGCACGCTCGCGCGGCGCATCGCGACCGCGCAGGAATCGCGCGCCGACGTCGTCGTCTGCGACTGGGAGGATTTCGCCGACGATGCGCCATGCGTCCCCCGCACGCTCGACTGGCCGGCCATGGGCGAGGACGCCGAGCGCGCGATCGCCAGCCATGTCTGGGCGACGACCGCCGCGCTCATGTATCGGCGCACGCTCGTCGAGAAGGTCGGCGGTTTTCGCGCCGATCTGCCCGTCATCCAGGACGCGCGTTTCATGTTCGACGCCGCGCGCGCCGGCGCGCGATTCGCGCACGACGCGCATGTCGGCGCGTTCTATCGCATCGTCGCCGGCAGCCTGTCGCGCCGGGCGCCCGTGCGCTTCTGGCGCGATGTGCTGACCAACGCCCGCCAGATTGAGGCGCTGTGGCGGACCGCGGAGGCGCTGTCGCCCGCGCGCCGCCGAACCCTGCTCGCCATATACGATCAGGCCGCGCGCGGACTATTCGCGGCCGGCGACGCCGACTATTTCGCAGCGCTCGCGGCCCAGCGCGCGCTCGGCCTGCCGCTGTCGCGTCATGCGCGCGCGAGCGCGCCGCTGGCGCGGCTCGTGGGGCTGCGCGCCGCGCGCGCGCTGTTTCAGCTTGCGGGGCGTCGATGAGCGCGCGTCGCAGGATCGTGCTGGCGACGGCCTGGCACCCTCCGCACCACCTCGGCGGCACGGAAGTCTACGTAGCGGGTCTGGCGCGGGAGCTTGCGCGCCGCGGGTTCGATTGCCGCGTTCTGGCGCCGCGCGCGCAGGGCGCGCCGCCGTCCTACGAATACGAGGGCGTGCGCGTCGACACCTATCCCGAACCGACGGCGCCGCAGGCGACGGACGCCGAGCGGGAAACCTTCCGCCGGCTGCTCGGCGAAGATGGGGACGTGATCTATCACCAGCACGCATGGACGCGTGGCTGCGGTCCGCTGCATCTGCGCATCGCGCGCGCGCACGGTCTTGCGACGGCGTTGACGTTGCATACCGCCGGCGCGCTTTGCCTGCGCGGAACCATGCGCCGCTTTGGCCGGTCGGCGTGCGACGGTCGGATCGATGCGCGCGATTGCGCCATGTGCTGGGCGATGGGGCGCGGCGCGTCGCCGTTGCTTGCGCGCATGCTCGGCCATGCGCCCATGCCGGTCGCGCGCGCGCTGCGCGGCGTCGGCCACCGAGCGGCGACGGCGCTGGCCGCGCCCGCGATCGCCGAGGAAAAAGCGACGGCCCTGCGCGCCCTGTTCGCCGACAGCGATCGGATTGTCGCGGTGTGCGGATGGCTGCATGCGGCGCTGGCGCTCAACGGCGCGCCGGTCGACAAGCTGCATCTGTGCCGGCACGGTCTGCCCGACGATTTCATCGCGGCGGCGCGCGCGGCGCCTGCGCCCGCCGCAGAGGGGCCGCTCAACCTTGTCTATCTCGGTCGATGGGACCGCGCGAAGGGCGTCGATGTCGCCGTCGACGCGGTCAGGGCCCTTCCGCCCGAGGTCGATGCGCGCCTGACCATTCACGCGCCGTCGGGCGAAGACGCCTACGAGCGCGAAACGCGCGCGCGTTCGGCCGGCGATCCGCGCATCGTCTTCGCCGCGCCCCTCGCGCGCGACCATCTTGCGCAGGCGTTCGGCGGATATCACGCGCTGCTGGCGCCGTCGCTCGGGCTGGAAACCGGCCCACTGGTCGTGCTGGAGGCGCAGGCTGCTGGCGTTTTCGTGCTGGGCTCGCGGCTCGGCGGCGTCGCCGAACTGGTGGCGGCCAACGGTAGCGGCGAATTGCTGGCGCCGGGCGACACGGCCGCATGGAGCGCGGCCATCGCGCGTCTGGCCGAACGCCGTCGCGCCGGCGCGCTCGCGCGCGTTCCCGCGCGCGTGCGTTCGATGGCCGATGTCGCGGCCGATACGGCGGCGATGTACGAAGGCCTGCGCGCAAGGGCGGCGGCGTGAGGATCGCGCTCACGGCCGACCCGGAGATCGCTGTGCCGCCTATCCTGTATGGCGGCATCGAGCGCGTGATCGACATGCTGGCGCGCGGGTTGAGCGCGCGCGGGCACGAGGTCACGCTGTTCGCGCGCGCGGGCTCGACCTGTCCGGTCGAGACATGCGTGTGGCCGGGCGCCGACAGCGGCGCGTGGCTCGACACGGCGCGCAACGCCGCTTTTCTCGCGCGCCACGTGCGCGCGCGCAGGTTCGACATGGTGCACAGTTTCTCGCGGTTGGCCTATCTCGCCCCGGTGCTCGGCGCGCGCGTTCCCAAACTCATGACCTACCAGCGCGCGATCAGTCCGCGCACGACGGGCCGGGCGCAGCGGCTGGCGCGCGGCACGCTCGAGTTTTCCGCCATCAGCCGCAAGATGATGGAGCCTGTCGCGCATATCGGGCGCTGGCATATGGCGCCGAACGGCGCGCCGCTTTCGGCCTATGCGTTTCGCCCGGACTGCGCGCCCGATGCGCCGCTCGCGTTTCTCGGTCGCGTCGAGGAGATCAAGGGACCGCACGTCGCCATCGAGGTCGCCCGTCGCGCCGGCCGCCGGCTCGTCATCGCCGGCAATGTGCCCGACGAGCATCGCGCGTGGTTTCAGGCGCATGTCGCGCCCGCGATCGACGGCGAGGCCGTTCGCTATGTCGGGCCGGTCGACGATCGTGCGAAGAATGAATTGCTGGGCGCGGCCGCCGCGCTGCTCATGCCGATCTCGTGGGAGGAGCCGTTCGGCATCGTGATGGCCGAGGCGATGGCCTGTGGCGCGCCGGTCGTCGGATTCCGGCGCGGCGCCGTGCCCGAGGTGGTCGCGCACGGCGTGACGGGCTTCGTGGTCGATACGCTCGACGAGATGGCGGCGGCCGTGGCGCGCCTGCCGGAAATCGACCGCGCGGCCTGCCGGGCGCGGGTGGAATCGCTCTACAGCGACGACGCCGTGGCCGAACGCTATCTCGAAATCTATCGCGACATGATCGCGCGCATGCGGCGCGAGAGGTGAGCCGGTGCGCTCGGTGGTGGCCTATCCCGGAAACATGGAGCACGCCCAGCAGATCGCGCGCGCGCTGCACGACGAAGGCTGGCTCACGGATTTCGTCACCACCTTCGTGTGGCGGCCGGATGGCGCCGCCGCAGCGCTTCTGGCGCGATTGCCGGAACGGCTGGCGACGCGCGCGCGCCGTGAATTGTCGCGCCGCGCCATGACCCAGGCGCCGGCCCATCTCGTGCGCGCGCATCCGAAATGGGAGGTGGCGCGCAGCATCGCGCTCAAGGCGAGGGGCGGTCCGCGGCTGGTCGACGCCGTGTGGGACAGGATGATCCACCATTTCGACGCGACCGTTGCTGGCGCCTACGTCGCAGGCGCCGACACGGTGCATGCCTTCGAATATTCGGCGCGCGAAACCTTCGTGCGCGCCGGCGCGGAAGGCGTGGTGCGCGTGCTGCATCTCGCATCGCTCGCCAGCCGCAGCTTCGAGGAGATCCTCGCGCGCGAAAAAGCGATGTGGAAGGAGCTGGAGAGCCCGCACGATTCCTATTTCGCCCGCAAGTTTCCACGCCGGCAGGCGCGCCGCGACGAGGAAATCGCGCGCGCCGACATCATCGTGGCCAATTCGCGCCTGACCGCGCGGTCCCATATCGCGGCCGGCGCGGACGCCGCCAAAGTGATGGTGGCGCAACTCGGCGCGCCGCCGCCGATCGCCGCGCCGCATCCGCGCGACGGCGACGGGCCGCTCGTGGCCGTGTGGGCGGGGTCGTTCTCGCTGGGCAAGGGCGCGCACTACATGCTGGAAGCATGGCGCAACCTGAACGCGGGCCGGGCGGCGCGTCTCGACGTGTATGGAAACGTCGCGCTCCCGCAACGCGCGCGCGCGCTGGCGACCGACACAGTCGCCTTTCGCGGCTGGACGCCGCGCGCCGCGTTGTTCGAGGCGTTTCGGCGCGCCGACGTGCTCGTGTTTCCCAGCCTGTCGGACGGATACGGCATGGTCGTCGCCGAAGCGATGGCGCAAGGCCTGCCCGCGATCGTCTCCGATATGGCCGGCGCCGCCGATCTGGTCGATGCGGACAACGGGCTGATCGTGCCGGCGGCCGATCCGCGCGCGCTGACGGACGCGCTGCGCTGGTGTCTCGACAATCGCGACCGGCTGCGCGCGATGCGCCACGGCGCGCTTGCGGCGGCGCGCCGGCGCCAATGGTCCGATTTTCGCGGCGACCTGATGACGGGGTTGCGCGCGCGGCTCGCCGACCGCGCGCTGACGAACTGATGCGCCCGCTTCCGACCGTCTGCATCGTCACGCCCGGGCCGCTCGGCTCCAGTCCGCGCGTCGTGAAGGAAGCCCATGCGCTGATCGATGCGGGATATCGTGTGAAGGTCGTCGCCACGAGAACCGTGGCCGTGGTCGAGCCGCGCGATGCGGCCATTCTCGCGCGCGCGCAGTTCGAGGTGGAGCGCATCGATCTGCGCGCACGTTGGCGGTGGCGTCTGCGGCGCGTGGGGCAGGAGGCCATGCGCGCGCTGCACGCGACGACGGGCGCGGCCGCCCATCGCGCGTTCAGCGCCGCAGCCGGCGCTTTGACGGCCGCCGCCTGCCGCACGCGCGCCGACCTCTTCATCGCCCATTATCCGGCAGCCCTGCCGGCGGCTGCGCGCGCCGCGCGCCGGCATGGCGCACGCTACGCCTACGACGCGGAGGATTTTCATCCCGGCGACTGGCCGGACACTCCCGCCCATGCGCGCGACCGTGCGCTCCTCGACGCCATCGAACGTCGCTTCCTGCCCGGCTGCGCATACGTGTCGGCGGCCTCGCCCCAGATCGCCGACGCCTACGCCGAAACATACGCAATCGCGCGTCCATGCGTGGTTCTGAATGTTTTTCCGCGCGCGGAGGCGCCGCGCATGCGCGAGAAGTCGAATCGCCCGGCCGCGCCGGGTCCCTCGCTCTACTGGTTCTCGCAGGCGATCGGCCCGGACCGCGGTCTCGAATGTGCGGTGCGCGCCATCGCGCGCGCGGGCGCGCGGCCCCATCTCTATTTGCGTGGAAACGTCGTTTCGGGCTACGGCGCAACGCTCGCGCGCCTTGCCGACGACTGCGGCGTCGCCGACCGCCTGCACCTGCTTGCGCCGACCGCGCCGGAAGAAATGGCGCGGCTGGCCGCGTGTTTCGATGTCGGCCTGTGCGGCGAGGCCGGCCACACGCGGGCCAACGCAAAAGCGCTCTCCAACAAGCTGTTCACCTATCTGCTCGCCGGCGTTCCGGCGGCGCTGTCGGACACGCCTGCGCAACGCGCTTTCGCGGAAGCGAACGGGCTCGAGGACTGGCTGTATCCCGCCAACGACGACGCGGCGCTCGCCGCATTGCTCGACCGCCTGCTGGCGACTGCGGACAGTCTGGCGAAGGCGCGCGCACGCGCGGCGCGCCTGGCCGAGACCCGCTACAACTGGGAATACGAACGCGCGAAGCTGGTCGCCTGCGTCGCGCGCGCGCTGGGTCGGGCGGCATGACCATGCTCGCCCGTCTGCGCGCCGCGCGCGACCGGTCCGCGCTGCTGCGCACGGCGCATCCCTATCTGCGCGGCGCATGGTATCGCGCGCTCGATGTGTTGCGTCCCGGCGGCATGAACGTCGATCTGCCCGGAGGCTGCCGCGTGCGCCTTGCGCCCCGTCTGCTGGGGTTGCGGCCCGACCTCTACGAGCCGGAGCTGGCGCGTTTTCTCGACGAGGCCGTGCGGCCCGGCATGACCGTGCTCGACATCGGCGCGCATGTCGGCCTGCATACGCTGCGGCTGAGCCGGCGCGTGGGCGCGCACGGCCGGGTGATCGCGCTGGAGCCTTCGCCGGCCGCAGCCGGTCTCTTGCGCCGTCATCTCGACTGGAACGGTGGCGCGAACGTGACGGTGGTGCAGGCGGCCGTGGACGCCGCCGCCGGCGAGGTCGATTTCGTGTATCGGCCGGACCCGTTCGATCCCGGCGGTTTCGCCAATTCTCTCGCCTACGACATTTCGGGCAGGACGGCGCGGGTGCGCACGCTCGCCATCGACGACCTGTGCGAGGGCCTCGCGCCCGATCTCATCAAGATCGATGTGGAGGGCTACGAGGCGCGCGCGATCGCGGGCGCGGCGCGCACGCTGGCGGCGCATGCGCCGGTTCTGGCGATCGCGTTTCACCCCGGCCCGATGCGCGCGGTCGGCGATGCGCCGGCGGACCTTGCACACAGGTTGATCGCAGCCGGCTATCGCGCGCGGCGGCTCGACGGCGCGCCGCTGGCGGGCGAACCCGGTTTCGAGGAGATCGTTTTCGAGAAACGCGGAGCCGCCTCGTGAGGCTGCGCAACGTCGTCATCGTGTCGCCGTTCTTTCCGCCATCCACGCTGGCCGGCGTGCATCGCGCGCGCCATCTCGCCAAACATCTGCCAGCCGCCGGCTGGAACCCGATCGTGCTGTGCGTGGACGAGGCCTATCACGCCGAAACGCTCGACCCGCAACTCGCCGCGCTCGTGCCGGCCGCCACCGAGATCGTGCGGGCGCCGGCCGTGCCGGTCGCGGTCGCGCGCCCCTTTGGTCTGGGCGACATCGGCCTGCGCGGCTGGTGGGGTCTTGCGCGCGCGCTCGCGCGACTGTTGCGCACGCGCGATGTGGCGGCCGTGCTGATGACGGGCTCCCCCTATTATCCGATGCTGATGGCGCCCTGGATCGGCCGGCGCTTTGCAATCCCCGTCGTTCTCGATTTTCAGGATCCGTGGGTGTCCGATTGGGGCCGCGCGCTGGCGGGCTGGAACAAGGCGCGCCTGTCCCACGCGCTCGCCGAACGTCTGGAGCCGCGCGCGGCTCGCGGCGCCGATTTCGTCGTCTCGGTGTCGGCGCGGCAGAACGAGGATATGCTGGCGCGCCATCCCTGGCTCGACCGCGCGCGCATGGCCGCCATTCCGATCGGCGGAGACCCGGACGATTTTGTCGCACTGCGCGCGGCCTCCGGCGCCTCGCCCTGGATCGACCCGGCGAAAATCAACCTCAGCTATGTCGGCGCGCTGCTGCCGCGCGCGGAGCCTGCAGTGCGCGCGGTGCTGCGTGCAGTCGCGCGACTGCGCGCGCGGCGCCCGGACGTCGCCCGGCGCCTGCGTCTCAATTTCGTCGGCGGCAGCAACCAGCCGGACGGCGCAGGCCCTCGCCGCGCGAGCGCGATCGCCGCAGCCGAAGGCGTCGCCGATCTCGTCGCGGAGGAGCCCGCGCGCGTTCCCTATCTCGAGGCGCTGCGCATCCTCGCGCAGTCGGACGGGCTGCTGCTGATCGGTTCGGACGAGCCGCACTACACCGCGTCCAAAATCTATCCCGCTTTGATGTCGGGCCGGCCTTACGTCTCGCTGTTTCACGAAGCCAGCAGCGCGCACGCCATACTTTCTGCGGCGGGCGGCGGCGCCGCATTGTCGTTTTCCTGCGCATCCGAATGCGCGGCGCTTGACGAAGAACTGGTCGACGCGCTGCGCCGCCTTGCCGGCGGCGCTCCGGCGTTCGAACGCGCGGACCCGGCCGCTTACCGGGCGTATGAGGCATCCGCAATCGCGCGGCGCTTCGCGGAAATCTTCGACACGCTCGCCACGGCCCCCGCGCGCGGCGTCGCGCGCGCATCGCGGCCGGCCTGAGCGCCATGCGCCTCGCCGTTCTCGCCTCCCATCCGGTGCAATATCAGGCGCCGTTCTATCGCGCGCTCGCGCGCCGGTTCGACGCGCATGTGTTCTTCGCCCATCGCGCCTCGCCCGCCGAACAGGCGAACGCCGGTTTTGCGACGCCGTTCGAATGGGACGTCGATCTGACGGACGGCTATGCGCATTCGTTTCTGCGCAACGTCGCGCGCCTGCCCGATGCGAGCCGCTTCGCAGGTTGCGATACGCCCGAGATCGGCGCGCGCCTGCGGGCGGGTGGTTTCGACGCGCTGCTGCTGATGGGATGGCATCTGAAAAGTTACATGCAGGGCCTGATCGCCGCCAGGCGCCTTGGCGTCGCGACGCTCGTGCGCGGCGACAGCCATCTATGGACGCCGCGCGCGCGCGCCAAGGCGCTCGCCAAGCGGGCGCTCTACCCGCCGTTCCTGCGTCTGTTCGATGCGGCGCTCCATGTCGGCCAGCGCTCGCGCGACTATTACCTGCATTACGGCTATCCCGCCGACCGGCTGTTTCATGCGCCGCACGCCGTGGACGCGGCCTGGTTCGCCGCGCGCGCGACGCAGGAGGCGCGGGAACGCCTGCGCGCGGAGTGCGCCGTCGCGCCCCAGGCGCGCGTCGTTCTGTTCGCGGGCAAGGTGGTCGCGGCCAAGCGCCCGCTCGACCTGGTGGCCGCCGTCGCGCGCGCGCGCGCGCAGGGCCTCGATGTGCAGATCATGATCGCCGGCGACGGCGCCCAACTGTCGGAAACGGTCGCGGCCGCGGCGGCGGTCGGCGCGCCGTTGCATGCGCTCGGGTTTCGCAACCAGACGCAGATGCCGCAGGTCTATGCCGCAAGCGACGCCCTCGTTCTGCCGTCGGCGCACGAGACCTGGGGCATGGTGGTGAACGAGGCGCTCGCCTGCGGGCGTCCGGTCGTCGTTTCGGACACATGCGGTTGCGCGCCGGATGTGTCGGACGGCGTGGCCGGGCGCGCGTTCCGCATGGGCGACGCCGCCCGACTGGCGCAGGCGCTCGAGGCGACGATGGCGGCGCCGCCCTCCGCCGATGCGATCGCGCGCCTTGGCGCGAAATTCTCGCTGGAGACGGCCGTCGATGGCGTGGCGGCGGCGGCCGGGCGCGCGTGCGCGCGTTCGGGCGCGGCGATGGCGGCGTTGCGGCCGTGACCGACGCCGCGCTCGCCGCGCACGCGCGCAAGACGTCGACCGTGCAGGGGGTCGCCGCCTTCGCGCTGGCGTTCGCCGCCCTCAATCTCGCGGCGCCGAACGCGTTTCTGGCCGCAATGTGCCTTGCGGTTCTGGCGATCGGCTTTGCGTTGCTCTGGCGGCCGGGCGAGGCGCCGGTCCTGCTGTTCGTTTTTCTGTATCAATGGTTGCAGACAGGCATTTCCGTTTTTCACGCCAACCTTACCGGCGCGCCCATGGTGGAATACGCCGCGTTCGGCGGCGACATGCCGATGGCGATCACGCTCTGCCTTGCGGGATTGCTGGCGTTGGCGGCCGGAATGCGGATCGGCGCCGGCGCGCGCGACCCCGCAACCCTGCGCCAAGCGCGCGTAACCGTGCTCTCGCAGCCGATTTCGCGCTGGTTCGCGCTCTATGTGCAGGCAGCCGCGGTCTCGTTCGCGCTGCTCTGGGTCGCTATCTATGCCCCCGGCTTTTACCAGCCGTTGCTTGCGGTGGCGTCCCTGAAATGGGCGTTCTTCTTCATGCTGGCTTACGCGGCCTTCGTGCGCGGCGTCGGCCTGAACGTTTATCTCGTTGTCGCATTCCTCTACGAGCTGGCCGTCGGTCTCGGCGGCTATTTTTCGGAATTCAAGACGGTCATGTTCTTCACGCTGCTGGCGGCCGTCATGGCGGGTGTGCGTCTTCGCCCGCGCGTTCTGCTCGCGATCGGGGTCATCGGCGCGTTGCTCATCGCCAGCGGCGTCGTTTGGACAGCGATCAAGGACGACTATCGTGCGTTCGTTTCGGGGGACACGGGCGGGCAGAATGTGGTCGTCGCGGTCGAGGCGCGCATCGAGAAATTCGCCGAACTCGCCGGCGCGCTCGACGAGACTGCCCTGAAGGACGCGGCCAACCGCACCATCCGTCGTCTTTCCTATGTGGACATTTTCGGCGTTGTTCTGGATCGCGTGCCCGAATTCACCCCGCACGCGCGCGGCGCGCTGCTGCTCGATGCGTTGACCCGCCCCTTCCTGCCGCGCGTGCTGTTTCCCGAAAAGAGCGTGATCGACGACACACGGCGCACGATCTATTATACCGGCCGTCTGTTCACCATCACCCGCGCGACGTCGATCAGTCTGGGATATATGACCGAACTCTATATCGACTTCGGAATCCTCGGCCCCATGCTGGTTCCCGCCGCGTTCGGGTTTGTCTACGGCCTTCTGTATCGCACGCTCGTGGGCTGGCGCAGAACGGGTCCTCTTCTCGGCGGCGCGCTCGCCTGCGCGATTCTGATGCCTGCGTCGCTGCTGGAAATCAGCATCGCCAAACTCATCGGCGCGCTGGCGACAGCGCTTCTGGCTCTTGCGCCCTTCGTCGTGCTCGTCGTGCCGCGCTGGGCGCCATGGACCGTGGCGCGCGAGACGTAGAGGGCGAGGGTTGCGCATTCTCCACGTCGTTCCGACCTATCTGCCGGCCACGCGCTACGGCGGCCCGATCTATGCCGTGCATGGTCTGTGCCGCGCGCTCGCCGCGCGCGGGCACGACGTTCATGTCTACACCACCAATGTGGACGGCGCGGGCGTCTCGCCCGTCGCGCTCGGCGCGACCGTCGATGTCGAGGGCGTGAAGGTCCGGTATTTTCCCACCGCGCTCGGCCGCCGGCTGTATCGTTCGCCGCCGATGGGCGCGGCGCTCGCGGACGCCATGGCGTCTTTTGATGTCTTGCATCTGCATTCCGTCTTTCTCTGGCCGACCAGCGCCGCCGCCCGCCTCGCGCGGGCGCAGGGCGTTCCATATTTCCTCGCGCCGCGCGGCATGCTGGTCGCCGATCTCATTCGCCGTCGCAGCCGCCTTCCCAAGTCCGCGTGGATCGAATTGTTCGAACGACGCAACATCGCGGGCGCCGCCGCCCTCCATTTCACCAGCGACCGCGAGCGCCGCGACATGGAGGCGCTCGGCCTTGCGGCGCAGGCCGCCATCGTCGTCCCCAACGGCGTCGACATGCCGCCGCAGTCCGCGCCAACCGCGGGCGCCGGCCGGCCGTTCGTGCTCGCGCTCGGGCGAATCAACTGGAAGAAGGGGCTCGACCGACTGATCGCGGCGCTGGCGCACGCGCCGGGCGTCGATCTTGTCGTCGCCGGCGACGACGAGGGCGACACGACGGCGCAACTGCGCGGCGTCGCGCGCGCACACGGCGTGGCCGAGCGCGTGACATTTGCGGGCCCGGCGCACGGCGCCGGGAAGTGGGCGCTCATGCGCGCCTGCGCCGCGCTCGCGCTGCCGTCCTATTCCGAGAATTTCGGCAATGTCGTGCTCGAGGCGATGGCCTGCGCGCGACCGACGATCGTCACGCCCGAAGTGGGGCTTGCTGACGTGGTCGCGCAATCGGGCGCGGGGCTGGTGGTCGCCGGCGATCCGCAGCCGCTGGGCGAGGCGATCGCGACGCTCATGGCGGACGCCGCGTTGCGTGCGCGCATGGGCGAGGCCGGCCGGAAAGTCGCGCGCGAGAGGTTTTCGTGGGCCGCCGTCGCAGCTGACATGGAAGGCCATTACGCGCGAGCGCGCGCGCCGCGCCGGATGGAGACGTCCCCCGTTGTCTGAGCCGATCCATCCGCAGATCACGCCGATGATCATCGCTTTCAACGAGGCGGCGAACATCGGCCGTTGTCTCGAACGTCTGACCTGGGCCCGGCGCGTGCTGGTGGTCGACAGCGGCAGCGACGACGGCACATGCGAAATCGCCCGCGCCTTTCCGAATGTCGAGATCGTGACGCGGCCGTTCGACGATTTCGCCAGCCAGTGCAATTTCGGCCTGTCGCGCATCGACACGCCATGGGCGCTGTCGCTCGATTCGGACTACATTCTGAGCGAGGCGCTGGTCGCCGAAATCCTGACGCTGCGCGCGGGCGCGGCCGACGCCTATACGGCCGCGTTCGTCTATTGCATCCACGGCCGCCCGCTGCGCGCCTCGCTCTATCCGCCGCGCGCGGTGCTCTATCGACGCACGCGAGCCTGTTATCACGCGGAAGGGCACGGACATCGGGTGACGATCGACGGCGTGATCGCGCGGCTTGCGGGCAGGATCGAACACGATGACCGCAAGCCTCTGTCGCGCTGGTTTTCGTCTCAGCAGTCCTATGCGCGCAAGGAGGCGGACTTTCTCCTGTCGGCGCCGCCGCAGTCGCTCGGCCGCATGGACCGGTTGCGTCTCAGCGGCTGGCTCGCCCCCGCGCTCGTCCTGCCGTATACGCTCGTTTGGAAACAATGCCTGCTGGACGGCTGGCCGGGCTGGGCTTACGCCATGCAACGCACGATCGCGGAATTCATGATCGCGCTCGAACTCGTCGATCGGCGTCTGGCGCGCGCCGGGCTACGAAAGGACGCAGGCCCGTGAGAGCCGGGCAGGACAGGGAGACCGCATGGCGCGCATCCTGATCACCGGCGGCGCGGGCTATGTCGGCAGCCATTGCGCGAAGGCGCTGTCGGCCGCCGGCCATACATGCGTGAGCTTCGATAGTCTTGTGCACGGCCATCGTGAATTCGTGCGCTGGGGCGAACTCGTCGTCGGCGACATACGGGACGGGGCTGCGCTGCGCGCGGCGCTTGCGCGCGACCGGTTCGACGCGGTCCTGCATTTCGCGGCGCTCGCTTATGTCGGGCAGTCCGTGGAGCATCCGGCCGTCTATTACGACGTCAACGTCAACGGAACGCGCATGCTCTTGGAGGCGATGCGCGAACACGATGTGCGCGCTCTGGTGTTCTCCTCGTCCTGCGCGGTTTATGGCGAGCCGGCCGCGCTGCCGATCACCGAAGGCACGCCGCTGTCGCCGATCAACCCTTACGGATTCACCAAACTTGTGTGTGAACGCATGATGGACGACTTTGGCGCGGCCTACGGGCTGCGCTCGGTCCGGCTGCGCTATTTCAACGCCGCCGGCGGCGATCCTGATGGCGGGATCGGCGAGGATCACGATCCCGAAACGCACATCGTGCCGCTCATTCTCGATGCGGCGAGCGGGCGCCGCGCGAACATCAGCGTGTTCGGCGCCGATTATCCGACGCCCGACGGCACCGCGGTGCGCGACTATGTGCATGTCGCAGACCTCGCGGACGCGCATGTGCGCGCGCTCGGCCATCTGCTGGAAGGCGGGAACAGCCTCGCGCTCAATCTGGGAACGGGCGCGGGGGCCTCGGTCGCCGAACTCATCGCCGTCGCGCAGAAGGTGACGGGGCGCGCCATCGCGCGTATCGACCGCCCGCGCCGCGCCGGCGATCCCGCGCGGCTCGTCGCCGATCCCTCGCTCGCCATGGCCGCGCTCGGCTGGCGCGCGCGTCGCTCGGACCTGCCGACGATCGTCGCCGACGCATGGGCCTGGCGGCGCAAGCGGTTCGCGCAATGATCGTCGTCGGCCTCAACGCCTATCACGGCGATGCGTCGGCCTGCCTGTTGCGCGATGGCGAACTTGTCGCCGCCGCGGAGGAGGAGCGGTTCCGCCGCATCAAGCACTGGGCCGGCTTTCCCGCCGAGGCGCTGCGCTATTGCCTTGCGGAAGCCGGTGCGCGCCTTGCCGATGTCGACCACATCGCGCTCAACAGCGATCCGAACGCAGCCTTCTGGCGGCGCGCTCTGTATGCCGCCCGTCATCGCCCGGATCCCTCGCTCGTCGTCGACCGGCTGCGCAACCGGCGCAGGCGCGCTTCCGTGCGCGCCGAACTGGACATGCATTTTCCCGGCGACCGGTTCGCGGGCGACATCCATCGCGTGGAGCATCATCTCGCGCATCTGGCGTCCGCGTTTCTGGCGTCGCCGTTTTCGAGCGCGGCGGCGGTCTCCGTCGACGGGTTCGGCGATTTCGCCTCCGCCGCCTGGGGGGTTGGCGAAGCGGACGATCTGCGCATCGACGGGCGCGTGTTCTTTCCCCATTCGCTCGGCGTGTTCTATCAGGCGATCACCCAGCATCTCGGTTTTCCGCACTACGGCGACGAATACAAGGTGATGGGGCTTGCGCCTTACGGCGCGCCGACGCTGCTCGACGAGATGCGCCGCATCGTGCGGCTCGAACCCGGCGGCGCATTCGCGCTCGATCTGTCGTTCTTTCGACATCATCGCGAAAAAATCGCCTATCGCTGGCAGGGCGGGGCGCCGAGCGTGGGAACATTGTATGCGTCGCCGCTGGCGGCGCTTCTGGGGCCGGCGCGCGCGCCGCACGAACCGCTCACGCAGCGCCATCGCGACATCGCCCGCTCCGCGCAGGCGATGTACGAGGAGGCGTTGTTTCACCTGCTGAACGCCCTGCACGACCGCTGCGGGATGGACGCGCTCGCGCTGGCGGGCGGATGCGCGATGAACTCGGTGGCGAACGGCAGGATTCGCGCGCGCACGCCGTTTCGCAGCGTCTACGTTCAGGCCGCGGCGGGCGATGCGGGCGGCGCGCTTGGAGCGGCCCTCGTCGTCTGGCGGCGACAGGGCGGCGCGCGGCGGTTCGTCATGGATCGCGCGGATTGGGGTCCTTCTTTCGGCGCGCCGCAGATCGCGCGGGCCCTGGAAGGCGCAGCGCCACGCCTTGCCGCCGGCGCGTTCACGGTCTCGACGATTGAAGACATGAACGAGCTCTGCCGCCGCGTCGCGCGCGCGGTGGCCGACGGCAAGGTCGTCGGCTGGTTTCAGGGGCGCATGGAATGGGGGCCGCGCGCGCTCGGCCAACGCTCGATCGTGTGCGATCCGCGCCGCGCGGACATGAAGCAAATCCTCAACGCCAAGATCAAGCGGCGCGAATCGTTCCGTCCCTTCGCGCCGTCGATACTTAGCGAGTTCGCCGCCGAATGGTTCGAGGAGGATGGCGCCGTTCCATTCATGACCGAGGTCCACCAGGTGCGCGCGGAAAAACGCGCGCTCATTCCGGCTGTCGTGCATGTGGACGGATCGGGACGACTGCAGACGGTCGCTCGCCACGCCAATCCGCGATACCATGCGCTGATCTCGGCGTTTCGCGATCTGACGGGCGTTCCGATCGTGCTCAACACGTCGTTCAACGAGAGCGAACCGATCGTCTGCGCGCCGCAGGAAGCGCTCGACTGTTTCCTGCGCACCAACATGGATCTGTTGGCGCTGGGCGACGTCATCGTGGAGCGCGGCGGGGCGTGAGGCGCGATCCGTTTGCGCGCCATCGTCTGGCTCTCGCCCCGCTTTGCGCGGATGTCTGCGGCGCGCGGCCCGATCTGGACGCCGCGCTCACCCAGGTCCGCGCCATCGGCGCACGCGCGTTTCTCGAGTTTCTCGACTGGCACAAGCTCGCGCCGGCGTGGAGCGCGCTGATCGCGCGAAACGCGAAGCTCGATGTCGATTGCGATTTCATCGCAGGCCTTGCCGCCGCGCGCACCCAGGCGACCGCGCTTTATCTGGCGCAGGCGGCGGCGCTTGCCGACGTCTGCCGCGCCTTCGAACGATGCGGCGTCGAATACGCCGTCATCAAGGGCGCCGCGCTGCGCGAGCAGGTCCATGCGGATGCGAGCCTGCGCCCGGCGCTCGACATCGACATTCTGGCGCGTGCGCCCGCCGACGCCGCGCGCGTGCTGCGCGATGCGGGATTCGCCGCGCAGCAGGACGTGTCGAGCCACGAGGCGACGTTCACGCGCGGCGTCGTGGCGGTCGATCTGCATTGGGACATTCTGCGGCCCGGACGCACGCGCGGGCCTGTCGCACAGGCGTTCCTGAACCGTCGAACGCGCGCGCGCGACATGTGGACGCTCGACGATGCGGACACGGTCGTGCTCATGCTGATCCATCCGGCGTTCACGAAATATGTGGCGTCCCCCAACGCCTCGCTCGTCGCGGTGGTCGATTTCGTGGCGTTTCTCGGTGCGCGCGCCGTCGATTGGGCGGCCGTCGTGGCGCGGCTCGAGGCGGCGGGGTTGAAGACCGCCGCGTGGACGGTGCTGCAATGGTTCGCGATGGTTGTGCCGCCGGCGAGCCCGTCCGCGCCGGCCGACGTGGTGGCGGCGCTTGCGCCGGCGCGCTGGCGCGCGCGCTATCTGCGCGAATGGATCGAGCGCGATCTGCCGACGCGCTGGCTTGCCCGCCCGCTGCCCATCCAGCTGGGGCTGACGCTGGCGCTGCACGACCGCGCGAGCGACGCGGCGCGCGCCGCGTTTCGGCGGCTTGACGCGCGACGGCCCGCAAGGGTTGATCCGAGCGTCGATCCAAGCGTCGATCCAAGGATCGATTCATGAGCGCGATCGCCGGCGTCGTCCGTTTCGACGGCGCGCCGGCGCCGGCGGGTCTCGTCGAGCGCATGACGGCCGCCATGGCGCCGCGCGGCCCGGACGGCGTCGCGCATTGGACACAGGGCCATGTCGCGCTCGGCTGCGCCTTGCTGCGCGCGACGGCGGAATCGCGGGAAGAACGACAGCCGCTCGCCAACGCCCGAGGCGATCTCCATCTCGTGTTCGACGGCGTTCTGTCGAACTGGACGGAGCTGCGCGAGAAAGTTCAGGCGCGCGGCGCCGCGCTGCGCGACCGCTCGGACGCCGAACTCGTCCTGGCCGCCTACGATGTTTTTGGCGAGGATTGCGTGCGCGAGATCGACGGCGATTTCGCTTTCGTCGTTTGGGACGGCCGCCGGCGTGTGGCGTTCTGCGCGCGCGACAGGCTCGGGCGCCGGCCGTTTTTTTATATGTGGACCGGCAGGGCGTTCGTCTTCGCTTCCGGTTTGCGCCCCGTTCTGGACAGCGGGTTTGCGCCGCAAACCGTCAACGAGCCGGCGCTCGCCGAATACCTGGCCGCCGAATGGAGCAGCCGCGACGAAACCCTGTGGCGCGGCGTCATGCGGCTCGTGGCGGCGCATACGCTCGCGGTCGACGAACGGGGCCTTCGCATCGCGCGTTACTGGCGGCCGCGTTGCGACGCGCCGCTGTTTGCGCGCGAGGAGGACTATGTCGAACACTACCGCGCCATGTTCGCCGACTGCGTGCGGCGCGCGGCGCGCACCGACCGGCCGCTCGCCTGCGAGGTGAGCGGCGGCCTCGATTCCTCGGCCGTTTTCGCAAGCGCCGAGCAGCAGCGCCGCGCGGGCGTTCTGCCGGCGCCTGCGCTCGTGCCCTACACGCTCGCGCCGGACGATCGCGTGGGCGCCACCGAAACGCAGTACGCGCGCGCCGTCGCTGCGCATCTCGGCCTCGATATTCGCGAGATCGCGCCGACAAGGCCGCCGCTCGACTGGTATCGCGCGCTCGCGCGGGAGGCGGGGGATTTCCCGGCCTTTCCGAACGCCGCGATGTTCGAGGACGGGCGCCGGCAGGCGGCGCAGTCGGGCGCGCGCGTGCTTCTGACGGGGGAGGGCGGCGACGAGTTCCTGTCGGGCGGCCATCTCTATTACGCCGATGCGCTCGCACGCGGTCGCCTCGCCGCATTCTGGCGCGACTGGAAGGCCGATCGGGCGACCGCCTCGCTGCGGATGCGGCTGGGATGGCTGGCGCGCGAGGGCGTCTTTCCGCTTCTGCCGCCCGCGTTGCAGACGGCGGCGCGCCAAACCGTGCGCGTGGCGCGTGGCGCCCGACGGACCGATTGCGATTGGCTGGCGCCCTCCATGCGCGCGCATATTCTGGAGCGGCGCGCGGCGGCGCGGGCGCGGCCCGTCGAGCGCGGCCTGTCGCCGAGCCAGCAGGAGATGATGCGCACGCTGGACGACGCGTTCGCCGCGCTGGTGAGCGAACATGTGGAGCGGCTCGGCGCGCGTCACGGGCTGGAAACGCGCAGCCCCATGCTCAGCCGGACATTCGTGGAGACTGCGTTTGCGACGCCCGAGCGCATGCGGCTGAAGGGCGACGTCGCCAAATACGTCCATGTCCGCGCCATGGGCGATTTGCTGCCGCCCGCCGTGCGCGACCGGCGCGACAAGGCGGAATTCTCGGGCGCCTTCCGCATCCGGCTCGACGATATGCGCGATCTCCTGACGCGCGAAATCCCGGCCGCGCGGCCGGGCTGGCTCGCGCCGGGCGGCGTCCGCGCCCTCTACGACGCCCTTCGGGACGCGCCGGCCAGGGGTGCGCCGAACTGGACGCTCTGGAGCATTTTCGGCTGCCATGCTACTTACGCCTGCAACAATTTTGACAGTTCATTGCTGCGGAACCCTGCACATGGCCGGGAAGGAGCGAACATCGCCTGAGCAAGCGATTGCCCCGCGCACTGCCGCGTCCGCGGGCCGGAAAACCTACCGCCGCCCCCGCCTGCGCCATTTCGGATTGATTCGGGATTTGACCATGGGCAGCGGCGGAACCATGGTCGACGGCAATATGGTCAACAAGCGGTGATCATGCGCCGGAGCGCACGCTCGCGGCGCCTGCGTCAACGAAAGGCGTTGGAGTCCACATGAGCAGGCAAAGGGGCGAGACGGCGCCCGGACACTCCGATCCGCCGGCCGCGCGCGTCCAGCACGCGACGTCGCCGTGCGAAGTCCGGCTTCCTTATTGCAAACCCGTGCTGCGCGAGTTCGGGTCGGTCGCCGACCTGACGATGGGGCGCGCCGGGTCGGGGACGGATTTCTCGATGATGACGCGGCGCGGCTCCGATCGCCGGCTGAAGGAGAACGTCGTGCGCGTCGGCGAGCATCCGGCCGGGTTCGCGCTTTATCTGTTCGACTACAAGCCGCGGTTCCGCGACCTTTGGGGACACGGACGCCAGTGCGGCGCGATGGCCGACGAAGTCGAGAGGGTCGCGCCGCATGCGGTGTCGGTCGGCGCGGACGGCTATTGCATCGTCGATTACGCGCGCCTCGCGCGCGCCTGAGACGGGGCGCGGTTTGGAACGCCTGCTCGAAGAACATTTCGGTTATCTGAGCGACCGGGTTCGGCTGGCGCGCTATCGCGCGGCGATCGCCGCGCGCGTGAAACCGGGCGATGTCGTGGTGGATGTCGGCTGCGGGTCCGGCGTGCTGGGGCTGGCCTGCCTGGAGGCCGGCGCCGCGCATCTCGTCGCCATCGAGAAAGGGCCCGTCATCGAGATCGCGCGCGAGACGCTTGCGCGCGCAGGCTTCGCCGACCGCTGCACATTCGTGCGCCAACGCTCCTATCGCGTGGCGCTCGACATGCGGGCCGATATCGCCATTTGCGATCACGTCGGCTATTTCGGCTTCGACTACGATCTCATGGCGCTGCTGGCGGACGCGCGCGGGCGGTTTCTCAAGCCGGAGGGCGCGACGATCCCCGCACGCCTGGCGCCGACGGTCGCGCTCGTCGCATCCCCCCGCGCGCACGCGCCGCTGGAAGCGTGGCGCAACGGCGAGGCGCCCGACGCCTTCGGCTGGCTCGCGGACTACGCCGCCAACACCAAATACGCAGCCAACCTGACCCGCGACGAAATCGTCGGCCAGCCGGCGGTTCTGGACTCCGTCGAACTTGGCGCCGACGCGCGCGCATTCCTGTCGTGGCGCGTGGAGCTTGTCGCCGGGCGCGGAGCGACGGTCGACGGTCTGGCCGGCTGGTTCGACTGCGAATTGGCGCCGGGCGTCGTCATGACCAATTCCCCGCTCGCCGCGGACGCCATCCGGCGCCCGCAGGCCTTTCTGCCATTTCCGGCGCCGGTCGCGATGAAGGCGGGCGAGCGCGTGCTGCTGACCATCGCCGCGCGCCCCCACGAAGATCTGGTCGCGTGGTCGGCGATCTTTCCCGACAGTGGGCGCAGCTTCAGCCAGTCCACGTGGGCGAGTTTGCCGATCGGTCGCGCCGATGTTGCGCGCGCCGACCCGCGCCGCCGCCCGAACATCGACGCGACGGGCCGCGCGCGCGCGCTCGTGCTGGCGCTGTGCGACGGCGTGCGGACCGCGCGCGAGATCGAGGAGGCCGTAGCGCGCCAGTATCCGCGCCTCATGCCGACCGAAGCCGAAACGCGTCTGTTCGTCGCCGAAACGCTGGCGCGGGACGCGTCGTGACAGGCGCCCTCACGCTCGCGCCCGCGCGTGCGCAAGCGCCGCTCGCCTCGCCGCCGTATCATACGATCTTTTTCTCCGACGGCGCGCCGGCCATCGCCTTTCATCGCGCGGGCGAAGCGTATCTGCTGCGCTTTCCCGATCTCGCCGATTTCGAAGTGTCGGCCGACGGGCTGTCGGCGACCTGTCGTCCGGCGCCGCATGTGCGGGACGCCACGCCCGAACACCTTTACGTGAACCAGGTGCTGCCGTTGATGCGCAGCCGTCGCGGCGAGGCGATCTATCACGGCGCGGCGGTCGCTACGCCCGCCGGCGCGCTCGCCTGCCTTGGCGCGGCGGGGCGCGGCAAGTCGACGCTCGCCGCCGCCTTCGCGCGCGCCGGCCACGCATTTCTGGCTGACGATGCGGTGTGGGCGCGCCCGGCCGGCGGACATATCGAGGTCGTGCCCGGGGCGCCGGCGCTGCGGCTGTGGGAGGACAGCCGCGCCGCGCTCGTCCCGCGCATCGCGCCCGCGGCCCCGCTCCATTTCACGTCCAAACATCGGCTGGCGGCCGCCCCGCGCCTGCCTCACGCCGACCGGCCGGCGCCGCTGCGCGCCATCTATCTTCTGGGCGAGGGCGCGTCGGCGAGCGTGACCATCGCGCGGACGAGCGCACGCGAGGCGCTGCTGGCGCTGCTGGCGCACGCCTTCGTCATCGACATCGCCGATCGCGATCTCGTCGCGCGCCATTTCGCGACGACTGCGCGCATCGCCAACGCCGTGCCCTGCTTCCAGCTTGACTATCCGCGCCGCTATGAAACCCTCGAACCTCTGATCGCGACGCTCGAGGAGCACGCATCGGCGGAAGGCGTCCAGCGATGAACAGCGCGCAGAAGATCTCGATATCGCCGCATGTCGTCGGTCGGGCGGTCGGCGAGGAATTCGTCATTCTCGATCTGGCGAGCGGCGCCTATTTCGGTCTCGATGCGGTGGGCGCCGACATGTGGCGGCTGATCGAATCGGGCAAGACCTTGGCCGAGATCTGCGACGCCGTCGAACGCGATTACGACGTCGCGCGCGATGTGCTTGAAGCCGATGCGCGCGCGCTCCTGGACGATCTGGCCGCCCGCGGGCTGATCGTGCTCGAATGAGCCGCCCGCGCGCCCGATCCCGCCGCCGCCTGTGCGATCTGTCCGCGCGCGACTGGCTTTATCTGGCGATCGCGGCAGGGGAACTGGCGCGCGCGCGCATCGTCTTCGCCGTGCGTCCGGCCGGTGCGACGGTTGCGCGTCTGCAGGCGGGCGGCGCGCGCGCCTCGAACGAGCGCGCGGTCGATGTCGCGCGTCTGTCCTGGGCGATCGGCGCCGTGGGCGCGCGCGCGCCGTGGCGCGCCGATTGCCTTGTGCAGGCGATGGCCGCCGCGCATTGGCTCGGCCGCCATGGCGTTCGATGGGCGTTCTATCTCGGCGTCGCGCCGGCCGAGGGAACGATTGCGGCGCAC
Source organism: uncultured Methylocystaceae bacterium (assembly GCA_937870755.1). GTDB lineage: Bacteria > Pseudomonadota > Alphaproteobacteria > Rhizobiales > Beijerinckiaceae > JAJXWB01. Next base: position 74,606 of record CALMZV010000019.1, read on the forward strand.
GCCTGGCTGCGCGTCGGCGACACGATGGTGACGGGCGGCGACGGCGCAGCGTTCACGCCGCTGGTCGCGCCCGGGCGCCGCGCGCGATAGCGGTCCGCGTCAGGCCGCCGCGTTCGCCGCGCGTCGCGCGATGTTGTCGAGATACCAGCGATAGGTGGAGGCGATCCCCTCCTCGAACGAAATGCGCGGCGCCCAGCCGAGCGCCCGCATGCGGCTCGAATCCATGATCTTGCGCGGCGTTCCGTCCGGCCTGGAGGCGTCGAACGCGAGTTCGCCGGCAAATCCCACCACGCGTCCGACGATCTCCGCCAGTTCGCGGATCGAAATGTCGAACCCCGCGCCGCAATTGATGTGTTCGTATTCGTCTTAGACGTCGAGACAATGGACGACGCCGCGCGCCAGATCGTCAACGTGCATGAACTCGCGCAGCGGCGTTCCCGTGCCCCAGATCGTCACGCTCGGCGCGCCCGCGACCTTGGCCTCGTGAAACTTCCGCATGAGCGCGGGCAGGACATGACTGGTTTCGAGATCGAAATTGTCGTTGGGTCCGTAAAGATTGCACGGCATGACGGAAATGTAGCGCCGCCCGTGCTGCCGTCTGTAGGCCTGGCACGTCATCACGCCGGCGATCTTGGCGATGGCGTACCATTCGTTGGTCGGCTCCAGCGGCCCCGTCAGCAGCGCCGCTTCCCTGATCGGCTGCTCGGCATGTTTGGGATAGATGCAGGAGGAGCCCAGAAAAACCAGTCGGTCCACGCCCGCCTTGTGCGCGCCGTGGATGACGTTCGTCTGAATCGTCAGGTTGTCGTAGATGAAATCGGCCGGATAGGTCGAATTGGCGACGATGCCGCCGACCTTCGCGGCGGCGAAAATGATGGCGGTCGGCCGGTTGGCGAGCAGCCAGTTCTCGACAGCGTCCTGCTGGCGCAGATCGAGCCGGGCGCGATCGACCGTCGCCGTGCGGCGACCTTCGGCGTGGAGGCGGCGCATGATCGCCGAACCGACCATGCCGTTGTGCCCCGCGACCCAGATCAGCTCGTCCACCCGCATCTCCCGCGCGCCTCGCGCCGATTCCCCGGGCGCGGCGCCTATTTATCGGCGAGCGCGGTCGCCGCGACAAGCGCCTCCCACGCCGCCAGCGCGTGAGCGCGCGAAAACCGCGCATCGATCAGCGCGCGCGCGTTGCGGCCCATCGCCGCGCGGCGGTCCGGTTCGGCGCGCAGCGCGCGAATCGCATCGGCCAGCCCGGCCCCATCGCCGGGAGCGATCGCCAGACCGCAATGGTGGCGCTGCACGAGCCGGGCGATTTCCCCGTCCGGCGCCGTCACCGCGAGCGTCGGCCGGCCGGCGGCGGCGATTCCGTAGAATTTGCTCGGAACGATCAGGCCTTCCATCGCCGGCGCCAGCGACAGCCAGTGGACGTCCGGCGCGGTCAGCGAAAGCGGCAGGTCGGCGGCGCTCTGGTACGGCCGGAACTGGAACGCGTCGCCCAGGGCGCGGGCGGAAACCTCCGCCTGCAATGCGCCGGTCAGATGGCCGCCGCCGATAAAGAGAAAGCGGATGTCCTTTTCTTCGCGCAACAGTCCGGCGGCGTCGAGGAGCGTGCGAAACTCGTGGGCCCGGCCCAGATTGCCCGAATAGCCGACGACGAACCGCCCGGCGAGCCCCCACGCCGCGCGCAGCGGATGGCCTTCGGCCGGCAGCGGACGAATGATCGTATCGTCGCACCAGTTGTGAATGATCGCGATCCGCTCGCGCGCGACGCCCGCCTCCGCCACCCGGCCCGCCATCCTTTCGCCGATTGCGACATTGGCGCGCGCCGCCCGCAGGCTGGAGTTGCGGGCGGCGATCAGCGCCGGCGCGGCCGCGCGCGCCGCGCGCCCCACCACGCCCATGCCCGCCGCACCGATGTCCAGCGCCACTTCCGGATAGAGGTCCTGCAGCCAGTTGACGAGCGCCATGCGCCGCGCCCGCGCGACCGGCGCCAGCGCGACCGACAGGAGCGGCGGATCCGTTTTCGCGATGACGCAATCGCCCGGCCGGCCGAACCGCGCGAGCGCGGCGGCGAACGCGCGGTGCATCGCCAGCATGTCGAACGCGCGCCCGCCGAGCGTCGCGCGGCCGTATCGCGGCCGCCGCACGCGATGGATGTCGACGCCGTGCGCTTGTTCGAATGGCGCGAGATCGGCGGACGGGTCGTCGTAGAGGCCGGCGCCGGCGATGGCCGCCACGCGCATGCCGCGCGCGGCGAGATGAAAGGCGAGATCGGAGGCGATCTGGCCGGTCGCCGAATGGTCGGGATGGAAGAAGCGGTTGACGATGAAGATCGTGCGCCCCCGCGGGAGCGTGGGGGCGATGGACGCCGGCGCCGAAATCTGCGATTCCATGCGCCGGATTGTTGGGCGGGGCGCGAATATGCGCAAGCGGGTGCTGGTGACGGGCGGGGCGGGCTTTCTCGGCTCGCATTTGTGCGAGCGCCTGCTCGCTGCGGGCGACGATGTTCTGTGCGCCGACAATTTCTTCACCGGCACACGGCGCAACATCGCCCATCTGCTCGACAACAAGGCGTTCGAGCTTCTGCGCCACGACATCACGTTTCCGCTCTATGTCGAGGTCGACGAAATCTACAACCTCGCCTGTCCCGCATCGCCCATCCACTACCAGTTCGACCCCGTGCAGACGACGAAGACCTCCGTCATCGGCGCCATCAACATGCTGGGCCTGGCCAAGCGCGTGAAGGCGAAAATCCTCCAGGCGTCGACCTCCGAAGTCTACGGCGATCCCACCGTTCATCCGCAACGCGAGGATTACTGGGGCAACGTCAATCCGATCGGCGCGCGCTCCTGCTACGACGAGGGCAAACGCTGCGCCGAGACGCTGATGTTCGACTACGTGCGCCAGCACAACGTGCAGGCGAAGGTGGCGCGCATCTTCAACACATACGGGCCGCGCATGCATCCCAGCGACGGCCGCGTCGTTTCCAATTTCGTGGTGCAGGCGCTGCGCGGCGAGCCCATCACCCTCTACGGCGACGGCGATCAGACGCGCTCGTTCTGCTACGTCGACGATCTGGTCGACGCGCTCGTGCGCATGATGGCGACGGGGCGCGAGACCGTCGGGCCGATCAACGTCGGAAATCCGAACGAATTCACCATCCGCGGCCTCGCCGAACTGGTGATCGAACTCACGGGATCGAAATCCAGACTGGTGTTCCAGCCCCTGCCGGCCGACGACCCGCGCCAGCGCCGGCCTGATATTTCGAAAGCGCGCGCCGAACTCGACTGGGCGCCCAAGGTCGAACTGCGCGAGGGGCTGATGGCCACCATTCGCTATTTCGACGAGTTGCTCGCAAGCAACGAGAAGCTGCACGCCATCGCCGCCGCCCGCACACGGTCATAGGCGCACGTGCGCTTTCGAGCGAAGGGGATGCGCTCTAGCGCGAGGCGAGACGTTCCTCGAACGGCTGCGACTCGATGGCGCGCGCGCGCCAGGACATCGCCTGACGGACTGCGTCGCGGTTGAGCCGCTCGCCCGTCAGGACGATGATGATGGTGTGCGCGAGAATTTTCAGGTCCAGCAGCGGCGAGGCGTGCTGGATGCACCACGAATCGAGCGCGTTCTTTTCTTCCGCGGTGACTGATACGCCGCCGCTGACCTGCGCCCAGCCGGTCACGCCGGGCCGCACCATCAGCCGGATCGACGGATCGTCCGGCTGGTCTTGCGGCAGCAGCGGGCGCGGGCCGATCAGCGACATGTCGCCGACCAGCACGTTCATCAGCTGCGGAATTTCGTCGAGCCGCGTCGCGCGGATGAAGCGGCCCGTCGCGGAGAGGCGACGCTCGGGCGCGATCGCGTCCCCGCGCCAGTCGAACGGCGCGGCGTAGGTGCGGAATTTGTAGATGAGAAAGCGCCGCCCGCCCGCGCCCATCCGTTCCTGCCAGAAGACGAGCGGCGAGCCGACGTCGATCATGAGCGCCAGCGCGACCACGAGCGCCAGCGGCGCGAGCAGCGCGAGCAGCGCCAGCGCGGCCACGATGTCGATCGCCCGCTTGATGCGGAAATACCGCGATACGCGCGGCGCGATCTGCGGCATGGCGGCGGCCGGCTCGGGCGGCGTCGCGGACGGTTTCGGCGTGAGGTTGAGCGCCTGCGAGAGCGGCAGACACGTAATGCCGCGGGCCGCGCACACGCTGGCGATCGCCGCCGCCGCCTCTTCCGACAGGCCCGCGCCGGGGTCGGGCGTCAGCACCTGGTCGACGGTCACGCCATGCTCCAGATATTCCTCCACCAGCGCGTCGAGATCGTGCGCGGCGCCCACCACCCGCACGCCGTGGATCGAGCGCCCGATCAGGTCCGGCCGTTCGTCGAGCAGCGCCAGCACGCGCGTCGTCGGCGGGGACTGGCTCGCGACAAGCTGCACCACCGCGCTTGTGAACCGGTCGACGCCCACGATGACGATGTTGCGCAACTGGTCGCTGCGCTGGCGCGCGCCGGCGGGCGCATCGGACGCGAACGCGCGATGCAACGCGCGGCTCAGCACCAGGCCGCCGCCGAGCACGAGCGCGAAGATCAGCGGCGTGGAGCGCGGAATGCCCTCCAGCCGCGTGAAGGTGAACATGAAAATGCTGGTGCCCGCGACCGTGGCGCCGACCGCCCCGCAGATCGCCAGCACATCGTGCGCCGAGAAGAAGCGGTTCATGCCCTCGCTCAAACGCAAGGCGACGAAGGCGACGAGCGCGCAGGCGGTTGCGACCGCGGCGAAAATATAGGGCGGGGACGGCCAGCCCGCGGCATCGCCGACCACCAGCAGCCCCGGATCGCGCAGGTAGAGCGCCGCGAACGGCGCCACGAACGCCCACACGAAATCGAACGGCGAAATTCGCAGCTTCAATCTGTTGCGCGACGTGGGGGCGAAAAGACCCATGGGACCGTCCAAACGGACTTGCGTCCGTCGATCTCGAACATTGCGAATGAATCACGCGCGCGCTGACGCAGCGTACTGTATTGACGTTAGGCGCTGGTCGCCTGCTTGACAAGATTCTCCGGCCGCCGCGCGGCGTCGCCATGCGACTGATACACCGGCAATTTTACGAGAATGCGGGCAAATGGCGCGGCGCGCGCTCAGGCGCCGGCGACGAGAAAGCGGCGCATGTCCCCCTCCAGCGCCAGCGCCGTCAGACGCCCGCTCGCATAGGCGCCCGTGTCGATGTTGATTCGGTTCGCGCGCACGTCGGGCGCGGCGACCGGCGTGTGGCCATGCACCACGCAGGCGCCGAGATCGCCCGCAAAAGACAGGAACGGCTCGCGTATCCACAGGAGATCTGAGTCCGTCTGCGCCGTCAGCGCCCGGCCCGGCCGCACGCCGGCGTGGCAGAAGAAATAGCCGCCGCGCGCCAGGCTCGACCGCATCCCGTGCAGGAAATCGCGATGGGCCGCCGGCAGCCTTTCCAGCAAGGCGGCCCGCGTCTGCGCATAGTTCGCGCCGCGCAAGGCGTCGGTCACATTCACGCCATAGGAATGCAGCGTTTCCAGCCCGCCGAAACGACGCCATTCCTCGAGCGCCGTCTCGTCTTCCATGAACCGGGCGAGCATCGCCTCGTGATTGCCCCTGAGCGCGACGAGCGGGGTGGGAAAATCGCCGCTGGCGAGAAAGTCGATCACGCCGGCGGAGTCGGGGCCACGGTCGACGTAGTCGCCGAGAAAGATGGTTTCCGCGCGCGCCGGCGCGCTCGCCTGCGCGGCGGCGTCCTGCGCGATCAGTCGGGCGAGATCGCGCAACAGATCGAGCCGACCGTGAATGTCGCCCACCACATAAAGCCGTGCGCCCTCGGGCGCGCGGGGCGCGGCGACGGCCGCCGGTTTGCGGCGAAAGGGATTGCGCAACATCACGGACCCGTAGCGCGCACGGCCATGCGTCTCAATGCGCTTCGTCCCAATTCTGCGCCGCGCGCGCGTCGACCTGCAACGGCACGCTCAGCTGCACGGCCGGCTCGTGCGCCTTTTCCATCACGCCGCGCACGACGGCGATGGTCGCGTCCGCCTCCGCGTCCGGCGCCTCGAACACCAGTTCGTCATGCACCTGCAGCAGCATCTGCGCCGAAAGACCGGCCGCAGCGAGGGCAGCGTCCATGCGAACCATCGCGCGGCGGATGATATCGGCGGCCGACCCTTGTATCGGCGCGTTGATCGCGGCCCGCTCGTTGAAGGCGCGTTCGGACGGATTCGCAGCGGCGATGCGCGGGTAGTGGCACTTTCGGCCGAACAGCGTGGTGACGAAGCCCGTCTCGCGCGCCGTGCGTCGCGTAGCGTCCATATAATCGCGGATGCCGGGAAAGCGCTCGAAATATTTCTTGATATAGGCGCCGGCCTCCTCGCGCGGGATGCCCAGCTGGTTGGCCAGGCCGAACGCCGATATGCCGTAGATGATGCCGAAATTGATCGCCTTGGCGCGCCGGCGCACGTCGGCCGGCATGTCCTTCACCGGCACGCCGAACATCTCCGACGCTGTCATGGCGTGAATGTCGAGACCGTCGGCGAACGCTGTCTTCAGTTGCGCGATGTCGGCGATATGGGCGAGCAGCCGCAGTTCGATCTGGCTGTAGTCGGCCGAGATCAGCTTGCGGCCGGGCGCGGCGACGAAGGCGCGGCGTATCTTGCGTCCCGCCTCGTTGCGCACCGGAATATTCTGCAGGTTCGGGTCCGACGAAGACAGGCGCCCGGTGGTGGTGGCGGCGAGCGCGTAGGATGTGTGCACGCGCTGCGTCGCCGGATTGACGAACGAGGGCAGCGCGTCGGTATAGGTCGATTTGAGTTTCGAAAGCTGGCGCCAGTCGAGAATGCGCTGAGGCAGTTCGTGGCCCTCCTCCGCCAGATCCTCCAGAACGCCCGCGGCGGTCGACCATGCGCCGGTCGCCGTCTTCCTCGCGCCCGGCAGGCCCAACTTGCCGAACAGAATGTCGCCGATCTGTTTGGGGGAGCCGATGTTGAACGTCTCGCCCGCCAGTTCGTAAACCTCCGCCTCCAGCCGCGCCATGTCCTGCGCGAACTCGCCGGACAGCCGCGCCAGAATGCGCCGGTCGATCGAAACGCCGCGCCGCTCCATGCGCGCGAGCGTCTCGATCATCGGCCGTTCCAGCGTCTCGTAGACGGTGGTCATGCCTTCTGCCGCGAGGCGTGGCTGCAACACGCGCCATAGCCGCAGCGTCACGTCCGCGTCCTCGGCCGAATATTCGGTCGCCCGGTCCAGCGCCACCCGCGCGAAACCGATGAAACTCTTGCCCTGCCCCGCCACCTCGCCGAAGGCGATGGGCTTGTGCGCGAGCAACGCTTGCGACAGTTCGTCCATGCCATGGCCGGTGCGCCCGGCGTCGAGCGCGTAGGAGGCGAGCATCGTGTCGGCGAGCGGCGCCATCTCGATTCCGTGCTGTTTCAGCACCAGCCAGTCGAATTTGGCGTTCTGCGCAATCTTGAGCACGGACGGGTCTTCGAGCAGCGGCTTCAGCCGCGCCAGAACGTCGGCGAGCGCAAGCTGGCCGGGCGCCAGTCCCTGTTCGCCGAACAGATCGCCGGCGTTCTCCTTCACGTGGCCGATCGGAACATAGGCGGCGCGACCGGGCGCGAGGCACATCGACACGCCAATCAGGTCGCATTGCATGGCGTCGAGCGACGACGTCTCCGTGTCGACCGCGAGCGCGCCGGTGTCCTGCGCCTGCGCGATCCAGCGATCGAGCGCGGCGAGATCGGCGATGACCGCGTAAGCCGCGCGGTCGAACGCCTGCTGCGCGCCGGCGCGCGCTGTGGCGAGCGCCTGCGGCGTATCGGCGCCGGGGGCCGTCTGCGGCGGCGCCTGCGGCGCGCTGTCTTGCGACGCGCTTTCTTGCGCGCCCGCGACGGGCGCGGGGCGCGGGGCGGCCGGCGCGAAGGCGCCGTCGCGCGCGCGCCATGCGCCTTCACCCACGAGATCGGGCTGTGGCTCGATCAGGTTGGCGTCCACGTCGAAGGCGTCTGCCACGCGCCGCGTGATGGTGGTGAATTCCATCGCCTTCAGAAAAGCGACCAGCCGCGCGCCGTCGGGGGCTGCGAGCGCCATATCGTCGAGCGGCGTTTCGACCTGCACGTCCTCCACCAGCGTCACGAGCTTCTTCGACAGGCGGATCAGGTCCACGCTCTCCTTGTCCGTCAGCGTTTCGCGACGCTTCGGCTGCCTGATCTCGCTCGCGCGCGCGAGCAGCTCCTCGAGCGAGCCGTATTCGTTGATGAGCTGGGCGGCGGTCTTCACGCCGATGCCGCGCGCGCCCGGCACGTTGTCGGTCGAATCGCCGGCCAGCGCCTGCACGTCCACGATTTTGCCCGGCGCCACGCCGAAATATTCTTCCGCCTCTTTTGCGCCGATGCGCCGCTCGTCGCGCTCGCCGGAGGCCGGATCGTACATCGCCACTTTCGGGCCCACGAGCTGCATGAGGTCCTTGTCGGCGGAGATGATCAGCACGTCCGCCCCGCGCGCTTCGGCCTGGCGCGCATAGGTGGCGATCAGATCGTCGGCTTCGTAGACGTCCTGTTCGATCGGCGTCATGCCGAAGGCGCGCACCGCCTCGCGCATCAGCGGAAATTGCGGCACGAGGTCTTCGGGCGGCTCGGAGCGGTTGGCCTTGTAGGGCGGGTAGAGATCCTTGCGGAACGAGTTTTCCGACTTGTCGAAAATGATCCCCAGATGCGTCGGCTTCACGCCGGCCGCGCCGTCTCGCACGAATTGCAGGATTTTCGTGCAGAACAGCCGCAACGCGCCGGTGGGCAGACGATCGGAGCGGTAGTTGTATTTCGCGTCCTGGCGGATCGACTGGAAATAGGCGCGAAAGACGAAGGACGAGCCGTCGACGAGAAAGACGTGGTCGCCGGCGGAGACGGGTCGGGGATGGGCGCTCATGGCCCGATGCTAGACGATTTGGCGCCCGAAAGGCAGCGCGCCTCAGGACTGCGCGCCGGCGATGGCATGGCTGACGCTGGCGCGCCATTCGGCGAAGAGATCGGCGAGCGTGGCGACGATGGAGAGCGTGGCTGCGGCCAGAACGATCAACGCCAGCGGCCGCGCGGCCTGCGGCGCGGCGAGCGCCAATGCCAGAAACAGCGGCGGCCAGAACATCCCCAGCGGCCGCGCCGCGCGGCCGAGCCGCCCGAGCAGCGAGGGCGCGTCTCCGGCCGTGGCCGCGGTGGCGAGCGCGGAGGCCATGGCGAGCGCGGCGACGCCTGCGCCCAACCCGGCCACGAGCGCGCCGGGGCCGGCGGCGGCGAACGAAAACGCTTGTGCCGGCGCCTTCAGGCCGAGAAACAGCGCAAACGCGAAGACGACCGGCGCGCCCATGGCGGCGGCGAACGGATGGCGCGCGATCGCGGCCTCGAATCGCGCGCGGCGCGCGGCGAACCACACGCCGGCCGCATAGAATACGAACAGCGACAGCGCAAAGCGCAGGCCCGGCCCGCCGATCACGCCCACCACATGCGCAAACAGCGCAAGGGCCAGCACGAGCGGCGTCGGGCCCGTCATGCGCACGACGAGTGCATGGAGCGGCGGCAGGACCATGAGTTGAAGCGCCGGCGCGGCGAGCGCGAGACCCGCGCCGGCCTTCCCGCGCAACGCCGCGCCGACGAGCAGCGCCAGTCCGGCGGCCAGGCCCGCCATCGCGAGCGGCGCCGCCACGCGTCGGGCGAAAAAGGGCCGGCGCGGCGCGCCGAGCCGCGGCGCGGCGATCAACCCTGCGAGAAACATCAGGCCGGGCGCGACGATCATCTCGCCGATCGCGGAAAGATGGGGCGTGGCGCGCGCCGCCGGCGCGAGCGCGACGACGGGGGCGACCGCCAGCACGATGAGAACGCCGCGGGCGATGTCCAGCGCCGGATCGCGCGGCGTGGGCGCGGGGCGCGCCAGCGTCCGCAGGGCGATGGCGTCCATGCTCTGTCCTCTTTTGGCGCACAAGCGCGCCGCGCCGACGCTCCGCCGGCTCATGGGCACGGCAGGAGCAAGCCGCGCGCCGATTGCCGACGCCGTGGCGATGGGCTAGTAAGCCAGCGACCGTTCCCGGTCCCGCGCCCGTAGCTCAGCTGGATAGAGCGCTGCCCTCCGAAGGCAGATGTCAAGCCCGCTGGCGCGGAGAAGGAGACTGAAAGAGGCTTAGATTACAAAGGCTTGCGCGATGGGTATCCAGCCCTTCAAAATCGCAAGAAACTCGCGTAAGCACTGCGTAAGCAGGATGCACCCGTAGCTCAGCTGGATAGAGCGTCGCCCTCCGAAGGCGAAGGCCGCACGTTCGAATCGTGCCGGGTGCGCCATTCCTTTCGATCCTTGGCGGACCGCGTCGGGAATGATGTGCTCGGGGCTTCACCCTTGAAATGGCGAGCGGCACAAGTCCGGCTGGTCTTGGGGGTTTGCCATAGCCGGTATTTCTCCGATCGCAGCAGCACAGATGTGTCGGCTCAAATGGCGCGTGAGGGCTTGCGCCCACTGTCCCCGCACCAGACGATCGCACCCTTCTTGATCCAGAAGTGAGCATATGTTCCGTCGAGTTGTCGCACGGACGGGTGAATCGTGGGGCGACCGAGCCAGTCGACGGCGACGGTCCAGCGCGGACGCCGCTCCCGCATGAGAGAGAGCTGCACGATTTCCTCGCGATCCGCCGGGCAGCGGAAATAGGCCCATTTGCTGTAGCCCCGGCCGCCGACGACGTAGATTTGCCCGTCGGCCATCGTGTCCGGGTCGGGATGGTCGGAGACGAGGCGTGCCGTGAAAGCCGGGCGCGGGATCAGCCGCAAGGCGACGAGAACCTTGCAGGCGAGCGCGCGCATCACGCCACCCGCCCGAGAAAGGGATCGGTGTCGCCACGGCCCCAGCTTTCGTCCGCTGCGCAGACCGGGCAGGCTGGGCGCGGGTCGTGACGCGGGCGCCGGTCTTCCCCCAGGTGAAACTTCCTGACACGGTGCGCGACCGATCCGTCCGAGCCGCGGAATCCCTGGAGGCGCTGGATCATCTCGTTGACGGCCATGCAGGCGAGCTCCGTGGTGAAGGTGACGACGGCCGGCGCGGGATTACCGCCGCCCGCCACATAGGCTTCGGCCTTGCGGCGCTCGTAGAGTTCGGGCTCGGCCCGTTTCATCGCCTCGCCGCGCGCCGCCGCGCCGCTAACGACGCCGCGGCACATCAGGCACGTCTCATGCGGGCCGAGGACCGTGACCCGGCCGTCGAGCCCTCTCAGCGCCGGCGGGTCGCCGTCGCCCGCGTCGATCGCCAAGCCCATGTCGATCACCGGGATGAGGTAGTAGTAGGCGAGACGGTTCAGGAACAGCCGCCCATCATGGTCGTCGGTGCAGCCGAAGACGATATCGCAGGCCCGCAGCGCGTCCCGGCATTCGGGGTCGCCGATCCAGGCTTCGGTCGGCACGACCCTGACGCCGAGGCCCATTGCGGCGATGGCTTCGGCGACCACATGGACTTTGGGGCGCATGAGGTCGGCATCCTGCTGGTGGGCGCCGTGCAGGCGGTTGAGGTTCGTGCGGTCCACAACGTCGTTGTCGAACAGCGCGACCTGGCCGACGCCGAGCCGCGCCAGCAGCATCGCCACCGCACTGCCGGTGCCGCCGCAGCCGACGACGCCGACGCGCAGGCGCGAAAGATCGTCGTTGAGCGCCGATCCGAAGGCGAGCGCCTGGCGCTGGAAAGCGGGCAGGCCCGCCGCCAGTCCGCGGCCGGGATAGTGGACAGCAAGGCGCGCGCCGGGGACGCGGATCATGCGCAGCGGGGCGTGCGCGCCGGCCCGCGGCAGCAGCCAGACGCGACCCGCCCACTGGCCGTCGGCGGTCAGGATCAGGCTCAGCATCTTCGTGCCCCCGCCGTTGCGGTTCACAGCGAGCTGCACGAGGTCGGGCTCGTTCGTATCGTCCTGCGCTGAGAAGGCGGTCATACCGGCCGGATGATTGTGCACGACGGCGACGACCTGATCGTCCGCCGCGGCGGCGCGCAGCGCGCGGACGAAGGACGTGGTGCTCCAGGTGATGAGGCCGGGACCGGCATCAAGGACCTGATCGTCGGAGACGGGGATCACCTGCATGGAGAGGAATTTCTCGTGCGCCTCGCGATCCCACGGGTCGCGCCGGATGCCCGCGCGGCCGCACAGCACATAGGCAGCATGCTCAAGGCCGTTGCCGCGCAGCAGGTGGTCGCGAAGCGCCGCCTCGTGGTCCTCGCGCAGGGTGAGGCTGAAGGTGGTCATGCGGCTTTTTCCAGCGCGTCCTCGACGCGCTTGATCATCGTCCAGATGCCGTCGATCCCGGGCCGCCATTCGCTGTTGTGGCGCGACCAACGCTGCCAGCTCTGGCCGGCGAAGCTCTGCGCGACATTGGCGGCGTTGGGATAGCGACCGCCCTGGCGCAGTTTCACCCACGGCAGCAGGTAGAACATATCGGGCGCCACGTCCGGATAGCCTGGCGGCAGCTGGATCAGGATATCGGCGGCGGCGCTGTCGAAACGCCCGTCCGGCAGCCGCCGCCCTTTCAGGATGACGCCTTTGACGGCGCCATCCTGCTTTTCTTCGTAGGCGATGCCTTTCTCGGCGAGATAGACGCGGTCCGCGGCGGGCAGGAAGCTCATCGTTCCCTAGCCCTCCGTCGTCGTCTTCTTGCCGGTGAAGAAACGCTCGACCTGCGGAGGCGTGAGATCGACTTTTCTGTCGTCGGCGATCAGCAGGTCCTCGGGGCCGGGCACGTCCTGCCAGGCGTCGTAGGTGGCCTGATCGACGCCCGCGAGGCGCTTGATTTGCGCGCCGGTGATGACCGGCTCCGGCCAGTCGTGCGGCTTGCGATCGACGATGATCTTGTAGGGTGGGCGGCGCCCGGTTTCGGTGGTGGCAAGGACTTCGGTCATCGGAGTCTCCTTTCGTCAGCCTTTGGGGGGATGCGGGTCGCGGCCGTGCGAGTCGCGCTCGCGGATGCGGCCGTCGCGGCCATGGATCAACAGTTCGCCCTGCTGGTTCCGGGCCGCTTCGCGGCCGCGGGCGACCGCCGCGGCCTGGGTGTCGTGGACGGAGGAAGCGCGCCCGCCGCCGGCGGGCTGGACGGCCCATCGGCCGTTGCGCGGGACGATATGCTGGTTGCGGCCTTTGCTCATGCCCGGGTCCTTTGCTGTTTCAGCTAACCGGCTTATCTGCCGATCCGCTAATTAGCGTAGCAGAGCGATGCACGGAGTCAACCCCGGGGCATGGACCCGTCGTCAGGCGATGTTGAACAGAGAGGGGCCGGCGCTCGCGGCGCCAAGGATTCCTAGCTTTATAAGCCGGATGCGGGCCGCGTCGGAGGAGACCGCGAAGCCGGCGACAATGTTCTCGATCAGGGCGCGGCCGTGCAAATCGTCCTGGCCGATGACCCCGAAGAGGTTTTGCGATTCGCAGTATTCGCGGACGAGAGCGCGGACCCGGCTCACCGGCATCAGCAAGGCGCCGCCGATATAGCCGGCCTGCCACTCCATCCAGTCCGTCTGCGCGGCGTCGAGGATGTTGTTGCGGAAGCAGACCTGCGTATTTGCGCGCGGGTTGGCCTTGAGAAGATCGGCGCCTGGCGGTTCGAGGTCCCACAAAGGCGCATGGAAACGCACATGGCCATATTCATGGGCGAGCGTCATGCGCAGGCGGTTCTGCCGGTTGTCGGCCGTCGAGAGTGTCTCGGAAATCAGCACCTTCGGCTTGCGGCCGGGCTGGAATTGCGTGACGCCCTCAACGAAGCGGCCGTAGGCGCTGAGGTCCGCGTACTGGTCGAGCGATTCAGTGTCGCGTTCGATCAGCACGGTCAGGTCGTCGGTCGTCAGCGGATAGGCGACCGAGCCGTGGCGCTCCCTGAGGAAGGCGCTGACGATCGCCTCGCACTCCCGGTCGAGTTCCTTCGGCTCGTAGTGCGGGCGCTGCGTAAAGCGCCCGCTGCGGTCGGCCACGTAGCGCACGATCAGGAACCTCCGCCCTTGCCGCCCTTCTTGTCGAGCGTGCGACGGAAAGCGACCATCACTTCGGAAACCTGCTCTTCTGACAGCTTCTTGTCCCTTATGTCGTCGGGGAATCGACCCGCCAGATAATAAAGCCAGTCGCGGTCGATGCCGAGCGCGTCGGCGAATTGCTGGACCATGCGGTCCGACGACGGGCTGCGCCGATCGTGCTCGATATCGTTTAGATATTGTGGCGAGATCGGCTCGTCATCCTCGCGCCGCACGCGCGCGGCGAGTTCTTTCAGAGCCCATCCCTTCGACTTCCGGGCCTCGCTGATCGCGCCGCCGAAGGTCTTCTCGGTCGATGCCATACCTCTCCTCAATAACGCTGATACGCTGATCAGCGTA
>CALMZV010000020.1 GCA_937870755.1 uncultured Methylocystaceae bacterium
GCCCAGAACGACCAGTTTGGCCAGCATGGAATCGAAGTCGGTCGTCACCTTCTGGCCTTCGTCGAGCGCATTCTCGAAGCGGATGTGCGGCCCCGCCGGCGCGCGCAACACGCAAATGCGTCCGGTCGCCGGCATGAAATCATGGTCCGGGTCCTCGGCGCAGATGCGGCATTCTATCGCGTGGCCGCGCGAGCGCACGTCGGCCTGCGATAGCGGCAGCGGCAGGCCCGCCGCGATTTCGATCTGCGCGCGCACCAGATCGACGCCCGTCGTCATTTCGGTGACGGGATGTTCGACCTGCAATCGCGTGTTCATCTCGAGGAAGAAGAACCGCCCGTCCGGCGCGAGGATGAATTCGACCGTGCCGGCGTTCTTGTAGCGGGCGGCCGACGCAAGCCGAACGGCGGCGGCGCAGATGTCGGCGCGCACGCTTTCGGGAATGGGCGCGGGCGGCGCCTCCTCGATGATTTTCTGGAACCGGCGCTGCACCGAACATTCGCGCTCGAACAGGTGAATGGCGCCGCCCGCGCCGTCTCCGAGAACCTGCACCTCGATATGGCGCGGGCGCTCCACATAGGTTTCCGCATAGACGCGACCGTCGCCGAAATAGCGCGTCGCCTCGCTCGCGGCGATCCGCGCGCGTTCGGCCAGCTCCCGCGCGTCGCGCACGATGCTCATGCCCTTGCCGCCGCCGCCGGCCGCCGCCTTGATGAGCAGCGGAAATCCGATGCGCCCGACCGTCGCGACGAACGCGTCGATGTCGCCTGCGGCGTCGACCGAGGGGGCGACCGGCACGCCGTGCGCGGCCGCGAAATCGCGCGCGGAAATCTTGTCGCCCATCAGCGCAATGGTCGCGGTGTCCGGCCCGATGAACACGAGACCCGCATCCGCGACCTGGCGGGCGAAGGCGGCGTTTTCGGACAGAAAGCCGTAGCCGGGATGGATCGCCTGCGCGCCGCAAGCCCGCGCGAGGCGGACGATCTCGGCGCCGTCGAGATAAGCCGCCACCGGGGTGTCGCCGCGCAGTTCGAACGCCTCGTCCGCAAGGCGCACGTGTTTGGCCGCGCGCTCGGCGGCGTGATGAACCGCGACAGCGACAATCCCCATCGCGCGCAGCGTGCGGATGATGCGCACGGCGATTTCGCCGCGATTGGCGATGAGAACCTTTCCGAACAGCGGCGTGGGCTGCGTCATGCGGTTTGTCCTGTCGACTCCATCCGCCATCGCGCGAGCGGGCCGCCGGGCTCGAACCATTCGGCAGGCGCCTCGACCGGCAGATCCAGCAGGATCTGCGCGAACGCCTTGCCCTGCGGATCGTGCCGCAACGAAGCGACGCCGCCGCCGCCGAGCGCGTCGTGCAGCAGAAAATTGAAACCCGGCAGGCCCGGCCATTCGAACCGCTCGACGGCGCCGCGCACGAAATGCGCCATATACGCCTTCACCGATTGCGGGGTCGCGCCCGTGCGGATGACGTCCACGAACTCCGGCCGACGCGCGACGATCCCGACATTGGCGATGTCGCCCTTGTCGCCGCTGCGCCCATAGGCGAGCGCAATGAGCGGCACGGTTCGCGTGGCGCCGGTCGCGCGCCAACCGGCGGGTTGCGGGCGCAGCGGCGGGGCCTGCGGGTCGGCGTTCGGTATTTCGGCGGGGACTGGAATCGTGCGGCCGTCGACTTCGACCGCCGCCGGAACGCCGGACTTGTCCGCAAGGAACGAGAACAATCGCACCACCGGCTGCGGCTCCGGCCGGCCGCCGGCGAATCCCGTCAGGCCCTGCGCCATCGCGGTCGCGGCCGGATAAATTTCGCGCGCGAATATGTTCAGCGCAGCCTTGTCCGCGTGCCGCACCGCAATCTTGAGCACCACCTCACGCGCGCCAGCGGCGCGAGCCGCCGCGCCGTAGCTCGCTTCCGCGCCCAATACCTCCAGGGAGGTCTCGGAAAAATCGGCGAAGCCGGCGTCCGACATCAGCCGGCGGGCGCGCGCGAGAATCGCCTCGCCCACCGCGCGCGCCTTGTCGGCCGCCTCGCGCCCCGCGATCATCATCGTCACCGCCGCGCGCCAGCCGTCGGCGTAGGTGGCGCTCACCTTGTAATAGCGCGTGGGCGCCCGCCCGCGCGCGCCGCTCACGCGCACGCGGTCCTTGCCCACCTGCACGATCGAAATGTCGCGCCAGTCGCACGTCACGTCCGGCAGAACGTAGGCGCCCGGATCGCCGACTTCGTAAACCGCCTGTTCGGCGACGGTGGCCACCGACACAAGCCCGCCCGTGTCCGCCGGCTTGGTGAGCACGAAGGCGCCGTCCGCGCCGCATTCGGCGATCGGAAACCCCATGCGGTCCCAGCCGGGCGCATCGCGCCAGTCGGTGCAGACGCCGCCCGTCGCCTGCGCGCCGCATTCCACGATATGGCCGACAAGGCTGCCGGCCGACAACAGATCGTAGTCCCGCGGCCCCCAGCCGAATTCGTGAATGAGCGGGCCGAGCGCCAGCGCGGAATCGACACACCGTCCGGTCAGCACCACGTCGGCGCCCGCTTCGAGCGCGGCGGCGATCGGAAAGGCGCCGAGATAGGCGTTCATGCTGGCGATCTGGTGGGGCAGCGGCGTCGCGCGCGCCATTTCGCGCACATCGGCCCTGCGCCAGGCCTCCAACCCGCCCGACAGGTCGTCGCCGCGCACGATCGCGATTTTGAGGTCGACGCCCTGCGCGTCGAACGCAGCCTGCAGGGCCGCGCGACAGGCCTCCAGATTGACGCCGCCGGCGTTGGCGACCACACGAATGCGCCTGTCCCTGATCTCGCGCGCAAGCGGCCCCATCACCAGCGACACGAAGTCCGTCGCATACCCGAGCGCGGGGTTCTTCGCCTTCATGCGCGCCAGAATCGACATGGTGATTTCGGCGAGATAGTCGAGAACGAGATAGTCGATCGCCCCATGGCGCACGAGCTGCGCGGGGCCTTCGGGCGTATCGCCCCAGAAGCCGGCGCCGCAGCCGATGCGCACGCATCGCCCGGCCCTGTCGGCGGCCGCGTTCATGCGCCGGTCCAGTTGGGCGCGCGCCTGGCGTTGAACGCGGCGAATCCTTCCGCCGCATCGCGCGTGCGCGCCATGTTGGCGAGCATGAACTGGGCGTATTCGAGCGCGCTTTCCGTGCTCATCTCGCGGATTTTCGCGAGCGCCTGCTTGCCCAGACGAATGCCGGTCGGCGACTTGTCGACAATGCGCGCGACCAGCCAGTCCGTTTTCGCGTCCAGTTCGCCGGCAGGCGCGACATGGTTGACGAGCCCGTCGGCGACCGCCTCGCGCGCGAGAATCGGTTCGCCCGTCAGGCACAGCTCCATCATTCGCTTGTAGGGAATGGAGCGCAGCAGATAGGGCAGGATCATCATCGGAAACAGCCCGACCTTGACCTCCGACACGCCGATCAACGCATCCTCGCGCGCGACGACGAGATCGCAGGCGGCCACGAGTCCGAGACCGCCGGCCAGCGCCGCGCCGTTGACGCGCGCCACGAGCGGCAAACGACAGGCGTCCATCCGCCGCAATAGCCGCACGACGTAATGGCGCGGGTCGGCGGCGTCGATGGCGAACGGCGTGCCGTCGGCGCCGGGCTGGAGGTCGCCGCCGGCGCAGAACGCCCTGTCGCCCGCGCCCGTCAGCACGACGGCGCGCACGCCGCGGTCGGCCTCCGCGGCATCGAGCGCGTGCACGATCCCCGTCGCGACCGCCTCGTTGAGCGCGTTGCGCCGCTCGGGCCGGTTGATGACGATGGTCATGACAGCGCCGTTGCGATCGGCGCGCACAACGTCCGACACGTTTCGCTCCCTGTTGCGATGGCCAAGCATAAATGAATACACTTCACCACATGAGTCAAGATCGCCATCCACTGGTCGATTTTGCATCGCAATATTGCGCTCTGAACCGCATCGTGGGCAAATGATATTGTTTCATTAATCGCGCCCTTTGCTTGTCGCGCACCCAGCGCGATGCTACAGAGGGCGCAAGGCGCCACGAAGCGTCGCACAGGGAGGAAACGACATGAGCAGCGTCGAGGCGGTGCGCAATGCGCCTTCGCAGTTCGATCTCACCAGCGATCAGCGCGCCGTGCTCGATCAGGCCGACCGGTTCGCGCGCAAGGAGCTGTTTGCCTATTCCGAACGCATGGATGCGGAGGAATGGTGGCCGGACGACGCGTTCGCCAAGATCGGCGACGCCGGCCTGTTCGGCGTCACCATCGGCGAGGATTACGGCGGCGCCGGACTCGACCTGACGACGGCCGGGCTCGTGGGACAGGCGTTCTCGCGCTGGAATCACGCGCTGGCGCTGAGCTGGGTGGCGCACGACAATCTCTGCGCCAACAACATCTATCGTAACGGAAACGAAGCGCAGCGCCGCAAGTATCTTCCGGGCCTGTGCTCCGGCCGCAAGATCGGCGCGCTCGGTCTGACAGAGCCCGGCGCGGGGTCCGACGCGCTCGGCTCCATGCGCACGACGGCGCGGCGCGACGGCGACGCCTACGTTCTCAACGGCGGCAAGATCTTCATCACCAACGGGCCGGTCGCCGACGTGCTGCTCGTTTACGCCAAGACCGACCGCGAAAAGGGCGCGCACGGCATTTCCGCCTTCATCGTCGAGAAGGAGTTTCCGGGCTTCAAGGTCGCGCAGAAACTCACCAAGATGGGCTATCGCGGCAGCCCGACCGGCGAACTCGTATTCGAGAATTGTCGCGTGCCGGCGGAGAACCTCGTCGGCCGCGAGAACGGCGGCGTGGCGGTGGTGATGAGCGGGCTTGATCTCGAACGCGCCATGGTCGCGCCGATCTGCCTCGGCATCGCCGAACGCGCGCTGGAGCTTGCGACGGACTATGCGCAAACCCGCCAGCAATTCGGCAAGCCGATCGCGAGTTTCCAGATGGTGCAGTCGATGCTGGCCGAAATGTACGTGCTCGTCGAGACGACGCGCGCGCTCACCTATCGCACGCTGGCGGCCGCCGCGCCGCTCGAGATCGGCGGCGGCGGGCGCGGCGATATCCACAAACTCACAGCCGCCTGCGTGATGCAGGCCGCCGACGCCGTGCATGCCGTGCTCGATCGCGCGGTCCAGATATTCGGCGGCATGGGGTACATGTGGGATTCGGAAATCAACCGTCTGTACCGGTCGATCAAACTGCTCGAAATCGGCGCCGGCACGACCGAAGTGCGCAAGATGATCATCGCCGGCGAATTGCTGAAAGGCGCGCGCGCGCATGGCTGACGTGTTCGGCCTCGACGACGAAGCGCTGGCGGCGCATCCAACCATCTATGCGCCCGGAGCCTACGCGGGGCGCACGGCCCTGGTTTCGGGCGGGGCGGGCGGAATCGGGCGCGCGTGCGCGTGGCTTGTCGGCCGGCTCGGCGGACGGGTGGCGCTGGCCGGGCGCGACGAGGCGCGGCTCGCCGGCGCGGTCGCGGCGATGCGCGCCAAAGGCGTGGACGCCCGGGCCTATGTCGTCGACATTCGAGAGCCCGCGTCCGTCGACGCCCTGTTCAAAAGGGTCGCCGACGAAACCGGGACCATCGATCTGCTCGTCAACAGCGCGGGCGGGCAGTTTCCGCAGGCCGCGATCGATTTTTCCGAGAAGGGCTGGAATACCGTCGTCAACACGAATCTCTCCGGCACATGGCGGATGATGCAGGCCGCCGCGCGCGGCTGGCGCGACGCCGGCAAACCGGGCGCCATCGTCAACATCGTGGTCGTCACGCGTCAGGGGCTGCATGGCGTGGCGCATACGATCGCCGCGCGCGCCGGCGTGGTCGCGCTCAGCCAGACGCTGGCGGTCGAATGGGCGCCGCTCTCCATCCGCGTCAATTGCATCGCGCCCGGCGCGATCGAAACGCCGGGCTGGCGGGTCTACGACGCGGCTGCGCGAGCGACCTACGCCCACTCCAACCCGATGATGCGGGTGGGCGCGGCGTGGGAGGTGGCGGAGGCCTGCGCCTACCTGGGCGGCGCCGGCGCCGAATACGTGACGGGCGAGACGCTGCATGTGGCGGGCGGAGCGCAATTGTGGGGCGAAACCTGGACGATCGCCAAACCGGACTATTTCAGGGTCTGACTTTCGCGGTCACGCGCTTGCGGCCGCCACTCTTGCCGCCGCCACTCTTGGCGGACGCCGACCCATTCGCCAGCTGCTCCAGCCGCAGCGTCGCGCGCTCGAGCCTGTCGAGCGCCAGCGCCGCACGGTCGTCCGGACTTTCGGGCGTCGCCGCGATCGCGCGATAGACGAGGTTGGCGATTGCATCGGCGGTGGCGGCGACGTCGAAATCGCCTTCGTTTCGCAGGAACGCCCAGGTGCGATGTTCGATGCAGCCGAAGATCATATCGCGCACGAGATGCGCCGACACGTCGCGCCGGAATTCGCCGCTCGCCACGCCCGCGCGCACCACGTCGACGACGCGGTTCGTATACGTCTGGTTGAGCTGAAACACGCGGGTGGCGCGGTAGTCCGGCGCGGGCCGCAAGTCCTGAAAAACGATGCGGCTGAGCGCCGGCTCGCGCTTGATGGTGACGAGATGGTGATGGACGATGACGCGCAACTGGTTCCATGCGCCGCGCACGCCCTCGAACTGCGCGCCGTGCTCGGCCAGCATGTCCTCGTACCAGCTCTCGACCACGCGCTCGACAAGCTCGCGCTTGTTGGAAAAGAAGCGATAGATCGACCCCTCGACGACGCCGGCCCGCTCCGCGATCTCGGATATGAGCGCTTCGCTCGCGCCGCGTTCGGCGAAGACGGCGCGCGCAGCGTCCATGATGTCGGCGATCCGCTTTTCCGCCGGCATTCGCCGCACGGGACGCCGCACCGCGTTGCGCGTCATGTTCTCTCTCCGTCGGGCGGCCCGGCTCACGCCTTTCGTGAGCCTCATTCAGTTTGTGCAACGCCACAAGTAGCTGCAAAAATGCCGCCGTGCAAATCCATCGACAAAACCACGCGAAGCGCTTGACAGTTTTTAATGAGGCGGTTTCAATTCAAGAAACACGAGCGGACGAAACGCCGGAGCATGTTCGAGAGGGAGGATGCGGATTGCGCGCCAGCGCCGCACACGCCAGGACTGCGCCTGCCTCGACAGCGGGAGACGAACTCGCCCTGTCCTGTCGCGGAATCGAACGTTCGTTCGGCGGCCTGCGCGCGCTGAAGGGCGTCGACCTCGACGTCGCGCGCGGCGAGATCTTCGGACTGGTGGGTCCCAACGGCTCCGGCAAGACGACCATGGTCAATGTGATGACCGGCTTCTATCCGCCAAACGCGGGGCGCGTTCGGCTGTTCGGCCAGGACATCACGGGCGTGGCGCCGCACCGCATCGCGCGCATGGGGGTTGCGCGCACGTTCCAGAATCTGGCGCTGTTCAAAGGCATGAGCGTGCTCGACAACATTCTGCTCGGGCGCCACGTGCACATGCGCCCGAGCGCGCTGGCGGCGCTGTTCTACTGGGCGTGGGCGGAGCGCGAGGAACTGGCGCACCGCCGCCTGGTGGAGGAGGTGATCGACTTCATGCAATTGCAGGACATCCGCGACGAGCCGGTCGAAGTGATTCCGATGGGCCTGCAGAAACGCGTGGAGCTTGCGCGCGCGCTGGTGGCCGAGCCGCGGCTGCTCATTCTCGACGAGCCGATGGCGGGAATGAACCAGGAGGAGAAGGAATACATCGCGCGGTTCATTCTCGATGCGCGCGAGGAGCGCGGCGTGACGATCTTCATCATCGAACATCACATGGACGTCGTCACCGCCATCTGCGACCGGGCGATGGTGCTGAGCTACGGCGAGACGATCGCCGAAGGCGAGCCGAAGGCCGCGATCGCCGAGCCAAAGGTCATCGAGGCCTATATCGGCCAGCGGGCCGCCGCGCGCCACGCGCGGGCGCAGACATGAACGCCGCGGCCACGCCGGAGGCGCGTGTGGCGGCGGAGCCGGCCACGCTCATCGCCGCCCTCGCCCGCAACGCGGCGCAATGCGGCGCGCGAATCGGATTTCGCGAGCGCGATTTCGGCGTGTGGCAGGAATGGACCTGGTCCCGCGTTCTCGACGACACGCTGGCGCTGGCCGCCGGGTTCGAGCAGATTGGTCTGGGCGCGGGCGAGGCGCTCACCGTCGTCGGCGACAATCGCGCGCGCATCTACATGTCGATGTTGGCGGCGATGGCGCTGCGCGCCTTTCCGGCGCCGGTGTTTCCGGATGTTCCGGTCGGCGAATTCGCGCTCTACATGCGACACGGATCGCCGAGCATCGCGCTCGCGGAAGATCAGGAACAGGTCGACAAACTGATCGAGCTGCGCGAGCGGATCGGACGGCCGCAGACGATCGTCTACGACGACCCGCGCGGAATCGGCGCCTATCGCGTCGACGGACTCGTAGCGCTCGACGAGGTGATGGCGGGCGGGCGGGCGCGGCTCGATGCGACGCCGGGCCTGCGCGCGGAACTGATCGCGCGCGCGCAACCCGACGACATCGCTGCGCTCCTGCACTCGTCCGGCACGACGGGCGCGCCCAAAGGCATTCCGCTGCGCCACCGCAACGTGGTCGGCGGCGTCGCCAACGCCCGGACGGGAGGCTATTTCGGCGAGGACGAGCGCCTGTTCGCCTATCTGCCGACGGCATGGGTCGGCGATTTCGTGTTCACGGTCGCAGGCGGCGTGCTGCTCAAGGCGACCGTCAACATTCCGGAACGGCAGGAGACGGCGCTGCACGACCTGCGCGAAGTGGCGCCGACGTTCTATCTCGCCGCGCCGCGCGCTTGGGACGCGATGCTGACGCGTGTGCAGGTCGGCATGGCGGATTCAACGCCGCTCAAACGGCGACTGTTCGATTTCTTCATGCCGCGCGCCATCGACATGGAGCGCAAGCGCATGGCGGGCGGCGCCCTGACGCTTTCGGAACGCGTGACGCGAGCGATCGGCGAGGCGCTCGTCTACGGGCCGATCAAGGATTTTCTCGGACTGTCGCGCGCCGAACGCGCGTTCACGGGCGGCGAGGCGATGGGAGAGGACACGTTCCTGTTCTTTCGCGCCCTCGGCGTGCGCTTGAAGCAGTTCTACGGCCAGACGGAGACCGCCGCGCTGTCGGCGGCGCAGACCGAGGACAACGTGAAGGCGCATACGGTCGGCCGCGCGATGCCGGGTGTCGACATTCGCATCGACGACAGCGGCGAGATTCTCATTCGCTCCGTTTCGGTCATCGACGGCTATTTCGACGATCCGGAGGCGACGCGGTCGGCCTTCGAGGATGGCTGGCTCAGAACCGGCGACGCAGGCTATCTGGAACCCGACGGCGATCTTGTCGTGCTCGGCCGCGTGAGCGAGGTGGTGCGCACGCAGTCCGGCGAGCGCTTCATTCCGAACTTCATCGAAAACCGGCTGAAGTTCAGCCCGTATGTGCGCAACGTGGCGGTGCTGGGCGCCGGGCGCGCGGATCTCGCGGCGATCGTCTGCATCGATTTCGAGGCCGTTGGCCATTGGGCCGAGCAAAGGGCGATCTCCTACAGTTCGTACGCCGACCTGTCGCAGCATCCGGAGGCGATCGCGCTTGTCGCCGGCGTCGTGCGCCATTTGAACGAGACCCAGCCGGCCGCGCTGCGGGTGCGCCGCTTCGTGAACCTGCACAAGGATTTCGACGCCGACGACGGCGAGATCACGCGCACGCGCAAGTTGCGACGCAACGTGATCGAATCGAGCTACGCCGCGCTGGTGGACGCGCTCTACGACGGCTCGCGCGAAGTCGAGTTCGACGCGCAGATCGTCTACGAGGACGGCCGGCGTGGGACCATGCGGCGCAAACTCACCATCTGCGAGGTCGAAGCCTGATGGATCTCGCCCTTCTCCTCGAACTGTCGATCAACGGCGCCTTCGTCGGCATGATGTATTCGCTCGTCGCGGCCGGCATCGTGCTCATCTACAAGACCTCCGGCATCGCCAATCTGGCGCAGGGCGCGCTCGCGATGATGGGCGCCTATTTCGCCTGGGCGGCCACCGCGCTCGTCGGCCTGCCGGCGTGGGCCGCCATTCCACTGTCGCTGGTCGCCATGTTCGCCGTCGGCGCGCTGATCGAGCGGTTCGCGCTACGCCAGATGATCGGGCAGCCGATCATCATGGCGATCATGCTGACGATGGGCATGGAGATCGTGCTGCGCGGCCTGCTGCCAGGCGTATTCGGGACGGCGGTCAAGAAGATCGACATCGGGATTCCCAACGCCCCGCTGTTCGTCGGCGACCTTCTGCTCAACCGGACGCTGCTGATCGGCGGCGCGGTGTCGTTCGCGCTGGTGCTTGCCGCCATCTTCTTCTTCAACTCGCGGCTTGGAATCGTCATGCGCGCGGTCTCGGACGACCAGACGGCCTCCTGGTCGGTCGGGGTTCGCGTGGAGCGCGCCATCGCCATCGCCTGGGGCCTTTCGGCGGTGATGGCGACGACCGCCGGCATTCTGTGGGGGGCGACGCAGGGCGTGGACTGGTCGCTGTCGCTGCTGCTCATCAAAGCGCTGGCGATCGCCATCCTCGGCGGCCTCGACTCGATTCCCGGCGTGCTGATCGCAGGCGTCGTCGTCGGTCTTGTCGAAAGCCTGGCGACCGGGATCATCGATCCGCTGATCGGCGGCGGCACGCGCGACGTCGCGGCGTCCGTCATCATTCTGGCGACGCTGCTCATCCGCCCGCACGGCCTGTTCGGCCGCGAGCATATCGAGAGGGTGTGATGTTCTACCGCCGCGCGGGCATCAGCCACACATCCTACAGGCAGGAGCGCCAGCTCTGGCCGCTGCCGTTCGATCGGAGGCTCGCGCTGTTCGTGCTGGCGCTGACGATCCTCGCGCCGCTGCTGGTCGACCGGCTCTATCTCGTCGGCTACCTCATGCCCTGGGTCATCTGGTCGACGGCGACGCTCGGCCTGAATTTCCTGATGGGGGGCGCGGGCCAGATCCATCTCGGTTACGGCGCCATCATCGCCATCGGCGCCTACAGTTCGGTTCATCTGGTGCGCGCGGGGACGCCGTTCGAGATCGCGATCGTGGCGGGCGGGCTTGCGAGCGCGCTCATCGGCTCCATTTTCGGCGCGGCGGCGCTGCGCGTGAAAGGCCTGTATCTTGCGATGGCGACGCTCGCCATGCAGTCGATCGTCGATTTCGTCATCACGCAGGTTCCCGCCATCAGCGGCGGCGGCCAGGCCTCTCTGCCCGTTCCGACGGCGACGTTCTTCGGGATCGCCATCGTCGGCGACCTGCGCTCATACTATTTCGCGCTGGCCGTCTGTCTCATCGTGACGTTCTTCATGCTCAACGTGCGCCGCGCCTCGTTCGGCCGTGCGCTCGCCGCAGTGCGCGAGAAGGATTACGCGGCGTCGATCCTCGGCGTGAACACGTTCCGCTTCAAACTCGTCGCCTTCTGGGTCAGTTCGTTCATCGGCGGCGTGGTCGGCGCGGTGCTCGCCTTCTGCTACTATCGCGCCGTTTCGCCGGACCAGTTCCACCTCGACCTGTCGATCCAGATCGTGGCGATGGCGATCGTCGGCGGGGTCGGCAGCGTGCTGGGCTCCTTCTTCGGCGCGGCGCTCATCCTGTTCGCGCCCATTCTGCTCAATCAGGCGGTGGGGCAGGCGGCCGAGATGTTCGGCCTTGCGATTTCGGCGGACCTGCGCGCCCATCTGCCGCTCATGCTCTACGGCGGCATGATCGTCGGATTCCTGTTGTGGGAGCCGCTGGGCCTCGCCAAGATCTACGACAACGTCCGCAACTATTTCCTGGTCTGGCCGTTCCGCCACGCGCGACACTGATGCGCCGCCAGACGGCTTTCGAAGGCAATGTCGAGGGAGGATGGACATGACGATCAAGCGCAGAACGTTTCTGGCGGGGGCCGGCGCGGCGGCGATCGGTTCGCAGTTGCACGTCTCCTTCGCCGCGGCGCAGGAAAAGGTCGTGCGGTTCGCGATGCCGCAGGATTTCACCCGCGTCTACACATTCGCGACGACCGAATACAACCAGGGCCAGCGCGACTATGCTTCGCTCGTCAACGCCAAGGGCGGGGTCAACGGCTACCAGATCGTTCTGGATGTGTCCGACCACGGCAACGACCAGCCGCGCGCCATCGAAGCCTACGAGCGCGCCAAGACCCAGGGCGCGGTGTTGATCGATCCCCTCTCGACGCCGGTCGCACGCGCGCTGGTGCCGCGGGTGACCGCCGACAAGGTCAACCTCATCACCGCCTTCTCCGGCCGCAGCGACGCCGCGGACGGAACGGCCTTTCCCTATGTGTTCCCGATGTCGCCCAACTACTGGACGCAGGCGGGGCTGCTGGTCGACTATTTCCGCCAGCAGGATGGCGACCTGAAGGGCAAGAAGATCTGCCTCGTGCATATCGACACGCCGTTCGGCAAGGAGCCGATTCCCGTTTTCGAGGCGCTGGGCGCCAAGCTCGGCTATTCGTTCCAGGCTTTTCCCTATACGCCGCCCGGCAACGACCAGTCGGCCATCTGGCCGCAGGTGCGACGCGCGAAGCCGGACTGGGTGGTGTTCTGGGGCGTGGCGGTCGGCCAGACGGTGGCGCTGACCGAGGCGTTGCGCAACGGCATACCGATAAACCGCGTGTCGTCGAGCGTCTGGCTGTCGGAATCCGACATGGACATCGTCGGCCGCGCCGCGATGAAGGGGCTGATCAAGGTGGAGCCCTGCGCCTCCGGCACATCGCCCAAAATCATTCAGGACATCATCAAGACGGTGATCGCGCCCGGCAAGGGCGCAGGCGACAAGGCCAAGGTCGGCACCTCGTATTACAATTACGGGGTCATGATGGCGGCGCTGATGATTGAAGGCGTGCGCAAGGCGTTCGAGAAGGCGCCGAACGGGCCGATCACCGGCGAATGGCTGAACGCCGGGCTGACGTCGATCTCGAATTTCGACGCCGACGGATTCATGCCGGCGACGACGATCACGCCGCAGGACCATCAGGGCGGCGGCAAGTGTCGCATCGCGCGGTGGGACGGCGAGAAATTCGCGCCCGTCACAGACTGGTTCACCGCCAACCAGGATGTCGTGTGGGCGGAGATCAAGAAGTCCGCCGATGAGTACAAGAAGACCGCAAAGTAGGCTGTCGCGTGGCGCGCCTCGCGCGCCGCGCCGATAGCGACCAACGCGCCGGACCGACATGTCGCTGCTTGTCCTGAACAATATCGAAGTCGTCTACGACAGCGTGTTTCTCGCTGTGAAGGGCGTGTCGATCGAGGTGCCCGAAGCCGGGCTCGTGGCGCTGCTCGGCGCCAACGGGGCCGGCAAGAGCACGGTTCTCAAGGCCATAA
>CALMZV010000021.1 GCA_937870755.1 uncultured Methylocystaceae bacterium
CGCGTTCGCTCCTGAAAAACCCGCCTCTCGGCGGGTTTTTGGTTGTCTGAAACGCTGCGCGATGCGGGCGTTTCTGCTTCCTCGCATCAGCTCGGCGTCGCGTTCGCTCCTGAAAAACCCGCCTCTCGGCGGGTTTTTGGTTGTCTGAAACGCCGCGCGATCGACGCAAAGACGCCATGCAATGCGCCGGGGTTGCCCTTGGCCGCCGCAGGCCGCACCATTGCCTCAACGCGACTCATCGATCGCGATCCGGAGGAAACCAAATGACCGACACCCGTTCGACCACGGGCGCGACGCGTCGCGCCGTTCTGGCGAGCGCCGCCGCCGCCACCGCACTGCCGTTCGTTGGACGCGGCGCCGCCGCGCAAGGCGCCAAGGGCGAAATCAAGATCGGCAATATCGACGCCTACACGGGACCGGCGGCGATCTACGCGGTGATCGGCAAACTGCCGGGCGCCTATTTCAAGATGATCAACGAACAGGGCGGCATCAACGGCCGCATGATCAACTACACCACCTACGACGACGCCTACAGTCCGCCCAAGACGGTCGAACAGGCGCGCAAACTGGTCGAAAGCGACGAGGTGTCGGCCATCTTCAGCGCGCTCGGCGCGCCGACCAACGCCGCCATCATGAAATACATGAACCAGAAGAAGGTTCCTCAGCTCTTCATAGCCTCCGGCGCGACCAAGTTCGGCGATCCGAAGAACTTCCCGTGGACGATGGGCTTCATGCCGCCCTACCAGGTGGAGGGCCGCATCTTCGCCAGACACGTGCTGACGACGCAGAAGGACCCCAGGATCGGCATTCTCTACCAGAACGACGATTTCGGGCGCGACGTGCTCAAGGGCTTCAAGGACGGTCTCGGGGACAAGGTTTCGCTGATCGTCGCGGAAGCGCCCTACGAATCGACCGACCCGACGGCGGACGCGCAAATCCTCAAGCTGAAGGGCGCGGGCGCGAACGTGTTCATGTCGATGACGACGCCGAAATTCGCCGCGCAGGCGATCCGCAAGCTCGCCGATCTCGGCTGGAAGCCGGCCCATTATCTCGGCAACAACGCATCGTCCACGTCGGTCCTCAAATCAGCCGGTTTCGATATTTCGAAAGGCATCATTTCCAGCGCCTACATGAAGGATCCCAACGATCCGGCGTGGAAGGACGATCCGGGCTTCAAGAAATGGAACGCCTTCCTCGACAAATACTATCCCGAAGGCGACCGGAAGGATTCGTTCACGGTCTACGCCTACATCGCCGCGCAGATGATGGAGCAGGTGCTGCGCCAGTGCGGCGACGATGTCTCGCGCGAGAACATCATGAAACAGGCCGCCAGTCTGAAGAACGTCGAGAGCGATCTGCTGCTGCCGGGCATCAAGGCCAACACCGGCGCGAGCGATTTCTTCCCGCTCGAACAACTGCAGCTCATCCGCTTCACGGGCGAAGGCTACGAGCGCTTCGGCGATGTGATCGACGGGAAAATCTCGCAGTGACGCGCCGGGGCGCGCGCGAACGGCGCGCCCCTTTGTCTTGACCGTCGACGCCGGGGGGATGCGATGTCGATCACCGCCTATTCGATCTTCGAGGCCAGCGCGCGGAAATGGCCGGACAAGCCGTTTCTCGCGGTCGGGCCGCTCGCCTCGCGCGCTTATCTGCCAGACGGCTGGGAGATAACCTATGCCGACGCGCTGAACCGCATCGCGGCGCTGCGCGAGGCTTACGCGCGCGCAGGCTACGGCCACGGCCATCGCGTGGCCCTGCTGCTCGAAAACCGGCCTGAACATCATCTGCATTTTCTGGCGCTGAACGCGCTCGGCGTCTCGATCGTGCCGCTCAACCCGGACTATCGCGCCGACGAAAGCCGCTACGCGATCGAGCATTCCGAAAGCGCGCTGATCGTCGCGCTCGCCGACCGCGCCGAGGCTTTGCGCGCGATTGCGCAGACCTGCGCCCGGAAGCCGGCGGTCGCGGTCGCGAACGAACCCTTCGCGCCGCCCGCCGCGCCCTCGCGCCCGCCGGAAACGCGCGCGCCCGACGCTGACACCGAAGCGAGCCTGCTCTACACGTCCGGCACCACGGGCCGGCCGAAGGGCTGCGTGATCCCGAACGAATACTACGACGTGGTGGGCCGTCTCTACACCGAGGCCGGCGGACTCGCGGCGCTGCGCGAAGGATGCGAGCGCATCTACAATCCGCTGCCGCTCTACCACATGAACGCCGGCGTCTTTTCCTTCATGGGCGCGATCCGCGTGGGCGGCTGCTCGATCCTGCCAGACCGTTTCCATCCCGGCTCGTGGTGGCGCGAACTCGCCGACAGCCGCGCCACCGTCGCGCATTATCTCGGCATCATTCCCGCCATGTTGATGAAGGCGCCGGCCGCGCCGGAAGACCGTTCGCATCGCCTGCGCTTCATGATCGGCGCGGGCGTGGAGCCGGAACTGCATGCGCCGTTCGAACAGCGGTTCGGCGTGCCGCTGATCGAAGTGTGGGGCATGACGGAGACGGGCGGCGGGTTCGTGGCCAGCCACGAACCGCGCATGACCGACACGCGCGCGATGGGGCGCCCGCTCGGGCGCGACCGGCTCGACATGGAGGTGCGCGTCGTCGACCGCGACGGCCGCGACGTCGTGCGGGGCGAGGCGGGCGAACTGCTCGTGCGGCGCACCGGCGGCAATCCGCGCTACGGCTTCTTCCGCGAATATCTGAAGAACGAAACGGCGACGCAGGAGGCGTGGGAAGGCGGTTATTTCCACACCGGCGACGTGGTGCGGCAGGACGACAGCGGCATGCTGTTCTTCGTCGATCGCAACAAGAACATCATCCGTCGCTCGGGCGAGAACATCGCGGCGGCGGAGGTCGAGGCGACGCTGCTGGCGCACGAGAAGGTGGCGGAAGCCGCCGTCATCGCCGTTCCGGACGACATACGCGAGGAAGAGGTGATGGCCTGCATCATTCCGCGCGACGGCGCGGCGAAGGGCGAGGCGCTCGCGCGGGAGATTTTCGATTTCTGCAACGCGCGGCTCGCCTATTACAAACCGCCGGGCTGGATCGCCTTCGTGGAACGCCTGCCGAAAACCGGCACCCAGAAGGTGCAGAAGACCGAGGTGTTTCCTAAAGGCGTCGATCCGCGCGCGCTGGAGGGAACGATCGACCTGCGCGCGCTGAAAAAACGCAAATAGGCTTCCGACCTATTTGCGGCGCGACGCCTGGAGCGCGCGGATCGCCAGCACAAGCGCCCCCAGCATCGCGATGATCGCGACGATCTTGTCGCCGTCGAGGTTCATGCGGTCCTCCGGTTCAACGCCCGTAATGTAGGGGCGCGGGCCGCGAGGCGCCAGGCGCCATCTTTCAGAGATTGCGCGCGACGATTTCCTTCATGATCTCGTTCGTGCCTGCGTAGATGCGCTGACCGCGCGCGTCCGCATAGGCGCGCGCGACCGGATATTCACGCATGAACCCGTAGCCGCCATGCATCTGCACGCATTCGTCGAGGACGTCCGCCTCGACGTCGGTGAGCCAGTATTTGCACATGGCCGCCTCGTCGACCGGAAGGTCGCCATGCTCGAAACGGGCGATACACTGATCGAGAAAGGCGCCTGCGACCGTGATTTTCGTCTTGAGCTCGGCGAGGCGGAACCGCAGGTGCTGGAACTGCGAGATCGGCTGGCCGAAAGCCTGGCGCGCGTTCGCATAGGCAAGCGTCTCGCGGAAGGCGGCTTGCGCGCCCGCGAGCGCCGCCATGCCGACGAGCAGGCGCTCGCGCGGCAGCTGCGCCATCAGGTAGCGCAGACCCTCACCCTCCACGCCGAGCAGATTCGATGCGGGAATGCGCGTCTCGTCGAAGAACAGCTCGACCGTGTCCTGCGCCCTCTGCCCGATCTTGTCCAGCACGCGCCCACGCGAGAATCCGGGGCGGTCCGTTTCGACGAGAAACAGCGACTTGCGGCCTTGCGACATGCCTTCGACGTTGGCGAGCACGATCACGAGATCGGCATGCAGACCGTTGCTGATGAATGTCTTCTGGCCGCTGATGACATAATCGTCGCCGTCGCGCCGCGCAGTCGTTCGCGCGCCACGCAGGTCGCTGCCCGCACCGGGCTCGGTCATGGCGATGGACAACACGCAATCGCCGCTTACGCAGCGCGGCAGCCATGTTTGCTTCTGTTGCTGCGCGCCGTATTTGAGGATGTACGGCGCGATGATCTCCGAATGCGTGTAGAAGCCGGGCAAAGCGACGAAGGCGTTGGCGAGTTCCTCGATCACGACGCGCGCGTGGGCGAGCCCTGCGCCCGGACCGCCGTATTCCTCGGGAACCGATGCGCAGAGGAGACCCGCCGCGCCCATGGTGCGCCAGAGCGCGCGCGGCGCAGCGCCCGCGCGCTCCCAGTCCGCGTAGTGCGGCGTCATCTCGCGCGCGATCAGGCGTCGGGCGGCGTCGCGCAGCGCGTCGAGCTCGGTTTGCAGATCCGCGTCAGGCGCAGTCATCGCAGTCTCCTCACGCGCCGCCGTAAGCCGTCCAGCCGCCGTCGACCGGCAGGACGACGCCGGTGATGTAGGAGGCCGCATCCGAAACGAGGAAGGCGACGGCGGCGGCGATCTCATCGGGCGCGCCGAAACGGCGCATCGGCAGACGCTTCTCGACCGCGTCGCGGTTCGTCTTCCTGTCGGCGAACATTTCGTGCGCCATCGGCGCGTCGATGAAACCCGGCGCAACGCAATTGAGGCGCAGGCCGCGTGCGGCGAATTCGCAAGCCATGGTCTTTGTCAGGTGAATGATCGCAGCCTTCGATACGCCGTAACCGTTGGAGCTCGGAATGGCGCCAATGCCGGCGACGGAAGCGATATTGACGATGGCGCCGCCAGCCTTGCGCGCATGAGCATGGCGCGCCATCGCCCGCGAGACGAGATAGGTTCCGCGCAGATTGACGTCGACCACGCGCTCCCAGTCCTCGAGACGCTGATCGATGGTGCGCGCGATCGGCTCAGCGACGCCGGCGTTGTTGACGAGAATGTCGATCGCGCCCAGGGCCTCGGCCGATTGCGCCACAAGCGCGTCGGCGCCCTGCTCGGAGCCGATGTCGCAGGGCACGGCGATGGCGTCGCCGCGCACCTGC
Source organism: uncultured Methylocystaceae bacterium (assembly GCA_937870755.1). Lineage (GTDB taxonomy): Bacteria > Pseudomonadota > Alphaproteobacteria > Rhizobiales > Beijerinckiaceae > JAJXWB01. The sequence goes on from CALMZV010000021.1 coordinate 5,112, forward strand.
TTCACGGCGGCTGCGAGCCGGTCGACGTCGCGGTCGGCCAGCGCCACGCGCGCGCCGAGCGTTGCGAGCTGTCGGGCAATCGCCAGGCCGATGCCGCCGGCCGCGCCGGTCACCAGCGCGCGGCGGCCCGCCAAGGTCGCGAAGCCGCTCACGCCTTGCCCTTGGCGGCGCGCGCGCGGAACCTGTCGACGAGATCGCGGTGATCCTTGCTGACGTTGGTCAGCGCCTCATAAGCGAGGCCGACGTCCATCATGCTGGCGGCAAGCTGCTTGAGCGCGATATTCGTCGTGACCTTGGTCCAGCGGATCGCCTTGGTCGCTCCGTTGACCATGCGGTCGGCGAACGCGTCGACCGTCGCGTCCAGTTCGGCTGCCGGCACGCAGCGATTGATGAGGCCTATCTCCGCGGCGCGCCTGGCGTCGATCCGGTCGCCTGTGAACAGGAATTCCTTCGCGCGCGCAAAGCCGATGAGCTGCGGCCAGATCACCGCGCCGCCATCGCCCGCCACCATGCCGATCGAGACATGCGGATCGGAAAGATAGGCGGTCTCGGCGGCAAACGAGACATCGCAGAACAGGGCGAGCGTCGCGCCCAGACCGACCGCCGGGCCGTTGATGCGCGCGATCGTCGGCTTCTCGCATTCGATCAGCGAGAAGACGATGGCCTTGGCTTCGGTCACGGTCGTTTCGAACGTGTCCGGATCGTCGATCGCCGCCTGCATCCAGTCGACGTCGCCGCCGGCGCAGAAGGCGCGACCGGCGCCCGTCAACACAATCACGTCGGACTCGGGATCGCGCGCGGCGTCGTAGAAAACCTGCGACAGCTCGGTGTGCAGGCGCGCGCTGACGGCGTTCAGAACGTCGGGCCGGTTCATGGTCAGCGTCAGCACGCGGCCGCGACGGTCGATGCGGATCGTTTCGTAATCTGATTGCTTCATGTCAGCCTGCCTTTTCCTCTGTAACCTGTTTGCGCAATTCCGACTTCAGAACCTTGCCCATCGGGCCGCGCGGCAGAGAGCGGGCGAAGGTGATGCGGCGCGGAATCTTGTAGTCGGCAAGCCGGTCCACCAGAAAGGCGCGCAACTCGTCGACCGTCGCCGCCGCGCCCGGGCGCAGCACGATGAAGGCGTGTATGTCTTCGCCGAGCTTGGGATGCGGCACGGCGATGACGGCGGCCTCCTGCACGGCGGGATGGGCGAAGAAGTTCTCTTCCAGTTCGAGCGAGCCGATGTTGTGGCCGCCGCGGATGATCATGTCCTTCTTGCGGTCGACATGGAACAGGTAGCCGTCCGCGTCGATGTAGCCGATATCGCCGGTGAGCATCCAGCCGTCGCGCAGCGTGGCGCTGGTGAGCTCCGGTTCGTCGAAATATTCGCGCATGACGCTCGGGCTGCGCACCGCGATCTCGCCGGGGACGCCGGGGGGCAGGTCGTTGCAGGCGTCGTCGACGATCCGCACCTCCGACAACGGCCAGGGGCGACCGACCGTGCCGAGCTTCGTCAGATTGTCGGAACCGACCGCGACGGAGCCGGCGGGGCCCGTCTCGGTCATGCCGTAGGTCTGACGCAGCTCGACATGCGGGAAGGCGGCCGCCAGCCGCTTGATGACCTCGATCGACATCGACGCGCCGCCGTAGTCGAACAGCTTGATGCGGCTGAGATCGTCAACGCCCGGCCTGTAGGCGTCGAGCAGGAAGATGTAGAACGAGGGCGCGCCAATATACTTCGTCGTGCGCTCGCGCTCCATGCGTTGCATGATTTTCTGCACGTCTAGGCCCGGGTCGAGCACGGCGGCGGCGCCCGCCCACAAGGCCGGCAGGACGAGGCAGTGCAGCGCGGCCGTGGTGAAGAACGGGAAGAAGCTTTCGTACACGTCGTTCTCGTCGAGCGAGAGCGCGGCGGCGAAGCCGTAGGCGGCGACAAGCGTGCGCAATTGCGTCATAACCGCGCCCTTGGGATGCGCCGTCGTGCCGGACGTGAAGAGAATTTCCGACATGGCGTCGGGCGAAATCTTCGGCCAGCCGCCGGCGTTCGCGCGCCCGGCGTCGAAGACGGCGCGCCAGTCGAGCGCCCCGTCGCTCTGCGCGCCGATCGCGACGATCTCCCGCACGCCGGCCAGCCGCGGGCGCAAGGCCGTCAACGTCGGCGCGAGCGCTGTCGTGACGAACACGAAGCGGCAGCGCGCCTTGTTCACGACGTAGACGATTTCCTCCGGCGCGAATCGCGCGTTGATCGGCACGACGACCACGCCCAGACGGTGCAGGGCGAACATCGTCACGACAGCCTCCAGGCCGCATTCGTTGTCGAGCATGAGCCCGGCGTGGTCGCCCTGTGCAAAACCGAGACGTCGCAAGCCGTCGGCGAGCTTGGTCGCGCGCCAGCGCAATTGTTCGTAGGTGAGGCGTTCCTCGGCGCCGGAGGCGGACTGCGCCGTCAACGCATGGGCGTTCGGACGGCGCGCGGCGCGCTCGTCCAGCATGTCGATGACGGATCTGCCGACGAGTTCGTCCGGCAGGACGACGTCCCCCATTCGCCCCTCCCTCGCGCCGCCGGCCGGCGACCGGCCTGCGGCCGCCCGCGCCGCGTCGAGGCGGCGGCGGATCGTTATTCGATTTTCGATTCATTAGTCGAAATCGTTGACGGCGCCAAGTCCCGCTCCTATGAATCGGGGCGAGGCCGCAGCCAAGAACGCGGCTCAGGGAGGCGCACAATGAGACTTCTGCATTTGGCGACGGGTTTGCTGGCCGGGCTGCTCGCCGCGCCGGCGGCGCAGGCGGAAACGGCCACGGGCGCGGTCAAGATCGGCGTTCTGACCGACATGAGCGGCATTCTCGCGTCGGGCCTCGGCGCGGGCTCGGTGGACGGCGCGCGCATGGCGATCGAGGATTTCGGCGGCAAACTGTTTGGCAAGCCAATCGAACTCGTGTTCGCCGATCACCAGAACAAGCCCGACATCGGTTCGGCGATCGCGCGGCAGTGGCTGGACGAGGGCGGCGTCGACCTGATCGCGGACGTGGGGAATTCCGCCGTCGCGCTTGCCTTGCGCGAGCTCGTGCAGACCAAGGGCCGGATCGCGATGTTCGTCGGCGCGTCGAGTTCCGCGCTGACGGCGGCGGCGTGTTCGCCCAACACCGCGCAATGGAGCCACGACAGCTACATGTTCGTGAAGGCCCTGCCGACGCGCCTGCTGGCCGAAGGCAAGAAGACGTGGTTCCTCATCATCCAGGACTGGGCGTTCGGTCATGCCATGCAGGCCGATATTACGCGTGTGATCGCCGACGGCGGCGGGAAAGTGCTGGGCAGTGTGCGGCATCCGCCGGGCATGATGGATTTCTCCTCCATCCTGCTCCAGGCGCAGGGCTCCGGCGCCGACGTGGTGGCGTTCCTGAGCGCGGTGCAGGACCTGTCGACGTCGATCAAGCAAGCGCACGAATTCAATCTCGGCAAGGACGGCAAGCAGACGCTGTTCGCCCCCGCTTTCCTGCTGCCGGACGCGCACGGGCTCGGCCCGGCGGTGGCGCAGGGCATCAACTTCTCGACAGTCTGGTACTGGAACCTCAATCCGGACGCGCGCGCCTGGTCGCAGCGCTTCTTCGCACGCAACAAGGTCATGCCGGCTGAAGCGCACGCCGGAACATACAGCGCGGTGATGCACTATCTGAAGGCGGCGCAGGCGACGGGCGTGACCAAGGCCGACGTCGTGATGGCGAAGATGCGCGAGACGCCGGTCAAGGACTTCTACACCAACAACGCGAAGCTGCGCGAGGACGGCCGACTGATGCGCAACGCCTATGTCGCGCGCATGAAGACGCCGGCGCAGTCGAAGGAGCCGTGGGACTATTACGAGATCCTGTCGGAAATCCCCGGCGAGCAGGCGTTCCGGCCGGCCAGCGAGAAGGCCTGTCCGCTGCTGAAATGACGATCTCCGTGCGCCGCGACTTTGACGGGTCGCGGCGCATCCCCTATGGCGGACGGCGCTCCCTGCCACGCCGCCAGCGAATCGAAACGATCCAGATGCCGAAGCGACCCGCAAGCGCCCCGCGCGCCAAGCCCAGGGTGGAGGAACCGCCGGCGCCCGCGGCGGCGCGCAGGGCGGACGCCGGCGCCATACGCGCGCGCAAACCGAAACTGTCGCGGGTCGAGAAATCCGAGCGCACGCGCAACGCCATTCTGCAGGCCGCCGCCGAAATCATCGGCGAATACGGCTACGCGGACGCGTCGATCGCGCGCATCATGGAGCGCGCCGGCTTCGGGCATGGCACGTTCTACGCCTATTTCGACAGCCGCGCGGAATTGTTCGACCAGCTCCTGCCGCTGAAGGGCATCGAGGTGCTGGACCTGATGCACGAGCGCGTGAAGGGCTCGGCCGATCTGGTCGACATGGAATATCGGGGCTTTCTCGGCTTTCTCGAATTCGCACAGGAGCATCCCTGGTTCTTCCGCCTGCTGCACGAAGCGGAAGTGGCCGCGCCCGACGCGCACCGCCGCCACATGGAAAACATCATGGCGCGCTTCCGCCGCGCGTTGAGGCGCAGCTGGGATCGCGGCGAACTGCCGGGATACGAACAGAAGGAACTCGATACGCTCGCCTATCTGCTGATTTCCGCACGCGACTATGTCTATTCGCAGCATGTCGGCCGCAGCGCCGACGTCTCCACGGCCCTGCGCGATGCGGTGCAGACCTATCGCAAGTTCATTTCGTTCGGCCTGCGCGGCAAGGCCTGATCGGCGTTTCCTTGCCGGCGCCGTCCATGCGCGAAACCGGACCGCGGAACACGGCGCTCCCCCTCCGGCGGTCCGAACCTGTCGATTTCAGCTGACTTGCGGAAGCGTCAACAACTTTGAAGTTGTTGGTGCCCAGGAGAGGACTCGAACCTCCACGGCTTGCACCACTGGTACCTGAAACCAGCGCGTCTACCAATTCCGCCACCTGGGCCCGCGCGTCTCATACGGGGCGGCGCGCCGGGTTGTCAATTCGGATCAATGCATTTTCGCGTTCCGCGGCTGCGGCGCGCGCGGCGGGCCTATACAGAGCCTGCGCGCTCCTTTAGAGAATGCGGCAAAACAAACGGTTTTCGGGGCGAGAGATGGCGGAACATCCCGTGCGGAACGACAGGCTGGTCACGGTTTTCGGCGGCTCCGGCTTCGTGGGGCGCCACGTGGTGCGGGCGCTCGCACGCCGCGGCTGGCGCGTGCGCGTCGCCTGCCGGCGGCCCGACCTCGCCTTCCACCTGCAACCGATCGGCAAGGTCGGCCAGATCATGCCCGTGCAGGCCAATCTGCGCTATCCGGCCTCGGTGGCCGCCGCGCTGCGCGGGGCGGACGCGGTCGTCAATCTCGTGGGCGTGCTGGCCGAAGCCGGGCGGCAGAATTTCGAAGCCGTGCACGCCTTCGGCGCCAAAGCCGTGGCCAAGGCCGCCGCGGAAGCGGGCATCGACAATTTCGTCCACGTTTCGGCGATCGGCGCCGACGCCGATTCGACCGCCGCCTACGCCCGCACCAAGGCCCGCGGCGAGGCGGCCGTGCGCGAGGCGGTTCCCACGGCCATCGTCATGCGCCCGTCGGTGATCTTCGGGCCCGAGGACTTCTTCTTCAACCGGTTCGCGGCGCTCGCGCGGTTCCTGCCGGTGCTGCCGATTCTCGGCGCCGACACGAAACTGCAACCCGTCTTCGTGGGCGATGTGGCCGAAGCGATCGCCAGGGCGGTCGACGGGCAGGCCACGGCCGGCGCGACCTACGAACTCGGCGGTCCGGAGATCGCCACCGTGGGCGAAATCGTGCGCTGGGTGGCGCGCGAGACCGAGCGCACGCGCCTCGTGTTGCCGCTGCCGGACTGGGCCGGGCGGATGATGGCGTTCTCGACCGAAATGGCGTCGAAGTTCTCGCTCGGTCTGTTCCCGCCGCTGCTGACGACCACGCGCGATCAGGCCGCGCTGCTGCAGGTGGACAATGTGGTTTCGGCCGAGGCGGAAAAGGCCGGCCGCACGCTGTCCGGCCTCGGAATTGCGCCGGAATCGTTCCGCGCGATCGTTCCGTCCTATCTCTGGCGCTATCGCCGCGCGGGCCAGTTCGACCGCCGGCCGGATACGCTCAACGCCGGTTAGGTCGATTTCCGATCCGACCGGACCGGATCGAAAACGGGCGCCGGCTGCTCCGCCGCGATGCGTGGCGGCGCGATCATCTTGTGCATGCGCACCATGAAGGCCACGCCGAACAGCGGTGTGAGCAGGTTGACGATCGGCACGGCGACAAACGCGGCGATCAACAGGCCGCAGGCGAACAGGGCCACGCCGTGGCGCCGGCGCAATTCGCGCACTTCCTCGATCGGGCGATAGCGCAACGCCGCGAGTTCGAAATATTCGCGGCCGAGCAGGTAGGCGTTGGCGACGAAGAACACCAGCGCGTTGACGCCCGGCAACAGAAACAGCACCAGCGCCACCAGGTTGACGCCCAGCGACACGGCTGCGAAGCGCGCGGCGAGCCACGCCGCCTGCCCGGCCGGCAGCGCCGCTCCCTGCGCGCCCGGCGGGTAGACCTCGCGCTCGACGAGATCGGCGAGATCGTCGAGGAAGAAGCCGGCCACCAGCGAGGACGCGGGCGCGACCAGAAACGCCATGCCGACGAACAGGCCGACGCCCGTCAGAACCGTCAGAACTGTCTTCAGCCACGGCCAGGGGAACCAGTCGCCCGCCGCGATATTGCCGACGACGAGCCTGTCGAGGCCGAGCCACATGAGCGCGAGCAGCGCGAGCGTGAGCGCCAGCACCTTCCACAAGGTCGCGCGCCAAGGCGGCGTCAGAATCTGGTTGAGCGCGGCGTAAGCGGCCTGGAGCATGGGTAAGCCTCGTTGCGCCGCAAAATGGGGCGCGCTCCGCGCCTTTGCAAGAACCGGCGCCGGGAGGCCGCTACAGGCGCAAGCCGGTTCCGGCGTCGAACAGGTGCACGTCGCCGGGCGCGATGTCGAGAAGCTGCTGCTCGCCGGACAGCGGCGCGGCGCCGGCCGGCAACGCGAGCGCGAAGGCCGCGTCGCCAGCATGGCCATGCACCAGGCGTCCCAGCCCCAGTTCCTCCACCAGCTCCACCCTGAACGGCAACCCCGCGCCGTCCGGCCCCGGACGCGCGCGCTCCGGCCGCACGCCGGCGACCACGTCCAGCCCGAGCGGCGGGCCGAAATGGGCCGCGTCGTAGGCCAGCGGGGCGCCGTTCGAGAGCCGCACCAGACCCTGCGCCTCCACCCGTCCTTTCAGAAAATTCATCGGCGGCGAACCGAGAAATCCGGCGACGAACACGCTCGCTGGACGCTCGTAGAGTTCGAGCGGCGCGCCGACCTGCTCGAGCCTGCCCGCGCTCATCACCACCAGCATGTCGGCGAGCGTCATCGCCTCCAGCTGGTCGTGCGTGACGTAGATGGCGGTGACGCCGAGCCGGCGTTGCAGGCGACGGATTTCGATGCGCATCTGCACGCGCAGTTTCGCGTCGAGATTGGACAGGGGCTCGTCGAACAGGAACACCGAGGGCTTGCGCACGATGGCGCGGCCCATCGCCACGCGCTGGCGCTGGCCGCCCGACAGCTGGCGCGGCTTGCGCTTCAACATCTCGTCGGTGAGTTCGAGAATGCGCGCGGCCTCGCCCACGCGTTCGGCGATCTCGCTTTCCGGCGTCTTCAGATTGCGCAGCCCGTAAGCCATGTTGTCGTAGACGCTCATGTGCGGATAGAGCGCGTAGTTCTGGAACACCATCGCGATGTCGCGCGCCATCGGCTCGATATCGTTGACGACGCGCCCGCCGATCGAAATGCGGCCGTCGCTGATCGTTTCGAGGCCGGCGATCATGCGCAGAAGAGTCGACTTGCCGCAGCCCGAAGGACCGACCAGCACGCAGAAGGCGCCGTCCGGCGCTGCGAACGACACGCCCCTGACCGCCGTCACGCCGCCGGGGTAAACTTTCGAAACGTTGTCGAGAAACACGCCGGCCATCTATTTCTCCGTCTCGACAAGGCCCTTGACGAACAGTTTCTGCATGAGCACCACCACCAGCACCGGCGGCAGCATGGCGAGCACGGCGGTCGCCATCGCCAGTTGCCATTCGGTGAGCGCGTCGTGCGTCGCCACGATCTTCCTGATGCCGATGACGATGGTCTGCATGTCGTCGCGCGTGGTGATCAGCAGCGGCCAGAG
>CALMZV010000022.1 GCA_937870755.1 uncultured Methylocystaceae bacterium
AAGTCGCGGACGGACTGGATCTCGGAGGCCCAGAGCACGTCCTGCTTCTTGAACTGGCGGCAGACGAAGGCGCGCATCTCGCGGCGATCAGGAACCTGCTGCTCGTAGGCCGAGCCGCGCTCGGAGAACGGGATCAGCGACAGCGTGCCGTCCCGGCTCTCGATGACGACCGTGCGGGAGCGCACGCCGCGCGGGCTGAAGAGGGCCGAGCCCGAGAGCAGCGCGGGCTTGAAGGGGATGTTCTCGAGCGCGCGGGTCAGCTCGACGATGGTGAAGGCATCGCCTTCGAAGATGTCCATGGTGGCCATGAGGATGCCTCCTGTCGGGATTGGATCAGCGGACGAGGATGCCCGCGGCGAGGAGCGCCGTGTGGGCGGCCGCGATCTCGCCCTCGCTGGGGGTGCCCGCGAAGAAGAGGTCGTGGCGGTTGACGATGGCGGGTCCGCGAACGACGGCGACGGCGGGCGCATCGCCGGCGCTCGCATCCGCATTGCCCCAGAGCACCGCGACGGCTGTCTCGGTGCCGTCGACGGCGGCGGGATCGTGCGCGGCGTATTTGCCGGACGCGGTGATCTTGCCCAGCACCGTGCCGGGCTCAAGCGTGCCCGAGGCGACGGTGATCGTCTCGCGGGTGTAGTCGCGGAAGGCTTCCCAGACGAGGAAACCGCCGGGGTGCGTGCCTTCGACGAGCGTGGTCATGGTGTCATCCTTTCAGCTTGAAGGTGCGGGCGACGATCTCGCCCCAGGGGCGCGCGGCCGAGGAGCGGCCGGGCTGCGGGTGATGGGGCACGATCTCGGGTTCGGCCTCGGCCTTGGCGGCGAGGAGCGCGGCGCGCACCTCGTCGAGGCTCGCGTTCTCTTCGAGGAAGCGGCCGGCCATCTGCGCCTGGCCGGCAAGGAGGCAGAGATCGATGACGGCGCGGGCGTGGCCGATGGCATCGGCCCGGATCGCGGCGGGATCCGGCGGCGCGCCGCTGGGAGGTGGCGTCTCGGCCGGAGGCTGAGCGGTGTCGGCGGCGGCGGCCTGCTCGTTTTCGACATCAGAAAGCTGATCGCCTTCGGCGGCCTCGTCGGTGTCCTCGTCCGCTTCGATCTCGACGCAGTCGGCCGCGTCGTCGGAGTCCTGATCCGCTTCGACCTGCTCTACCAACACCGGCGGCGCATTGCGGAAGCGCCCAATGTCGAAGTTCGCGGCGATGCGGACGGGCTCGATCAGCCGGTCGGCGAAGCCCTGCGCCACGGCGTCCGACGCGTCGAACCATGTCTCGGCGGCCATGAGCGCGGAGACCTCTTCCGGCGTCCGGCCGGATTTCGCGGCATAGCCGGAGACGAGGCTGCCCTTCACCTTGTCGAGCGCCTCGGCCATGGCGCGCATGTCCTCGGCCGTGCCCATCACGAGGCCGGCCGGGTCGTGGATCATCAGGAAGGCGTTCTCGGGCATGACGATCTCGTCGCCCGCCATGGCGACGTAGGATGCGGCGGAGGCGGCGATGCCGTCGATCCAGACGGTGACCGTGCCCTCGTGGCGCTTCAGCGCGTTGTGGATCGCCACCGCGTCGAAGACCGATCCGCCGGGGCTGTTGAGCCGCAGATCGACAGGCGTGCCCTCAGGCAGCGCGCCCAGTTCTGCCAGAAACCCCTTCGCCGAGACCCCGTAGGCGCCGATCTCGTCATAGATTGCTACTTCCGCACCGGTCCCCCGGGCGCGGATCGCATACCAGCTTGCCATGTCGTCACTCCTGTTCGGTGGCCGGATCGGTCGTCGCCGCTCCGTCGTCCGTGTCGTTGCCGGCGCCGTTGCCGGGCTCGGCCCGCGTTGCCGGCGTCGCGCGGGCGCCCTGCGTCTCGCCGGGGCTCGTGCGGTAGCGAAGGCCGAGACCTGTCGCGCGGGCGGCGTCGGCGGCGTTCTCGCGGTCGATTTCCTCGATGTCGTAGCCGGTGGCCTCGACCACTTTGCGCCGCGACGTGATGCCGGCCTCCATCGCCAGCACCTGTGCCTGGATGTCCTTCAGCGGATCGACCCAGTCCCAGCGCGGCGGGATCCACTGCACCGGTCGCACCTCTGCCGGATCGGCCTCCAGCGCGCCCGACAGGACCGCGGTCTCCAGCCAGCGCCGCCAGACTGCCCGGCAGAGCTGGTGCACGATGACGCCATGCTGCAGCTGGCCGATGCGGCGACGGAACTCGACGAGTTCGGCCCTGAGACTCGAGTAGTTCGCTTGCCGGACATCGCCGGTGACGAGGTGATAGGGCAGCCCAAGCGAGGCCGCGACCGAGAGCAGCGTCCGGTACTGGAACGCCTCGTAGCCGCCGCCGACATCCGCCGGGGACGAGAACTTCACGTCTTCGCCGGGCAGCAGCACCTGCATCGTGCCGGGCTCGAGGCTCGCGATGGCCGCCCCGTCGAGATCCGCCTCCGCCTCTCCCATCATGGGCTCTTCCGGCGCGGTCTTGGTGATGAAGCCCGCGAACATCGCCGCGGTCTTCTTCCGGTCGAGCTCGGCGTCGTCGTACTGGTCGAGCAGGAACAGCCGCACCATGGCCGGCGCGATATGCGGCAGCCCCCGGATCTGGCCCGCGTCGATGGGGCGATAGATGTGCAGCACGTCCGCCGCCGGCACGCGCACCGTCTCCGGGATGGCCGCCCCCTGGTCGGTGCTGTCGCCCGGGTGGCGGCGGCGGAAGTGGTAGGCCACGCGGCGCCCGATGGCATCGAACTCGATCCCGCAGCGGATGCGGTTGCCGTTCGCCGCGGTCTCGGTCTTCTCGAAGGGCAGCATCTCGGACTGGAGAAGCTGCAGCTGCAGCGGGACCAGTAGCCCGTCTTCGACCCGACGCGGGCGCATCCGGACGAAGCATTCGCCGGCCACGAACATCTCCCGCGCGACCATGGCCTGCAGGCCGTAGAAGTCCGTCAGCCCGTCCGCGTCGGCCTCGTCTGTCCAGGCGAGCCAGAGCTGCTGGACCCGGTCGCGGAGATCCGCGTCTCCGATGAGCGAGGACGGCTTGATCCCGTCGCCGACAAGGTTCGCGGCGAAGGCCTCGCAGGCGTTGGCGGCATAGCCGTTGGTCACGACCAGCTCTCGGGACCGCGCCAGCAGACGCGGGCCGCCCGAGGCGACCAGCGCGTTGATGTTCTCGAGCGGCGGGTTCCAGCCGCGCAGCCGACGCTTCGCCATGGCGCCCTCAAGGCGAGCGCGCACGGCGGCGGGGCCGCCGGCGGACCGGCGGCGGAAGCGGTCGAAGAAGCCCATGGGTTCAGAGCCCCTTCGCCGTCGTCACGCGCACATGCCGCACGATCCGACGCCCTTCGGCTGCGGCGATCTCACGGTCCAGCGCTTCGATGGCCCGGTCGATCTCGGCGACGCTGCGATAGTCCACGGTCTTGCCGTCGTAGCTGACCCGCGCCACGCCCGAGGACCGCTGCGCGGTCAGCGCGTCGCGGCGGGCGCGGAGCTCTGCGGCCGTGGCCATGGATCACCTCATGTAGCTCGAGCGCACCGCGCGCCGGCGCTGCATCGTTCGTGTCGGGACGGCCGGCGCCGTTGCCGGACCGGCTTCGGATCCGTCCTGCTTCGCCACCCCGAGCTGCGCTTCCAGATCGGCCCACCGCGCCTCGGGCCAGCGATCCGCCCCGAGGATCCACGCGGCGGCGCGGGCATAGACCCGGATGTCCAGCGCCTCGTTGCGCTCGCGGAGCTTCTGCCATTCGAGCCGCGTGAAGCCACGCTTGCCCTTCACCGTCACCAGCTGCTCGGCGGTCAGCTGCTTGAGCCATTCGCCGTCCGCCCAGTCCGGCAGGTGGATCGTGCCGGGCGGGCACAGAGCGCCCGCCGCCTGTTCCTCTCTCGTCGGCCGGTCCTGCCGCAGGAAACGATAGGTCTCGGCCTTGAAGGTCGAGGTGGCCACGGTCCAGAGCCGGGCGCCGCGCCGGAGCCGCTTACCCGCGACGGTCGCGTCGACAAAGGTTGGCCCGGTCACCGGGCTGGTGCGGGTGAACCCTTCGACGCCCTTCACCGGCGCCACCTGCGCGAACCCCACCTGGCGCGACCAGGCATAGACCGCGCTCGTCTCGTAGCCCGTGTCGATCGCGAGCCGGGCGAGCGTCATCCGCTGACCCGAAGCATGCGTCCAGGTCCGCCCGAGCAACTCTGTCAGCTGCTGCCAGCAGGCCGGATCGCCGGGGCCGCCCTCGAGCACGAGGTGATCGACAAGCCAGCTTTCCAGACCCTGACCCCAGGCCCAGACGTCGACCTCGATCCGGTCCTTCTGAACGTCGGCGCCCGCGGTCAGGAACAGCCCCCGCTGCGGCACCGTGCCTGGAGCCCATGCCTCGCGCCGGTCCGCCAGCCGCTGCCAGTCGGGCGCCTCGCCGGTCTCCATCCAGGTCTCGCCGAGGATGGTGTTCCGGAATGCCCGCATCGCCTCGTCGCTGCCCCGTGCCGCCTCATGCGCCCGCGCGATCCGCTGCCAGCTGAGCCAGCCCACCGGCGAATAGAGCGCCGAGAGGTGGTAGCCGACCGTGGTCGGATCGGCGGCCGT
>CALMZV010000023.1 GCA_937870755.1 uncultured Methylocystaceae bacterium
AAGGCTTCCTTCTGTCGATCCAGCCCGAACATGGCGGCAGCCAACTCTGGATGCGCGATGACGCCACTGGCGATCCCGAGCGGCTGATCCAGTTCGTGAAGATCTGCGCCGCCGAATTCGGGCTGACGGGCCGTTGGGGCTTCCAATACGCCAACACCTGTTCGCGCCCACGGCTCGATGGGTTCGGCGGGGGCGCGCACGTCCTCGACCTCGCGACGGGCGAGACGATCGCGTCGACCTACACCGATGGTTGGCTCGCCGAAACGCTCTCCAGCAATGGAGAGCGGATATGAGCATTCCCGCGCACGCCAGCACCAATTTCCAGACACTGCTGCGCGCGGCAGCGGACGGCAATCTCGCGCTGATGGAATGCCTCGACGCGCTGACGGGCGCCACCCGCTACGTCATCTGCGCCGTGGGGCGTGACAACGGCGACTACGTCTTCACGCCCTTCGGCCATCTCGCCGACGGCAATCCCTACGATGCTTATCTGCCGCCCGATCCCGATAATGCGGATGGTTTCGTCCATCCTGATCGCTGACCCTTTCTTGACCTGATCCGTTGAAGCGCCCCGCCATCTGGCCGGGGCGCTTTTTTTCATGTGGCCACGGCCAGCCCGAGTGAGAGGCAGAGTGAGGCCGGGACGAGTTTGAGCCGCTGCGGTCGAGAGAGAGCGCTGCGCGGCTCGATCCTGTCCTGCTCTCCTCAAGGCTTTTCCCATGAACATGATGTCCGTATCGGCGGCGCCTGCTGCCGGAAACCTTCCGCTTGCCTCCGGTCAGGAGTCGTCCGCAGCAATCTTCGCGGCGGCGGGCCTGCTATTGCCTCATCTCGAACGCGGCGAGCGTGTTGACGCCGCGACCTTGCGCGCGGCGATGGAAAACGCATTCGGCGCGTCCGACACAAGCGGCGCCTGGGACTGGAAGACGGCATATGACGCCTGCGAGGCGGCGACCGTCCTGTTCCTGCGCAAATACGGAAAGGCGCTTTTCCGCAAATCCGGTTCTCCGGCTGCACGGCTTGTCCCGCTGACGAAGATCGCCAGCCTTCTGCCGACGCATACGCGGCGTTCTTCCGAAAGCCAGAGCTTCCAGCAGTTCTCAACGCCAATCCCGCTCGGCCTGGCCGCGGCTCATGCCGCCGCCATCACGCCAGCCGACCGGGTGCTGGAGCCATCCGCCGGCACTGGCCTCCTCGCCATTCTCGCCGAGGTCGCCGGCGGCACGCTCGTTCTGAACGAACTGACCGAGGCGCGCGCCGGTCTGCTTTCTTCCCTCTTTCCGGCCATTCCCGTCACGCGCTTCGACGCGGCCCAGATCGACGATCATCTCGATCCCGCCACCATGCCAAGTGTTGTGCTGATGAACCCGCCGTTCTCGGTCATGGCTAATGTCGAGGGCCGCGTCGCCGACGCCGCCTTCCGCCATGTCGCCTCGGCGCTCGCGCGTCTCGCGCCCGGCGGCCGTCTCGTCGCGATCACCGGCGCGAGTTTCGCGCCCGACAATCCGGCCTGGGCATCCGCTTTCGCCCGTTTGCAGGAGCGCGGCCGCGTGGTGTTCTCCGCCGCGATCGACGGCGTGGTCTATGCCAAGCATGGAACGACCATCGATACTCGGCTGACCGTCATCGACAAACTGCCCGCCGACGATCCGGCCGTGTTTCCGCCTCCTCCGGGCGTCGCGCCGGATGTCGGCATGCTCATAGGATGGCTCGACGAGCAACTGCCCGCGCGGCTTCCCGTCGATCCGTCCGTCGTCATTCCCGTGATCACTACGGCCGCGCCCCGCAGCGTGCGTGGCTATCTCAATCGTGCCGCCCGCGCCGCCCCGACCTCGCCGATCGCCGAACCGGAGGGTCTGCCGCTCGCCTATGAGACGCTCGACTGGCAGGCCAGTGAAGCGGGCCGTCTCTCCGACACCATCTATGAGGAATACGGATTGCAGACGATCCGTATTTCCGGATCTCAGGCGCATCCGACCAAGCTCGTGCAATCGACTGCGATGGCGAGCGTCGCACCGCCGAAGCCGGCCTATCGGCCGCACCTCCCAGCGAACGTCCACGATCTGCTCTCCGACGCGCAGCTCGAGACCGTGATCTATGCCGGCGAGGCGCACGCCGATTACCTCGCCGGATCATGGACGATGGATGCGACCTTCGATGTCGTCAGTGCCGCGCGCGATGATACGGCGAATGCCGTGCGCTTCCGGCGCGGCTTCATGATCGGCGATGGCACCGGCGTCGGCAAAGGCCGCCAGTCCGCCGCGATCATCCTCGACAACTGGCTCCAGGGACGCCGCAAGGCCGTCTGGATCAGCAAGTCGGACAAGCTGATCGAGGATGCGCAGCGCGACTGGGCGGCGCTGGGCATGGAACGTCTGCTGGTGACGCCACTCTCGCGTTTCTCGCAAGGGCGTCCCATCACGCTGCCGGAAGGCGTCCTATTTACAACCTACGCCACGCTACGGTCCGACGACCGCGGCGAGAAGCTTTCGCGCGTCAAACAAATCGTCGAATGGTTGGGCTCCGACTTCGATGGAGCGATCATTTTCGACGAGGCGCACGCGATGCAGAATGCCGGTGGCGGCAAAGGAGAACGCGGCGACGTCGCTGCCTCGCAGCAGGGACGCGCGGGTCTGCGCCTCCAGCATGCCCTGTCGAACGCCCGCGTCGTCTATGTCTCCGCGACCGGCGCCACCACGGTCCACAATCTCGCCTACGCCCAGCGGCTCGGACTCTGGGGCGGCGAGGATTTTCCATTCGGCACCCGCGCCGAGTTCGTGGAGGCGATCGAAGCCGGCGGCGTCGCGGCGATGGAGGTGCTAGCCCGCGACCTGCGCGCGCTCGGTCTCTACACCGCCCGTTCGCTCTCCTTCGACGGCGTCGAATATGAGCTGGTCGAGCACGCGCTGACGCCCGAGCAAACGCGCATCTATGACGCCTATGCCGTCGCGTTCGCGATCATCCATAACAATCTCGACGCGGCGATGGAGGCGGCCAACATCACCGGCGCGTCCGGCACGTTGAACCGGCAGGCCAAGTCCGCCGCGCGCTCGGCCTTCGAGAGCGCCAAGCAGCGCTTCTTCGGCCACCTGCTCACAAGCATGAAAACGCCGACGCTGATCCGCTCGATCAGCCGCGATCTCAACGAAGGCCATTCCGCCGTTATCCAGATCGTCTCCACCGGCGAGGCGTTGATGGAACGCCGACTGGCCGACCTGCCGACCGAGGAATGGAACGACGTCCGCGTGGACATAACGCCTCGCGAGTACGTTCTAGACTATCTAGCACACAGCTTCCCGGTGCAGCTCTACGAGCCCTTCACCGACAGCGAGGGCAACCTGTCGTCACGGCCCGTCACGCGTGACGGCCAGCCCGTCGAAAGCCGCGAGGCCGTCGCGCGCCGCGACGAGTTGATCGCCAAGCTCGCGAGCCTGCCGCCTGTGCCCGGCGCGCTCGACCAGATCGTCCAGCACTTCGGGACCGACATGGTGGCGGAGGTGACTGGCCGCTCGCGACGCATCGTCCGCAAGGGCGATTGTCTTGCCGTCGAGAATCGTGCCGCATCCGCCAATCTCGCGGAGACGCAGGCGTTCATGGACGACGCGAAGCGTGTCCTGATCTTCTCCGACGCGGGCGGGACCGGCCGCAGCTATCATGCCGAGCTGTCAGCGCGGAACACGCGGCTGCGCGTCCACTATCTGCTCGAACCGGGATGGAAGGCCGACGCCGCCATTCAGGGGCTCGGCCGGACGCACCGCACCAATCAGGCGCAGCCGCCGCTGTTCCGACCGATCGCGACCGACGTGAAGGCCGAGAAGCGCTTCCTCTCGACCATTGCCCGTCGCCTCGACACGCTGGGCGCGATCACGCGCGGCCAGCGCCAGACCGGCGGCCAGGGCCTGTTCCGGCCGGAGGACAATCTGGAAAGCGCCTATGCCCGCGATGCGCTGCGCCAGCTCTATCTCCTCCTGGTGCGCGGCAAGGTCGAGGGCTGTTCGCTCGACCGCTTTGAGTCCGCCACTGGCCTGAAGCTGATGGATTCGACCGGCATCAAGGATGAGCTGCCGCCGATCATCACCTTCCTCAATCGGCTGCTCGCGCTCACCATCGAGCTTCAAGGCATCCTGTTCACTGCGTTCGAGCAACTGCTGAACGCGAAGATCGAGGGCGCCATCGCCAGCGGCGCCTATGATGTCGGGTTGGAGACGCTGACAGCGGAACGCTTCACCGTCACCGATCGCCAGATCATCTACACCCATCCAGGCACCGGCGCGGAAACCCGGCTGCTCACAATCACGCAGCGCGAGCGCAATCGTCCGGTGACGCTCGATGATGCGCTCGGCCATCTCGATGACCGCCAAGCGAAGCTGCTCGTCAACGAGCGGTCGGGACGCGCTGCCGTGCAGATTCCGACGACGAGCATCATGCTCGACGACGGCGAGATCGAGCGGCGCGTCCAGCTGATCCGGCCGATGGAGGCGCATAATGTTCCGGTGAAGATGATGGGTGAGACCCATTGGCTCGACGCCGATCGGAATGCCTTCGCCGCAGCCTGGACCACGGAGGTCGCCGAGGTGCCGGAATTTGCCGACAG
The DNA here is from genome assembly GCA_937870755.1 of uncultured Methylocystaceae bacterium. Classification (GTDB taxonomy): domain Bacteria; phylum Pseudomonadota; class Alphaproteobacteria; order Rhizobiales; family Beijerinckiaceae; genus JAJXWB01. The sequence goes on from CALMZV010000023.1 coordinate 4,595, forward strand.
CACGATCCATGTCGTCACCGGCCTGCTACTGCCGATCTGGAAGCGGCTGCCGAACGAATCCACTCGCGTCTATCGGCTTCAGACCGATGAGGGTGAGCGGATCGTCGGCCGCAAGGTCTCGCCGGCCTGGGCGGCGAACGCGACTACGACCGGCGCCTCCTCGCTGACGCCGGACGCCGCGTTCATGGCGCTGATGGAGG
>CALMZV010000024.1 GCA_937870755.1 uncultured Methylocystaceae bacterium
ATCACAGCGACCGTTTCGGCCGACGCGTTGTTTGGCCGCCTGGCGCTGGCGACCCTGGCGGTGGTCGCCAGCGGCATGGCGGTGGCGGCGCCGCTGCAGATCGCGGTGACGGCCGGCGCCGTGATATCCTACACCATCGCGCTGCTGGCGGGGTCCGTGTCCTCCGCTGCGATTGGGCTGCGCGGCGACGCATCGGCATGGGGCGCGGCGGGCGACTCGTCCGCGACGGTCGTATCCGGGCCGGGCGTCGTCTCTCAACAGGCCGGCGGTCTCTGGAATGTCACCGGGCTGTCGACGACCGTGCCAACGGTCGTAACCGTTCAGCGGACATTCACGATCGCCGAGAACGCGATCAGCTATCTCTATATCGGATCGAACGGCGGGCGCGCGGCCGGCGATTCCATCAAGGTCGGCCGCCCTCAGGTCGAGTTCGGATCGGCCTCGTCATACATCCCGGCCGGCGCCTCGCCGACGACCCGCGTTGGCGACGTTGTTTCTCTCTCGCCCGCCCTGTTCGCGCTGTTGAAGGGCGCCAACGCGACTGTGATCGTGCGCGGAACCCAGCGCTCGGCCGGCGGGATTGTTTTGTCGGATAATACAAATTCTGGCCCGATCGTGAACGCCGCCGGGTCGGCATGCACCGTTTGGTCCGCGGGGCAGATGGCGTTTCTGGAGCCTGTCATCGCGCCAGCATCGCAGACGTTCGGCGTTGGCTATACGACGCGCATGACCGGCGTTTCAAACGTTGCCGGCCAGCGCGCGGTCGCCGCCAATGGATCGGCGGTGGCGACTGACGCCTATGCGCAGATCAGCGCCACATCGACGGCGGCGATGCTCGGCGCCGGAACCGGCGGCTATCAGGCGCTGAACATGCTGCTGGATGAGCTGATCATCTGGCCGACCTATGCGACGCACGGCCAGTTACAGGCGCAGGCGAGGGTCTATTCATGCCGGCAGTCCACCTCCAATTTGAGAACAGGGCGGCGGCGATCGCCGCTCTCGCGGCCGCTGGAATCTCGGCGGGTGACGACGCTGGCGCCGACGCCATCCCGTCTGTGGCGATCATGCCGGACGGCGCGCGCATCGATGTCGTGGTGGCAGGCGGCGGTTCCGGCGTCGTGCTGGCGCCGACTGGCGCAGTGAAACCAGGACCGCCGATGGATGACGGGTCGCCTGGTCCCGATATCCCCGTCTACCAGGCGACGCCGGGATTTCGCATGACTGTGGTTTCCACCGGCCAGCTACCGGAATTCCCGACGGGCGCGGTGGTTGAGACTGGCGCCGGCGCCGTTCTCGCGGCTCCGGACGAACACACGCTCGCCGTGCCAGACAGCGTCGCGCTGTGGCAGGCGCGCGCGGTCCTCGCCGCGCATGGCCTGCTGGAGGATGCAAGCGCCGCCGTGACGGCGAGCGGCGACCCGGTGCTGCGGGTGGTGTGGGAATACGGGAACTACATTTCGCGGAACTCGCCTGGACTGGGCGCGCTCGGCGCGGCGCTGGGCCTGAACGAGGCGCAGATCGACGCGCTGTTCGTCGCGGCCGCCGGCTTGACGGCGTAAACCCGTTCAACAGGCCCGCGCGGGCCGCATCCCACAGGACCGATGAAACCGATCAACGCTCTCTCGGGCGCCATTGCGCTCGCCTGCATCTTTGCTGCGCCAGCGTCGGCGCATGACGCCGATGCGGCCTCTCCGGCGGCAATGTATGCCGCGACCGCGCAAAGCCAGCCAGCGGTCCTCGCTGGCCCGGCGCGGGCCCATCGCACGGCGCGGTTGCACTCGCATCGCATCGTCGTGCGCCCGCGCCTGCATGGCCGCGTCCCGCGCGGCGACATGCTGCGCGGCGTCGCGCCCGCGCTCGCCGCCAAGGCGCGCGAAATCGCGTCGGCCTGCGGCTCGCGCGTCGTCTCTGGGGTCCGACATACGCGTGTCGCAGGCTCCGGCCGCATGTCGCTGCATGCCTCCGGCAGCGCGGTCGACATGGCCGGCAATCCGTCCTGCATCTACGCGCATCTGCGCGGCTGGCCCGGCGGCGTCTCGACCGACTACGCCCGCGCGCCCGGTGGCCCGCATGTGCATTTCTCACTCGGCGGCCGCGAGGACGGATTGAGATTCGCCCACTACCAGAACCGCCGCGTGCGCGTGGCGTGGCGCTGATGCGCTGGCTCGAATTCATCATCGTTTGTCTTGCGGTCTGGCTCATCGTGTGGACCGCCGCCAACATCGTGGGGTCGCCATGAAATCCAATTTCGACGCCTGCCTGAAATTCACGCTCCAGTATGAGGGAGGATTCGTGAACCATCCGCGCGATCCCGGCGGGGCGACCAATCTGGGAATCACGCGCGCCACGCTCGCGCGCTGGCGCGGGCGGCCCGTCACGGTTTCCGAAGTCCGCAATCTGAAACGCGACGAAGCCGCTGCGATTTATCGCAAGTGGTATTGGGATGCGGTCGGCGGCGATACGCTGCCCTATGGCGTCGACCTGATGGCGTTCGATATCGCCGTGAACATGGGACCGGGCCGCGCGCTGACATGGCTGCATGAAACCTCGAACATGCGACCGACCGACCGCGACGATGCGATGGCCGTGCGGCGCATGGGTTTCTGGCGACGCCTGAAAACGTGGGCGACGTTCGGGCGCGGCGGGTCCGCGCGCGGCCGGGCCTGCCAGATCGAAGCGAACCGGATGCAGCGGACGGGGTATCGGCCATGACACGCGCCATCGCCACTCTCGCGCTCATCTGCGCCGCGTCCGCCGTCGCGGCGTTCCTGCTGACCGGCTGCGCGACGGTCGCGCGCGGCGTTCTGTCCGCCAGTTGCGCGGCCGATCGCGCGACCTACGGCAAGGAGAATTGCCTGTGGTGAAACTCGTTTCGGCACACACAACGCGCATTGTGTGTCGCGGCATACTCGCAGCGGCGCTCGCGCTCGGCTTGACCGGCTGTGCGCCCGCCGTCCGGGGCGTCGCCAAGTGCATCGCCGCGCCGATGGACTGCAACTGACGGTTGCCAATCAAAACCCGATCAAACTTTTTCGAGGCGCACATGGCCCGCGATCTCGCCGCGCTGATCCTGTTCGGCCTCGCGGTCGGGGTAGCAGCGCTCGCCGCGCTCATCTGCGCCGCGCTGTTTTTCGTCGTGGCGACGATCATCGATGGTTTCGCGCAGATCGGCGCGCGCCTGCGTCGTCTCATTCCGCGCCGGGCGGATTCCCGGAGACCCTGAAAGGCAATCCAAATGCATATCATTCGCGTCATGTTCTCCGCCATTCTGGCGGCCACGCTGCTGCCCGTCGCCGTCGCGTTCGCGGCCGATGATCCGACCCGCCTGTCGATTCCGTGGGGCGACTGGATCGCGGGCGCGGCCGGCGTCGTCGGCGCGGTCATCGCCGCCATCCTCGCGCGCGCGCTTTCGTTCGCGCCGGCTATCGTGAAAACGTTGCTGACCGAACAGCTTCTGAAACGCTCGGTGGATTACGCGCTCGGCGCGGTCGCTGGCGCCGCCAAGGGCAGGACGCTGGAAATCCACGTCGCCAATGAAGTCATTCGCAGTTCGGCCCAATACGCCGTCGATAATGGCGCGCCGTGGCTGCTGAAATGGATCGGCGACCTCGGGCCGAAGATCGTCGCGCGCCTGTCGGCCGAGGGCGCGATTCCCGCCTCCGCGAGCGCCGCCACGCTCGATCTCGCGCCGACGCCCTCGCCGTGACCGCCACGCTTCTGTCCGCCTTTCTCGGGTTCCTGGCCGATTTCTTCGGCCAGGCGGTCCGGGACTGGCTGACCGCGCGCGAGACGGCCGCCGCGCGCGTCGATTCCGGCGCGGCCCATGAGCGCGCCGCCGCCGCAGAGGCGGCCAACGAAACCCAACAGACAATAGCGGAAATCGCCGATGAACGCGCTGCGCTCGATTTTCCTTCCGACGATGCTGGCGATCTCGCTCGCCGGCTGCGTGAGCGGGCAGACGCAGACCGCGCCGCCGGTCGCAGCGGTTAAGGCCAGCGCGAGCGCTGCCGCCGACCGCAGGGCCGAAATCAGGGCCCAGATCGCCAAGGTCTGCCCTGTCATCCTGCGCCCATCCGAACTCGATCGCGCCGCCGCGCTGGTCGACCGCCTGGCCGCCGACGCGGAAGTGGTGGCAACCGTCCGGCGCCTTTTCCGGTTTGACGGCGAGGCCCGCGTTTGCCGTGGGATGGTCTGATGAGCGGTCCGATCCTGCCGCCAGAGGAACGGGCGGAAATGCGCCAGATCGTCGAGGAAGCGCTTGCGCGCGCGATGCCGGACTGGTCTGACAAGCTCAGGGCCGGCGTCCGCGCCGATATGGATGAGCGTTTCGAAATGCTCGGGCTCGCCGCGGACGATTACAAGGACCGGGCAGAAATCCGCAAGGACATGGAATTCGTGCGCGGCGTTCGAACCATCTTCCGATGGGCGGCGACGAAGGTCGGCGGGGTCGTTCTCACTGTCATCATGTTCGGCGCGGCCGCGCTCGCGGGCTACGGAACCTGGGTGAAGGGCTGGTTCGTCAAATAGGCACGGCGTCCTATGCCGGCTCCCCCGCTATCCACAGGAACGCCCGGCGAACACCGCTCCATCGACTCCACGTCTGGCGCACGTTTCGACGTGCGGTGTTCATGCTTTGGGCTGCGCTGACACGCGCGGTTGGCCGAAGCGGGATTTCCCGCTTCGCAATGATTTCAATGGCTTGGATGGTGGGCGCGACAGGGATTGAACCTGTGACCCCTCCCGTGTGAAGGGATGGTAAATCGCCACGCGCGCCTAGAGAAACCTGTGGGTTCATTTTGGCTCCACGGCTGGCGCACGGGGCGGAACTCATCTTTTCGCTCCTGGTATCAAGGCCGCCTTCCGCGCTTCCTCGCTCGGGTCGTAGTGCTCATAGCGCTTGGCCGCGTTCGACCGCCAGATATTGGTCGCGACCAGATCGGCCCCGGCCCGTGTCATGTTCCGGCCGAACGAATGCCGCCCGATGTGGAAGGGCGCCCCTTGGGGGTCGACGCCGGCAGCCGCGTAGGCGTCATAGACCGGCTTGTAGAAGCGCGAGCCGCCCGTCTGGCGCAGCGCGGGCAGGGTGGCGAACAGCGGCCCCGCGGCGACCTTGGCGAGCTCGGCTGACAGCGCGGCGACCAGCACGGGCGGAAGATAGACCGGGCGCGGCTGGCCGTTCTTGGTCTTGCCGACGAACGCCGTCTCGCGGTCGACTTCGATCTTCTTGCGGTCGATCGACAGGGCTTCTGACAGGCGCAGGCCGGTGTAGAAGATGACCAGCAGCAGCAGCGCCAGTTCGGCGTCGATATTCTGCGCGGCCCGGTGCAGGCGGTCGAACTCGGCTGGCTCGAGCCAGATATGCCGCTCTGCGCCGTCTCCCCCTGCCGGCCGGTCGATCTGGTTCGGGATCTTCGCATGCGCAAGGATTGCCTTGACAGGCGTGTAGACCTGCCGGTTCCGGGTGGCGAGCGACGCGCTCGGGTACAGGTCGGCGGCCATCTGATCGACGTATGCCTGCCCGATTTCGACGGCGGCTTTCTTGGTGCCGACGTAATCGGTGATCTTCTTGGCAAACCGTATATCGCCACCTGCCTGCATGTAGGAAACCGCCGCTTGGTCGAATGTCAGTTCTGCCCGGCCGGAAATCTCACCACGCTCGATCTGCTCTCGCCATCCTGCGAGCAGTCGCGCCGCGACTCGGCGATCTGCTGTTTCCGTCGAGCGATCCAGGTAGACGCCGAGATAGGTTCCCCTGACACGCCAGTTTTTCGATCGGCCTTCACGCGGCGCGATGAGTTTGAGCGGCATTGCGGCAACTCCTGGTAGATGGCCTGCACGTCGGCTTCGGTGAACAGGCGCTTGCGACCTGCCATCCGGCCATAGGGGCGGCCGGAAAGGAAGCCCTGCAACCAGCGCCTCGAGACGTGCAGGCGGTTGGCCACTTCGGGGATTGTGAGAAAAGAATCCTTCACGGCTCCCGCCCCTCCTTTGCGATGAGGATGGCGGGCGGCGTTAAGCCGCCCGCTGCCTTGGTTGGACTAGCCGGAGCCG
>CALMZV010000025.1 GCA_937870755.1 uncultured Methylocystaceae bacterium
TTCTCAATGGAAAAATCCGCGCCGCCCGGGTCAGTTCTCCGCGGAAATCAACACCTTAGTCCAACAACGAGAGAGGATGACGCCATGACCGCGCAACTCACAGAAAACGACCTTCTGCACTTTACAGGCAGCGAAACATGGCACCGGCACAGCCTGGTCAGAACGGTAATTTACACGGACGGGATCCGATTCCTTGCCGAGAAGGCCGGGGCCTACTGGCTGATCGATGAAATCGCTTTTGCCCAGAAGGCGGAGCAGGCCGTGGCCGCCGAAGCGTTCCAACTCTGGACACTCACGGTGGCGGCCGATCAGAGCGCCCACCTCACCTGCGAGGACGGCGACGGCCGCACCGTTTGGGAGAAGCTGATCCCGTTCACCGACTTCCCGCTGGGGTTGGTGAAGGTCTATTTCACGGACAGCACGCTCCTGCTGCCGAGTGAATATTGAAACCCGGAACCCGGAGGCGGCGCTACGCCGCCTCCTGATCGGTTGGTTCCACCGGCAAGGGAATGACCTTGGCCGAAGACCGCCACGGGTCCCACAGGCCGCGCCAGGCGCGCTCCCGGTAATACTGGACCTTCGTCCCCAGCACCGGGAACCGTACGGCGCCGTTGAACAGGACGATGGCGCGCTTCCTCGGTAGCCGCAGGATCTCGGAGAGATCGAGGAGCGCGCGCCCGGCTTCGCTGGTGCCCTGGTTCCACTGGTACTCGGATGGGTCGAGACTCTTCCGCGATTGCCCCGCCGAATGGCTGGCTGCGGTGCGCGGCCCCAGGGTGTCGGAGAGCATCCGGGCCGTCTCCACGTCGTTCACGCCGAACGCGATCTTGCAGCCCGCATTTGCGATCATCGACCTGGCCTTGGGATAGGTCCGGTTGATCTGGTCGAGATCCTGGAACACCAGGAGCAGGCGGGCGTAGGAGGCCAGGTAGCCGACGCCCGTCTCCAGGGGCTCGATCCGGCCCATGGCGGCCGCTTCGTCCAGGAGGAGCAGCGTCGGCACCTTCGGCGGCGCCTCGCCCTTGCCGCGCGTCATCGCCATGAGGGCGCACCCCATCATCACGCGGAGGAACCCCGCGTAGATCGGGAGCTTTTCTTCGTCGACCAGGACGAAGCAGGTCATGGTGCTCCGGTTGAAATCCTCGAACCGGAATCCACTCTCCCGGCTGATGAACCCCGCCGGGCGGTCGGCCGCCCACAGCGCCATGGCCTTCTCGGCGTTGGAAAGGACCGACTTCGCTTCCGGGGTGTCCGCGACGCCCTGGAAGCTGCCCATGGTGTCGCGGAGGGTGACCGAGCCCAGCTCGGTCGCCTCCTCGATCACGGGCTCCAGGCCGTTCCAGCCGAGCGCCACCAGGCTTCGCACCTTCGCCAGGTTCCGCAGCTCCGGAACGTCGGCGTAGCGCAGGCAGACGTAGATGATGAGGGCCTGGAGAAGCTGGGTCGCCCGGTTGTCCCAGTGCCCCTCGGAAGAATCCGGGATCACGAGGAGCTTCGCCAGCTCGAGCGCATCGTCCGCCTCGTGGAAGGTGCCGGTACGCACCATGTCGAGCGGGTTGAAGGTGTCGGAAAGCTCCGGGTGGATCGCATTCAGGGCGAACACCGGGCCGAGGGTGGCGCGGTGCCTCGCGGTGATCGCCGAGTTCTCGCCCTTGGGGTCCGTGCAGATGATGGATCCCTGGTAGGCGAGCAGGTTCGGGATCACCACGCCGACGCCTTTTCCGGAGCGCGTCGGCGCGAACAGGATGGCGTAGCCGTCCTGATTGAACCGCAGGAAGCGGCCCCAAGCCTTGCCGACGATCAGGCCGTTCCCACCGAGGACGCCGCTCCGGAGCAGTTCCGCCAGGGTTGCCCACCGGGCGCTGCCGAAGGTGGTCGAGGCACCCCGGAAGGCACGGGCTGCGAGATCGCCCACAGCACTCGTTAGGCGGAAGGTGACCGTCGCGGCGGTCACCACCAACCAGGCCACCAGGCGCAAAAAGCCGATCAGGACATCCATTCCGCCATTACCGCCTGGGAGTTGTCAGGCGTCAATCGCCCTGCCTGCCCCATGGTCATTCCCGTGCGCGGTCCCGATCGGTGCGGCGGCGCCGGGCCGTCCGGGCCAGAAGGCGTTCCATATCGGACTGTTCGAGAAGCGTCCGGCGCGCCTGCCGGAGATCGGCCATGCGCTCGACCAGCGCCTGGTGATCCCGGAGGGCCTGGGGCAGCTCTTCCAGGGGGCGGCTGATGTCCCGTCGCTTGTGCAGCAGCAGGAAAGAATCCCGAGTCGCACCAAACAGCCAAGCGCGGCGCAGGCTGTCGGTGTTCGTCAGGATCTCCAGAGTGGTCTCCAGACCGTGGGTCTTGAGCATGGTCCGGGTGATCCGACGCGCGCGGTTCCCGTCCTCGAAGATCTCGCCGAGGAGGCGGTCAACGCGGGCGGCCGCGACGGCCGCCGCCGCTTCACACTCCTGGAGCGGTTCGCGCAGAGCGTCGGTCATGGCGTTCCTCACCGGAACAGGCGGAACAGGGTGCTTGCGATCCCGAGGCCGACCGCCGCGCCCTTTACGGCGCCTTGCATGGCGGCTTTGCCGACCGACCCGAATTCGGGCGGAAGATCGGCATCGCGCCCGTTCCGAACCCGGAACTCATAGAGGGCGGATTCCACCCAGGCGTTGACATCCACCGCTGTCGACGGTCTGCGCCCGTCAACGTAGGCCTCGACGGCCTCCCTGATCGCCTGCGGAATAACGTCGCTTCGCCCTGCACGGGCTGCCGCGATGTAGCGGCTCACGAATATGGGGCAATGATACTGGGCGTAGGCCAAAGCGCGACGGTCGACAGCCATGTGGCTCCCCTTAAATGCGATTGAACCGCCCTATTTACGCAGCCTTTCCGCGCACCCTCAATGCGAGCACCCATCCCGAAGACTACCGATAAGCCTGCCACCGTGCTCGCCCCGGTCAAGCGCGGACGCGCTCCTCCGCTATGCTTCGGCCCTCTGGGTGACCGGGCCTGTGCGCGGCGGCTACGAGGAGGCGTCGGGACGGGGAACGTCAGCATTCGCCCTCCGGGCGGTTCGGCGCACGCCTCCGGCGCGGGCCGAACAGGGAACAGAGGTCAGGTTGCCGACCAGGTAAACGGCTCCTGCCGACAGAACAGGATCCGCACATCAGCGAGATAATAGGTCTCCGTTTCGAACGGCCCTGTTTTGATCGGAATGGGCGTGTTCTTGAATACTACGGCGGGTTGCAGAAAATCGCCGGAGAGAAAGGCCGCCAATGTGCGCCACTCCCGCCATCCTTCCAGGCGTTCCAAGAAGGCCTGTCGGATGAGGATCGGCACCGTGAACATGTGGAGGTCCACGTCCGGGAGGCGGACCACGTCGAAAAAGGCGCCCTGGAGGTGATCCCGGAGGCGCAGGGTTTCGCCGAGGCGAGGAAGCTTATCTATCTCCAGGTCTTCGAACGCCACATGGGCTTCGGCGAATGGCAGCGATAAGATGATGCTATTCAATGCATTGGAGTCGTAG